>CBDFMC010000022.1:0-443567 GCA_965249435.1 Lacipirellulaceae bacterium | reverse complement strand
CATGTGTATCGATATTGGTATCGGTGTGTGCGTGTGCGTGTGCGTGTGTGTGTGTGCGTGTGCGTGTGCGTGTGTGGCGTCGGTTGAAAAACAAGAAAAGATCTCCGTCTTCAATCTGTTTGCCAAGCTCCTTTTCGACGATACCGATTAATCCACAAAAACTTTTACGCATGTCCGTGGGAGCCAACGCGGCGAAGACTTTTATTTGGGATGGCACAATCAACATGACGCCACCTCACGCAACGCCTGCAATACGTCCTTCACTGTCTCACAATCGGTGCCGTGAGGCACATCCACAAAGACTCCCTGCTGCGGCAAGTGAATACGCAGCGTGGACGCAGGTGTCGTCCCCTCGATCCGCACAGGCACCAGTTGGGTGCCCTGGACGGCGTTACGACTGGTTTTAAGAGACTTGGTCGAACGGCTCCCCTGCTCTGGGGAGGCTTGCTGCTCACGGAACTTACGCTGCCAGGCATAATAGCTGGTTTGTGTAATCGAGTTCTGGTGGCAAAACGCCGCGATGCTCAAGCCGCTTGAGGACTGCTGTTTCAGTAGGCCACGCCAGTGGGACTCTTGGGATTTGTTTCGATTGGACATTGTGCTCGTTCCTGGAATAAAGGGAATGGTTCACCTCTATTAGGATAGCGCGCAATTTTGGGACGCTGTTCACAGAACGCTTACGGTTACCTGAAGTCTTACAACTTCAATAGTCGTACCACAGTCCAAAGCCGACTTTCTGTTCGCTTTGGTTAAAAAACGAAAACTGATCGCTCTTGCCGTTGAAATACTCAACGCCGGTACGGAACATTCCACTTGAGGGCGAGCGGCGCCATGCCCAACCTGCTTGGAAAACGACGTTGCCGCCGTAGTCGACCTCTTCACGCAGGTGCCCGCTGGCCGCGGCAAACGGTGCGCCGCGCATGCCGGTAGCACCGCTAGGGGCGTATTCGATGCCGAATTGTGTTTCCCATGGTTCAGAAACATCGGTGTCCACGCCATAGCCAATCTCGGCATAAACTCGCCACAGTTCGGCCGGATAGATCGAGTAACCTAACACCAAGACATTGCGGCTGTAATTCACCCGTGGGAAACCGGGATTCTTTAGCAGAAACTCGTCGGCCAAGTGCGAGCTGAGATGATAGTACGCAAATTTCATTTGCGAGATCTCGTCTCCCCAAGTGACCGGGATGCCAAAGCGAAAATCAACGGCGTCGACGTCGGCGTTCTCATCCAAATCGAGTCGGGCTTGCCCCGCCCCTTCAAGGCCCAATTGCCAGCCGATGGGGCGACCGTTGCGGGTTGAACCATAGCGGAGCAGGCCGACTTGCCCGCCGAGCGAGACATCCAAAATGTCGCCGCCACCGGCATCATTGTGCCAAACTCCACGGAACCGCGACTCTTTCACACCAGACAAATACTGACGATAGATCAGGCCCTCGGGCATCAACTGCCACTCGGGCGATTGACTGTTGCAATAGCAATCGGCGGATTGGTTGATCGGGCCAAGCACAAGTGGGTGTACTTCTTCGGTCTGGCTTGCTATGCCGCTAGAACCCTTCAGCGCCATCGCGGCGATCAACACCGCAGGCACAAAAATGTAAAGGCGACTCAGTAGGGCCATAGCGCAGCAAGTCCGAATTTAGGCGAGCGGCAGTTAAGAACTTACCTTGATAACCCGATGCGTAAGCGAGGGACTGAGAGTAACGGGGTAATTCCCTCGCTTACGCGTCGGGTTAAGATTGGTAAATTCTCATCAGCCGCTCGCTTTACTTATCGGCATACGCATTGGTACAGCGACAATCGGATTCTTCCGCAAATGCGCAAAACTTGCCTGCGGCAATAAAATAGAGAAGCCGCGCAAAGATTAATGGCCAAATCCTAATTTCAGCCCTCGGCTTTGCCGGGGGGTCGCGTAACGGTCCACCTCTCTATCAAGAGGAGCATTTTCCCAAAGGCGACATTATAACCCCCCGGCAAAGCCGGGGGCTGAAATGCTTTAACAAACGTACCACCCGCTACTCCGCGACCACCAGCCGGTTCTCTACCTGCGACACGCCCGGTTCGATGGAGACCAATTTCTCAACCAGCGCTTTGTCGTGCTCCGTGCGAACGGTGCCGCGCAGTGTAGCGGTGCGCTCGGCAAGTTCCACTTGTGGCATGGTGACGCCCCGCTCGCGCATGACCTTGTCGAGACGCGTCTGCACACCGGCAGCAACCTCGACATCCGACCTGCGCGGAAAATCGAATGTCGGACGCAGGTTCACTCGCACCTTGGGAGGTGAGGTCCTTTGCTCGCGTCTTCGCTTTCGCGATTCGCGCATTTCATTCAGGTTCTCAACGATCATGTTGAACGTCGCCCGACGCCGCTGACGGCCATTGAGATTGCGGAATGTCTCCTGAACATCTTCGGCACTACGACCGACAAATCCTTGTTCTTGCAATTGCCTGCTCTGGGGTCCGGTGCGAGGCCTAACAGACGACTGCTGTCCTGTGGTGGTGCTACGTCCGCCCAAAGAGGATTGTTGCCCGCCCGACAAGGAACTCGCGCTGCTCGGCTGGTTTAACGAACTATCAGGAGAATCCGTTGTGGACCGCGTTCCAGATCGCTGGGCGAAGCTGCACTCAGCGATCGATGAAACGAGGAGTAAGGTCAGCGTGAAACTGAAATATCGGGCAGCCATGAGTGTATCTCCCGGAACGTGCCATGAAGCATCCATATCGATTATAACCCATTTCGTGGCTCTTGGTGCCAATCCATCAACGGTAAAGTCGGAATTTCAGCCCCCGGCTTTGCCGGGGGGGAAGAATCTCGTGGTGCTTTTAGGCGAGCGGCAATTGAAAATTTACCAGAATACTAGCACGACGCGCAAGCGAGTGTGTGCTAGACCCACTTGCTTGCGCTGCGTGCTGGTATTTTTATCCTGCCGCCTACCTAGTGCTTGGTAAATATTCACCTGCCGCTCGCCTTATGTTGGAGAAAACCGTGGCGATACTTCCTCGTTACGCAACCCCCCGGCAAAGCCGGGGGCTGAAATGACTCGTCGCAACTTTGTAATTCACCGTGCAGTAGGGCACAAAATTTTTGACATTAAAATTGACATAATTGATTTTTCTGTTAGACTGAACCGAAACCGGAGCAAGCTTCAGGGGTTCTATGTTCCGGGCTCTTAAATGGTTGGTCAGGCAATCATTAGCAAAAGCACCTTATTTCAGGGTGTTTCATGGGCCTAATAGTGCCGGGGGGCACGGGTCAGACTCAGCGGCGATAGGTTGGCGCCCTCAACATGGGTTGCAACAAATTGCGCTGGAGTTTGTATAGGCCAAGCCGGGGGCGGCTGTTTTTTTGCAAGGGCGCAACGCTTTTTTAGCACGGAATTGTGCTAACAAGGGAACAGAGCTTCTCTTACACATTTTTCCATTGCGCTGAGGTTGCGCGCCAATGCAAAAGGCTCGGCGCGTTGCATTCCGCTCGGAGTGCGCGCTGAAACAGTTGCCTCAAACAAACGTCTGGGGGCTTTTCCAGGGGCTTTGACAATGAAACGGAGAGTTTGAAATGGCTAGATTACGAAGAAGAAAGAAAAACTCGAAGAAGAAAGCGCAGAAGAGGCACCTTGGACGGAGCATGCGTATCGAATCGCTCGAAAATCGCACACTGCTCGCTGCCGACTTCATGGTCATGGATCCGTTGCCGGTTGAACCGATTGATCCACCGATCGCCGTGGTCGTTGCCAATGGTACCGAAGAGGCCGATCGCATCAGCGCGTTCGTCGACGACGAGCGTCTGTTTAATAGCGACGATATCGACGGCATTTCTATCAATGCCATGGGAGGAAATGACAGCGTGCGAATCGCTCCGAGCGTTTTTCAGTGGACGCATGTCCGTGCGGGTGAAGGCGACGACAGCGTCCAAACCGGCAGTGGAAACGATAAAGTCGATGGCGGAGAAGGGAATGACCGAATCGGCGGTGGATTTGGAAATGACCTGATCATCGGTGGTGCCGGAAACGACAAGCTCGGCGGCGGCCGAGGACATGATGGCATCCTGGGCGGCGGTGGAAACGGCGTTATCTACGGCGGCCATGGCAACGATGCGCTGCTCGGAGGCCGTGGAAACGACATCATCCGTGGTGGACTGGGAGATGATGCGATTGCCGGCGGCAGCGGCAACGATCGTCTCGGCGGTGGCGCTGGCAACGACTGGGTCTTTGGCGACGCCACCAATCAAGTCCCCGACGACTACAATGGATTGGTCGACTATGCGAGAAGGTACTCCAACGTCAATACGGGCGACGACCTGATCGCCGGCGGCGAAGGGAACGACATCCTGCTCGCTGGCAACGGCAATGACAAGGTGACCGGAAACCAAGGGAGCGACATCATTCTCGGCGGAAACGGCGAGGATGCTATCCGTGGCGGTCGTGGACACGATTATATCCTTGGAGGTCGTGGAAGTGATCGGCTCAGCGGTGGATCTGGAGATGACCTGATCGTAGGTGATCCCACCAACGGTGGTCTGGACAGCACTCCCGGCGATCCGAATGAAGAACCCGACGTTACGGGCGTCATCGAGCGCGACGGACTGCCAGACGCCGATGCGCTCTTCCGCAAGATCGATCTCGATGCTGAGCCGGTTGCTGAGATTTCTGCTTCAGCGGTCGATGCCGTGTTTCGCGCCAACGACGTGATCTATGGTGGCCTTGGCAACGACATTCTGCTCGGCATGGTCGGCAACGATCGCATCCTTGGCGGTCGGGGTAATGACCTGATCCACGGTGGCCGTGGCGACGATCATCTCGACGGCGGAGCGGGCAATGATTTGGTCGTCGGCGCTGCAGGCAACGACTGGATACTTGGAGCCTTAGGTCACGATCGCTTGTTCGGCGGTCGCGGCAATGACTATATCTCCGGTGGTCGTGGCAACGACCAAATCCGAGGTGGTTCGGGCAACGACATCCTCTTGGGTGACCAGGGCGATGATTCGCTGCACGGCGGCTTGGGCAGCGACATCCTCTTTGGCGGTCTCGGCAGCGATAAGATCCTTGCCAAAGATGGCGAAGTCGATTTCCTGATCGTCGATGAGAATGACGAAGTGGAAAAAGA
Organism: Lacipirellulaceae bacterium; assembly: GCA_965249435.1. GTDB lineage: Bacteria > Planctomycetota > Planctomycetia > Pirellulales > Lacipirellulaceae > JAJRWS01. Next base: position 438,467 of record CBDFMC010000022.1, on the reverse strand, counting down.
CGACGATGATATCGTCTTCTAAAACGTTTTCTGAAACCGGGTGAAGTAGCGCACCTGGCCCTCGATAATCAAGTCGAGGGCCAGGGAGTGCATCTTGTGTTGAGCGTCGCCTTCGCTCAAAAAAGAAAACCACGAATGAACTCAAATCAACACGAATTTAAGTTTCTTATTCGTGTCTACTAGTGTTCATTCGTGGTTCTCTTATTCCTCGAAACGAATTTCCAGAATCTCAAACCGGTTCGTACCCGCTGGCACTTCTATTTCGGCGATCTCGCCCACCTTTTTGCCAATCAACCCTTGCGCAAGCGGACTGGTGACCAAGATTTTTCCTGCGTCGTAGTCCTCTTCGCCCGCTCCGACTAATGTAAATTCTTCATCGTCGTCGAATTCCAGATCTTTCACAAGAATCGTCGCACCAAAAACCACCTGATCCTTAGGCAATGCCGAGGTGTCGATGATATCGGCTCGCGAGAGCTTATCGCTCAGCATGTTGATCTTCGCCTGCAGCATCCCCTGGCTTTCGCGTGCTCCATGATACTCGGCGTTTTCTTTCAAATCGCCTTCTGCACGTGCATCCGCAATACGCTGCTCGATCTCAGGCATCTTCTCATCGCGCATCTCTTTGAGCTCACCCTTGAGCTTGTTATACCCGACACGGGTCATCGGTATGCGATCAGTCATAGCAAAAATCTCGTACTTTGAAGTTAGGTGGAAAGAGCTTTTAGCTTTTAGCGGTTAGCCAGAATCTCGTTGCGCCGGGATCGAATCAACTTGCTTGATACTTCCGGCTAAAAGCTAACTGCTAAAAGCTAATTACTAAAAGCTAATTACTTTAAATCAAGTCTCACCTACGTAGAGCAAGCACCCGCACGAGGTGCAAAACACGGGTTTGGATAAAAGGAGGTCATTTTGCCTGTTCAGCGTAATCTGCTGACCGCAGCCTTGGCAGACTTGGTCTTCAACTTCCGCCATACCGTCGGCTCCCTTACTCCGAATCACCCGCAGATAATCGGCTTTGAAGTCTGCCGGCAATTCGGATTCTGCACCGGCAAGCTCCGATTCCAATCGCCCGATGTCGCTACGGATGCCTTCCGAATCTTGAGCCACGGAATCTCGAAACGCATCCAAATCACTCTTTGCCGAACGATGCAACTCTGCGGCTTCGCCAGCTGCCTGTTCTAACCGATCGATTTTATCCAGCGATTCGAGTATTTCGTCCGCGAGCACGCTACCAGCCATCTCTGCCGCGGCAATTTGCTCTCGTAGCGTTTGGTACTCCTTGTTGCTGCTGCAACTGTTAAGCTGCGTTTTCCAATCGGCAACTCGTCCCTCGTTCGATTTCAGATCGAGTTGCTTCTGGTCGGAGGCGAGACGTGTCTGCTTTACAACCTTTTCGGCCGTGGCCTGTTGTTCGGCGAACTTCGCCAGATTGGCCTCGCGCGCTTTGATTTGCCGAGGGCCTCGTGCTTGCCGCTCGCGCAGATCAGCCAACTGACGATGAATTCGGTGCAGATCGCGCAGTGCTGCCGCAGTAATCGCCATGGATCTCCTCTATTAGTGGATGTTTCAAGGGTGGGAGTAATCTGCCCAACGGTGCAAGCAATTCACAATCCTAGCCCATTGTAACGATATTTTTCATTTGCAGAAGCGGCGGTAAAAAACACTTCTGGTGCGGAAATATCTTAATTTTGGGGTTAGCCGTTTTGGCGCTAGCCACGGTTGATCGGAAAAAACCGGGGTTAGCGCCCAAGCGGCTGATGCAGAGAACCCCAATTTTTTGTCATGACAAAGCCTAGAATCTCGCCTTCCATTAGCATCGCATTCCCCCCCCCAGCTTACCAAATTTCCTGTTATGCGGCTGGGATATGTTGATTTTATTGGGTAAGCTCTACGCATTGCTTGCTAGCGTGGCTTATTTACATTGCCATGCGGCCGATAAACCACTAAAGTCCCCCTCGCTTACTCGACCGTCTCCAGGCCGCCCTTCTTTGGGCCTCACAGGCAGGATTGCGATTTTGGCTATTCGTACATACCTTCTCGGTACCCTTGTTACCACGATCACCGGCCTGCTCAGCGCGATGCCCGCCCTGGCGGTCGTGTCGAGTGATGCGCTGATGCCTTACTCGACGCGTGGTTTTCTTTCCGTCGACGACATCAATTCTCTCAGCGCGAATTGGCAGCAAACACAACTTGGACAGTTGATTCAGGACGATGCGATGCGCCCCTTTGTCGAGGACATGAAGCGTCAACTGCAACGAAAGTTTAACAGCATGAGGAAAAAGCTGGGGCTGGAATTGGGCGACCTGAAAAATATCGCCGGGGGTGAAATTGGACTGGCCCTCGCCGAGCGACCCGACGAGCGGGCCGCATTGCTGCTAACCGTCGACATTACCGATCACCAAGATCAAACCCGCCAGTTGCTCAATCAGGTTGACCGTGAGTTGAAAAAACGGGGAGCGAAGCGATCCGAAACCAAAGCATCTGGCACGACGCTTACCTCCTACGACATTCCTCCGCAGCGAGAGAATGGCATCGCCCGCGAGGCGGTGTTCTTTGTCAAGGACAACATGCTTTGCGCGAGTGATAGCCGTGTTGAAATCGAGGAAATGCTTCAACGGTTTGGAGATCAGGCAGGCAATCGGCTGCTTGATGCCAAGCCCTATCAGGAAACGATGCGCCGTTGTCAAAAAGGGGTGGGCCAGTTAAAGCCGGAACTTCGCTGGTTTCTCGATCCCTTTGGCTACGCGCGGTCCCTACGATCGCTGGACCATTCGGGCAAAAAGCGGCATGGCAAGGATTTTTTGAAAATACTCACGGAGCAAGGGTTCGATGCCATCCAAGGACTTGGCGGCTATCTGAACGTCTCCGCTTTCGGCTCCTATGAACTTTTGCATCGCACGGCTGTGTACGCCCCACCCATTCCTGGCGTGAAGGACAAATATCGGCTGGCTATGAGGATGATGGAGTTTCCCAACAGCGGCAAGTTGGCACTCCAACCATGGGTACCACGCAAGTTGGCCACTTATCGCACTTTTAATCTCAACGTCCAAAATGCTTTTGAGCACATCGATACCCTGTTCGACGCCTATGTCGGGCAGGAAGAAGCGTTTGCCGCAGTATTGAAGGGACTGCTCGACGACCCCTATGGTCCCCGAATTGACATGCGCAAGGACTTTATCGCCAATCTGGGCCAGCGCATCACCTTGTTAACCGACTACGAAGTGCCCATCACGACCAAGAGCGAGCGGTTCCTTTTCATGATCGAAGTCACCGATGTCGAGGCGATCACCAAAACCGTTGAAAAGTTTATGGAACACGATCCATGCTCGAGTCAAACTGAGTTTGAAGGCACGGTGATCTGGGAAATTATTGAGTCGGATGATGAAGAACTCGAACTCGATATTTCAATTCCTGCATTCGACTCGCAAGCTGCCGAAGGTGATGGGAATCGAGGTGGTGGAGATCCCGTTATTCCTTCCTCCGCCGTGTCTGTCTTCGATGGGCATCTGATGATTGCCTCGCGTATCGATTTTTTGAAGTCGGTGATTAAGCAAAAGCAGGCACACCAGTCGCTTGCGAGTGCTGGAGATTATCGAGAGGTCGAGGTGGCCATGTCGCACTTGATGCCCGACTCGGCCAGTTTCCGTTTTTTCCTGCGTACCGATGAAGCCTACCGGCCAACCTATGAACTGTTGCGGCAGGGAAAAATGCCGGAGTCGGAAACCTTGTTGGGTCGGTTGCTCAATCGTATGCTCACGCAGGAGGAGGACGAATACGAGGGTATTTTGCGTGAACAAAAGATTGATGGTCAGAAGTTACCTTCGTTTGAGATGGTCCGCCGTTATTTAGGGCCAGCAGGAACGCTGGTCCGCAGCGACGACGATGGTTGGTTCATCGTGGGGGCAACGCTCAGCAAACAGACCCCACAAGCGCGTGCCGGAGCCGTAGCGCCTGCCGAGCAGAGCGCGATTCGTTAATACGCACTCTTCTCTGCAAGACGGCTTTGTCAGAAAACCTCAATGACGCCGTCATGTGAGCCGTAGGCGCTAGCCTCGGGCGTTTAGATTCGATGTGCAGGTTTTGCCCGACGCTAGCGCGTTCGGCTCAGGTATTCTGACAAAGCCTACTTCTCCAATCGAGATCGTTGAATGAATACCGCGGCCTCGAGCGCTGGCAGTAGGACCATCACACCGTCGTTGTCGCGTTGAATTTCAATTTTGTCAGGCTCTCCTGAGGCACAGAATATTTGCTCAATCGAATGCTGCTCGTCCACCGGGGGACGCCATGTGCACGAATCTTCCCCACGATTGATCGCAACGTACAAGGTTTCCTTGTCCAGCTTTCTCCGGAAGGCAAAAAACATGGCGGCATCATCACTGGCAATCGGCTGAAAAGTTCCCCTGCGCAAAGCTGGCATCCGATGACGTAGCTCAATGGCCGCGCGGTAGAATTGGTATAAAGGCTCCCGAAAACCTATCTTATCGGGCGTCCGCTCGCGGCCAAGCGGGTCGCTTGTCTGGTCGTCGTATTGCAAATCGCCCCACACCATCGGTTGGCGATCACATGGATCGTCCGCTCCCCACATGCCAGCCTCCGTACCGTAATAAACCATCGGTGCGCCAACATAGGTCATTTGCATCAGCGCCACCATGCGCTGGATGCGTCGCTGCTCTGCACTGGGCCGTTGCACACGATACCGGTCGGTGTGGCGTGGCGAAACACGTTCCGACACGTCATAGTCAAAACGGTCGGGCTGGGCGTACGGCTGCTTTCCCGTGTTTACGATCATCGAAGCGACTCGATCGGTATCATGCGAGTCAATCAGATTCTGTAGCGCAAGCTGCATCTCCGGCGGATATTCCTTTTGCCTGGTGGCAAGTTGCAGGCCGAAGTCATGTGGGGTCAGCCTGCCATCGATGAGAAAGCCTTTCACCGGATAGGCGAACCCGTGGTAATTCATCGTGGCTGAGAATCGGCCAGCCGTCAGGAACTCGCGCGCACTGCCCCACACCTCGGCAACCGTGTACGCCTCGGGATTCAACTGGCGGACCAATTGGTTCCAGTCGTACCAAAATTTCACCGGCACTTCGTTGGCAACATCCAATCGCCAGCCGTCGATGCCGTCGGCCGGGTTGCCATCGCCGTTGGGATCCATCCACCGGCGTGTGATATCAAACACATACTGCTTCGGCCCGTCATGCAAATCTTTACCGCCGGGCGCATCGGAAAACTCAGGCAATGTATCGACACCCCACCAACCCTTGTAGGTAAAATCGTTCTGCGGCGTCGCCGGATCGTCGAATCGTTGGATGATGTACCACTGTTTATAGGGGGACTGCTGCTGGTTCTTTACCAAATCGGCAAACGCAAAAAAGTCGAGGCCCGTGTGGTTGAATACGCCATCGATGATCACGCGAATTCCGCGCTGGTGCGCTTGCCGAAGCAGTTCCAAAAAGAGTTTGTCCGCCGCGGTCCATTGCCAGGTGTCGGGATCGCTCGTTTCGGAGCGAAGCATCGCTAAATCGCCCCCGGGGTCAGGTCCGAAATAGGGGTCGATGTGGTGCATCGAGACGCCATCATATTTGTGGAGCGATCGGGCATAAAAAACGGGATTGAAATAGATGACGTTGATGCCCAAATCTTCGAGGTAGCCGAGTTTGTCGAGCACGCCTTGCAAATCACCCCCATAACGACGGTTGAAAACACCGTTGTCATAAAAACTGTCGCCCGTCTCTTTCTCCCAGTCGGCGCGCGAGTACCAGTCGGAAGTCCAGGGAGTAATGGTCCAGCTTTCGGGCACCTTGTCAGCAAATTCTAACGAGTCGTGTGTGGGATCGTTGGTCGGATCGCCGTTGCGGAATCGCTCCGGAAAAATTTGATAGAAGACCGCATCGGCGATCCAGCTCGGCACGGTTCGTAGCGAGTCGGCCGCGAGCGGTGGAATGATTTCCTTTCCAGCGGTGTCTGAACCCGAGTTCGCTGCGGGGTTGACGATAGCCTGCGACGAATTTGCGGTGGAATCTACGGCGGAGGCGTTGCTCGTGCTGTCGGCAGACTTCCGGCAACCAAGCCCGAGCGCCAGCCAGCCCAATGCACAAACTAGAATGCCCCAATCGATTCGCTCGCGGAAACGTAAATGCATGCTTGCCAATTCCTCTTGCTAGACAAGATTTGGTTACTATGTTGGAAAACTTATTGAATCTAGCAGGGGAAGTTGAAAAGCCCGTAGACTGGAACAAGCACGAGGTAGCCCCCGGCGCAAGCCGTGGGGTTTCAATACCGACGTAAAAAAAGCGACGTAAAAATAGCGGCTGGCCGCGACTGCCCCATGCGAGATCAGCCGTAAGTGATACGTTGATAAAACTCATCCGATCACTCGTTTAGCATCGCCGGCGAGTGATCGCCCCACATACCAAGGCACATGCCAAAGCCAGTATCGCCGATGCCGGTTCAGGTACCGCACTGGCTCCAGGCGTTTGAATAATCGTAACGAACTGATTACCGGCGAACTCAGCTTCGAGGTCTGGCACTAAGCTTCCAACATTACCTGCCAAAATACCTACTCCGGAAAATTGGTTGGAAATGAAATCACGGTTCGAGTTATTAACAAATGCGGTGATATTGATATCGCCCGTGGGATTTCCAATCTGGGACAATGGGATCGAAAACTCAAGTCCGGTCGTAACTACCGAAGGATCTTCGAGTGTTGGATCACTGAAATCTCCTGCTAAGCCAGCGTCGTCGCTAACGCCAACCATGTTGCTGTTATCGAAAGCCAATTCGAGATCGATCGTATTATCGAAATTGCGGTGGCTGAACGTATTGTTCGGGTCGTTGAGCGCATCAATCGGCAATGCAAACTCAATCTCTCTGGTCACACAATCCGCTCCCGAGTTATCCGCGTTGCAACCCCCCGATCCAAGAGCATAGTTCTGGTCAATCAATTCGCCTTGGCTTAACCCGGGCAAGGTGGGTCCGAGCAGGGAGTCTGAGTTATCGACATCTGCCGATTGCGGAGAAAAAAAGTTCGCGTCGAAAGACGCATTGGCCGCCTGGAAACCAAAGGCTGATTGCCACGTTGCGAGGTCGTCCGCATTGACGTTGCCATCGCCCGAAGCATCGCCGGAAAGTCGGTTGACGCCCGTCGCGCCGTTGTTACGCTGCCAATTCAAGAAGTCGCTTCCATCGACGTCGCCATCCACGTCAAAGTCGGCCGTGCTTCCGCGCAGCACCTTGGGCAAGCCACGCTGGGCCAGTTGCATGCCGGCAGCCACGCTAGCCCCGCTGGTGCCTTGTGTCAGATCGGCATAGTGGGCACTCATGGCCCAAAATTGCAATTCCTCTGCCAAATCTGGCCGAACCTTCTCAAACCCATGCGTGAATGTGAGATAGTAGTCGGCATTGAATCCAGCATCAAAGGTTAAACCATCCATCCGCTGCAGTGCCCCATCTCCAGGCGTATTGGGCCCGCAGCAAAAGCCGTCAACTTTGTCCGGCAAATTCGCTCCATCGATCGTGTTCACGCCCCCGGTCGTACCATCTGAATCGATGAATACCTCGAGCTTGAGAAAGTCGAGTTGTAAGTTTCCTGCAATCGTCACATAGAGTCGGCCATTGGCGACGGTGCCAAACACCTGATCGATTTCATTGCCACCGTCAAGGCCATCTCCGTTGTTGATGGGATCGCCCGTGGTGGAATCACCAAACTGAGTGTTGGTGTTCTGCACCGACAAGGCCGTGCCATACTCGGCGTCGGCGGTGCCGTCGATGGTCGGAACCGCCAAGGCGCTGCTAAACATTGCCATCATAGCAATCGCTAGACTTCCCATGGAAACTTTCATTGCATTTTTCATTTTCTTTCTCCCTCGACATGTTGTGAGATGATTTGCCCTTGATGTTCATCTCGGAAATTTAGATTGCTTCGTAAGATACTGGTTCGATTGTGTTGCTGTTTGAATTAGTGAATACCTTGTCTTGTGGTTAGGGTTAGGAGTGCGAACAGCGCTAAGCCGCAAGCGGCCGGTTCGGGGACGATTGTTGAGTTGGCGATGATGGCGGTGGAGATCAGCGGGGCGGTGATGAAGCCGAAGTTCGACTCCCAGAGCAGGCGGTCCGCCCCGTCCACATCGCCATCCAGATCAACATCGCCATCGGTATACAGCGCGCCGCCGAGTGTGCCGAAGCCGCGTTGCATAACGAGAAAATCGGCACCGTCCACGTCGCCATCGATATCGAAATCGCCCGGTGCAGACCGCGCAATCTCGGTGATCATCGTTGTCACATCGTCAATATCCACCACGCCGTCGACGTTCAGATCGAGCAGCCAGAAATCGGGATCGGCGTCTGCAATACCAAAGCCGTTGTAAAGCTCAGCGATATCAAACCCGTTGGTTGCGCCATCCGAATTAAAATCGCCACGTCGGCTGAGCACTTCCAAATACTTGTCCAGCGCCGGCTGGCTCGCCCCATTGGCAAGCAGCTCGGTATCGAGTTGGAACAGGTCTCGATTGTCAACCAATCCATCGGCATTGGTGTCGGCCGTCGGCTCGAATGTGTCATTCTGTGCGAACAAGGCTGTCTCGAATCCCAGCATGTCGGCCGGTCCGATAAAGCCGTTGTGATCGGTGTCGCCGAAGCCGGCTCCGAACCCGGTCGCGGGCGCGAGCCCGACAAATCGCCTTACGGTAAAGTTTCCTGTCGGCTCGAACATCACCACCGTAGCAACATGATTGCCTAGGGCGACATTGCTGTAGCCACGCTTAAACTGTCCCCCACCGACATTCGCTGCCAAGTTCGAAGAGTTAACCCACGAGAGAATTTCCGCCTCCGAATGGGCCGCTCCCGTGTCCAGGAATACGTGAACCGCGTCCGCTGTTTCGTCGATGCTATGCACGACGAGATCCAGGTCCTCAGGGTCGTTTCCATATGGTGCGAAGCTTGCGATTTCCGACTCCGGTGGAAGTCGATCAACGTAGATGGCCCGTTTGAAATCGGTGAACACTGCCGGGCCGCTATCGCGATGGCGGAATGCTCTGACTGTAATGAAGTGCCGTCCCTCGGCCAGTTGTGTCGTGTTGATGGTTTGTGCGTAGGTGCCGACGCCAGTGCCGATATTGTTTCCGCTGTCGTCGATATAGCCGGGAGTTCGGGTATCGGTAAACTCTTCGAACCCGTAGACAATGCTGCCCGGCGTGGTGAAATCGATGCCCGTCAAGTTGTTCAGATCAATGCCTTCGTCGATGCGCAGCAACGCGGCATCGCCGTCGGCGTCTTCGTCGCGGACCGGAAGGCTTTCGCCGAAGGGCGTCGGCAGCGTGACCGGCGTTGTGCTCAGTTGCACGTTAAATGAATTGGCGGTAATGACATCGATAGCGCCGAGCCGTGCAGTACCGTTGTTGGCGGCGGTGGGAGTCGCTCCGGCAAGGGTTGAGGCAACGCCTGCCAGCGAAAGCGTGCCCTCGGGCGTGGCCAAGCCATAGATGACGTAGCCTCGGCCATGCGTGCCGTTTCGTGGAATGCGGATGGTAACTTGCCCGCTGCCATCGACGCGGATCGCCTCGGGAATGTCGCCGCCCGGATCGACGGCTGCATCTGCGGCGTTACCCGTGAGTTCGACCAAAACCTCCCCTGGTGCAAACCCGGTTTGCACAGGCGATCGCTCGTCGAACCCGGCATCCGCCCGGCTGTTCAGCGCCACGACCGCGGCGTTCTCTCGTTCGTAAACATAAATGTTCGAAAACCCGCTCGGATTAAACGCATCGTCAATCCAGCGTTCGTGAAAATTCCCTCGGCCATGCGACTCGCGAATGCCGACCAGGCGGGTAATCGCATCGCCGTAGAAACCACCCAATGCATCATCCTTGCCATCATTGGGGAAGTCGCGGCCTTCGCCGAATTCTTTCGCATTGAGATACACCAGCGCGTTGCCCGGCCGCATCAGCGTGTAGGCGTAGGCGACATTTTTGAGGAAGGGAAATCCGCCCGCGAGGTTGTCATGGCTATCGACAAACGACACTCCTTGGCTACCGTTATGCAGGCCATCGTCCTGCAGGTCCTGACTCGCACCGCGGATGCTATGCCAGTTGTTCACGGCTCCATTGCCCGTTAAGTTTTCACGCAGTGCAAAAAAGAGCGGGAAATCAAGTGCGTCGCGATTGCCGCCGACCGTGGTGTTTGCCGGCGCAATGGCCGATGAGTTCGGTAAATCGCGGCGGATCAATGTTTGCAAGAAACCTTGGTTGCCATCGAGTATTTCGGAAAACGAGTAGACTGGTTTGAAGGTTCCATCGTGGTTGAGCCGCGGATTGGCTCGAAAGAGGGCTTGGTCCAAATGATCGAGCACAAACTCGGGCATGTGCTTTACGGCATCGAGACGGAAGCCGTCGACGCCGATGACTTGCACCATCCATTGAGCGTTGCGCATCATCAAACCCAAAGCATTCTCGGAAACCGCATCGCCACCCAACGGATTTGCCGAGTTGAAACTGCTGCGCGCGAACGTCCCACCCAATTCCGGATCGTTCAGTAGGATGTCGTTCCAACCCTGATCGGGATAAAACCGCGCATTGTTTGGATCGGGAATGTTGAATTGCGATCCCGCAGGAATGTTATTTGGATTGGCTGAGTCGACCGGGTGACGGATGAACGGATGATTTTTTTCCTGGGCAATGTCCACAAGCCCTGCCAATTGGCCTTGGACCGGGTTGCTGCCAAAGTCGATTGCCGGATCGTGAAAATCGCCAAACGGATCGCCGGACGTCGACAACACAAAGCCGGGATAGCCGCCCAGTGCGACAAAAGGCGCGTCGAGCGAATCGCCGAAGCCGTTGTGGTTCAGGATCAGATCGGTGTAGATATTCACACTGGCACGATGCGCCGAGCCGATGAGCGACTTCAGGCCCGTTTCGGTTCCGTAGAGCGTTTGGTTGCTGGGCGTGCCGAGATCAAACCGGTCGAACAAGTCGTAGCCAACCGAAAGCCCACCCGTATCGCCACGCTGCGGCGGCGGCAGCCACATGGCGCCATAGCCGGCATAGAATAGATCGACCTGACGGTCTTCGATCGTATTCCATTTCGCCTCGAACATTTGCAGCGTCGCCGGTGCGGAGACATCCTCTGCGTGGAGCAGGGTTGTGCATACGCCTAGCACCACGGCAGCGGTCGCAATGCGACATATCGCTTGGTGAAAGGCTTCGCCTTGGATTGTGCTTCTCTGTTGTCCCATATTCTTCTGCTGAAAAATCTGTCATCGATGAGTGCATCCAGATGCAAGTAAACATCAGCGAGATTCGTTCGCCAATACCGCGGTTCCGTTTCTATGGATATCTGTTCCTTAAAAAATGAATTATCGCCGCCCACGTCTTTTCTTTTTATTCCAACCGGGCGGCGGTTCGGTCGATAGTTCAATCGGAATCTTGTTGCTGCCCGGATTGACGGTGAATTTCAAACCGGAAGTTTGCTTTGTTCGATACCAAATGGGTGCGATCGGCTTTCCCGGCGGGGGTGGTCCGCCGCGGGCGCCGGTCGTTTTTTTTGGCGGCTCATTCGACACGACCGTCACGTTGTATTCGCCCGTGGGCAACCCTTCCTCTCGTCCCGTGTTGAGTGAATAATTACCATCCTCGCCTATTCGACCATAGGCGGCTGGCCCGCCGCCGACCGGATTGAATGTGACCGTCCCTCGAGGTACCGGCTTTTCGTCCAGCGTGACATTGCCGGCAACATACGCGTCGTAAGTGCCGCCACAACCACTTAGCCCCGCGATTGCCCCAGCAATCGCCAGGCATGTCAGCCGATTGAAACTAACGAGTCGTCTCAAGGGTTTGTCTCCTCAGTTGCTTCTTCGGAGGACGTATTTTTTTCCTCACCGTTTTCGCTGGTTGTCTCATCCCCTGGTGGCTCCACTGCAGCCCGCTGAAGCGGAAGATTAAACACGTTCGGTCCAGGTTTAACGGTTCGCAGCAAGTCGGACGTTTCCTTGCTTGCGTACTTGGCCGCCATCAGCCGAGGCCCGGAAATGGGTGGCCCTCCTTCCCCGAGAAGCTCGCCTCCGCTAGGCCCAGTTACCTCGACCGTCACCACATAATCCCCCGATCGAAGTTGCCCCCCATCGACATCTCTCAGATTGCCCTGCCCTGTTCGCAGCGAATAACTGCCATCGGGATGAATACGACCTATCGCCGCAACCCCACCTTCTTTCGGATGGAAAGTTACCGTCCCGCGCGATACCAATTCGTCGTCAATCGTGACTGTTCCTTGCACCGTGGCATCGAATGTGTCCGACGTACCGCTGCAACCGACGATCGGGATAATCGTCAGCAGCAACATCCACCCGGCTTGACGAATCAGTGATTGCTTCATCTCTTGTTTCATTTTTTCAGCAAAGGCCTTTCTGGGTATCTCCGGAAGAACAGAGCAAACCCTAGTTCTCCAGCGTGGCGACTTCCTCTCCATTACGCGTTGCTAAAGCTCGGTAGGTGTCGTGATCTATGCTCTCGCTAATAAAATGGACGGAACCGTCCGCCATTACAAACTGAGCGCCACCCGGGTGAAGGCTTTTGAAACCACGAACCTCGAACCATCGATCTTCTTTGATCTCGCTATCAGGAACACCGACTAAGAAAAAGTTCAGCGGAATTCCACAGCTGGCCCAATCGCCATCAGCAAACAGGGCGGCAGAATGAAAATCCTGAGATACGACCCCTTCGCCCACAAGAAACGTATTGCTAAGGCCATCGGTTGCGGTGCGAAGCTTCACCGGCTCCCAATACGAGGCACGAAACAACATGCCATTGCATTCGGTCGTGTTATGGCAATCGGGTGTTGAACCAAAATCGAGGAACGGCGTCGTTGGGCTTTGCTTGTCGGGCGTCCCTGAGACAATCGAATCACCGATGACGCCTTTGTAGCTGGTCGTGGCGACAACGATATTATCCCACCCCCACATTTGTTCGGAAGGCTGCGCTGAGTCATCCGAAGGGCATGAAAACCAAGGCTGTTGGGTTGCGACAATCTCACGAATCTCCATCAGCCCCATGCCTGCGCCATTATTAGCCCGAGCGGTAAACTTGCCTTTTCCTTTGTTAATGTTGTCCTTGAGTGACGTCATAATTTGACTGTGGGCCGACTGCTGCTCCATTTGTGGTAGTATGTCAACCATCCACCCCTTGCCGCTGTATCCAGGCCCCCCGTTGTCGGGATGCATTTTTCCTTTATCGGGACCAATCCAATCGCCATTGATGTCGATATCCTCTTCCCACCGGCTAATGCTTTCTGGCAAATGCCCGCTGGTGTTTTCAAAATTGATACATGCCAGCCCGATGTTCTTGAGATTGTTTGAGCAGCTCATGCGTCGGGCTGCTTCGCGGGCGGCTTGCACGGCCGGTAGTAGCAGCGCTACCAGAGTGCCGATGATCGCGATAACAACCAGAAGCTCTACGAGGGTAAACGCCCTGTGGCGAGAAAAGTTTCGATCGGTCTTCATGATCTGTCTTGGTAGTGGTTGGTGGTTAGTGGTTGGGGGATGCCTACATAAAAATCTGGTTCTTTAGGCGCGTCGGCAGTTAAGAACTTACCTTGATAACCCGATGCGTAAGCGAGGGACATAGGATAACGGGGTAATTCCCTCGCTTACGCGTCGGGTTAAGATTGGTATATTCTCATTTGCCGCTCGCCTTAGTAGGGAATTTATTAGTTGTCCTAACGATGGGTCTAAAACCCTCGCCTTCAGGCGAATCCTTTAGTTTTTTTCTCTTGATAGGGTGGGTAGTTCTGCTGGCGAGTGAGATGCTGACTATCGATGAATATCTTTGCGCCAGCAGGTTTACCCGCTTTTTGGGTCAGACCGAAAGCTGGGTGAACCTGTCGGCGGCAGAACCAATGCAAGTGGTTTGCTCAATCCGCCGACAGAACCTCCCACCCTACCAATAGAACCCTCCGTACACATACTGGGGGCAGTTCGCCGCCCAACGCGCTGGTTGACAAGATAACCCGCGCATCGGGCAAACGAACAAATGCCCTCAAACAACGTTTTTCTTTCTCAATTAACCTCGACGTCGTGTCGTAGCAAGCATGCCAGCCATGGCCAATCCGACGAGCGCTAGGGACGCCGGTTCGGGAACAACGGTAATCGCAAAGTATTGATTACCGGCGAACTGGTTGAAATCAATTCCCCCAAGATTGCCGGTAAAGTTGCCACCACCATCCCCACCCAGATTACCCTGCGGAGCAGGAAGTCCGCCGAGGATCTGATTGGAGTGGAAGTTGTTGTCACCGTTGCCATAGGCAGCGTGAATCTTGATCACGTCGCCAATACCAGGGCTACCGATATCAGCCAGCGCGACCGAGAACTCGAAACCAGTGGTCACGGCCGCAGCCACACCCGCGGCAGCAGCACCAGTTCCGCCGGCAACACCGGCAACGTTGGTGTTATTGAAACCGAAGGCCAAGGGTGAGCCGAGGAACGAGGTCGTCCCGGTACCGTTACCCAGAGCGGAACCGCTCTGGATGCCGGTGCCCGCACCGACAGTTGCAGCGCCGAAGTCACCGCTGCAAGCTCCACCGCAGGTGCCGCCAGCACGGTCGACGATGTCGACTTCAAACGCGCCGCCGCCCCAACGGCCGAAGACGTGATAGTCGGCCTCGAAACCGTTATCGAATGTCAGACCAGCAAAGTTTTGACTAACATTGCCGAAGTCGTACGCCGGTCCACCCGATAGCACATTCTCTCCGCCGGCCTTGGAGTCGATGAAGACACTGGCCTTATTGAAGTTTTGCCCGATGTTACCGGTCAGCAAAACGTACAGACGACCTCCGTCGACCACGGCGTAGCCTGCGTCGAGCTCTCCTTCATTGCTCAAGCCGTTAGGATCAAGGTTGTCGCCAAACTGCGTCTGAACCAACTGTTCAGCCAGCGCGGAGCCATAAGCCGCGTCGCGGGTGCCATCCACAATCGGCGCAGCAAAAGCGGGTGCGGCCATCAAACTGATGATGGCCAAATATAAAATTCGTCTCATGATGCTACCTCCGGGAATTTATCCCAAAAAACAAAACGGAAAAAAATGAAGTGCCGCTACATCGTTCAAGCCCTAGAGACTCACATAATTACGACAGAGCATTACCCCTCCAATAAAACTGTTTCTTCTAATTTAATAGGCTGTCGGCTATCAGCATTCGGCTACCAGCAGGAGAGCCAACTCCCAATCGACATCTGATCGCTGCAAGCTGATCGTCGACCACCTCTCCCGGCATGTGATAAGTAAATCGCTGGAGCAGTCGGCCCCGATTGCCGCCCCAGCGACCGGTGACTGCCAGGAAATGAGTCCCCACGCGGATTTCATCTGCCTCGTGTATTTTATTACCGTCGAAGTTTCCTAAGCTAATGCGGTCGAACGAAAAATTGCCTTTTAGCTTCACATCGACATAGCAGTTCTGTTCGTCGCGGAGCGATTCGGGATTTCGGTAAACTTCGACGCTATCTCGATTATCTACTCCAAAAGTGATTTTGACTACAAAAAAATTGACTTCCGAGTTTTCTTTTCCCAGAGAAGGGAAGTTCTGCAGGCCATAGACGTTCACATTCGACGTGACGCCGTATTCTGACCCCTCCGCACCGTTGCCGATGGAAAGCACTCGATTGGCATTGCCATCGCCACGGTGCAGCTCCAGGCCGTAGAAACCGTCATTCGTTGCGGTTACCCGCTGAATGAAACTGATGTAAACCGAGTTGCCATCTCGGCCCACCAGTCGAACGCCATCTTGATTTTCGACCAAGCCGGCCGAGTCGAAGACGCCGCCGACCGAAGTAGCGAGCGACCGGCGAATGCGATTGCTTTGAGCTGTTTGAGACGCTCGATTGCCAAGGGGCACGATTCCCGCGGTGGCTAAGCTGCCGGTGCTCACGCGATTGGAATCGGGGCCCGCCTCTTGGTCAGCTGCGATATTGAACCACGGCCCAGCCCAACCGTAGCCGCCGTTTTGCGCGGCAAGAGGCCCTTCGGGATAGTCGAATCCTTCGTAGGCCAACAGTCCATCATGCGGACCGGCAGCAGGGAGCATGTTGCGGACAAACTTGTCTTGGTCGGCGGGGAACTCTAACACGGTGGTCGAGACGGGGCTCACCCGGGCCGCTTCGGTGGCGTGGAGTTCCAGCCGTCGCAATGCCCGACCGTCCGCTCCCAACACATCGGCCTTCACCAAGCCGTTGAACGCATGAACTTCTGTCGCACCCGAGTCATGAGCCAAGAGTCCAAACTCTGTGCCCACGTCGAATACATCGAGCAGATGCGTGTGAATGCGAAATCCGCGCGCATGCTGAGGAACCGCGGCCGCGAGCCGGCCCGAGTGCAGGGCACCCCGATCGGTATCATTCACATCGAACGTCGCCGGCCCTTCCAATAGCACGGTCGCACCGTCGTTGAAAGTTATTTCCACCAGGCCTTCGCGGAGTTGCAGTCGCTGACCCGCGGTGAGAAGCGTGCCATAGCCAACCTTTTCCTGGTTCGAATGGCTGTCTTTCGATTCCCATAAGCAATTGTAAGTGCCCGTGATGCGAGCAACAGCGCTATGCTGTTTAGATTGCGTTGCGCCGTCTTGCGAAGAAGCCCCGTCTTGCGAAGAAGCAAGCATCGGATGTCTGGCTTTGTTTAAGATATCTGATTGTGATAGGGAATACGTCAGCCAACTCGACACCAGCGCAATCCCAAACAGTATCGCTGCAAGTGCAAACCGTTGTTGGAAACGCGAGTTCGAGGATGGGCGCGTGGCAGGCAAGGAGCGCAGGGGTTCTTCGTGCTCATCTCGCTTCACCTGCTTGGCCGGGTGTGGAGCGTCATCGACAAAATGACTTTCCCCATACAGCGCAGCATGCATCAACATGTAGTCGGAATAGAGCGTGCGAAAATCGCCGTCGGTACGCAACAGCCGATCAAGCTCGTCTACCTGAGAGGCGTCGAGTGTGCCGTTACAGCAATCGCCTAGCAGTCTTAGCATGGATTGATTGTTTCCTGAACTGCTCACAGCACTCCCTCCGCTCGCAATGTGCGATCAATGCACTGGTGCAGTACGCGTCGTATTCTATTCAAGGCTTTGTAGACCGTGTTGACGGGGCGACCCAGATTGCCGGCTATCGTTTTGAACGTGGTGGAACTATCCGAATAGCATTGCTGAATAAGCTGCCGGTCTCCGTCGGGCAACTTGCCCAGGCAACGTCGCAACGCCTCGCGACGAAATTCAAACAGATCGGCTTGCTGCACGGATGTCTCCGCAATTTGTTCCACCGCTTCTTCCGACAACTGCGGGCCGAATCGCTTTCGCTGCCTACGAAATTTTTGGACCTGATGATGGGCAATCACACTCGCCCATTTCACAAAGTTTGTCCCCAACTGAAACTTTTCATACTCGCGCCAGAGCACGACGCAAACTTCCTGATAAACCTCCTCAGCATGGGCTGCGCTGGCCAGCAACGTCACCAAGTAGGAAAACAGCCAGCGATCGTGCTTGGCAAACAGCCGAGCAAAGGCGTCGCGCTTTTCGTCCTGAGTTGTAGGGCCTTTGCCCACGTCACCCGGACTCGACTCAGCATGTTTCATATTCTCGGGATTCAATCCGTCCTCGCTCATCACCTATTGTGCCTCCGGCTCTGATGTTTTCCTGCCAGTGTAAGTAGTTAGGCGCTCTGAGAATCCGATTGGTATCGAAAAGTTGATAAAAAACCGGATTGAAAGGGACAACGCGGATGTTGGATCGCCGTAACCTACGGATATCATAAGAGTTGCGACTATTAGCCGCCGGGCTTGTCCCGACGCGACTGCCACGCGCCGAGGCAAGCTCGACGGCTAACATTTCGACTCCGCTCGATACGCCTCGGCCAACAGCATCATCGAATGGACTACACGTACGCCTGCTAAATGCGGGTGCGATCGCAAGCCGTTCTCGATCTGCAACAGACATCCCGGGTTCGCCGAGGCGACCATGCCAGCCCCGGTTGATTCGATGTGCCGTAGCTTGCGCTCCAGTAGCTTGGCAGCCTGCTCCGGTTGGGTGATGCTGTAGATGCCCGCGCTACCGCAACACCAATCCGACTCAGGCAAATCGACAAGTTGAAGGCCGGGGATTGCTTGCAGAATTTCTTGCGGTTGAGAGACGATCTTTTGTCCGTGGCATAGATGGCATGATTGGTCGTAGGTAACTCGGTCGTTCGTAAGATAGTTCAGCGGAAGCTGAGCCTTGGGTGCGCGGAAGTCGATTTCTACTAGCCACTCGTGGATATCTTTTGCCTTACAGTCCCATTGCTTTGCTAGAGGCAGGTAGTCGGGGTCGCCCGCCAGCAGATGGCTGTAACGCTTCAAGTGCGAACCGCAGCCGCCGGCATTGGTGATGATGGCATCCAATTGGTCGAGGTCGAACATCCGCAAGTTGCGACGTGCCAACTCGCTTGCTAGAGCAAGCTCACCATTGTGCGCGTGAAGCGAACCGCAACAGGGCTGGTTGTGTGGCGTGACAACTTCACAACCGTTGGCGAGCAGCACGTCGGCGGTGGCCCGATTCACCTCGGCGTAGAGCAGGTCTTGTACGCAGCCGACGAGCAGCCCCACGCGGTAGCGTTTTTTGTTTGGTGCCGCCGGCTCAGCAGGCTTTTCCAACACGTCAATCCGGCCGGCAGAAAATGGCATTCGGACAACCGGCGTGTTAGGTTCTAGCTCCCGCAGATTATTCGGCAACAGGTAGGTGAGCCGCAGCCAGCGCACCAATCGCTGCATGCCACTGCGCTGATAGAACCACAACCCACGGCCCAAGGTCCTGAGCAATCGCGGGTGCATGAACAAAACGCGGAGCGTGAGCCAACGATAAAATCGCCGCGTCGGCGAATGAAAAACCTGTCGACGTTCCACTTCCGCCCTTGCATTTTCAAACAGATTCGCATAGTCAACGCCCGCCGGGCAAGCGGTTTGGCAGGCCAGGCAACCAAGACAATAATACATTTCCTCGGCAAAAGATTCCCCCACGGGAAATTCGCCGTCGGCCACGGCACGCATCATCGCAATTCGGCCGCGAGGGCTATTGCGCTCTCGTTGGGTTTCGTCATAAGTGGGGCAAGTCGGCAAACACATGCCGCAGTGCATGCACTGTTGAAGCACCGAGTAATCGAGTTGCTGGAGTAAATTGTCGTTGTCGATCATGGGCATTAAAATGAATAGTTATGAG
Source organism: Lacipirellulaceae bacterium (assembly GCA_965249435.1). GTDB lineage: Bacteria > Planctomycetota > Planctomycetia > Pirellulales > Lacipirellulaceae > JAJRWS01. Next base: position 419,264 of record CBDFMC010000022.1, on the reverse strand, counting down.
TTGGAGGGCGCGAGGCGCGAGTTAGAAGGCAATGATTTTAACTCGCGCCTAAGGCGAGCGGCAGCTAAGAACTTACCTTGATAACCCGATGCGTAAGCGAGGGACTGAGGATAACGAGGTAATTCCCTCGCTTACGCGTCGGGTTAAGAATTGGTAAATTCTCACCTGCTGCTCGCCTAACAACTCCCAACTCCTTTCTAACTCGCTCCTCGCTCCTCGACATCAAAAATTTTTCCCGGATTCAGCAGGCCTTGCGGATCGAATGCCGTTTTTACTTTTTTCAGCAAGCCATAACTGGCGTCGCCCAGTTGTTGCTTGAGAAAAACCTTTTTGGCAAGCCCCACACCATGCTCGCCGGTGACCGTGCCGCCCAACTCGATGGTCTTGGCGACAATCTCAGACAACGCCTGCTCAACACGGTGCATTTCTTCTTTGTCCCGCTCATCGGTTAGAAACGTGGGGTGCAGGTTGCCATCGCCCATGTGGCCAAACGTACCGATCTGGAGCCGATATTTTTCTGCCGTTTTCGCAACGAAGGCAATCATCGTCGCCAGTTCGCTTCGTGGGACAGTGACATCTTCCAAAATGGTCGTGGGTCGCACTCGGGCGAGTGCCGACAGGGCGCTCCGCCGGGCGGAAAAGAGCCGGTCGGCCTCGTCCTGGTCCTGGGCCGTTTGCACGTCGATGGCGGCATGATCGCGGGCAATCTGTTCCATCGCCTCGGCCTGTTCGTCAACCACCGTCTGCGGTCCATCGGCTTCCATCAAGAGGAGTGCTGCCGCATCGGTCGGCAATCCTACGTGCGCAAAATCTTCCACGCATCGGATCGTTTGTTGATCCAAAAACTCGAGCGTGCAGGGGATGATCTTGGCCGCGATGATCGCCGAGACCGTCTCGGCTGCCGCCGCCATCGACCGGTAACTGGCAAGCAGCGTCTTTCGCGCGGCAGGACGTGGCAGCAGCTTGAGCAGAATTTCGGTCACCACACCCAGCGTTCCTTCCGAGCCGATGAACAGGTCGCGCAGATTGTACCCTGCCACATCCTTCACACACTTGTTTCCCAACCAAGCGATCTGACCATCGGCGAGCACCACTTCCAAACCCATGACATAGTCGCGTGTGACGCCATACTTCAGCCCGCGGAGCCCGCCCGAATTTTCGGCGACGTTTCCGCCGATGGTCGAAATTTTTTGCGAACCTGGATCGGGCGGATAGAACAATCCCACCTTGGCTGCTGCCTCGTCGATTTTTTGTGTGATGACACCCGGCTGAACGCGGAGGGTGAGGTTGCGCGTGTCGAGTTCCAATATCTGATCCATCTGGACCAGGCAAAGCACGACGCACCCTTCCACCGGCACGCTGCCGCCGCTAAGCCCCGTCCCTGAGCCACGGGTGACCACCGGCGTCTGGGCTTTTCCCGCCGCCAGCAAACAGTCGGCCACTTGCTGCGCAGACTCAGGGAACACAACGTAAGCTGGCTGTTGTCGTAGGGCCGGTGTGCCATCGTAGCCATACGGCAGCACATCTTCGTCGGCGGTTAGCAAGTTTTTCTCGCCGACGATGTGACGGAGTTGGTCGTGGAGTGTTGGCATGGTGCTTTCTTGGACGAACAGTTAGCCGCCGAGCTTGTCCCGGCGCATGGCGTGCCGGGACCATGCGGGCAGCGCGCCGGAACAAGCCCGGCGGCTAACGCTCTGACATGGATTGGCATGGGGTACGATACTCTTCAAATCATAATCAAGGCGTGCCTACCATGCCATTGCTAGATTTTGCAGTGGAAAGGAGAATGCCCAAGTCGCACTTTCAGCCCCAGCAAAGCCGGGGGCAGAGATAAGCAGACACTTACTCAGAAACTCGCCAGCGGACGCGGAACAACCACATCATGCCCAATAGCAATAGCAGATTATAAAGGATGGCGAAGGCGACATAGCCGCCAAAGGCAATCAAATCGACCTGGGCAGCATTCGAGGCTTCCCCCACCACCAGCGGCAGATGGAAAGCCGCGGCCAACGGGCTGAGCAGACTCGTCCAGGCAACCGCGTCGGCCGCTTGGGTGCCGGGCAGAAATGTTTTCGTAAAAAAGTTGGCAGCCACAGGCGCCATGAACATCGCGGCAAGCACCAAGTAGCTGGCCATCAGACTGGTCGTCGTCTTGCTGGAAATGGTCGAACAAAAAAGGGCCGTCATGGATGTGGTGATTGCCGCCAGCGCCACGATTAAAAAATAGCCAGCCATCGTCGGCAGATTACTCCAAAAGGCCAGCGGCATAATGCACGCCAAAATCACCGGCCAAAGTAAAAACGACGTCAGCACGCTGGACACACGCAGGCCCGAAAGCAGTTTGCCCCACAGCATTTGCCACGGCGTGATCATCGTCGTGAGCAACATGTCGAGCGTCTGCCGTTCGCGTTCACTCGTGACGCTGCCAGCAGAAAAAACGGGGCCAACCAGCAGATTGAATAGCAAGACATAGGCGATATACCAAGCGGCAAACTTCTGATTGAAAAACAAACAATACGCCATCACTGGCAGCGCTAGCAACATGCTGATCTGAATCACCAACCGCAGCATGAGTGTGCCTTGGCTGAAAATCTCGCTACGGATTTCTTTGTCGTAAATCGGGTTGGCGTTGTTCGGCAAAAAGGTTGTTCGCTTAGGCGGGGCGAATAGCCGGTCGGGAAATTCGTTGCGATTGATATACAGCCCGACGGCCCCTTCCGCCTCGGATTCCAAGTCGACCACTTGCTTCCCTTCGCTACCCAAGTCGGGAGGCCGAGTTAGCCTCCGACAAGTATCCGCCCACAGCAGTGCGCCAATCGACCCACACGCCAACGGCACCAACGTGGTTACCACCAGCAGTCGGACCTCGCTCAATTGCTCGAGCCGCAACCAACCAAACACCCCTAGCATGGCAAGCGGAAGAATCAAAAGATAAGAAACCACCAGTGCCGCGGAGGTTCGTACAAAGTAGCTGCTACACCAAATGCTAATCATACCAAACAGGGCAACGGACGCGATCATCGCAAAGAAAGCGGCAAAGACTTCGTAGGGGGAAACACCCCCTAGCGGCAAACAGAGCATCACAATTGGCAACGAGCAGAACATCAAGATGGCCAGGTGCCCCAGTGCCGCAGCCAGTTTGCCGAGCACGACCGCTCCCGGCCTGACGGGACTAGCGACTAGCATTTCGTAGCTTTTGCGTTCCTTCTCGCCGGTAATTGCCCCTGCCGCAAAACTAGGCGCCATCAGCGACACCAGCACATATTGCCCAAGAAAGAACAAATTAACCAGCCGCTTCGCCGCCTCGGGCTGAGCCATGTCAAGCTTCTGCTCCGCCGGCCAGGCAGCATAAACCAACATCCCCAGCAATCCCACGTAGGCAAACAAGAGCACAAAGCTGCGCGTCATCCGCAGATTGACAACCAGTTCGCGTTGTAGGACGGGGTTGTTGAAGAGGTACATAGGCGCTAGTTGTTAGGCGCTAGACGCTAGGTGTTGGATGTTAAGGAACGTCGTAGTCCTGTTAGCATTCGACCTTCCTTACCTGCCAGTTCTAGTAGGTGATCGATAGCTGTGATATCACCATAACCAAGTTCTTTAGGGGCGGCAGATAAATAACTAGTTCCCGTTGATAATACTCTCTTTCCGACCGACTTTGGGAACGGCGCGGGGCGACGAGCGGGCGAGGGAGTTGGCTTGTTCGGTTTTCTGTGGTGGGTCGGCGTTGTTGCGCCGCAGCGCGCGTACCTCGCCTTACGTTTACGAGTTGTTTTCGGTTTTTGCGTCCGTTCCGCGTCAGCCTCCTGAGGTTTTTGCCAGGATCGTTAAGTTGTGACAGAACACGGCGCTGCCAACGGCGGACGTGAAATTCTTAAAGCCGCGAAAACAACAGCGAGCCAGGCGAAATGCTCGCTTTAAGCACGAGATCGTGCCTTCGATTCCGGCGCGCCACTGCTGCCAAATGCCCATCATCGTGTCGCCGAAATCTCGCGTCCGCCGAGGCACGCCCAGGTAGTCGACCTGTTCTTCCAATTCCTCGTAGGTGTCCTCGTCCGGACAGAAGCCCATGTCCGCGGCGACCGTTTTGGGCCGGCTACCGTACTTCTCTTCGTGTCGTTCGAGTACCGTCTCCAGGAGTTCGCTGTCGCTTACATTCTTCTCCAACACAACGTAATCGGTAATGAACTTCTCCTTCGACTGTGTGAGCAGCACCTTGTGACCGAATTCGACTGGCTTGCCACGCCGTCCACGCATGATCAACTCCGCATGAGATTCAAAAATGCTGAACACTTTGTCGGCATTTGGAACCTGCTCTCGATCGAACGCGCGGCGCCGAGCCACTTCGGCGACCTGCCGCATCACCGGCAAACGGTTCGCCAGCGACTGGGCAATCGTCGCCAACTCGACACACGTCGAACGTTCGGCCCAAGCGACGAATTGTTCCGCTTTTTCCAGAGCTTCCTCGACCCGGACGATCAGCGTCTTCATATTCTGGCGGACCTGGCGGAGACGCTTTTTGTTCGTGCTATTCGAGTAACGCGTGACGAAAAGATGCAGATTTTTGATCTTCTTCGCGTGAAATCGCCAAGGACAACGGAGTGGGTCGAGTTCTCGACCAGTCGACATTTCTCGGGCAGCCACGCGATAGACGTCCCACAGCAGGCTGGAGTCGGTCGGCCAGTGAATATTGCATTCGGTGACGGTCGTGTCGGTTCGCACATGTTCCAGGGAGACCGTTTCTTCGGCGACGACGCCGAGGGCCAATAGGTGATTGATCCGTTCCCAAGTCTCGGGCTGAATCGCGCGAAATGCCTTGTTCAGCAGCGTGAAGTCGATGGTCGGCTTTTTCAGCAGGCGGCAAAACCGCTGCAAGGTTTCGCTTTCGGCAATCCGGATCGACGCTTCCCGATAGTCGAGTCCTTCCCGTTGCAAGACGAGGATCGCGCGAAACAGGTTTTCGCTGGTGAAGATCGGCTTTCGGCCGCGTGCCGACGTCGTCTGGCTGAGCTGTTCGAGGTCGCGATGGACCACATCGAGAATCGCGGGCCGGCTGTCCAGCAACTGGCCGAGCGTTTTGTACTCGTCACGATAATCCCGTACCGTTTGGTTGTCGGCCTTCTCGTTGGCCCATCCAAAATCGAGAATCGCTTCAGCTTTCAAACACATCGCCCGCTTCTCCTTGGGTAAAATGGCTCTTTGATTCGTTCTGTTTTCAATAGGATAACGATGCGTCTTTTTCTTGCTACACCAAAACCGGCCCGCCAGACGAATTTCACAATATTCTGATTTGGGAAACAGGAACTAACTATCCGGTTTGGTAAGGGAACACTCAATCAATAGCTGCGGCAACTGGTAGGGCTCAGGGTTCAGGGTTCCGTACATAAATGCAATGCAATTCTCGAACCTTGTCCCCTCTTTTTCCTGAACCCTGAACCCTCTCCTGGAAATGGGGAAGTTATTTATCGGTCGTCCCTTAGCTCGACTTTTTCCGTCAGGCGGCTTGGGCTAGCCCGAAGTCTAGCACAACTCGCAAGGGTTTGGATAATTTTTGCACGACCTCGCCTCCAGGCACCCATGCAAAAATCCATTCCATCCAAAAATAGCGTCGAACACTGATGATCATATCAGAAAATGTCGTTTGCTCCTTGCCAACCCAGTGCTTCAGTCGGACGTGTGGATTGGACCACGGCATCGTATCAAAAACGATCACTACCAGCGTGTACACACAAAACAGACAGGGCGCCATTCGCAACACCGTCTGGCGACTCCAGCCGCGTGTTGTTTCCAGTCCAAGGTGTTCACGCATTTCCTGGAACGTGGTCTCGATATTCCAGCGTCCGCCGTACATTTCAATGACTGCTTTGGCAGACATGGAATGATCGGTCGTGAAAAAGTATTCATCTCGATGGGTGCCGCTGAGATCACGGACAAACACCCACAATACTTCGATCGCGCCTTTGCCACTCTGATACCAATGGCCCTTGCCCGTGATCACTTCGACATTTCGCCAGCCGCCGCCGTACCACCGCACACGTAAGCGTTTCCCCTTTTTCTTCCTAGCAACCACCTCGGCCGGTGAGGGTAAGGCCTTGCCCTTGACTCGTGGTCGACCGACTTTGGGGTTCTTGCGTTTGGGTGGCGGCGCGAACAGACTTGCGTCACCCGAGAACTTGCTTACCAGCGACAATCGTTTTCGATGTTTATAGGCAAAACGTGTCATCTGATGAGTTCCATAAGCTCCATCACCTGCAAGAACGAACTTTCTGTCGGGAAACCAGTGCATTAGCGTTGCTAGCAAGCCGCACATCAGGTCCACGGGAGTTTTGTGGCGACGCCCCTCATCAGCGTTGCACTGCTTGCTGCGATAAAGAGCGACCAGCACCGGCAAGGCAAAGGGACGATTGGTGTAAGGTAATTGAACCAGGATCGACAAGACGGACCATTTGTGTCCGTATCGAAAGACGGTGTGCGAGTTGGCGCTGCGAACTGCGTCGCGATGTCGGGCTTTGCCGTAAACTTTTTTGCCGCGATGACCATCCACCGTTTCGTCACCGCAGATTTTTACCGTCCCGGTGGGAATGAACCGATCAAGGACGAAACGGGCAATCGCGTAGGCCAAGGGCCGGGATTGCCAGCGACGGTGAGAAAACAGACGATGGTAGGTCGACGGATTGACCGTCTCAATCAAGCTCAACAACCGGAGTACGTTAGAGACAGTTCGGTCGCCTGTTGTTAGAATAGCGGCAAGGAAGAACAGAACGAATCGTCGAGCCGTCGTTCGCCGGTGAAAGGTGTCAACGAGACATTGTAGTAACGGCTTGAAATCGTGCGGCACGCGAACCATGAGGGCTTCCTTGCTCAAGACTTTGGTTGTTACAAGTCAAAAGCTTGAACCAAGGAGGCCCTTTTTACCTATACCAATTTGGGGATCTGAAGTACTCAAAAAACGGAAAAAGTCGAGCTTAGCAATGATCAATTGGGTTTCAAGCTCGGCCAAGGAGCCCCTGGCGATGGATGCAAATCGTGCCAGCTCCCGTTTGGATTCTCTGGAATGTCCCTCTGCAATATTGGAAGGGATCGATACGGCACACCGGCGAATTTGTGATATCAACCCATATCGTTCTTCTTTCGGAAACTTCGAGGTCAGCTTGTAAGCCGCTTTGGTAATTTCGATTCCAGTTTGCCAGACCTTGAGTTCCTGATAACCACCCATTGAAGCCTCTCGTAATTCTAGCGCCCAGCGCCTAATAACTAGCGCCTTAATAAACCCTTGGCCTCACCTTCCCCAACACCCGACTCGGCAGTCCTTGCAGCCTTAAGAATCCTTCCGCGTCGGTCTGGTCGTACGTGCCGCCCCCTTCCATGCTTGCCACTTCGGCATCGTACAAGCTGTTGGGGCTGGTGCGGCCATGGATGGCGACGTTGCCTTTGTACAGGCCGAGCGTCACTTCGCCGGTTACCGGTTGCTGCGCTTCGCGGATGAAGGCCAACAGCGCATCCATCTTCGGCACAAACCAAAAGCCGTAGTAAACCATCTCGGCCACCTCGGGCGCGAGCCGATCGCGGAGATGAACCAGATCGCGGTCGAGTGTCAACTGTTCCATTGCCAGGTGCGCTGCATAAAGCGCCGTCATACCGGGCGCTTCGTAAACGCCACGACTCTTCATGCCGACGAACCGGTTCTCGACAATGTCGATCCGTCCCACGCCGTTGCGACCGGCGCGCTCGTTCATCGCGAGTACGATCTCCAGCGGATTCATCGCTTTGCCATCGATTGATACCGGCACACCTTGCGCAAAACCAATCGTAACTTCCTCGACCGCATCGGGCGCATCTTGTGGTGAAACCGTCATGCCAAAGTCGACAATCGCCGCACCGTTTACTGCCGGGTCTTCGAGCCTGCCCGCTTCGTAGCTGATGTGCAGGCAGTTTTCGTCGGAGCTATACGGCTTGGCAATGGATGCTTTGACCGGGATTTTTTTCGCATCGCAGTAGTCGATCATCTCGGTTCGGCCGGGGAATCGTTGGCGAAAATTTTCCATCCGCCATGGGGCGATTATCTTGATGTCGGGCTCGAGCGCCTCGGCCGCCAATTGAAATCGGCATTGGTCGTTCCCTTTGCCCGTCGCGCCGTGGGCGTAGGCCGTTGCGCCAACTTCGCGTGCAACCTGCAAACAAACCTTCGAGATCAACGGCCGAGCAATCGAGGTGCCCAGCAGGTAAATCCCTTCGTACTTTGCTTGCCACTGCATGACGGGAAAGGCATAGTCGCGGCAAAGCTCTTCCTGCACATCGACGAGCCGCGACGACTTCGCACCATGGCCGCGAGCCTTTTGCAAAATCGCATCGCGATCTTCGCACGGTTGGCCCAAGTCGACGTAGACGGCATGCACCTCGTAACCTTCATCTTGCAGCCATCCCAAAATGACGGACGTATCTAATCCGCCCGAATAGGCTAATACACAGCTTGGCATAACTCTGTTTCCGTTTTCTTGTTGAATGAAAAGAGAAATAAACTCGTGAATCACTCGACACACGTCAGCCCATTGTGGTTCGCCGCCGGAACGATGGCAAGCAGGGGCGTTCCGGGGAAAGCCCAGGGGTTGCAACCCCTGGGCTTTGAACTGGCTCTACGGGCCATCAATCTCCAACCAAACTTCAAACGCTCTCTCATCGGCTGTTGCCTTCTCTCCCGCCACGATAATCGCCACACGATTGCGGTCGGCCAGCAGCGAAGTAACACAAAATCGAACCGTCGTATCATCGCCACTTGCCGAGAGAAGTTTCCCGTTGAGCGACACGACCACCGACGGAAGCGAAACAACCAACCAAACCGTTTCGCGCTCGGTCAGTCCCGTAGGCCGATGAAAAGATCGCAACCAGCGTATGCCGCTTTCCGTTGATTCAGACTGCCAAGGATCGCGGAGTTGGATGGAGTGCATGGGGGGAACTAGGCGCTAGTTTTTAGGCGCGAGGCGCGAGTGGTCGGGCAGAAAAAACTAGTGCCTAGCGCCTCGCAACTCGCGCCTAATTCTTCGATCCTTCATTTTTCGTCCGTCTGCCCGACATGCCCGCCAGCATATTGGCGTTACGCTCGTCGTTCTGTTTGCGAATCAATTCAAAACGCCGGTCGACGACTTCTGACGGCCCCGACGTCAGATTCGCTGCGGCGTCGCGGATCATTTCGAAGGTTAGCGCCAATCGCTCGCTCGGCGTCATTCGGCGATATTGCTCAAGTGTCTCTTGGCTTAGCATGATTGGGCGCTGGTTGGGAGGTGCTTGGCGCGAGTTGTTTTTGGTAAACTTTTTAACGAGCGCCTCGCGCCTCCCAACTCGCGCCTTATTAACGGCAACTAGTTAATCTGGATTAAAGCAGCACGCAGTTGAACGCGTTTGGGGGCGTTCACTTGAAGCAGGTTTGCTGTTGCACGTCCGCAAGGAGTCAGGCCAACAATCTCTGCGCCTTGCATCGAGAAATGCTCAGTCCACACATCATGACGTGGATGAAACAGCGCAACGATTTTGGCAGTCGTCGGGTCGATTGCAGATAGATTGGGTCCCTTGTAAAAATTGCATCGGTCACAAGCCAGTGCAAGGTTCGACAAATCGTCGCTACCGCCGTGTTGTTTTGCGCGAATATGCTCTACGTGAAATGCAACCTCGCTCGCATCCTCCGGTAACATGCAATATTCGCACCGACTGTTTGCTCTTCGTCGAACATCCTTGCGGGGAAGAACCATCATCACAGATCTTGATTTGCGAGTATCGCGTTGGCTTTAGCTCTCAACAAGTCGATCAAATCAAGGTTTTCGACAACTTCTTGATACTCCTGAAGTTCGGCATCGGACAATTTGCCTTCGTTGGCTTTTTCTCGCAGTTCTTCCAATCGAGCTTGTGTTTGCTCATCAGGCCGGTGCGAGATGACCTGCTGTGCAACCTCACGTGTGAAGATGGGAGCCAGAAACTGGTCGAGTACGGTGTTGGCAGAAGCAGGGAACATGATCAAATAATACCATCTACACCGAGAAAAAGCCAGAAGAATACGTCAGATTCCGCAATCAATTAAAACTCTGAATCACACTCGTCTCACGAATGTTCCGCGAATCGCGTTCGTAAACGCGGAGTTTTACCTGGATGCCGCGGAGCGGCACATTGTACGGTGGGAACGTTTCCCGCTCACCGATGTCGTCGCTGCCGTTGCCGTCATCGTCCAGGCCGTTGGTAGCTTCGTCAGGCGCAGTGCCTAAACCACCTTGATCAATGCCATCGTTTTCGTAATGAAAGGACCACGTGTCGTAGGCTCCTCTTACGAAAGGTAGATTGCGTAAACCGGATGCACCATAGTTACTGGGTTGTGACGAGAACCGAGATGTCGTTGCAGACGCAGACGAAGGTAAAGGAGGTCCCGATATCGTTGGAGACTCATCAAGATAAGAGAGATCGACATAGGCCCCTATTCCAACAGGTGTAGTGGAAGCAGCGTCCCAACCTTTATCACTAGGCTCCAAGACCACACCTCCGAGATCGCGAAGCGGAGCGTCTGGGTCATACACTCTCACGTCAAACGCTAGTACATCGCTAAGCATCACGTCTTCACCTTGGCGCTCTTCCGACGCAACATCAAAAGGAGGCCCGAAAGGATGCAATGGGCCTGTCGTGCCTGCGAACCGGATGTAGGACTGATCGATGACATGTGGAAATAATACAGGGTCATGTGTAAAACGGTTTTCTCGTTTGATCAGGTCGGCTAGTGTGTTGGGCACCCAAACATAACTTCCGGGCGACCCTTCAATATGCACAGAGATATCGTTGTTGTCGTAGAAAAGTTTGTACGCATTAGTGGTTATGCCTGCTGGTGCTGGGCTGCCTGACAGATCGGCCCATGGCGCGATCAGCAGCATTCGACGATAGATCGTCCGCATGCCAGGTTCGCCCAGCGAGCCATCCGCAGGATTCTCGACCGCATACCAGATGACTTCTGCTTCATTCGATTCGATGGTTCCCGGAACCCAACCTCCGCCAACTGGATTTGGAACGAGTCCTCGGCCGACAAACGGCTCATCTTCGCTGCGGACTGTCAGTGCCAAGATGTCGTCGTAGTCGCCGAGACCTCTGCCATTGGTCACCGCGCCACTTGTCACAATCGGAGGTGGTACTATTTCCGGATCTCCACCGCTTGGCACCAAAGATGTGGCGTAATTGAGTTCGGGATTAGTCGACGTGTCTCCATTATCTGTGCCGTCAGTCAACAAGCTAGGATTCTTGTCCGACCACTGCCCTTCGACAATCTCGATATAACCGTCGGCCTTTTCATTGTCGCCGGGATTGCTCTTGGGGATCCCGTCACAGGTGGCGCCGGCCAAATCTTTTTGCAGTCGCATGCGGGCCATGCGTAGGGTGCCGCTGATTTCAATGATGGCGCGGCGGTTGCTGACGCTTTGGCCGACGTTGGCGAAGAGAGTCACGACCGCGGCCATCATCACCAAGGTGATCGCCATGGAGACGAGCATTTCAACGAGGGTGAGGGCGCGAGTTGGAAGGCGCGAGGCGCGAGTTAGGTTGAATCGAAACATACGGTGCTCTCTGTTCCCGAACCGGCCGTCGGCCCCTGATATGCTGGCGGTCGCTACTACTCCATTGCACCGCGCAGCAGCGAAAAAGTCAAGCTGGGAGATCTTGGGGGCAGGACGATTGCCAAATGAAATCGCAGGTGGTTGTTAGCCGTCGGGCTTGTCCCGGCGCTCTATTCCAGGGCTGAAATAGAGTGCCGGGACAAGCCCGACGGCTAATTTTCGATTCTCGAAGAATCGTGTTATTCAAACAATCAGCGGCAAATCCTCGTGAAAAAAAATGATGGGGCCCCATCGGGGCGTGCCTTTGCGAGTACCTCACGGCCCAGTCGGTCTGTCATTCCGGTTCCCGGGAAACCGGTGCTCTGTCAGTACGACACACATGCAGCGCCGCCCGACGACCCACCGTAAGTCGCTTCTCACACTCCAGCACAAACAACAAGGCCCATTCTACGGATTGTCGCGTCGATTGCACGCGTTATTTTTGGCCACCTGAAAATCGAGGCTTTATTGCTGTGGGGGGGAACATACTGAAAAGCTGTTCCGCCTTGCGGATCAGTATTCTGCGTGAATGATTCATGTCGAGCGTGACGATGGTGGCGCGGCCGATCGGCGTACGGCCAACAAGGGAATATTCATCCCACTCGAAATGAGTTGCCCAATCGTGAGAGCGAGGGTGAAACAATGCAACCGTATTTCCTAAGCTCGGATCAGTCGCTTCGGTTCGATCGGACTTGCGGAGATTACATCCAGGGCATGCCCAGGCAAGGTTGTCCAACTCCGAGACTCCACCACGAGATCGTGGAATGATGTGCTCAACATGGAAACTTGCTCCTTGCAGAGACTGATGCATTCGACAATACTCGCAACGATTTGCAGCGCGTTCTGCAACCTGCTGTTGCAAGTTGTGTCTAGGAGACATCAAGGCACTCGCCCAAGCAATTGCAACGCTTCGGCACGAACCAACGAAAGTTGTTGGCTCACTTCGACGAGGGATTCCAACTCGGAAAATTCAGTGGACGATAAAAGACCTTCGTTATTGCGATCCAATAACTCTTGAAGTCTGTCGTCCGCCTTTGCAGGCAAGCAGAGTTGACCGACAGTCTCAACCCAGCTAACAGGCGCAGTGACAGTAGTACTCATTTTTCATCGCTCCTCCCAATATTCGCCAATGGACTTGCCACTGGCATTATACACGAGAAATGAACGATTCACATAGCCACGGTTTTCAGACCAAAAACCATCCGTTGACCTCTCCCACCGCTGCCTACGTTCCAAATTCCGGACGGCGGCGGCCGAGTTGGCCTTGCAGACGCTGCACGATGGCGCTGTGCATTTGGCTGACGCGGCTTTCGCTCAGGTCGAGCGTTGAGCCGATCTCTTTCATCGTCATCTCTTCGTAGTAGTAGAGAATGATGATCAGCCGTTCGTTGCGGTTGAGGCCTTTGGTGACCAACCGCATCAGGTCGGACTTTTGGATTCGCTTGGTCGGATCGTCGCCCTTTTTGTCTTCGAGAATGTCGATCTCGCGGACATCCTTGTAGCTGTCGGTCTCGTACCACTTTTTGTTGAGGCTGATGAGGTTGACCGCGTTGGCGTCGGACATCATTTTTTCGAGTTCCGCGGAGGTCAACTCCATGTGCGTGGCAAGCTCGTTTTCTGTGGGATGGCGACCGAGTCGCGCTTCGAGCACGCGAATCCCTTCGTTCAGCTTGCTTGCTTTGCTGCGGACGAGTCGGGGGACCCAGTCCATCGAGCGTAGCTCGTCGAGCATCGCACCGCGGATGCGAGGGACGCAGTAGGTTTCGAACTTCACGCCACGCGACATGTCGAATGCTTTGATCGCATCCATCAGGCCGAAGACGCCGGCGGAGATGAGGTCGTCGAGTTCGACGCCATCGGGCAATCGGGCCCAAATGCGTTCGCCGTTGTATTTCACCAAGGGGAGATAATTTTCGACCAGCCGATTACGCAAGTCGCGGCGGCTCTGGTCCTTTTTGAACTCGACCCAAATCCGTGAAATTTCTTCACTGGCGCCTTTGACGGCAGTTATTTTGACGGCAGTTTCTTTGATAGCTTCTACTGCGACGACCGTTGCCATGCAATCCTCCGTGATGTTCCTGCGGCGCGAAGACGCAAGCGTGACGCAAGCGTTTTGAGCACCGGAAGCGATGACTATTTGAGAATCCGTTCTCTCATTAAGCGGTTAGCGATTAGCAGTTCGCTTTTAGCCAGATTTTTCTTCCTTGGCTAACTGCTAACAGCTAATCGCTAACAGCTTCTTCTGAAATTGCAGCCAGTTCTTCTTCGAGTTTAGCTCTTACCGATTCGTCGACAGTCCGCTCGGCAATGGCGCCAACGATGGCTCCCACGATCGTGAGCATCATTGTCCAGAGCAGTGCCTGGGGCACGGCGGTCTCTAGTCCGCTGCCTCCTTTGACGGCTCGCAGCAGGACGACGATCATGCCCAGCAACCCCATGATGCCAGCGAAAGAACGTGCCAAGTGAAAAGCTCCTGTCGGCGTTAAATTCTACCCAACCACGCCACTTTGACCCGCCAAGGCAGGCCTTCATACTGTCAATCTTTATCGTCATTTGTTTTGTTGGGGCTTTAGTTTTTTCTGTTTTATTTTGCTAAGCCGCAAGCGGCTAACACTTGGGGGGTTTCGTCATCGCGACGGATGTGGCGCTGTATTGTTGTTTGCGTGTTGCTGGCAACTTCCGCGGCGAGCAAGCGGACCGACTGCTCGAAATCTTCTTCGTCGTTGCTAGCCTGTCGGTTGGCGATGGTTGAACCGTGGGACAACGGGTTGCCCAGAAAGCGCCTGCATGTATGGTCGAGGCGGCCGACAATAGCGCGTGCTTCCGCTTTGTTGTCGCAGCGGTTGACCACGATGCGCAGCTTCTGGTCGAGCGATTGCGTGTCGGTCTGTTTAATCGCGGCGTAGCTATCCATGACGGCGACCGGCTCGGGCGTGGTGACGAGCAGGATCTGCTGTGACGCTTGCCACAACCGGTTGGCCCAAGGGCTCATGCCGCAACCGACGTCTGCCACGACGACATCGGCCGTGCTACCGAGCGAGCGCAGCTCGGCCAACAGCCGGTCGACGGCTTGGCTGCTGAGATCGGGCGGCGATTGGGGAATCCAGCGCCCGGGTAGCAGTTGGAGGTTATGGCCAACCGATTGAAGCACTTCGACCGCTTTGCGGCTGCCGTCGAGCACCTTGGCCAGTGTGTCACGCGGCTGGCTGTTATTTAATACCGGGCTGCTTTTTAATACAGGAAAGAGCTTGGCCAGATCGGGCTGCGCCAGATTGGCATCGACAAGCACGGTGTTTTTACCCAGCCGGGACAATTCTTGTGCCAGGCGAGCAGCAATGGTGGTTGTGCCGACGCCTCCTTTGCCACCACTCAGCGCAATGATCGGCACACCGGGCTGAAGTGATTGATCTGCTTGGATGGTGTCGCGTACTAGCTGTCGGAGTTGATCGGCTTGGTCGTGCATGGTGGTGCTTGGTGGTTAGTGGTTGGTGGTGAGCCGGGTCGTCCTCGACCCCGGTCCCGGTCGACGAAACAACTTAATCCGTCATTCCCAAAATCATCCGCGCCAGCTCTCGGCTTTTGGCGACTTGAATATCATCGGGAACATTCTGTCCGTCGGTCAAATAGCTGATGGGCAACCGACAGCGGCGCGCGAGCGATAGCAAATTCCCCAAGCCGGTCGCTTCGTCTAGTTTCGTGATGAGCATTGCCGTAGTACCCACCGCGGCGAAATGATCGGCCGTCGCGGCCAAGCTACGGGCGCTGCCGACCGCGCTGAGCACCAGATGGACTTCGTCAGGCTCCACCTCGGCGAGCAGCGACTTAAGTTCCTGGATTCGCACCTCATCGCGTGGGCTACGCCCGGCGGTGTCCATGAGTACCAGATCGAGGTGTTTTAATCGGTCGACCGCCTCACGCATTTCGCGCGGCGTGCTGACCACTTCCATCGGCAGATCGATGATGTCGGCATAGGTCCGTAGCTGCTCGACCGCGGCGATGCGATAGGTGTCGACCGTGATGAGTCCAACCCGTTTGTTTTCACGCAGTCGGAAGTTGGCGGCCAGCTTGGCAATGGTCGTTGTTTTCCCCACACCGGTGGGGCCTACCAGGGCAACGGTGCGGCATTGGTTGGTGGTTGGTGGTTGGTGATTGGCGATTGGTGGTGAGCCGGGTCGTCCTCGACCCCGGCTGGTGAGGTGGGGGTTGGTGGTTGGTGACACCTCAATCGGGCCTGTCACCGCCAATTCGCTTTCGAGCATCTCGACCAATTGCGATTGCACCGTTTTGGCATCGCTCAAATCATGCGATTCGTTGCGCAGCCGTTCAACCAATTCTCGGGCCACCTCTTCATCCACGTCGGCCTCAATCATGTCGGTAAACGCGGGGAAGAGCGACGCGGGCACATCGCGTTGCGGCGAATTTTCCGACTGACTGCGTAGCTGCTCGACCAGCGATTGCAACTCTTCCAAGTCGTTCCCGCCCGCTTCGTGCCTTTGATTTTGCTCATAGATTGCGTCACGATACTTGGCGCTGTAATTTTGCTCCCGATTAACGGGCGCAACCGGCTGTGGAGAAGTTGGCAATGGTCCTGTTGGCAATGAGTGGGCCGATGGCAGCCGGCTGGGCGTCTTGACCTCGGTCGACGCGGCGATTTCATAATATCGTCCTAGCAGCATACGGCGAACCATCCCGCCGTTGACCTCGCGAGTATGTAGCACAGTCGCCTCGGATCCGAGTTCGCTACGGACCAGATTGAGTGTCTGTTGCATTGTTTTGGCACGGAATGTTTTGATTTGCATGTTTCGATTTCGGATGAGGTTCAAGCCCAGGGGTTGCAACCCCTGGGCTTTTAAGGTTATCCATCAGTGGCCAATCCCAACGTCACGATCTGCGTGTCGCGGGTTACTTCGTTGAAGCTCAGGACGGTTAGTTGCGGTAAATGGGTTTCGGTTAGCTGTTTCAAGGCGACGCGGATCTGAGGGCTTACCAGCACGATGGGTGCATGGTTGGCGGTGGTTAGTTTGCCCAACTGCCTGCGGATCGCGTCGCAGGTTGCTTCGACCGCTTGCGGCGACATGCGGATGAAGAGGCCACGCTCGGTATGCTCGAAGCCGGCTCGAATGCGGTCTTCTAGTGCCGGGTCGAGCGCGATGACATGCAACTGGCCCTCGGCGTTGCGATAGCGGCTGCAAATCTGCCGCGCCAAACGATGGCGGACATATTCAGCCAGCAGGATCGGGTCTTTGGTCCGTGCGGCATAATCGCCCAGCGTTTCGAGAATCATCGCCAACTGCCGGATGGGCACCTGCTCGCGGAGCAGCATCTGCAGCACCGCCTGCACCTCGGCCAGTTGCATCGTGCCGGGAATCAGCTCGTCGACCACCGTGGGTTGTGTTTGTTTTAGCTCGTCGACCAGATGTTTGGTGGCGTCGCGGGTGAGAATTTCGTCGGCGTGCCGGCGGCAGATTTCCGTCAGATGCGTGGCCAGCACCGCGCCTGGTTCCACGACCGTGTAGCCAAACATCTCGGCATCGTCTTGTAGCGACGGGTGAATCCACTTCGCGTCGGTGCCAAAGGCGGGGTCTTTGGTCGCCATGCCTTCGACCTGACCGGTGGTAAGCCCCGAGTCGATCGCCAGCAGGCAGTCGGGTTCGATGTGTTCCTCGGCGATGGGCGTGTCGGCGATTTTGATTCGGTATTGGTTGGGATCGAGCTGCATGTTGTCGCGGATTCGGACCTTGGGCATGATGAGTCCGATTTCGCCGGCGACGCTTTGTCGCACCCGCGCGATGCGGTCGAGCAGATCGCCACCCCGCTTGGGATCAGCCAGCCGGATCAGCCCAACGCCGACTTCAACTTCCATCGGATCGACGGTGAGATAATCCTCGATTCGCTCTTCGGCGACTGGCTTGTTTTCCTGCTCTGCTTCGTCGTCAGCCAGCTTTTGCTGGGTTTGCGATTTGGTGAGCATGCGCGACATTCCGATGCAAGCCGCCCCCAAGATCAGCAGCGGCGTTCGCGGCAAGTCGGTGGTAACGAGCACGGCCAGAAATCCGCCCGTGATGGCCATCGCCTGCGGACGCGAAAAAAGTTGTTGTATGAAATCTTGGGGCAAGTTGGTTTTTCGCGTACTGCGGGTGACCAGCAAACCGGCCGCCAGCGAAATCAGAAATGCCGGCACCTGGCTAACCAAGCCATCGCCAATGGTCAGCCGAGTGAATATCTCGCCCGCCTTCGACAGGCTCATGTCATACTCGGTCATGCCCAGGATCAGCCCGCCGACGATGTTGATCACGGTAATGACGATGCCTGCGATCGCATCGCCCCGGACAAACTTGCTGGCACCATCCATCGCCCCGTAAAAGTCGGCCTGCTGCGTGATTTCCTCGCGGCGCGATTGAGCTTCGTGCTCGTCGATGATGCCGGCGTTCAGATCGGCGTCGATGGCCATCTGCTTGCCAGGCATTCCATCCAACGCAAATCGGGCGGCCACTTCGCTGATGCGCGTGGCGCCTTTGGTGATGACGACAAACTGAATAACGACAATGATGATAAAAATGATCAGCCCGACGATGATGGTATCGCCGGCAACAAATTCGGAAAACGCCGTGATGACGCCGCCCGCGGCACCGAGTCCGTCGCTAGCGGCTCGGGTGAGAATCAGCCGGGTGGTGGCGACGTTGAGTACCAGTCGGGCGAGTGTCGTTGCCAGCAGTAGCGACGGGAAGATATTGAATTCCAGCGGCGATCTTACGTAGATCGTCGTCAGCAGCACAATCACCGAGATCGTGATATTGCCCGCCAAGAGCACATCCATCAGCGCAGGTGGCAGCGGGACCATAATCACCAGCACGCTGGAGATGATCGCAATCGGCAATATGAGATCCTGGCCACGACGGAGCATGTCCGCAGTGCCACTTGCCTCGGAAGCCATCGGCCGCCTTTCAAGCCTGATAGAAAAGTTTGGTAGAGAAGTTTGGTAGAAGAGGGTCGGGATCGTAGGATTCGGCCCCAAGCTTGTCCAGACCGTTCGACCCATGCCCGTTCGCTCCATGCCCGTTCGCTCCATGCCCGTTCGCTCCATGATAGCCCTCGGCGCAAGCCATGGGGTTTTGGGCGCTTTGCGTCTCTGCTGGCAAAACTCGCGGCTTGCGCTGAGTGCTCTATCTGGAACTGCCGTATCTGCTCGCGCCTCGGCCCCTTGCACCCCACCCCGGTTGCGCGCGATACTCGCCACTGAGTTAGCCGCCGGGCTTGTCCCGGCGCGATTGAGCAGCACCGGGACAAGCCCGGCGGCTAACACTTTGACCGATAAAACAGGAGTGCAATCGCTATGCGACGGGCAAAAATCAGTGTGATCGGGGCGGGGAATGTGGGGGCTACGACGGCTCATTGGTGTGCCGCGGCCGAATTGGGCGACATTGTCCTGGTCGATATCCCGCAAACCGAGGACATGCCCAAGGGCAAGGCGCTCGATTTGATGCAGGCCTCGCCGGTCGTGGGCTTCGACGCCAACATCGTCGGCACCACCAGCTACGACGACACCAAGGGCAGCGATGTGGTGGTCATCACCGCCGGCATCCCCCGCAAGCCGGGCATGAGCCGCGACGATTTGCTCGCCACCAACGCCAAGATCATGACCAGCGTTTGCACGGAGATCAAACGGACCAGTCCCGAGGCGGTGGTGATCGTCGTGAGCAATCCACTCGACGCGATGGTGCAGCGAGCCCAACAGGTGACCCAATTTCCCCACCAGCGGGTGCTGGGACAAGCGGGCGTACTCGATACGGCCCGATACCGAACTTTTCTGGCGATGGAACTGGGCGTCAGTGTCGAGGATGTCTCGGCCATGCTGATGGGTGGTCATGGCGACACCATGGTGCCCTTGCCAAGCTGCACCTCGGTGGGTGGAATTCCCGTCACGCAACTGATTGCCCCAGCCCGATTGGAAGAGATCATCGATCGGGCGCGCAAAGGGGGCGCGGAAATCGTCGGGCTGCTCAAGACGGGCAGTGCCTACTACGCCCCGGCCGCGGCCACGGCGCAAATGGTCGAGGCGATCGTCCGCGACAAGAAGCGGCTGATTCCCTGCGCTGCTTACTGCGACAAAGAATATGGCGTGGGCGGGTTTTACGTGGGAGTTCCCGTTGTGCTCGGTTCGGCGGGGGTCGAACGGATCGTCGAACTCGAACTGAGCGAAAGCGAACGGGCCGCATTCCAGAA
Source organism: Lacipirellulaceae bacterium (assembly GCA_965249435.1). Classification (GTDB taxonomy): domain Bacteria; phylum Planctomycetota; class Planctomycetia; order Pirellulales; family Lacipirellulaceae; genus JAJRWS01. Next base: position 399,429 of record CBDFMC010000022.1, on the reverse strand, counting down.
AAGCGTCGATGCGGTGGACGAACTGGTCGAAACCATGGCGGGGTTGGTATGAAAGGTGGGTCTGCTAAGCCACAAGCGGCCGCTTGTGGCTTAGCAGACCTCCGCCACAAAGTGCTAGCACTCGCCACTCTACAGAATGTCCAAAAACGGTGGAGTTGACATTCGTCGGGTGCTGGTTTACAATCTGTTTTCGTTACGTCACCCGACATCCTCTCCTGTGCCTTGATTGGCGCATTGACTCATACCGCCGACAAAAATTTGACGTGCCGCTGTCAGACTTCTGGCAATCAGGGTACGCTTGAATCGTTGGCTTTGCTGGGGATTGGTTTTTGCGAGGCGTAGCTGCGCTCGACAACCTACCCGCAATCTTCCTTGGGCTACCCGCAATCATTCCTTGGGGCACACCATGAATCGCTTGCCGCTTCACGCCGACTCGGCCACGCTTTCTCTTGTTTCAAAATCGCTCGCCTCGGCCAGCCATGGGCCTTTTTCACTAGGTAAGCATCTCGAAACGGTCGAGACCCTATCATCACGAATTGGCGATCCGCGTCTTTTCGTGACGCCGCATAGCCTGTTTGCTCCCATTCATTACGAAGATGGCTACGCCTATCCACTGGTCGTGTGGCTGCACGGCCCGGGTGACAACGAGAATCAGCTGCGAACCGTGTTGCCATTGGTAAGTATGCGCAACCATGTTGCCGTTGCTCCGCGTGGCACGAGTGCTGATGGAGATCTGCGAGGGGCCTATCGTTGGAAGCAGACGAGCGAAGACATTGCCGAAGCCACGCAGCGCTCGATCGACTGCATCGAAATTGCGATGGATCGTTACCACATCCACCGTGAGCGTATCTTTATCGCGGGCTACGATTGTGGGGGGACAATGGCACTGCGGATTGCGTTGGAAAATCCCGAGTATTTTTCCGGGGCCGTTTCTATTGGCGGACCGTTGCCACGCAGGTTCAACTTGCTGAGGAGAATCAACACGGCACGCCACTTGCCGCTGATGCTTGCGGGCGCGCTGGATAGTCAGAAGTACCCGTCCGAACAAGTGTGCAACGATCTGCGACTCTTGCACTCAGCCGGTTTTTCTCTTGATCTTCGCCGCTACCCGTGCGGTGACGAACTCACGACCAAAATGCTATCGGATCTGGATTGTTGGATCATGCAGCAGGTTTGCCCCGCGACGGCAACGACCAGCAGCTAGCACAAAAACGTTCGCTGCTTTCAAGCCCAGGGGTTGCAACCCCTGGGCTTTTTTATTTGGCTGCTATCGCTGGCAATGCGGATTGACATCTTGCTAGGGTACCGTGTACAAGCCCTGCCTCTTTTCTACCAAACATCTTCTCTGGGAATTGCGAGTCAATTTTTTTGACTTCGGTGCGCGTCGTATTGCCATGGCCCAACAGCCTAAAACCCAACCACCTAAAACCCAACCTCCTGAACAAGGTGCGGATAGCCGGCCTGGCGAAGCCGCCCCTTCGCTGAAGCAGCGCATGGGCGAGCGATTGGTTACCCTGCGCGAGTGGATTGTAGCCAGTCGAGTACGCAAGGTCGCGGCCGGCGTGCTAGGGCTGATTGCCCTCATTGGGACGTTTGCACTCTGGAGCTATTTGGCTCATTTGGCAGTGGATGCCGTAAGTCCCGTAACCATTGAAATGGCTCTCGCCGCGCTGGACGCTCGAGATACGGACGAAGCGAAAAATCTGGTTGGCCAAATGCAGCAAGGACCGGCCAGCATGGAATCGCTGGGTGGCGCACTGTTTGTATTGGGTGCCGCGAAAGGATACGACGCCGACAAAGAATGGTCTGTCGAACGTCGTCGCGTGATGCATCTGGTTGCTGCGCGTTACTTGCAAAAGGCCCAAGTTCTTGGTCCGCCACCTCAGCACGAAGGACAACTATTATTCCTGTTGGGACGTAGTTTGATTCTTGGAAACCAATCGCACTCGGGTATACCTCTGCTTGAAGAAGCACTGAAGGATAACTCGCTCCCTCTGACAGAAATCCACGCTCTTCTGGCCAGCGCCTACCTCCAAATCCCCGATCCCGATCCTGATGCGGCGCTGAAGCACAACGAATTACTTTTGTCGTATCAGCTACTCAGCCCGGAGATGCGTAACAAAGCACTGATTACGCAAGTGGAAATACTGGGGTCGTTGGGACAAGTTGAAGAGGCGCGAGAGTCGCTAAGAAAAGTAAGCATGAAAGATGACAATCGGGCACGGCTCAAAATGCTCTCGGGCCAACTTGACGTTGCCGAAGCTGAGCAAATGCAGCCTTTGGCGGCTGGACGAAATAAAAAAGTTTCCAGCGCCTTGGCCAAACTTCGAGAAGCACAGCTTCTTGATCCACTCAGTGGAGAAATTTCCCGTCGAGCCATGTTTTGGATCGGAAGGGGTTATGAAGTTCAAGGCGATAGCGATGCAGCCACGGCACAATATGATCGAATCGGCAAGCTCTATGGCGACACTCCCGAAGGACTTGCTGCCACGCTAGCCAAGGCCGATTTGGATCGCAAGCATGAGCGAGTCGAGCAATCGCTTGCCAGCTATCGCACGGTGCTGGAAACGGTCGGCGACCCGATTGCCTATTCCAATCCGATCCTGTCGCTAAGCAAGCTGCGAAAGCGATTGTCGAAAGCGCATCAGGCGTACGTCGACGCAGGTCAATTTGAACAAGCGCTGGCGTTGGTTGAGCAGTTTCAACCACTCTTCAACAAAGTCGACGTTACCGAGCTTCGAGCCATCACTCACCGGCAGTGGGGAGAGAAAAAAACCGAGGAAGCCTCCGAGTCGCACCGTTGGCAGGCGGGTGAATTGCTTCGGGAGGGACGCCACCATTATCGCGCCGCGGGAAGGGCATTGGAAGATGTTGCCCGACTGCGATTCGCAACGCGACAGTTTACCGACGACTTATGGCAAGCTGCGGAAAACTATTCGCTTGGGCATAGCTATACCCATGCTAGTCGGACGATTAAGGAATATCTCCACCATGAGTCTCGGCGTCGCAACGGGCTGGCGTTGCTCCGACTGGGGCAAGCAAAATTGGCTTTGGGGCAACCCGCCGAGGCCATCTCAACTCTCACCGACTGCATCGAACTGTTTCCTCGTGATGAGGTTGTTTTTCAGGCCCGGCTAGAATGTGCCCGAGCCCATATGGAGATGGTCCAATATGACCAAGCCGAAAAACTACTCATGGAAAATCTGGCTGGCGATTCGTTAACGCCCAAAAGCCTGCAATGGCGTGATTCGCTCTTTACGCTGGGGCATCTTCTGCACGACTCCAGTCGATATCTTGAGGCGATTACTAAGCTCGAGGAGGCGATCGAGCGGTATCCGAACGATTCGCAAACCTTGCTTGCCCGTTATATCATTGCCCGCTCGTTCCATAGTGCTTCCGACGAGCCGAAAAGAAAACTCCAATCGGCCAAGATCGAGAGCGAGCGTCAAAAAAGCCGCAAATTGCTTGCGGATTATCTCAACCAAGCGCTGGACAGTTATCTGGCCGTCCAGCGAACGATCACGCTGGAGGGACACGGCGATAGCAACGCGCACCATCGGACGTTGCTACGAAATTGCTACATGATGCAAGGGTCGCTGCTTTTCCAACTCAAACGATTCGAAGAAGCCCGAAAGGCGTATGCCAATATCTCGACCTTGTACCAACACGAACCGTTTGTGCTGGAGAGCTTCGTGCAAATCGCCAACTGTTGGCACCGCTTGAATCAGCCGGTCAAGGCCCGAGGAACCGTCGAACGGGCCAAATCGATACTCAAGCAATTGCCTGAAGACACGAATTTCAAAATTGCCACCAATTTGAATCGTCAGGAATGGGAACTTTTATTGGATCACATGGGGAAATGGTAAGGAGAGGCGCAAGTTAAGGAAATAACCCAGCGCGGCATAGCTGCAACCAAAGAAAAAATAGCCACAAAAAACACGAAAACCACAAAAATCATGGCCCACGAATCACGCGAATTGGCGTGAATGAATCGGGAGGATGACAATCATTGACATTCGCGTGATTCGCTAGCCTTACAATTTCTTTTCGTGCCTTTTTGTGTTTTTTGTGGCTACTGAAAATCTTTGCACCAAACAAAGAATTTGACCGTTAGTAACCCAATAACTCGCGCCTCCCAACTCATAACACTTTTTATGTCCGAATCATCCACCGACAAATTGGCTAAGCTTATTGCCCAGCGGCGGCAATGCCTTGTGCAGATGCGCGACTTGGGTCGTAAACAGTCGGAGCTGATCGCCACAGGTGACATGGGCCCCTTGCTTCGGCTGTTGGCTGCCAAGCAGCAATTAATCACGGCACTGCAAGCTATCGAGCGAGGGCTCGGACCGTTTCATGACCAAGACCCTGAGATTCGCGAGTGGGCGTCGTCCGAAGCCCGAGTGAAATGTGCTCAGCAAGCGGCCGATTGCCGTGTTTTGTTGGCTGAGGTCATGCAACTGGAAAAACAGAATGAAGAGCAAATCACGGTCCGCCGTGACGAGGTCGCCAGCCAATTACAAACGGCCCATGCCGCCAGCCTGGCTCGTGGCGCCTACCAATCACAACAAACTAAATCCAAGACAGCATCAAGACGCGTGCCACCGCCGATGGGCTTTAATCCTCCAGGCGGAAGCCAAACCGAGAGTACAGCGCATGGAGACATGCTCGACATTCAATCCGAAGCTTGAAAAAAGCGATCCGCTTTCAGCGGTCAGCGATCAGCCAAATTGACGGGACAAAGTTGAATAATCTGGCTGATCGCTGAATGCTGATCGCAAAAATTGGAATCGACCATGGAATTGAGTACCCCGCAACTAAACCTGCTGCAACCTTCCGCACCAAGCGACGAAGCGGAATGGGAAGCGAGTGTGCGCGAGCTGAGCGCCGAGAGCAGTTTGGATGAGGTGTTGGCAGCCTGGAACGAGGCAACGGTCAGACTGGAGCATACCCACAAAGCTTTGCAAGGCGAGGTGGGCCGACTAACCGATGAGCTTGAAATCAAAAATCGAGAGCTTGCCCGAGAAAATCGGCTTGCCGATCTGGGGCGCATGGCTGCCCACGTGGCCCACGAAGTTCGGAATAGTTTGGTACCCGTTGCCCTTTATCTTAGTTTGTTACGTCGCCGGTTGTCAGAGGATGCCGGCAGCTTAGATGTGTTGACCAAAGTGGAGACGGGGTTTAACGCCCTGGATACTACCGTGAACGATCTCTTGAATTTTACCGCACACCGCGAGCCCCAATGGCATACTTTTCTCATCGGGGACTTGATCGAGGAAGTTTGCGAGGCGCTCAGCCCGCAGACGGACGCCCAAGCCATTGAAGTCTCGATCGACGTCCCGCCCAATACGGCGGTAACTGCCGACCGCGAGATGTTTCGCCGGGCGCTGATCAATTTGGTGCTCAATTCCATCGACGTGATGCCCCGTGGGGGCGAAGTGGTGATCACCTCGTTCGACGGGCCGACCGGGTTCGAGTTGGAAGTCGCCGACAGCGGGCCGGGGCTTTCTTCGGAGCAGCTTGGCCATGTGTTCGACCCGTTCTTTACAACCAAAAGCAGCGGGACAGGGCTGGGGTTGTCGATTGTCCACCGGATTGCCGAGGCACATGGCGGCCGCGTCACGGCACAAAACTGCCCTGATGGCGGGGCGGCCTTTACCATCGAAATTCCTCGACAAACCATGAGGGCGGCTGCATGAGCGAATCGCCCGATAAAAATTTGGGACGCATTCTGGTGGTCGACGACCATGCCGCGGCACGCGAGTCGGTGGCCGATGTGCTCCGTTGCGCCGGTTACGATGTTACTTGCTCGGCCAGCGCGGTGGAAGCGTTGCCGCTGGTGGAGAATGAGCCGCTCGACGTGGTGATTACCGACCTGCAAATGCCTGGCATGGACGGCTTGGAATTCATACGCCAAATCGGCCGGCGCCGCCTGCGAGTCCAAGTGCTGATGATCACCGCCCATGCGACGATCGCCTCGGCCGTCGAAGCGATGCGCGAGGGCGCCTTTGATTATCTGGAAAAGCCCTTTGATGTCACGCAATTGGAACAGTTGGTCGCCCGGGCGATTGAGCGACACCAATTGCTCGACCCCGAAGTATCGTCCACCGACGGCATGGTCGGTTCGAGCCCGGCGATGCAAGAACTTCGCCAGCGGATTGCCCAGGTGGCACCAACGGGCGAAACGGTGCTCATCTGCGGCGAAAGTGGCACCGGCAAGGAACTGGTCGCTCGGGCCATTCATGCCACGAGCAGACGCTCGGCCGGGCCGTTGGTTAGCCTCAACTGCCCTGCCCTCTCGGCCCAATTGGCCGAGAGCGAATTGTTTGGCCATCTGCGCGGCGCGTTTACCGGTGCAGACGTCGATCGGGTTGGTCGATTTGAAATGGCCGACGGCGGGAGCATTTTGCTAGATGAAATCACCGAGATCGATTTGCCGCTGCAAGCCAAGCTGCTACGTGTGTTGCAGGAGCGCACGTTCGAGCGCGTCGGATCGAGCGAGACGCGTACCGCCGATGTGCGAGTGCTTGCCAGTACAAACCGCCAGCTAACCGAAGAGGTTGCCGGCGGACGCTTTCGCGAGGATTTGTATTACCGGCTGGCTGTGGTGCCGATTACGTTGCCGCCGTTGCGCGAGCGGGGTGATGATGTGCAGTTGCTGGCTGATCATTTTCTCGACCGTGCCGCCCAACGATTAGACCGGCCTCGCTGCGACTTGCTGCCCAATGCTCGTGAGCTGTTCGCCCAATATCGCTGGCCCGGCAATGTGCGCGAACTAGAAAATATCGTTACCCGGGCTTGCGTGCTCAACGAGGGCGCACCGATTACTGCCGATCAGCTACGCCCCTGGCTCAGGCAGCCGGAGCTGGTGGGAGAAACGGCTCAGGAGGGTTTGCTCGATCCGCATGACAGAGGGCTGGCGGTCGGCACTAGTTTGGATGAAGTCGAGCGACAGATGATCGTCGCGACGCTTGAACATTTCGATGGTCATCGAGCCAAAACTGCATCGGCGTTGGGCATCGGCGTCCGCACGCTGAGCGGAAAACTGCGATCCTACGGCTTCGCACCTCATGCAAAGCAATTCAACGAGAACCAACCTACGGCAGTTCGGCAAACTCTGCCGATGCACGCGGCAGAGTCTGCCGATGTGCATGCGCGTAAAACAGGATAAATAGCTAAGCCGCAAGCGGCATAAAAATTGCAAAGCGATATTACCCATGTCATCATTATTCGATTCGTCAACCATCCCGGTACTCGAGCAGGTGGTGAGCTTCACCCAAGCACGCCATGGAGTGTTGGCGGGAAACATCGCCAACCTCGACACGCCCGGCTACCGCACACGCGACCTGTCGCCGGAGATGTTCCAACAACGATTGAAAGAGGCGATCCAAGCAAGCCATGAACCACAAACGCCAACCTATGGCATCAATGCTCAGCTTGGAGGCCAAAAATCGTCCCACGGACTAAGAGGTATGGACGAAGTTCGCGAGTCGATGAAAAACATCCTGTTTCACGACGACAGCGACGTGAGCCTCGAACAGCAAGTCACCGAAATTTCAAAAAACCAAGCCCAGCACAACTTGGCTATCAGCATCATGACCTCGCAGTTCCGTTTGCTGCGGGCGGCCATTACTGAGCGAGCGTAAGAAGCTATTAGCTTTTAGCGGTTAGCTATTAGCCAGAAAAGATACTGAGAAAACTCTGTCTAACTGCTAACCGCTAATAGCTAACCGCTTAAAAAAGGAGACTCGAATGTTTAATGCTTTGGACGTAAGTACCAGCGGATTGGTTGCGCAGCGGGCGCGGCTCAATACGATTTCATCCAACATTGCTAACATCTCGACCACACGGAATGAACGGGGCGAGTTGGAAGCGTACACGCCCCGGTATGTCACCTTTCAGACAAATGCCGAATTGGCAACGACCGGCGGAGGCGTGGGCGTCCAGGTTGCGTCGGTTGAGCACGCCGACGTTCAGCCCAACATCAAATACGAACCGGGGCACCCCGACGCCGACGAGAATGGTTACGTGGCTTATCCGAACATCGACATGACTACCGAATTTGTCGACGCCCTGGAAGCAACCCGAGCGTACGAAGCGAACATCGGTGTGATTGAAATCACCAAGGACTTGGGACAGCGAACATTGCAAATCCTGGCATAGTGCTGGAAGGTCCGGGGTCGAGGACGACCCGGTTCACAACTCACAAAAAAGCTCGCGACTCACACAGAACCACACCTCACCGCTATGAACTCAATCAACACCTCCTTTTCCGCTATGCAAGCTGCGTTGCCGCAGCCTTCGGTGGCCGGTGCTCAAACCAAGAATACGGCATCGTTTAAGCAGTTCCTGCTCGACTCGCTCCAGGATGTCAACTCGATGCAGCAGCAGGCCGACAGCGCGGTCGAATCGCTTATGACCGGCGGAGACGTCGACCCGGCCACCGTACTAACCGCCGTGCAAAAGGCTGATCTGTCGTTCCGACTCATGCTGCAAATGCGAAACAAGATGATGCAGGTTTTTCAAGAAGTGAAAGATATAAGGATATAGCTATTAGCCCTTAGCCGTTAGCTATTAGCCAGAAAAATCATGCTCCGGCCTACGAATCCCTAGCCCCTAATCCCTAGCCCCTAAAAGATGGATTTTTTGAATCAAGCAATCGGTCAGGTGCGAGAGCTGTTTCTCTCGATGACGCCCGCGGCACGCGTTACTGCGCTGCTGCTACTGGGCGTCATTGGCGTGAGCCTCGGCTATCTGTTCCAGCACCACTCGACCGGGCCAGGCTACTTCCTGTTCAATGGCGAATTCCTCTCGTCGCACGATGCGGACCGGGCGGCGGCGGCGATCGCACAGGCTGGCCTGGAGGATTTTGAGCGCGTCGGCAATCGAATTCGCGTTCCCATCGGAAAAAAGGGGGCCTACTTGGCGGCCGTGGCCGACGCGGGCGCACTGCCAACCAATTTCGATTCGCTCCTGAAAGACGCCCTGAACCTGGGACCCTTTGTCGATCGTAAAACGCGCCAGCAGCAGTACAAAGCAGCCCGGGAGCAACAGCTCTCGATGATGGTCCGACTGATGGATGGCGTGGAAGATGCCAAGGTGATTTACGATTTCAGCGAACTGCGAGGGCTTTCCAGAAAACGTCAGGTAACCGCCACCGTCAGTGTTCGTCCGGAGCCAGGCGAGGAGCTAAACACTCGACGGCAAAAGATGATCCGCAAAGCGGTTGCCGGGGCGATCCAAGACTTGTCTCTAAACGATGTGACCGTGATCAACCAGACCGATGGCTCGTCGCTCGACGGCGGCGCCGATGTAATGGCCGATGCGTTTGATGACCCCTATTTTCAAACGCGTGTGAACTACGAACGGCTCATGAAAAACAACATTGAGAGCCTGCTCCACGACATCCCCGGAATCCGGGTTCAGGTGACCGCGGAACTTGCCGATACGCTCCAGCGCACAACGCGAAGCACAAAACCAAGTGGCGATGGAGTCGCCATGCGCGAAACAGGGCAGGATGAAGAAACGACCAGCACCAAAACCGAAGATGGCGGTAGGCCAGGCTTAGCTGCTCAGGGCCCGTCGCGAAATGGGGAACAAACCGAACTGGCAAAAACCGAAAACAAGACCACCAATAATTCCCATCAAACAGAAAACTTTATTGGCTACACCGAAGACAACTCCGTGCTGGCTGGCCTGATTCCGGAGCAAGTCCGGGTCGCGATTGCCATCCCCAGCAACTATTTGGTGAGCGTGTGGCGCGAAAGTGCTGAAAATGCTGGCGAAAATGACAAGCCGGAAAAAGCGGCCCGGGATCTGATCGAGGGGGACCTCCGCACCCAAATCAAAGGCCTTGTGACTTCCCTGCTTCCCAGGCAGCCAACCGGAACCAACCCTTACCCGGCTGTCGAGGTAACCGTATTCGAGTCGATAACGCCCGAGCCTTTCGAGGCTCCGTCGACCGCCGGCCTGGCGATGACTTGGCTGAGTCAAAACATGAGCGGCATGATGATGGGCGGGTTGGCGCTGGTGAGTCTGGTCATGTTGCGATCGATCGTCAAATCGGTCCCGCCGTCGGATCCTGCTCCCGCGCTCGGTTCGCCTTCGTTATCAATTCATCGCGGAGAGTCGGGCGGAGCCGAGGCGTCAACCAATGAAGGGGAAGAGAGTAATGATGAATCTCGACCGCGGCTCAAGCTGAAAAAAGGGGTGAGTCTCAAAGACGATCTAACCGACATCGTCCGCGAGGACCCCGAAGCCGCCGCAGCCATCCTACGGAACTGGATCAGTAACGCAGGCTAAGCCGCGCGTCGGCCGCTTGCGGCTTAGCGCTCAATAAAAACGGAGAACACTAAACGGTGACCTACACCAGCAATCAACGAATGCGAAAAGCAGCGATTCTCATGGCCAATCTCGATCGGCCATGTTCGCGACGCATGCTCGACGGGCTTTCGCAAGCCGATGCCGATGCTTTGCGGCAAGCGGTTGATGAGCTGGGGTCAGTCGATCCCGAGGAGCGCTCCGATGTGATGCATGAATTCCGCCGGATCGCATCGGTGTCGGTCGATGCGCCCGATGCCGTGGAGGTTACTTGGTCGAACCCCGCCAAGGATATTTCCCTTTCTCTGGACGACATAACCAGGCAAGGCAAGGATAGCCTGCCGGAAAACGAGGAGAGGCCGTACAGTTTTTTGTGCGACGCCGATACCCAAAGCATGGCCAAGTTGCTCGTGGACGAGCATCCGCAGACCGTGGCGGTGGTCATGTCCGAGCTTTCAGCCGATCTGGCTGCCGAGTTGCTATCGAGTTTGCCCGGGCCGCTGCAGGCCGACGTATTGGAACGGCTTGCCGAACAGCATCCGGCCGAACCGCAAGCGGTGCGAATTGTGGAGAGTCATTTGGCCCATTGGTTTGAAAATCATCGGGAGCGCGAACAGCGATTGTCGCAAGGCCAAGAGAAAATCGAGCAGATTCTTGCCAAAACGTCGGGCCATCAACGTGAAAAGATAATCGCCCAGCTAGGTCGCCGCAACGAGTCGCTCGCGGGGCGTTTTGCTTCCAGTAGGCCCCCGGCTCTGCCTCCTTTTCACTCCCCAGCTTCGTCCCCATTTCAGCCCCCGGCTTTGCCGGGGGGTATGGATACCGCTAAACAACTCGCTCAAGAAAACAGCATCAATCCATCTACGCCAAGCGACCCCCCGGCAGAGCCGGGGGCTGAAATGGGGGCTTGGCAACTCACTGATCTTGCTGCGATTAGCGACCATGTGTTGCTCGAAACGCTCAAGCAAGCGGAGCCGCATATCGCGATGCTTGCTCTCGCCGGTGCTGATGCGGAGCTTGTTGATCGAATTGCAAGCCAACTCTCATGGCGGCAGGCGAGGCGATTTCGGCGTCAACTACGCAAGATCGAACCGACCAAGTTAAGCGACATGCTCGCCGCCCAGCATGAATTCGCACAACTGGCCTATCAGGTTGTCGCCGGCGAAACCACATCATAAATCATCCATCTCACATCAACCATTCCCTATGGCCACGATCATCAAACTCGATTCGCCTGCCCATCCCACCAGGAAGACATTGCGCGCAGTGGCCTACGACCTGACCGACATGAGCAATCAGGCGGACAGCTATTTGGAAACCGTGCGGCAAGAGGCGGGCAAAATTGTTCTGCAAGCCAAACGGCAGGCTGCCGAAATCGAGCAGCAGGCGGAACAAGCGGGTCGCAAAGCGGCCCAAGACGCCATCGAAAAGATCCTGGATGAAAAAGTCGCCCAACAAATGAAAACGCTTGTCCCGGCACTCGACTCGGCCATCGCACAAATCGAAGATTCCAAGCACGAGTGGCTTCGTCACTGGGAATCGTCGGTCGTTAAACTGGCTACCTCGATCGCCGGGCGCTTGGTACGTCGGGAGCTAAAGCAGCACCCTGAGTTGACACTCGAGTGGATCGGTGAATCGCTTCAATTGGCAGCCGGCTCGGCCAAGGTGACTCTGCGATTGCATCCCACCGACCTGAAAACACTTCGGAGCGAAGTGGAGAAGCTGATCGAGGTTTTTTGTCCACTCGCCTCGGCCAAGATTGTCGCCGACGAGTCGATCACCGTCGGCGGATGTCGCGTCGAGACAGAATTCGGCACGATTGATCAACAAATCGAAACACAACTTGCACGCGTAGAACAGGAACTTAGTTAGTTCCTGTTTCCCAAATCAGAATATTGTGAAATTCGTCTGGCGGGCCGGTTTTGGTGTAGCAAGAAAAAGACGCATCGTTATCCTATTGAAAACAGAACGAATCAAAGAGCCATTTTACCCAAGGAGAAGCGGGCGATGCGTTTGAAAGCTGAAGCGATTCTCGATTTTGGATGGGCCAACGAGAAGGCCGACAACCAAACGGTACGGGATTATCGTGACGAGTACAAAACGCTCGGCCAGTTGCTGGACAGCCGGCCCGCGATTCTCGATGTGGTCCATCGCGACCTCGAACAGCTCAGCCAGACGACGTCGGCACGCGGCCGAAAGCCGATCTTCACCAGCGAAAACCTGTTTCGCGCGATCCTCGTCTTGCAACGGGAAGGACTCGACTATCGGGAAGCGTCGATCCGGATTGCCGAAAGCGAAACCTTGCAGCGGTTTTGCCGCCTGCTGAAAAAGCCGACCATCGACTTCACGCTGCTGAACAAGGCATTTCGCGCGATTCAGCCCGAGACTTGGGAACGGATCAATCACCTATTGGCCCTCGGCGTCGTCGCCGAAGAAACGGTCTCCCTGGAACATGTGCGAACCGACACGACCGTCACCGAATGCAATATTCACTGGCCGACCGACTCCAGCCTGCTGTGGGACGTCTATCGCGTGGCTGCCCGAGAAATGTCGACTGGTCGAGAACTCGACCCACTCCGTTGTCCTTGGCGATTTCACGCGAAGAAGATCAAAAATCTGCATCTTTTCGTCACGCGTTACTCGAATAGCACGAACAAAAAGCGTCTCCGCCAGGTCCGCCAGAATATGAAGACGCTGATCGTCCGGGTCGAGGAAGCTCTGGAAAAAGCGGAACAATTCGTCGCTTGGGCCGAACGTTCGACGTGTGTCGAGTTGGCGACGATTGCCCAGTCGCTGGCGAACCGTTTGCCGGTGATGCGGCAGGTCGCCGAAGTGGCTCGGCGCCGCGCGTTCGATCGAGAGCAGGTTCCAAATGCCGACAAAGTGTTCAGCATTTTTGAATCTCATGCGGAGTTGATCATGCGTGGACGGCGTGGCAAGCCAGTCGAATTCGGTCACAAGGTGCTGCTCACACAGTCGAAGGAGAAGTTCATTACCGATTACGTTGTGTTGGAGAAGAATGTAAGCGACAGCGAACTCCTGGAGACGGTACTCGAACGACACGAAGAGAAGTACGGTAGCCGGCCCAAAACGGTCGCCGCGGACATGGGCTTCTGTCCGGACGAGGACACCTACGAGGAATTGGAAGAACAGGTCGACTACCTGGGCGTGCCTCGGCGGACGCGAGATTTCGGCGACACGATGATGGGCATTTGGCAGCAGTGGCGCGCCGGAATCGAAGGCACGATCTCGTGCTTAAAGCGAGCATTTCGCCTGGCTCGCTGTTGTTTTCGCGGCTTTAAGAATTTCACGTCCGCCGTTGGCAGCGCCGTGTTCTGTCACAACTTAACGATCCTGGCAAAAACCTCAGGAGGCTGACGCGGAACGGACGCAAAAACCGAAAACAACTCGTAAACGTAAGGCGAGGTACGCGCGCTGCGGCGCAACAACGCCGACCCACCACAGAAAACCGAACAAGCCAACTCCCTCGCCCGCTCGTCGCCCCGCGCCGTTCCCAAAGTCGGTCGGAAAGGGAGTATTATCAACGGGAACTAGTTAGCCGTTAGCGATTAGCTAGATAAAGCGAGCGGCAGTTAAGAACTTACCTTGATAACCCGATGCGTAAGCGAGGGCCTGAGGATAACGGGGTAATTCCCTCGCTTACGCGTCGGGTTAAGATTGGTAAATTCTCATCTGCCGCTCGCCTAAAGTAACAGAAGCTAACTGCCAACTACTAACCGCTAACTGCTTAATTATGAACTTTCCACTTACGGAACAACTTGATGGTGCCATGCTTACCGGACTGACCGGTAGCGTTGTGCAAACGGCTGGGCTCACCGCTTCGGTGGCCGATTTTCCTGCGCCGGTCGGTGCGATGGTTGAAATCGACCGGCAATCAGGCCACTCGGTTGAGGCGGAGGTGGTCGGTTTTCGAGATAAGACAACGCTCGTGATGCCGCTTTCCAACATGCGAGGGATTCGCCGCGGCAGCGAGGTCCGTTTAGTGCGCACCAGTCGCTCGTTGCGCGTGGGCGATGCGCTGCTAGGCCGTGTGGTCGACGCGCGTGGGCGCTGCATCGATGGCCGACCCCAGCCGATGCTCCGCGAGCGTTTGCCACTGGAAGGCCAGTCGATTGCTCCTACCCAACGACCTCGAATCGATAAGCCGTTGGGAACCGGCGTCAAAGTCATCGACGGCTTGCTCACCTGCGGGCAAGGGCAACGATTGGGGATCTTTGCCGGGTCGGGCGTCGGCAAAAGCGTCCTCTTGGGCATGATGGGTAGATACACGGCCGCCGACGTCACGATCATCGCACTGGTTGGCGAACGTGGCCGGGAAGTCAACGAATTTGTCCAGCGCGAGTTGGGACCCGAGGGCCTTGCTCGAAGTGTGGTGGTCGTTGCCACGAGCAACGAACCGGCACTGCTTCGCGTGCAAGCTGCCCACACTGCCACGACCATTGCCGAGTATTTTCGAGACCAAGGAAAAAATGTGCTCTTGGTAATGGACTCGATCACACGCTATGCACTCGCACAACGAGAGATCGGCCTGGCCGCCGGCGAGCCACCCACGACGCGCGGCTACACGCCCTCGGTCTTCTCGATGTTGCCGAAGCTGGTCGAGCGCACGGGCCGTACCCGGAAGGGAAGCATTACCGCGTTTTATTCTGTGCTGGTGGAAGGGGATGATGAAAACGAACCGGTTGCCGACGCGATGCGAGGCTTGCTCGATGGCCATGTGTGGTTGTCTCGCAAGTTGGCCGAGCGAGGGCACTTTCCCGCGGTCGACGTGCTCGGCAGTATCAGTCGGCTTGCCAAGGATGTGACCTCTGCCGAGCAACAGCAGGCAGCCCAAACATTGCGTCAACTGCTCGCCATTTATGCAGAGAACGAAGACTTGCTCTCGATCGGTGCATACCGCCAAGGGAGCAACAAGCCGTTGGACGTAGCCGTCGAGATGCGAGACCAGTTCGACCAGCTACTGCGACAAAAGGTCGAAGTCTCGACAACGCTCGACGAAATAGGCCAAGCTGTTGTTGCGTTGGCAAAACAGTGCGAAGAGAAAATGAAGAGTAACAGTTCAACGTAAAAGAGTCATACCTATTAGCCGCCGGGCTTGTCCCGGCGCGAGAGCATACCTATTAGCCGCCGGGCTTGTCCCGGCGCGAGAGCAGCGCCGGGACAAGCCCGATGGCTAACTAGCTACGAACCGCGAATCACCGTGTCCAAATACCGCTTCAAACTGGAAACCCTGCGACGACTCCGCGAAAGAAATCGCGACGAGCAGCGGACTCGGTTGGCTGATGCGTATCGGGCCGAGAGTTTGCTGGCTGAGCAGCAGCAAGCCGTTCGAGCGGAGCTTGCCGAGTTGCAAGATTTGCAACGCTCTATCATGGAGGGCCAACGGACCGATGTGAACCAGATGATCGACGCCCAGCGTTACCAACTCGCTTTGCGCGCACAACAAGATACCTTCCTAAAACAATCAGACTTGTTAACCGGGGAAATCGAGCGGCGCCGGCAGTCGGCCATCGAAGCCGACCGACAGGTTCGCGTGCTGGATAAGCTTGAGGACAGCGAGCGCCGTCAACACCGGCTTCTGCAAGAGCGAACGGCAACCAAGCAGCTTGATGAGATGGCGATCATGCGACATGAAAGGAGCCGATCATGAGCAGCATCCTGCGCATCTTGTTTCCTTTGATCGGCTATGTGTCCGTAGCCACGGTTCTTACGCTTGCGTTTGGATTTGGATATTTGCGCAGCAGCGGCAAGCTGGGCGACGAACAGATGTTTCGCATCGTTGCCTTGCTGCATGGTGTGGATATGGAAAAAATCTCGGCAGAGATTCAACCGAGCTCGGAAGAAGTTCCTGCCGAGGAAACTTCCTATGCCGAGCTGCAAGCACACCGGCAAATCGCGATGCGCGGCTTCGAAGCGAAACAGGAAGACCTTGATCGCGATCTGGAAGGCTTCAACTATCAGTTGCGTCGTGTGAACGATGCAACGATTCGCTATGCCGCTTTGCGACGCGATGTCGAGAGCTACCTCAACGAACAATACCAGCGGATCAATCAAGAAGGACCTATGAGTGTGCGGCAACAGCTAGAGAAACTTGACCCGAAAAAACAAGCGAAGCCGTTGCTTTTACAGTGGGTTGAGGAAGGACGAATGGAGGATGTTATCTTAATGCTCAACGGCATGAAGGCACGCAACCGCGAAGCGATATTAAAGACGTTTACGTCGGAAAAAGAATTGGCAACGCTGCATGATATTCAAAACCATATGATGTCGGGCGAACCGATCAAGCCGAAAATCGACAATGCCGTGGAGACGCTGAATCAACTCAACGAACAGGGAAAATAGCGATTAGCTTTTAGCTGTTAGCCTATAGCCAGAAATTTCAATCTTCTGGCTAAAAGCTAAAAGCTAACCGCTAATCGCTTTTGAAGGAGCCAAGATGGCAAGTTCAGCAATTGATCAACTGTTGCAAATCGCTGCGCCTGCGCACAAACGGGCCGAGCCGAGTCGAACTGCGCCGGTAGTCCCGTTTGACAACCACTTGGGTCGTGCAACCGGAATCGTTGAGTCGAATGACCTGTCGCGGCACGACACGGCTGATATCCGAAAGGAGGATCCGGCCGATGGGGACAATCACCTCAACTCGGGTGATCAATCCTCGTCCTACGACAACCCATCCATCGAGGATCGGGCGGCGGATGGTACTTATCCTCGGTCGGAACCGGTGCATGAAGAGGACCCAACCGATTCGGCCGATGTGGTTGAAATTTCGGGGGAGTCGGAACAAGCAAAACAAGATGAGACCACCGAGGACGCCTCTGTTGCGGAGTCGCCCCTTGCGGAAGCACCTACTACGGAGACGCCCGTTGTGCAGACGCCTGTTGTGGAACGGGCGAGTGAAGATGCGTCGAGTGCGAGCGAAACCATAGCCGTCTCGACCGACGATGGCGAATCCGATTCGCAGCCCTCGGCCAGCAACGCCAACTTGGAAGCGGAAGCCGAGGAGGCTGAGAGAGCCACGACTGCCCCATTACTACAGCCCCGTGGTGAAACGGCCCAGGAATTGGCGGAAGGCGTGCCGATTGAAACCGAGACCAACGCAACGGTCAGCACCGAACCAGCAGAGGGCATCGCCCGCGCGGTGACGGGACAAAAGGAAGAAACCGGTACCACGGATGTCGAGCAGCCGTTGGGCCAATCGGGCCAGCAACTAGAGCAGGCGACTCCGTTGGATGGCCAGGACTTGGCACAGGTCGAACCATCGACCGATTTAAGTGAAGCCGTAACAGAAGCAGGCGAGGAGCCAAACGCAGCCTTAGAAATCGGCGGCAACCAGTCTGCATATCGCCGATCGCGCGCGTCGGCTGATCCCAAGTCATCCGGCGTCGCAGCCCCCATTGCATCCGAAACGCAAGCAGAAGCAAACGAAGAAAAATTGGTGGCGGCTGCCAACATTCCCACGACCGAAGCCTCCGTGGTAGCCGTTCCAGCAGCCGTAGCCGGGTCGGACAGCGACAATCTTTCGGCTGTGGCGTCCGCCGGACGCACGCTTGATCGCCTGGCAGCGGCACGTTCGGTTCAGCCGGCGAGTACAACACCAGAGAATGAACGAATGCCGCCGGTCGACCGTGCGCGGTTTGTGCAGCGTGTGGGCGGCGCACTGCGGCTTGCTTCCCAGCGCGAAGGCCAAGTGCTACTACGGCTCAGCCCGCCGGAATTGGGATCGTTGCGGTTGGAAATCTCGGTGAAGCAGGGCGCATTGACAGCCACGCTGGAAGCCGAGACCGCGGCAGCACGCAACGTCCTGCTCGACAACCTGCCCGCCTTGCGCGAGCGGCTCGCGGAGCAGGAGATTCGCATCGAGAAATTCGACGTCGACGTCCGTCGCGACGGTCAGCAGCAATCGGAAAATCCCGCGACCGAAGATCAGAAAAATCAAAGGTCCCGAAACGATTCGACTTCCCGTCGAACGGTCGCAAAGGAAAACATGGAAACAGTACCGAAGTCCGCCACGCCGCTTGCCGGCTTAGCAAACGCCACTGACGATGGGCTAGATGTCGTGATATGAGTCCGTCGTTGCCGACGGAGCTAACGGAAGCAGTTAGCGCCGTCGGCAACGACGGACACCCGGTGAACACATTTTTCAACAACCTTAACGGCAACTTGCCACAGGCAAAACTATGACACAACTCTCCAATATCGACGCCGCAGGCGCCGGCCAACAGGCGTTTGAAAGTCGGAGTACTTTGAACGACTTGGACTTGGACGATTTCCTCAATCTGATGATTGCCGAGTTGCAAAACCAGGATCCGCTTAATCCGCTAGAAAATAATGAGCTGATCGCGCAGATCGGCCAGATTCGCTCGGTCGGGGCGACCGACAAGCTGACCGAAACGCTCGATGCCGTGCTGCTGGGGCAAAACATTTCCAGCGCGACCAATCTGATCGGAGCAGAAATCACCGGGCTATCGGACGACAACCAGCGCGTCGATGGCATTGTCGATCGCATCTCGGTCGCCGAGGGCCAGCCGAAGCTGCATCTCGACCTGGAAAGCAAAGCCACCGCCAGCGAGGCGGAGGGAAACATCGAAAAGGGCGATTACCAGTACCGAGTTGTTTGGCAAGACACCTCCGGCACGCTATTCGGCGTCGACCCGTTGGTGGATGAGAACGGGGTGATCTCGGTCAGCGGTACGCCAGGCGTCGACCAGGCCATTCGTATCAGCAACTTGCCAACAACCAACGTGTCGAAACAGATTTATCGAACCAACGGCACCGACGACGGCAAATTCCACTTGGTCGGGACGCTCGCCGATGGCGGGGCCAGCTCGTTCCTCGACACATCAGCCAACGCCGAGCTATCCAATCGGGTTCTCACCACCGAGCCGCAACGAAGTGTCGCGAAGCGAAGCTTTGTCGTTAATTTGAATAACGTTGGAGAAGTACGACCACCGGAGAAATAGCTATTAGCGGTTAGCTATTAGCTTTTAGCCAGATATGGGGTAACAGAAGTTATAACCGCTAACCGCTAACCGCTAACCGCTAATGGCTAATTGCTAATTGCTAATTGCTAATTGCTAATTGCTAATTGCTAACCGCTATAAACAAGGAGATAAACTCATGGGACTTCAATCTGCACTGAGCACGGCGCTCACCGGCCTGAACGCTGCCGAGACGACCATCGACGTGACGGGCAACAACATTGCCAACGCCAACACGGTCGGCTTTAAGGAATCGACCGTCAATTTTGCGACGCAGTTTCTGCAGACGCAAAGCATCGGGTCCGCACCGACCGGCAACAGCGGTGGTACCAACCCGCGGCAGATTGGCCTGGGTGTGAAGGTCGCCGAGATTGCGCCCGAGTTTACGCAGGGCACGATCGAGATCAGCGCCAACCCGCTCGACATTGCCATCGAAGGCGATGGGTTTTTCATTGTCCAAGGATCGCAGGGCGAGCAGCTTTTCACACGCAATGGGCAGTTCAAGACGAACTCGGACAACGAGATTGTCACGATCACCGGCCAACGTGTACTCGGTTTTGGCGTCGACGACAGTTTCGAGATCCAACCGACCGGCTTGACACCGCTCCAGATTCCGCTGGGTGCAGCCGCGGTGGCGCAGGCGACGGAAAACGTCTTCCTCGAAGGAGTGCTCAGTCCGACGAGCGACGTGGGCACCTTACCAGAAATTATCCAAACGAGCATTCTCAGTGATGGTACCACAGAATTCCCTTCCGACAGCACGATATTGCAATCGGTAGGATTGCCTACAGAATCGGCAACCGCTGCACCCTCCGCTGGAGTAGGTTCCGTTGCAGATGGAGTCTACACTTATCGTTTCACCTTTATCGACACCGAAGGAAACGAAGGCCCCGCATCGAATCCCACCAGTTCGGTCACCGTTACAGGCGGAGGTGGCGTGGCATCGATCGACCTCAGCACCATACCGCAACCATCGGGTGACTTCAACCAGATAAGAATCTATCGATCTTCCGCCGCACAACCAGCTTATGCAGAAGTGGCCACGATTCCACCCTCTGGCACCCCAACTTTCTCCGACACGGCCGCCGATAGTTCACTTGGCGGGCCGCTGGACGTCACGGGACTCGTCAGTGGTAGCTATAGCTATTATGTCACATTCACCAGCTCGATCACCACTCTAGAAAGTCGCCCAACGGCCAAATTTGGTCCTGTCACGGTGGACTCCACAACGAGTCCAAGAGTCCGACTCGACAAAATTCCGAAACCGACTGTAGGCGGACCCTACAACCGCATAAATATCTACCGAAGTTTAGCAACCAATCAGGGCGAATTCCATCTCGTTAATACAGCGCCAATTGATCCGGGATCGTTTACGGGGGATGTTTCGTTTATCGATAGTTTTGATGACGCAACCATCGTCGCAAATAAACAGGTCAATCTGGAAGGCCCAAACATTTCGTTTAGTACGCCGCTAACCGAAGTCACTTCTCGTAGTGGGGCTACTTACAACAAACTTTTTAAAGTAGGCGATCTCCAATTCACCGGCAAGAAGGGGGGGCGAGAACTTGCGAATCGTACCTTCCCGATCACATTGGCGACCACCGTTCAGGATTTGATCAGCTTCATGGAAGATTCCATGGGCGTGATTAAAACAGCCTCGGAGAGTAGTTTCAACTCGAGCATCAGCTATGGCGGCACCGTCACTGCTGATAGCCGGCTGCAGTTCACGTCGAACCTGGGAGAAGAAAATGCTCTGGACATCGGCCTATCGGCTTTTCAACTGACCGTTGCAGGCAGTCCGACGACTTCCATTCCACTCGATTTTTCGACAACGCAGATAGCCAACGGTGAGGGATCTTCGGCAGACTTTGTGGTGTTTGACAGCTTGGGCATTCCGCTCAACGTCCGAGTGAGCACGGTGCTGGAGCAGATCGATGGTACGCAAACAACCTTCCGATGGATCGCCGACTCGGCTGACAATGAACCACTTAGTGGCACCACCACCAATGTGGGAACAGGGGTGATTATATTCGACGGTGAGGGCAACTTGCTTCCGGGATCGAATACCAAAATTGCCATCGACCGCGATCTAACACCATCATCTTCGCCGTTGGAGTTCACGCTCGATTTCAGCCAAATTTCAGGCCTTGCCAGCGATAGTAACGAGCTAAACGCCAGTCGTCAGGATGGTTTCCCGGCCGGTACGCTGTCGAGCTTTATCGTGACAGACAGTGGGAAAATTCAGGGCGTGTTTAGCAACGGGGCGTCGCGCGACCTGGGGCAAATCCGGATGGCTCGGTTTGCGAATAATTCGGGCTTGGAGCAACTCGGCGGGAACTTGTTTGCCGCGGGGGTGAACTCTGGTTTGCCCATTCAAGCCGATCCCGGTTCGCAAGGCATCGGGGGAATCACTGCCGGTGCGGTCGAGCTATCCAATACCGACATCGGGCAGAACCTGATCGAACTGATCACCGCGTCGACGCAGTATCGGGGAGGAGCAAGGGTAATTACCACGGTACAGCAATTGCTGGATGAGTTGCTGGCGCTTAGAAGATGATACAAGAGGAAGAGAAAATCATGAGCAAAAATCGTAAAAGCCTTTTGAGTTTTTTTGGCAAGAATCGTCGGTACCGAAAGTCGACTTCCCAGCGGGCAACGAGACTGGGACGTTTCGAGAGACTCGAAGACCGGCGGATGCTAAGTGCCAATACCCTTTGGACCGAGCAGCTTGGCACAAGCAATGATGACGTTAGCCAGAGCGTATCAGCCGATGGTTTGGGGAATGTTTACATCTCGGGCTACACCTCCGGTACCCTTGAGGGAACCAACGCCGGACTCAAAGATGCGTTCGTTAGCAAGTACAATTCCAGTGGCGCACTCCTCTGGTCCGAACAACTTGGCACAAGCAGTAATGAGAAAAGCTGGGACGTGTCGGCCGATGGTTTAGGGAATGTTTACATCTCGGGCGAAACCGGTGGCGACCTCCAGGGGACCAACGCAGGCGGCTCCGATGCGTTCGTCAGCAAGTATAATTCCAGCGGTACACTCCTCTGGACCAAGCAACTTGGTACAAGTAGTTTTGACTACAGCTATGGCGTGTCGGCCGATGGTTTGGGGAATGTTTACATCTCGGGCGAAACTGATGGCGACCTTGAGGGGTCCAACGCCGGCAGTACCGATGCTTTTGTTAGCAAGTACAATGCTAGCGGCACGCTCCTCTGGACCAAGCAGCTTGGCACAGGCAGTGCTGAGAGAAGCTGGGACGTGTCGGCCGATGGTTTGGGAAATGTTTACATATCGGGCTTTACCCAAGGCAATCTCGACGGGACCTCCGCCGGTGGCTTCGATGCGTTTGTAAGCAAGTACAATTCCGGCGGCACACTCCTCTGGACCGAGCAGCTTGGCACAAGTTCCACTGACGTTAGCCTCGGCGTGTCTGCCGATGGTTTGGGGAATGTTTACATCTCAGGCATCACCCAAGGCAGCCTCAATGGGACCAACGCTGGACTTAACGATACGTTCGTTAGTAAGTACAATAGCAACGGAACGCTTCTCTGGACTAAGCAGCTTGGCACAAGCAGTAGTGACTACAGCTGGGACGTGTCGGCCGATGGGCTGGGGAGTGTTTACATCTCGGGCTACACTTCCGGTAGCCTTGAGGGGACCAATGCCGGCGGTCTCGATGCGTTCGTAAGCAAGTACAATTCCAGCGGCACTCTCCTTTGGGTCGAGCAATTTGGCACAAATACTTCAGACGCTAGCTATGGAGTGTCGGCCGATGGCTTGGGGGGTGTTTACATCTCAGGCGAAACCTACGGCGACCTCGACGGGACCAACGCCGGTGGCGCTGATGCATTTGTTGTTCGGATTACCGATAATCCCTTCTTAGTCAACACAACGTCGGATACGGTTGACGCCAATTTGGGTGATGGAATTGCAGAAGATTCTTCGGGGAACACTTCGCTCCGCGCCGCCATCCAAGAAGCCAACGCCCTTGGCGTGCCCACAAAAATCACCCTCCCCGAAGGCCACTACGAACTCGACTTGACCGGTGCAGAGTTAAACAACGCCTCATCAAACGATCTGGACATCACCGGCGATATTACCATCGTCGGTGCAGGCGCAGGCCTCTCGGTGATCGACGCGGGTGGCCAGACGGGCCTTGGTGATCGCATCTTTGAGGTACGGCCGACAGCCTCGCTAGAACTCTCTGACGTGACGGTGACGGGTGGTTACACAGGCACCTACGCCGACCCTAATACGTCGAGTGGTGGCGGCATCCTACTTTCTGGTGGCGCGTCCGCCGTCGTGTCCAGGAGCGCGTTTGTTGACAACCACGCCAACGGTTCTAATATCCGCGGTGGGGCGATCTTCAACAGCAACAGCACTCTTTCGATTGTCGACAGCGTTTTTACTGAGAATTCCGCTGAAGCTTCCAGCGGGGCAATCCATGCGGGTGGTGTAAACAGCGCGTTGACTGTCCAGTCGTCGGTTTTCGCTAAGAATTCGAGCCCATTCGCCTCAAACGTGTTCGTTACAAGTGGAACGCATCAGAGCCTCGGTAACAACCGGCTTGACAACAATGATGGTGCGACCTCGCTTTTTGTCAATGGCGTCAACGGCGATTCCATCAATGCAACACCCGACTATGTTGTCACCAGCGTGGCGGACACGTTTGATCATTCCGACGACGTATTTTCGCTCTCGTCACGCGAGGCGATTGATAATGCAAATGGCATGTCGGGACAGCAGGAGATATGGCTGCCAGCATGGGATTATAATCTCATCCTGACCGGTACAGAGTTAAACAACGCCTCATCGAACGACCTGGACATCACTGGCGATATTACCATCGTCGGTGCAGGCGCAGGCCTCTCGGTGATCGACGCGGGTGGCCAGTCGGGCCTTGGTGATCGCATCTTTGAGGTACGGCCGACAGCCTCACTAGAACTCTCTGACGTGACGGTCACCGGCGGTTACACCGGCACCTATGTTGATCCTAATACTTCGAGTGGCGGTGGTATCCTACTTTCTGGTGGCGCGTCCGCCGTCGTGTCCAGGAGCGCGCTTGTTGACAACCACGCCAACGGTTTCAACATTCGCGGTGGGGCGATTTTCAACAGCAACAGCACTCTTTCGGTTATCGACAGTGTTTTCACCGAGAACTCTGCCGAGGCCTCCAGCGGGGCAATCCATGCGGGTGGGGTCAACAGCGCGTTTACTGTCCAGACGTCGGTTTTCGCCAAGAATTCAAGCCCATTCGCCTCAAACGTGTTCGTTACAAGTGGAACGCATCAGAGCCTCGGTAACAACCGGCTTGACAACAATGATGGTGCGACCTCGCTTTTTGTCAATGGCGTCAACGGCGATTCCATCGACGTAACACCCGACTATGTCGTCACCAGCGTAGCGGATCGGATCGATGTCAATGACGGCGGGTTCTCGCTACGCGAAGCGGTGATCGATGCGAATGTCAATGTTGGCATCGCCGAAGAGATTTGGCTGCCAGCATGGACGTTCCTTTTGACTATTGATGGTACAGACACGGGGACGCCAGATGCTTCCATTGGCGATTTGGACATTACCGATGATCTCACAATTCGTGGAATATCCTCTACAGACACCCTAGTGGATGCAACGGCAATTCTAGATGCAGCATTCGAGGAAATAGGAAGTGCTACACTGACAAAAATAAATTTTGGCGAAATATGATACGGCAAAACACGATCCTTGCGATGCTTTCAAGTCGTAGGGTGGGTGCCCTGGCCGGAACAATTGGCGGAGCACGGGTGATTACCACGGTGCAGCAGTTGCTGGATGAATTGTTGGCGCTGCGGCGATAAGGGGAAGACGCTAAGCCGCAAGCGGCCGACGCGCGGCTTAGCCAAAATCGTGAGCTATACTTGCGACGCGCATCACCCGATCCGAGTCGATGTTGCACCCACGAAAGGAAACCCCTCGATGATCAAGCTCACCCGACTCGACGGCGAGGCGTTTATCCTCAATGCCGACCTGATTAAATACGTCGAAAGTCGGCCTGATACGTTCATTACGCTCATCGCTGGTGACCGGATCGTTGTGGCCGAATCGCCCGACGAGGTGCTCGAGCGGACCATGGAGTATCAGCGGAGCAAACGCCTGATCCCGGAGGGCTACACGGGCTAAATCGTTGCGATTCGAATCGATTTTGTCGGTCGTAGCGATTGCAACCATGCAACAGCAGAATTGCGGCGGAGTGGGCGCTCCCAGACATGAGCCCAAGCTATGGTTGAGAAAGTCTGTTAGCCACCGGGCTTGTCCCGACGCTGCTCGCGCGCCGGGGCAAGCCCGGCGGCTAACGAGTCGCCGTTCCCGCGCCAATTTTACTCCCTGATTGACCCATGGATATTGCCACAATCATCGGTGTTTTTATGGCGATCGGCCTGATCATCGGGGCAATTATCCTAGGCGGTGGTAGCTTGGTATCCTTCATCGATCCACCTTCGTTGATGGTGGTTATTGGTGGTGCGATTGCCGCGGCAATGATTTCGTTTCCGCTGAAAAATTTCCTCGGTGTCTTTAGTGTTTCGATGAAGGTGGTGCTCTACAAGCTCGACTCGATCCCCCAGTTGATCGAGCAGATTGTCAGCCTAGCGGAAACGGCCCGACGCGATGGGCTGCTGGCGCTGGAAAGCCGAATCGACGAAATCGAAAACCAATTCATTGTACTAGGCATCCAAATGGCCGTGGATGGAACTCGGCCCGAGGTGATGGAAGACATTTTGCGAACCGAGCTAGACGCCGTGGCGACGCGTCATCGCGATGGCAAGGCCGTGTTGGATACGATGGGCCGATTTGCCCCGGCATTTGGCATGATCGGCACCCTGATGGGGCTGGTCATTATGCTGGGTGATATGAGTGATCCGTCGAAAATCGGCGCTGGCATGGCAGTCGCCTTGCTCACAACACTCTACGGAGCGATCGCCTCGAATGTGATCTTTCTCCCCTTTGCGGAGAAGCTCGGTTTTACGAATAAACAAGAGTTGCTGGCAATGGAAATTGTCGTCCGAGGCATCATGGCAATCCAATCGGGTGAAAACCCGCGAGTGATCGAGCAAAAACTCAACACGTTTGTACCACCAAAATTGCGGGCGAGTGATAAGCAAGCAGCGTAAAGGAGCTGTTAGCAATTAGCGGTTAGCTATTAGCCAGATTTTTCAATCGTCTGGCTAACAGCTAATAGCTAACTGCTAACAGCTATAAAACCATGGCCATTGAAGAAGATCCGGATCCTGGGATACCCGAGTGGATCGTTACGTTCGGCGACATGATGTCGTTGCTCTTGACGTTCTTCATCATGTTGGTGTCGATGAGTGAGTTGAAACAAGAGGAAAAATATCAGCAAATGGTCGAGTCGATGCGAAAGCAGTTCGGCCACGATCGCACGATGGCGTCGTTGATCCCCGGGAATATCCGCCCGAGGAATTCGGCGCTGGAGCATGTCGCTTCGCAGGGTCGAGCTAAGAAAAAAGATACCGCCAACGGAGGGCAAGAGCAAAAGGCCGTGACGGGTGAAAACGACCGAGTGCAGATCGTTCGCCCGGGCGACGATTCAGCGAATGGGGGAGTTGTTTACTTCGACGAAGGCGCATCGGAGCTTACCGACGCGAACAAGCGAGCCTTGCAACAAATTATCCATCAGATTGCCGGTAAGCCGCAAAAGGTCGAGATTCGTGGGCACACATCGCGCAGGCCGATCGATCAGAAATCGGGACTCCGCGATCATTGGGATCTGGCATACGCCCGCTGCCGCAACACGATGCAGTTCCTCATTGAGCAAGGGATCGACCCCAGCCGGATTCGCCTAGGGCCTGCCGCGGCAGGTGAGCCGCTGTACAGCGGCGTCGATCTCGACCGACTGAAAAAAAATTCACGCGTGCAAATCCTCATGTGGGATGAGCGAGTTCACGATCTGGACGGCTCGAACGACCCAGCCGGTGCCTCCAGTGACACACAGTAAGCTAGAGTTAAAGTAGTTAGCCGCCGGGCTTGTCCCGGTGCTGAACGAGTGCCGGGACAAGGTGCTTCCGCGCCGGGACAAGCCCGGCGGCTAACAGATTTGAACCACTGCAGGAAATAATTCGATGGCCGACGAAGTAGAACAAACCGACGAACCCCAGCCCAAGGCAAAAAGTCCGGGCTTGATGACACTGGTCAAAGCGGTCGCGGTGATCTCGGTCATTGTCGTCGTGGAAATCGTCGCGGCATCGGCACTGATACCGACGGCGGAGGAAACCGCTACGGCTGGCGAAAAAATCGTTGCGGCGGAGGCCGCCCTGGGACAGGAAAATGGCGAAGGTGAAAAGTCCGAGCAGCAACAAGATTCGGAACCATGGGTCGATACGCGGGAGGTAAGCCTGGGGCCGTTCCATGTGGTCACGGTTGAACACAGCTCGGGTGCCAGCATCAGTATCGACTTCGAACTCTACGGCACGGTGCTAGCAGAGGAAAAGGAGGAGTTTTACTCATTATTTGAAATTAACCAGCACCGGATTGAAGAGCAAGTCGTCATTACGATGCGTGGAGTCGAGATGACCGATCTGTCCGACGCGAATTTGGGGTTGATCAAACGGAAGATATTGGAGAAAACCAATCGCGCGCTGGGGAAGCCTTTGCTGCGCGAGGCGATTTTCAGTAAGTTCTTGCATGTTGAAAGGTAGCTGTTAGCGATTGGCTGTTAGCCAGAAGGAACCCATTCTTGTGCGGTTTCTGTTATCTGGCTAACCGCTAATAGCTGACTGCTAACCGCTTTCTCCCAAGGAAGGGAATCTGATGGCAGACGATTCGGACCAGATTGGCCAAGATGAAATCGAGCAACTGTTGCGCCAGGCACAGGATACTGGTAAAACTACGAAGCCGACAAAGGATATTCCTACGGAGTTGCCACCCCAGGCCGAGGAACCGTCATCGCTGGATCAGGACGAAATCGAGCGTCTTATGGCCGGCGGTAGCCAAGCACCGGCTACAACCGAAGCTCCGGCAATGGCTCCATCCAGCGGTTCCACTGCGACTGCAACTCAGTCCGATGATAACACGGCCGTTTCGCAGAGCGACGTCGAGCTATTGCTCAACAAGGCTGAGCAGGCGCTTGCGTCGGTTGACGAACATGCTCGGTCGTTGCCTGAGGGGGTGCAAGTATTTCAATTCCAAAATTTCTCAGGCACCGCGGCCAATACCGAGGCGGCAACGCTCGAACTGATGCGCGATGTGCAGCTCGATATGACCATCGAGTTGGGCCGTACGCAATTGCACCTAGAGGATGTGCTGAAGCTGAAGCAAGGCACTGTCGTGCCACTGGACAAACTGGCGGGCGACCCGGCCGACATCTACGTCAACGGCCGATTGGTGGCCCGAGGCGAAGTGCTTGTACTGAACGACAACTTTTGCGTCCGCGTGGCCGAGTTGATCGTCGGTGAAAGCGCTTGTGCTTAAGATGCTAGCAATCAGCGATCAGCACATTCTGGCTGATAGCTGACCGCTGACCGCTGACCGCTGACCGCTGAAAACTTTCTAATTGGTCTGGCGACAGAGTGGGTTGATTTTCTATAAGCTGCCTTGCGCCGATGCCGTTTTGAGGCATACGGGCTTGCAAATGGAATTGCTTTCTACTCACTCTATGGTTGCCCTTGCGATGTTGCGCTGTCGAGCCTCGGACTCATTGGCTATACAAATGCTCATGCACATTGTGTGTTGCGCGATGTGTATGTTGCTTCTGGAGACGTCTGCCTCTTGGGGCCAATCGGGAAACAAGCCTCCTCTGCTCGCCTATCGCCGTGGCGAAGAAGCAAACACCCGTCAACCGCCGCAGAATGCCATTCATTTCGATCAGGCTTTGCTGCCTGCAAGTCACATTGAAAGTAGCGGGCAGCATCATGAACCTGTCAAAGACGAGACCGGGCGACGGTTGCTACGTGCCCCCGAATCGAAATCAACCAAGCCGCAATCCCCGGCAAACAACGACATGGATCGACGAAATTTGCCTCGCGACATTTCAAAAATAGCATTCCCCACGATGGAGGCTTTGAAAACGGCCGGCACCGGGTTGGGGATTGTCTTGGGGCTGTTCTTGATGAGTGCCTGGCTGCTCAAGCGGGGAGCACCTCGGCCCACGTCGCCACTGCCCAAGGAGGTGGTCAGTGTGCTGGGGCGGTCGCAATTGGCCAGTCGGCAATTTGTGCAACTCGTGCGAGTTGGCAACAAACTGGTGCTCGTTGCTTTAACCCCGGATGGCGCCACACCGATCACCGAAGTAACCGAGCCTGTGGAAGTCGATCGCCTGCTCGGTCTCTGCATGCGCAACCACACCCATAGCACGACCGCCGAGTTTCAGCAGGTGCTCAAACAACTGTCGCGAGAGACTGGCTAAGCCGCGCGTCGGCCGACGCACAGCTTAGCGCCATCGATTTAATATGAACAACCACACGGCAACAAAACTGCGCTTCATCGCACTGGCTTCGGCAATGATGCTCCTGCCGGATGTCGTCGTTGCGCAGACGTCGGCTGCACCTTCGGCTCAGGCAGCGTCGCTCTTGCCCGCGGGCATCGGCGGACCGCAGCAATGGACCAGCCCCGAGGGACTTAGTTCCACGATCCAGGTCATGTTGATGCTGACGGTCATCAGCATGGCGCCTGCGATCTTGCTGATGACAACCAGCTTCGTACGCATTTTGGTTGTGATGGGACTCTTGCGACAAGCCCTCGGCACGCAGCAGCTTCCGCCGAGCCAGGTGATTACCTCCATCGCCCTGTTTATGACCGCTCTGCTGATGACGCCCGTCTGGACCGACGTCTATCAAGATTCCATCAAGCCTTACACCGACAAGCAGATCAGCTTGGACGAGGCTTGGAGCCGCGGTGTCGAGCCGATTCGACGGTTCATGGCCGATCAAATCATCCGGACGGAGAATGACGACGATGTTTTTTTGTTTTTGAAGTATATGCCGGGCGAGTACGACACCGAGACGGGCGAGCTGCCCGACAACTATGCATATTGCGGAGCCAAAGAGGACCAGCGGCTTGTTCCCCTTCAGGCATTGCTTCCCGGCTTCATGCTGAGCGAGTTGAAGACGGCATTCCTGATCGGTTTTAAGGTCTATTTGCCATTTGTGATTCTCGACATCGTGGTCGCCAGCGTTACGATTTCGATGGGCATGCTGATGTTGCCGCCGGTGCTGATTTCCTTGCCGTTTAAGCTGTTGCTGTTTGTCCTGGTCGATGGCTGGCGATTGGTCGTGCAGATGTTGCTGGAAAGTTTTCAAGTGCTGATGTAGTTTTCCAATCCGAAATTCCCCGTGTGCTGCGTTGCAACACGGCTAATCTGAAATCCGAAATCCCATGCTTCCCCAAGACGCCGTCGATTTAGCTCGCGAGGCCTTGTTGATTGCCTCGCTGGTCGCTGCGCCCGTGTTGCTGTCGGGAATGATCGTCGGTTTGCTGGTTGGGCTGATTCAGGCCTTGACGCAAATCCAAGAACAAACGGTTGCTTTCGTGCCGAAGCTGATCGCGATGGTGCTGGCTTTGGGTTTCGCCTTGCCCTGGATTCTGTCGCGGCTGATCGATTATACCGAGCAGTTGATTCTGGATATTCCCAATACACTGTAGTAGTAGAGTGTCTGGAAGAGTTGAAAGGCGTGAGTTGATTTCCATGTAACCGTTCACGGGATGGAAGAAAAACAAACCACGAAGAGCACGAAGGACACAAAGAACAGAATTCTATTCTTCGTGAGGCTATCCAATCAAGTCGATGAGGATGCAAATTTAGCCTATTTAAGGTGAATAGAAGAGAACCGCGAAATAGACGAAATAGACGAAATAGACGAAATAGACGAAATAGACGAAATAGACGAAAGGGACGAAAGGGACGAAAGGGACTAGGGACTAGGGACTAGCCCCTAAACCCTAACCCCTCAAAATCCCCGCGGCTTCGTGGTTTTCCTCTGAATGGGTTTTCCGTTTGAGTCCGCTGAGAAACGGGAGCAAACGATTTGTCCTCTGACTTCTTCGTGCTCTTCGTGTCTTTTGTGGTTCAATATTTTTCATTCCGTGAACGGCTACATTTCCGTTAACTCGCGCCTCGCGCCTATCAACTCGCGCCCCGATAGATATTCGTCGTGGCCGACGACGCTAACACGTTTTCCATTCATCATTCATCATTCATCATTCATCATTCATCATTCATCATTCATCCCTCATCCCTCATCCCTCCTTTCGCATGTCGGCTCTTGAAACACTGCTATTGAATCAATTTGCATCATTCACGCTTGTGTTGGCGCGCATTGGTACGTTGATGATGACGGCGCCGATCTTTGGTTCGCGTGCTGTCCCGATGCGATTTCGGGCGCTGATGGCCATTGGCATTACCTTGCTGATAGCACCCTTGCTTGCCGCACGACCACCGGCTAATATCAACAATCTGTTGGTCTTCGCCCGCTATCTTATCAACGAAGCACTCGTCGGGTTGCTGTTAGGGCTGGGGATTATGATCCTCTTGAGCGGCATCCAGCTCACGGGACAAATCATCAGTCAGATGAGCGGTGCTGCGCTGGCTAATGTGTTCGACCCGACGCTCGATGCCACGGTCTCTGTCTACTCGCAACTCCTCTATTTTCTCGCCCTGGCCATGTTTGTGCTGATGGATGGGCATCGTCTGCTGATGGAAGCGGTGCTCGATACGTACACTTGGCTGCCGCCCGGTCGGGCTATGTTTGGGCAAACCTATGTCGATGCACTGGTGACGATTCTTTCGCAGAGTTTCCTGCTGGGCATCCGCGCTGCCGCCCCGGCCATGACCGCCCTGCTGCTCGCGACGTTGCTCCTGGGACTGGTTGGCCGAACGATGCCGCAAATCAATATCCTGGCCGTGGGGTTTGGCGTGAACACGCTACTTACCCTGGGGACGATGTTCGTCTCGCTGGGCGCCATCGCCTGGGCTTTCCCCCAACAAACGGCCACGGCAATCGAACTCTTGCGCGATGCAATACGAGATGCGGGGAAATGATGAAGTACCCAAGTACCCAAATACCCAAATACCCAATTTCCTGACCCCTGTCCCCTGACCCCTTCCAATGGCCGAGCAAGCGGGTGAAAAAACTCAAGATGCTACGCCGCATCGGCGCCAGCAGGCGCGCGAGAAGGGGCAGGTTGCCTACAGCCAAGACCTCGGCTCGGCCGCGCTGCTGATTGTCGCCACGATGTTGCTCATGGTCTTGGGTCATGAAATTTTCGACGTGGCTGGTCGGATGATGAAGTTTCAACTCGAAACCGTCGGCCCGCTGGTCGTCGACAGCGATGCCGTGGTGGTTCATGCACGAGGACTCGTGACGACACTCGGCATGACCTTGCTGCCAGTCATCGGGCTGCTGGCTGCCTCGGCCGTGATGCTCAATCTTTTTCAAGTCGGCTTCCTGTTTGTCCCCGAGCGGCTGATTCCCGACATCAGCCGACTCAGTCTGTTTGCCGGGTTGAAACGGATATTTTCCCTCTCGGGCGTCATGCGGCTGGGATTCGGATTGTTCAAAGTGATTGTCGTGGCGGTCGTGGCCGGGGTGGTGATCTACCTTCGCCGCGACCAAGTGCTGTTCGCCAGTTCGCTGAGTCTGCCTGAGCTAGCCAAGTTTATCGCCGACATCACCCTTTCCACCACGCTGTGGGTTGGCGTGGCCCTGCTTCTGCTTGCCGTGCTCGACTACGCCTACCAGCGATGGAAGCATGAACAAGACATGCGGATGACGAATCAGGAAGTCCGCGAGGAAATGAAAAACCTGCAAGGCGATCCGCAGATCATCGCCCGGCGTCGCGCAGTCCAGCGACAAATGGCACTCAATCGCATCAGCAACAGTGTGCCCCAAGCCGATGTGATTGTTACCAACCCGACGGAACTGTCGATCGCCATTCAATACAAGCCCGAAGAAATGGCCGCCCCCGTGGTGGTCGCCAAAGGTGCCGGGGTGATCGCCCAACGTATTCGCCGGCTGGCCTTGGAAAACAACATCCCCGTGGTCGAGCGAAAGCCACTCGCCCAGTTACTCTACAAAGAAGTCGACACGGGCCAACCCATCCCCGACGAAAGCTACGCCGCCGTGGCCGAGGTGCTGGCGTATGTCTATCAATTGAAGGGGAAGAAGATTCCGAATCTTCCCGGCGCGGCGGCGTGAATAAAATTGCAGGTAGCTTATTTGCCTGCACTTTAGGAGATCATGCAGCTAGCGCGATTAGGTCCCGAAAGAGTGCGCGTAATTTTCGATTGTCTGGGGTTTTTGGCAGAGCGGTGAGAAATTGTTTTTGCAGCATTTCACGGGAAATTGCTCGCCTCCGGTCGGCGTGGGAGGGACGGCGGTCTGGATTGTCCCAAGGATGATCGCTGCGGTCAGTGAGTTTGGATTTGCCGATGTCCCAGGAGCATAATTCGATCAAGGTGTAGAGCCACCCGTTCAAGTGCCAGCAACCGATGTTGGACCACACATTGCGAACTTGCTGTTGGCCCGCTCCCCAAACTTCCTTGACGTCGTGAAAATGTTCTTCAATCGCCCAACGGGCAGCAACTGCTTCGAGGATGTCTTGCACTTCGGCTGATGCGTCGGTGCAGAAATAGGGTGCCCAGCCACCATCGCCAAAGCGAACAATCACCACGCGGATCACTCCGCTGACCAAACGCGATGTCGCCAGAAACGTTTTGACCTGACGCGTCACCTTGACGCCGCGGCAAAGATAAGAGACCGTTTGCCAGCCCTGCTTATGTGCAGCACGTTTTGCAAGGGAGATTTTGTTCTTGCCGTAGATGCGTGGACGCCCGCGCCCGTGAGGATCGGGTTTCGAGGGCAAGTCGTACAGGCAGGCGTCCTTTCGCAAACGGCTGACGACCACGATTCCCAACTCCAACACCGGCCTCAAAAACGGTCTTGCCGCATAGGCGCCATCGACCACCAGCCAGACCTTCGCCGGGACTCCGAGTGCGCGGAGACTGGTGACAAACCAAGTCAGCAACTCGACGCCAAGCTCGTGCTTCGTCCGGCCATAACCCAGAGACATTGGCCCAGGCATATTTTTCCGCTAGCTTCGGCACGTCGACTGCGCGAACGTACAGCATCGAGCGTAACGGTAGCGCAATGACACCCCACAGCGGATGCATCGCCAACCATGCAAGGGCGACCCAGTTGTGGCCGTAAAGCCACTCGCCGTCTGCCGGTCCGGGTGTCGGATTGTGATGCACGCCTGCACCTTCCACATGTTTCCCGAAACGCGAAGTGGACGAGTCGTCCATCGCCAATACGATGCGATCACCTAGCCCTGGAGCAAACTTCTGCACAACCAGACCGAGCACCGCTGTCGACAACTTGTCGGATGTCCGGCCAATGCTTCTCAGGCAATCGTAAAACCGGTCCCAGTCATCTTGCACTCCCGCAGCAACGAACCAACTACTGGCAGTACGCCGATCGTCGGCCAGCAACATCCCGGCAACAAGAATCGAAAATCGAAACGCCATACGCCGATCGAGGACTGCTTGCAGTGCCAAGACCGCCGTCTGCATCGCACCAGCAAGGGGGACTCGGGCCTAGGTGGTTTTCTTGCGTTTGGGATTGGATCGCTGAAGTCGCTCACGCTTGTCATGCTGCGACTTTTGCGATGACGCTTGTGTTGAGGTTGCTTACGCTTTGAGGAACCTTTACGCTTAGCCATCCTGGCTCTCCCGGTGGGGTGATGTCTTGTTTAGAATCAAAACACCATCGCGGAGAGCCGCTTTATTGATAAGATCAATTGGGATTCAAACTGAAAAATCCCCTAAAGTGCAGACGTGGGGAGGAGGGATGCTATAATGCTAGTCAACATTCCGAACCTGGAGTGGTTCCAGGCGATTCTCAATGAGAAAGAGTAGAGAAATTTCGGATGCTGCAATTTCCTTTTCTCGAATCGTGCAACCGTGACACATGCCGGAGACGCCGTAGGATTCGGCGCACTGGGCGAGTGCGGCTGGTCGCACTCCTGCTAGCGTGGGCTTCGGGGCGCTGTATTGCGTGTCTCTCACGGCGTCTACGGGAGCGGACGAGGTTGCTCAGCAAGAAACCGAAACGGCTTTGGCTGAACCTTCTCAGAAAACTTTGCCGGAGAATAACGAGCCGACAAAGAGTCCCTTGGATTCAACTGCGGTGCCGGAAACCGTAGACTTCAACCGAGATGTCCGGCCGATTCTGGCGGCAAAATGTTACGCCTGTCATGGACCGGATGAGGAGTCGCGCGAAGCCGACTTGGAACTTCACATTCGAGAACGTGCGATCGCGGAACTTGAATCCGGCACTCTTGCAATTATTCCGGGCAAGAGCAATGAGAGCGAACTGATCGCGCGTCTCCTAGAAGAGGACGAAGATCTACGCATGCCGCCGCCAGAAATGAGCGAGCGTTTGGAACCGGATGAGATTGATCTGCTGCGTCTCTGGATCGACCAAGGGGCCACTTACGCTGGCCACTGGTCATACGTTCGACTTACGCGTCCCTCACTTCCCGAGGTACAGAACACATCGTGGTGTCGAAGTCCGATCGACTACTTTGTGCTGGCAAGACTCGAAGCGGCTGGGCTCGAACCCGAGGCAGAAGCGGACCGGTATCGGCTGGTCCGCCGTCTATCGCTCGATCTGATCGGATTGCCGCCGACGATCGAAGAGGTCGACGCCTTTGTGTCTGACGATCGGCCCGACGCGTACGAGCGGCTTGTCGACCGTCTGCTGGCGTCGCCCCACTACGGCGAACACTGGGCACGCAAATGGCTCGATATGGCCCGCTACGCCGATTCGAAAGGTTATGCGCAGGACGAACTACGCAATATCTGGCGATATCGTGATTGGGTGATCGAGGCGTTCAATCGCGACCTTCCTTTTGACCAATTTACAATCGAGCAACTTGCCGGCGATCTGATGCCCGAGCCGACGAAAGATCAGTTGGTTGCCACGGCTTTTCATCGCAACACAATGACCAACACGGAGGGCGGAACTGACGACGAAGAGTTCCGCGTGGCCGCAGTCGTCGATCGAGTGAACACCACGATGCAAGTCTGGATGGGCATTACGATGGGTTGCGCCCAGTGCCACACGCACAAGTTCGACCCGATCAAGCACGAAGAATACTATCAGATGTTCGCGATCTTCAATCAGACAAGTGACTATGATCAGCCCGACGAACGCCCGACCATCTTCGCTCCCTCGGCAGAGCAGCAAGAACAGTTGACAGCCTTGAAGATGCGACTTACGACACTTGAGAAAGCGTTGGGGGTCGATTTGAAGGAACAAACTGCGACGACTTCTCCAGAATCGGCCGAATCTGAGAAAACACTCATAGAGAAAACACTCATAGAGAAAACACTCATAGAGAAAACACTCATAGAGAAAACACTCACTGAGAAAACACTCACCGAGGAGACGCCCGAAGTTAAGACGCCCGCAAAAGAGACTCCTGAACTAGCCAAACTGAAAAAGGAACTTGATGCGGTTCGAAACCAAGTCCTAACAATCGAGAGTCAGCGTACGCCTGTGATGAGCGAGTTGCCGATGGACGAGCAGCGCGAGACGCGGATACACATTCGCGGCTCTTTTCTCAGCAAAGGAAAAGAGGTCTCGCCGCAGACGCCCGAGGCGTTCGGCTACTTGTCTGAGGAAGGCGAGAAGAACCGTTTGGCATTGGCCCGGTGGATTGTCTCGGCGGAAAACCCGTTGACGGCGCGAGTCGCCGCGAATCGACACTGGGAACAGCTTTTTGGTGTTGGCCTGGTCACAACAAGCGAAGATTTTGGCACCCAAGGGGCTCTGCCGAGTCATCCGCGGTTGCTCGATTGGTTGGCGGTCGAGTTTTGTGAGAACGGCTGGTCGATGAAACAGCTTTGCAAGACGATTGTGATGTCGGCCGCTTATCGGCAGTCGTCAGAAATCTCGCCGGAGAAGTTGGCTCAGGATCCCGCCAATCAGTTGATCTCTCGTGGTGCGAGATTTCGTTTATCGGCCGAGCAGATTCGCGACTACGCCCTGGCATCGAGCGGACTCCTGTCGAAAAAATTGGGTGGCCCTTCGGTTCGTCCACCACAGCCGAACTCCGGGCTGCTCGCCGCGTTCGGTGAGTCGCTCGATTGGGCTCCCAGTACGGAAGAAGACCGATATCGTCGCGGGTTGTACACGTTGATTCGCCGTGTCAGTCCTTATCCTTCGTTGATGGCTCTCGGCGCGACAGGCCGCACGACTTGTACGATTCGCCGCGTACGAACAAACACGCCGGTCGGAGCGTTTGTCACGCTCAACGATCCGGTGTTTATCGAAGCGGCCCAGGCACTGGCACGAAAGACAATAGCTACAAGTCAGGAGTCGTTACAAGATCGCATGACGTTTGCTTTTCGTAGCGTTCTTGCGAGGAAGCCCTCCACGTCTGAAATCGCTTCGTTGACCGAATTATTCACATCGACACTCGATCACTATCGGAGCGAACAAGAGGCCGCAAAACAAATGGCGACTGTGCCGCTTGGTCCCTCACCGGAGAAAATAGACCTGGCTGAACTAGCAAGTTGGACCGTTGTTGGCAACGTATTATTGAATTTGGACGAATCGTTGACGAAAGACTGATCCTTTCTCGTTGCCCATTACCTTCGCGGCACGAAACTAATGCGATAAGGAGTTTTTCACCGTGACCAACTGGTACACAGAGCAAGTCAAGACGATCACCCGCCGACATTTCTTGAGTAACTGTCAAGTTGGTCTGGGCGGAATAGCCTTTGCCTCGTTGTTGGGAACCGGTCGGAGTTCGGCGTCGATCAAGCGTGAAGCGGTTGGTCCGATGATGCCTAAACAGCCGCATTTTGCACCCAAAGCAAAACGAGTGATCTACCTGCACATGGCAGGTTCGCCCTCGCAAATTGATCTGTTCGATTATAAACCAGAACTCGTCAAACGAAACCAGCAAAAGTGCCCGGAGAGCTTTCTTGAAAAGCAGCGGTTTGCTTTTATCAAAGGCCACCCGACGCTGTTGGGAACGCCGCATAAGTTTTCGCAGCGCGGGGTAAACGGTCGTTGGGTTTCCGATCTGCTACCCCATCTTGGTGGCATCATCGACGAGTTGACGATGGTCCACTCGATGACGACTGACCAATTCAACCACGCGCCAGCTCAGTTATTTGTTCACACTGGACAAATGCGCAGCGGTTTTCCTTCGCTCGGTTCGTGGGTCACCTATGGACTGGGGAGCGAGAACCAGAACCTGCCCGGCTTCGTAGTCTTGGTGTCGGGCGGCAAGATGCCCTCTGCGGGAAAACGTCTCTGGGGCGCTGGATTCTTGCCGAGCGTTTACCAAGGTGTCCAATGTCGCAATACGGGCGATCCGATTCTCTATGTCACGAATCCTAAAGGCATGAATCGTGGGATTCGCCGCAAGAGTCTCGATACGCTGGCCGAGTTGAACCATATGCAAGCATCAAAAATGGGCGATCCGGAAACCCTGGCGAGGATTGAACAATTCGAACTGGCCTATCGCATGCAGACGAGCGTTCCCGAGGTGATGGACATTACGCGCGAGAGCAAGGAAACACTGACAGCTTATGGCGCTGAACCCGGCAAGCCGCTGTTCGCAAACAACTGTCTGCTCGCGCGTCGATTAGTCGAGCAGGGTGTCCGCTTCGTTCAGCTCTACGATTGGGGCTGGGACGAACATGGAACAACCAAAGGTGACGATTTGCTTCATCAACTCCCGAAGAAATGTCGCGAGACTGACAAGCCTGTCGCTGCACTGATCACCGACTTGAAGCAGCGCGGCCTGTTAGAGGAGACCCTGGTGATCTGGGGCGGCGAGTTCGGGCGAACAAGCATGAACGAAGCTCGAGACGGTTCCAAGTTCCTCGGTCGCGATCATCATCCACACGCCTTCACGATGTTCTTCGCTGGTGGCGGAATGAAGCCGGGCGTGGTCCATGGTGCGACCGACGAGTTAGGTTATTTCGTGACAGAAGATAAAATGACCGTGCTCGATCTGCAATCCACGATCTTGAACCAACTCGGTTTCGACGCCAAACGGTTGAGCTATCCCTTCCAAGGTCTGAACGCCCGTCTGATCGGTCCCACCGGCGAAGGAGAAGTTCGCCGTACACTTCTTTCATAGCGAGACTACTTGGAATGTGCGAGACTCAGTGG
Organism: Lacipirellulaceae bacterium; assembly: GCA_965249435.1. GTDB lineage: Bacteria > Planctomycetota > Planctomycetia > Pirellulales > Lacipirellulaceae > JAJRWS01. Next base: position 359,924 of record CBDFMC010000022.1, on the reverse strand, counting down.
TTCCCGTTTATGGTTCCCCGTGTGATTTGGCCACAGGTGTCACCTCAAGAAGTCGGCAGCAGCGACAGGTAAGGGGCGGCAGGTAAATAACTATCCGGTTTGATAAGGAACACTCAATCAATAGCTGTGGCAACTGGTAGGGCTCAGGGTTCAGTACATAAATGCAATGCAATTCTCGAACCCTGTCCCCTCTTTTTTCCTGAACCCTAAACCCTGAACCCTCTCCTGGAAATGGGGAAGTTATTTATCGGTCGTCCCTAAGCTCGACTTTTTCCGTCAGGCGGCTTGGGCTAGCCCGAAGTCTAGCACAACTCGCAAGGGTTTGGATAATTTTTGCACGACCTCGCCTCCAGGCACCCATGCAAAAATCCATTCCATCCAAAAATAGCGTCGAACACTGATGATCATATCAGAAAATGTCGTTTGCTCCTTGCCAACCCAGTGCTTCAGTCGGACGTGTGGATTGGACCACGGCATCGTATCAAAAACGATCACTACCAGCGTGTACACACAAAACAGACAGGGCGCCATTCGCAACACCGTCTGGCGACTCCAGCCGCGTGTTGTTTCCAGTCCAAGGTGTTCACGCATTTCCTGGAACGTGGTCTCGATATTCCAGCGTCCGCCGTACATTTCAATGACTGCTTTGGCAGACATGGAATGATCGGTCGTGAAAAAGTATTCATCTCGATGGGTGCCGCTGAGATCACGGACAAACACCCACAATACTTCGATCGCGCCTTTGCCACTCTGATACCAATGGCCCTTGCCCGTGATCACTTCGACATTTCGCCAGCCGCCGCCGTACCACCGCACACGTAAGCGTTTCCCCTTTTTCTTCCTAGCAACCACCTCGGCCGGTGAGGGTAAGGCCTTGCCCTTGACTCGTGGTCGACCGACTTTGGGGTTCTTGCGTTTGGGTGGCGGCGCGAACAGACTTGCGTCACCCGAGAACTTGCTTACCAGCGACAATCGTTTTCGATGTTTATAGGCAAAACGTGTCATCTGATGAGTTCCATAAGCTCCATCACCTGCAAGAACGAACTTTCTGTCGGGAAACCAGTGCATTAGCGTTGCTAGCAAGCCGCACATCAGGTCCACGGGAGTTTTGTGGCGACGCCCCTCATCAGCGTTGCACTGCTTGCTGCGATAAAGAGCGACCAGCACCGGCAAGGCAAAGGGACGATTGGTGTAAGGTAATTGAACCAGGATCGACAAGACGGACCATTTGTGTCCGTATCGAAAGACGGTGTGCGAGTTGGCGCTGCGAACTGCGTCGCGATGTCGGGCTTTGCCGTAAACTTTTTTGCCGCGATGACCATCCACCGTTTCGTCACCGCAGATTTTTACCGTCCCGGTGGGAATGAACCGATCAAGGACGAAACGGGCAATCGCGTAGGCCAAGGGCCGGGATTGCCAGCGACGGTGAGAAAACAGACGATGGTAGGTCGACGGATTGACCGTCTCAATCAAGCTCAACAACCGGAGTACGTTAGAGACAGTTCGGTCGCCTGTTGTTAGAATAGCGGCAAGGAAGAACAGAACGAATCGTCGAGCCGTCGTTCGCCGGTGAAAGGTGTCAACGAGACATTGTAGTAACGGCTTGAAATCGTGCGGCACGCGAACCATGAGGGCTTCCTTGCTCAAGACTTTGGTTGTTACAAGTCAAAAGCTTGAACCAAGGAGGCCCTTTTTACCTATACCAATTTGGGGATCTGAAGTACTCAAAAAACGGAAAAAGTCGAGCTAAGAGGGCGGGAACTTATCATACTGCTACAGGCTCTTCTTTTTTCGCGATTTGGTGAACTCCCAAACGCCCCCTTCGGCCAGCATCTCTTCACGGAGCTGGACCATTGTCGCCTTCATGGTCTCGACTTTTTCCGGATGTTCAGTGGCGAGATCGTGCTGCTCCCCGATGTCCGTCCGGATGTTATAGAGTTCGAATTCCCGTACTTCGACCTTTTTGAGAAATTCCATATGCTCTTGGGTGAAGCTCCATGGAACGACTTTTGCTGCGGCGTTCACGGTGATTTCCTGATCCGGCTCGTAGCGTTTATCATAACCTAGGAGCACCCAATCCTCGTCACGAATCATGCAGATAGGATCGCGAAAATAGCAGAAGAAAAAGATGGGGCTTTTCCGCTGGTAGGTCACGATCTGTCCGGTGAACAAGGGGAGCAGGTTCTCTCCGTCGATCGAGCGATCCGAAGGCGCTGGCAGGCCGGTGAGTTCACACAGGGTCGGCAGGATGTCGGTAAAGCTGCCTTGAGAATCGTTTACTTTGCCGGCGGGTACCCTACCTGGCCATTTGATGATGAAGGGGACTCGTAATCCGCCATCGTACGTGAAGGTCTTGGCTCCGCGCAGGGGATCATTGGAGTGGGGCCAGATGGAACCGTTGTCGGAGCTAAACATCACCAGCGTGTCGTCGCTCAGTTCCAAGGCGTTGATTTTTTCCAGCAGCCTGCCAATGCCCGGTCCATATTCTCAATGCAGCCGTAGTAGTCCTGATTGTACTGGTGACGCCTCTTCAGATTCGCCGGTGCCGCAACTTTCTGATGCGGTTCGTGGAACCAGACATTGAGATAGAACGGTGACGTCTTATCCCACTTCGTATCGAGCCAACGAATGGCATCCTCGACAACCAGTTGACATGCATACCCGGTGAGCTTGCCGACCGATTTGTTATCACGCATGAAGTTCACCGGATTGCGGTGACTGGGCTGGGCATTCAAGTCGGTCCAATAGCTGTAGTCAAACCCCTGTTCATTGGGTCCAGGCTGATTCGGGTACTCCTTGCTGATCCCCTTCAGGTGCCACTTGCCGAAGTGAGCGGTGTTGTAGCCGCCCGATTTCAATACCTCTGCCAGCGTGACTTCTTCGGTCCGAAGATGCATAGGCGTGTTCCTGGGGATCCAGTTATAAACACCGGATCGTGTTGGATTCCGACCGGTCATCAAGGCGGCTCGGGAGGGCGAACAGAGCGGCGCCCCTGCGTAGAAATCTGTGAAGCGCATCCCATCGGCCGCCAGTTGATCGATCACTGGGGTCTCGCATGTGGGGGCTTTCTCGGCCTGGTCCTTGAAGCCATCGCGATAGCAGGAAAGGTCGTTGTAGCCGAGGTCGTCGGCCAGAAGAACAAATGATATTGGGCGGCGCGGCAATGCCTGCAAGCGGAGCGATCGACGCGAGAATCGAAAGGCAGGCAAGCAAGAGATTTGAGCGGATTGTTTTCATAGCAGTCGATGGAATAAGGATAGGAAAAACAGTTGCCCGGTTTGCTTGGGTATCCTAACGCGGCAAAGCCGCAACCAAAGAGGAATGGGTTCAGGATTCGGGGTTCAGGACCTTGGATCAACACTTACACCGAAATCCTGAACCCTAAATCCTAAGCCCGACACAAAGCCGTAACTCACAAGAGCTTGCAATAATGCGCGCACGGTGCGCACATGTTACAGAGATAAGACTCTAACCGCTCCCATTATCCGAGTCAAGCGACCACGGCTCAAACTAATCGCGAGATGGAGGTTTTCTGACAATGCCAAGTCCGCAGCGCGGCCGCAGGCCGCAACCAAAATTATCTCACGCAGAGACGCTGAGATATTTCTTACAACAACTTGCGAAAATGTTGTTGAAAAAACAAAATTTCACACGTCGGTAGTGCAGGAGAGTATTGATGAGGTAGAATCGTTTTCCGACAGGCTTGTCCCGGCGTGTGATGGCAGTGCCGGGACAAGCCCGGCAGCCGGCGATCAACACTCCGATGATTGCAAGCTCCTAGATGGAATAGAAGAAGGAGATAGCAGCAGTGAATAGCGTCAGCACTCACCCGCGAAGTTGGGTGTTCTCATTTCTTGCCTTTCTAACAACGATGGCAACGACTCCTGCATCTACAGGCGAGGAGCATGAAGACCCAGGCCATGTTTCACAAGCCGAGCAAACCGAGGGGAAGCCTTCGTCTGGCACGCAACTGAATCCCTCGGTCCTCTTATTTCATAAACCGCAATACAACAAGGGAGTGCAGTATGTGCGGCGTGCAGCCGAGTTGGGCTGCCGGCATGTGAATGTGGTGGTCACGCTGTTTTGCGAGATCAACGCCGAGCGCGAGGTGATTAGCTACGGAGTCTTGCAGGGAAGCGATTATGTTAAGCTCAATGATACATTGCGGTCGCAGTTCCAGATATCGCTACGTCAGGTTTTTTCCGAAGCCGTTGCTCAAGGCATGGAGCTAACCGTACTGGCACACCTGAACAGTTGGGGTGAAATCGACGATTGGCGCAATCTTTTCAAGTTCGATCCGCTCGTACGATACGGAAAATACAACTATCAAGAAGCGATGATCGATTCGGTCGTCGATGCGCTGGCGGAGGCGATTCCACAGGCAGCAATTCCACAGACAACAATTCCACAGACAACGGTCGTGGATTTCTCTTTAGTCGGCGAAATGGGCAACAGCCTGTTCACACATGCTGCATCTTACCGCAAGCTGATGGATGCATTGTCTCGCCGAAAAAGATCGCCAAAGCTGCGACTAGGATTGGGGCTGAACTTCAACAATGTCACCGGAGACCATTTGCCAACCAACGACCAGCGCGAGCAGGTGCAAATGCTTATCGACCGCTGCGATTTCATCGGGTTGTCGGACTATCGCTGGTTTGATTTACCGCCCGAACCGGCCGATTTTGAGGAAGCAATTCGTGTGTTTTTACAAGAAATGGAGAAACATGGTGCGAAGGTTCCTCGTGAGATGCCGCTGCATTTCACTGAGGTCGGCATCGGCGGTGGCACGGAAGCTGGCCTAGCCAAAACGCCCGCCGAGGCGGCCGTCGCGCCCTGGGAAGGGAGCGACGATCCGAACCAAAACCCATGGAAGCCAGCCGCGATGCAGAAGTTTCGCGTCGAGTTCCATCAGGCGTTATTAAATTTCCTAGCTCATCAGCCAACCGCAAATCGGGTGACCAAGGCATTCCTCTGGAGCGAAGGCTCTTGGGATCCCATGGGTATCATCGACCAGCATTTTGCCGATGAGCAAATCATCAAGATGATACGAGAACATAATGATGCCGTGGCCAAGTGATTATTGCCCTAAGGAATAGTCCCGAAATAAGATCCGCATTTGGTTAGATTGCTTTTGTCTGTATGATACTCTGTTTTATCAAGCCCTCAGGAGTGGACCATGGACGGTTATTCGGCGAAAGTAGAGCAGCAGATGGGCCGATTTTACCGGTCTTTGAACGAACGTGACCGTCGTCGTTACGCAGGTATCGAAGCGGCCAAACTGGGTCATGGAGGGATCGAGTATGTTTCCCGATTGCTTGAGTGTGATTCCAAGACGATTCGGCAGGGAATCGCCGAAATCGAATCAGACGAAGAGCTGGACATAGAACGCCAGCGAAAAAAAGGGGTGGACGTAAAACGCTGACAGAGACCTGCCCTGAGCTGGTGGCCAACTTTCTGAAAGTCCTCAAGGATCATACCGCCGGAGATCCGATGCGTGCGGATGTAAAATGGGGCGGAAAAAGGTGTCAGGAACCTTTTACGGAATCATGAAAACGGTTCCTGACACCTTTTCTCCACCCCCTTTTCTCCACCCGGATAACGAGTCGGGCAGTCAGCTGAACCTGTGATAGAATCTCATCCGCAGGTTCGCACTGCTGGGCAAGCCAGCAGCGGCACCCGGCGGACGCGGCTTAGGCAGTAACTGACTTCTCCGCCAATTGATCGCTTTTTAATGAGAGAGTTGCGATCGGGCTCAGCCCGGAAAGCACACTTAGAGAATGAATCGGACAACAACCCATAACTTGTCTGGAGCAAAACAGTGGACCGACGAAACTTCTTGAAGCTCACTACCATAGGCGCCGCGTCGTGCGGAGCCGGTTGCTATTGCCACGGTGATGAAGCGACGTCGTCGTTTTCATCAGAAGACCTGTACGCGCGGTTTGTCCCGGTGGACAAGAGTCTACCAGACGACTGGCTGAAATCGCTGGTTCAACGAGAGCATCCGCTTGACGCGTCAATCGCCTACAGCAACAAGAATGTCGACCTGGAAGTGATCGGTATGACGGTCGGCGGAATTGGCTGCGGCACCGTCTATCTGTCGGGGGACGGTCGGTTGTGGGTGTGGGACATCTTCAACCAGCACCACGAAGGCGTTGTTCCAAACAGCCAGGCTAAGGCACCTGAAGGGTTGCAAACGATTCAAAACCGCAGCCCTCGCGAGCGGGGTGGCGCGAATTTCCTGCTGCCTCCCCGGGCCAGTGAGCAGACTAGAGGGATAGAGCAGTTTTTTGAACTGCACGACGGTGAAAATCGTCGCCGTATGGACCTGACCGGATGGTCTATCGTGCAGTTTACCGGACGCTGGCCCATCGGACGGGTCGACTTCTCAGACATAGATACCCCGGTGCGTGCGACTCTGGAAGCCTTCTCGCCGTTCATCCCGCTCAACCTTAAAGACTCTTCTTTGCCAGTGACCGTGATGGAATACATGGTCACGAATGAAGATTCAAGGGCTCGCACAATCCGACTTACCGGTCATCTGAACAATGTTCTGGGGCAGTATTCTGGACTTGAAGCTCTACGCCACAGCAGAAGGATCGCCACCGACCATTGCACTGGACTGCACCATTGCCTGACGATGCCCGACCAATCTAGCGAATCAGAACGAGCCGATCGGATTCTGTTCGATTTTGAAGCCAGTAACTACGAAGGCTGGGAAGTTATTGGCAAGGCATTCGGAAGCCGACCAGCCACTGGACAGACTCTGCCCGGGTACCAAGGCAACGTCAACGCCATCGGCGTCGCTTTCGTCAACTCTCATGCATCAGCTGTGACCGGAGGCGGTGTCACCGATTCACAAATTGTCCAAGCGCGCGACGCGGCCACCGGAAAACTGGTCTCTCCGGAATTTACCATCGACCGCCGCTTCCTGGCGTTCCGTATCGGTGGGGGGCGTAATCCATCGCAACTCGCCGTGGAACTTGTTGTCGCCGGCAAAGCGGTGGCGTCTGCGACAGGCCACAATGACAATCTGATGCGAGACGCGTTCTTCGATGTGTCTCGATGGAATGGAAAGCGGGGCCGTGTTGTCATCCGCGACGATGCGACCGGCGGCTGGGGGAACATCGGTGCCGATCATTTCCGTCTTACTGACGTCCAACCCGCCTCTATCGATGCCACCGGGCAGCTTGACTATGGCTCAATGTCGCTGGTGTTTGTAGGAACCGACCAAGTCGAGGTGCGAACGGATAGGAACGAGGTCGGAGTCGAAGTTCCCTTGCTCGCCGGTGAATCTGCTACTCTGCGTTTTCTGATCACTTGGCATGTTCCCAACCTGAATCCCGTGACCGGCCAGCGAAACCGGAAGCGGCACTATTCTGCGCGATTCGCTGACAGTGAGGCTGTGGCCGAGCACGTGGCCGGCAATATGGATCGGCTGACATCTCTGACCCGAAAGTGGGTAGAGACCTGGAACGACTCAACGCTGCCGCAGTGGCTGCTTGACCGCACCATTCTGACAGCGAACACGCTGCAAACTCAGAATTCGCTAATATTCGAAGACGGGCGGTTCTGGGCTTGGGAAGGAATTGGATGTTGCCCGGGAACCTGCGGGCATGTCTGGGAGTATGCTCAGGGACACGCCCGGCTGTTTCCTCAGATCGAACGAAATCTTCGCGAAGTGACTGATTTTGGAATCGCACAGCAGGCAGACGGTGCGATTCGGTTCAGAGGGAACAATAACGGCATCTTCGCGATCGATTCTCAGTGTGGCTATGTCCTGCGAACGCTGCGTGACCAGCAACTGTCGGACGACCCCGGTTATCTCGAACGAGTCTGGCCCGCGTGCCGTCAGGCGATCGAATACCTCATCGATTTTGACAAGCAAGACCATCGCGGTGGACTGGATGGGCTGCTCGACGGCGAACAACACAACACTCTCGACGCCGAGTGGTTCGGCAAGGTGCATGTCCTCTGCTCGATGTACCTTGCCGCGCTGCGGGCAGGTGAAGAGTTGGCGTCGCAGACAAGTGATGACAATTTCGCCCGGCAGTGTCGTAACGTCTATGAACTGGGTCGCGAAAACATTGCCAAACTGTTCAACGGCGAATTCTACGAACAGATCGAAGACCCGGAACATTCCAATGCGATTGGCGTTGGCCGAGGTTGCTATATCGATCAGGTGATGGGCCAATTCTGGGCCAATCAGGTTGGCCTAGGGCGGCTGTACAATGCGGAACATCAGAAGACGGCTTTGCGGTCGCTGTGGAAATATAACTTTGTGCCGCACTACGGCAGGTTCCGTACCGCGTTTACCGAAGGCCGACACTACGCTTCGGGAGACGATTCCGGTCTGCTGATGTGCACATGGCCCAAAGGCGGCCTCCGTGACGATTTCAAGAAGCACTGGCAGTACGGGTACTTCAACGAGTGCATGACCGGGTTTGAGTACGAGGCGGCTGCTCACATGGTTTCCGAAGGGGATGACGACCTTGTCGAAAACGGCTTGGCGATTACTCGAGCAATCCACGACCGGTACTCCGCCTTACGCGGCCGCAATCCATACAACGAGATCGAGTGTTCCGACCACTACGCGCGGGCCGGTGCCAGCTATGCGGTATTCCTAGCAGTCGGCGGGTTTGAATTCGATCAGGCGAAAGGCCGGTTGGCGTTCGCTCCTGTTATTCAGCAAGAGGACTTCCGAACACCGTTCACCACCAGCCGAGCCTGGGGCACTTACCAGCAGAACCGACAGCAGGCGAGGCTAAAAATCACGCACGGAAGTCTGACGCTAAATCAGCTTGATCTGGTGTTCGCCGGTGAGTCTCAACTGCTGCTGCGTTTGAACGGTCGGGCGGTCGAATTGCCCAACCTAAACTTGAAGCAAGGAGACCTTTTGACTGTGGCCGTCCCCGATTCGTAATTGCCGGTGTTCCAGACTGATTTGGCCAATCCAGAGAGAATAAACGAGACAGGTCTGAATGGCATTAACTTAACGTTAAGTCTATGCCCTACAAGTGTTAAGCACTGCTGCGATTGCATTGCTTGCATCGCTTTACAACACGACAAACTCGGAGATACCAATATCAATGGCAGTTGCTTTTGTGGTGCGATAGCAATGCTTACGGAAAAAGTACGGAAAAAGGTGTCAGGAACCTTTTACGGAATCATGAAAACGGTTCCTGACACCTTTTCTCCACCAAGCGGGTCTACGAGATTGACCCCATGGCTTGTCCTCAGTGCGGCGGTGAAATGAAAATAATCAGTTTTATTGATCCACCCCAAAACGAAGTGATTGAGAAAATTTTGCGTCACTGCGGATTGTGGAAAGCGTTGGCACCGAGGGGACCACCCGATCCGAATGATTTGGGCCATGACCTGGACTCCGGATATATGGACCAGAACCCGGAACTGACATACGTGGACATGGATACGTTCCTGGCTGCCTTCTAAGTCACCGATGAATGTCAGCACGAGACCGGTGCGCATAAGCCGATAGATTAAACAGAGGTTCCCTCGCTCATGGGCTACATTTGCTCTACAATCCCCAATTAATCGCCAAGCCAGTAGTGAAAAGGGATCCAGAAAGTGGCCATGGCCACTTTCTGGATCCCTTTTCACTTGACTCACCAGTTCCTCTTGGTAAACTCATCCATGGTAGGGTAAAAATCATTTTTCCTATCATTTCCTATCATTTATCATTCTAAAGAGAGGCTGTGTAGGCGATGCAGAGGTTGAATGTTTACGAATACTGAATGTGACCGACAAGGTATCGGAAGTGAATATGGCATAGGCAATTGTTCTCGGAAAACGCGGAGATGACATGAATGCTGTTGCAGAGATCGCACGCTCGCTGTCGCTACTTCCATCGGGCCACCCATGGCAGAACATGAATCCAAGATCGGTTCTGGGACAATTATTGCAGTCTACAAATCCCTAACGCCACTATGCCCCTTGAAATAGGCGGCTGTTCCTGTCCTGAGAAGGAGAACTCGTCGTGAGTAGCCTAGAAGATGAAGCAACAAAGCAAGGCAATTTGCTGCGAGACAGAGGCGATTTCGAAGGAGCGATAGCGGCATACACCGAGGGCATTTGTCGGAATCCACAAAACGCTCAGCCGTACTCCAGCCGGGGCCAAGCTTACTTGCGAAAAGGCGAATTGGACAAGGCCATCGTCGACTGTAACAAGGCCATCCAGCTTGATCCGATGCTGGCCGAGGCATATTGCACGCGGGGTAGTTGCCACGACAGGAACGGCGACTTCGACAAGGCCATGGTTGACTGCACGGAGGCTATTCGCCTCGACCCTAAGTTGTCCGAAGCATTTCGGGTGCGAGCCAAGCTTCACGATATGAAGGGTGAGTTTGACAAGGCGATTGTGGACTCGACGGAGTCCATTCGGCTCAAACCGCAATGTGCCGAGGCATATTGGGGGCGAGCCCATGTCTATGAAAAGAAGAGCGAGTTCGACAAGGCGATTGCAGACTTTACGGAGTCCATTCGGCTCGATTCACGACATGCCGGAGTCTATTGCGGGCGCGCCTATGCTTATGATAAGAAGGGTGAGTTCGACAAAGCCATCGCTGACTACGATGAGGCCGTCAGACTCGATCCGAAACATGCCCTGACGTACTACAATCGTGGCTTGACCTACGACAGGATGGGTGATTGCGACAAGGCGATTGCGGACTTCACCGAGGCCGTTCTACTCAACCCGAAGGATGCCGATGCGTACTACAACCGTGGCTGCACCTACTGCGAGAAGGGTGACCACGACAAGGCGATTGCTGACTTAACCGAGGCCATTCGACTCAGTCCACAAGGTGTCAACGCCTATGGGGTCGGGCCTCTGACTATGAAGAAAAGAGCAAGTTCGACGAGGCTATTGCAGACTACAATGAGGGCGTCAGACTCCACCGCCACCCGAAACAAGGCGAGTTGCATTATGGGCGGGGTTGTTCCTACTCGGAGAAGGGTGACCACGACAAGGCCATTGCTGACTACACCGAGGCCATTCGACTCAACCCGAAGTATGCCGAGGCGTACTGCAACCGTGGCTTCACCTACGTCGAAAAAGGTGAGCACGACGAGGCGATCACCGACTATACAACAGCGATTCAGATCAATTCGAAAGCTGGGTACACATTCTATGCTCGGGGCTGTTCGTACAGACAGAAAGGCGACAAAGCCAACGCCAACGCGGATTTCGCCCAAGCCAAGAAATTGGGATACAAAGCGAAGTCGCGAATGTCTTGCGCACTTCACTCGCTTATGGGGTGGAGAAACAGGTAGGCCGGGTTGTTCCAATCCAATGACATGAATCCAAAATCTGTCTTGGTATAACTATTGCAGTCCACAGTTAGGATCACCGCTTTCAATTTCAGGGGGGGGAAAGGTGTCAGGAACCGTTTTTCTTCTTTTTGGGTCGGCCTTGAGGGCGACGTGTACTCTCTAGGCCCAGTCGACGCACCATTCGGTCGCACCAAGTCGACTCGCCAAGCGGACAACCTCGCTGCACGCTCCGACGAAGTGACGACAACTCCGCCCCGGTTTGCGGCGCATTCACATACTCCAGCCAACGCCGACGACGCGGCAAAGGCCAAGCGGCTAATAGCAACTTTTCCTTCGCCGTACCGTCATGCCAACGATGCAGGCTTCCCCAACGCCAATCCTCGGCTCGATTGACCAGATTCGCTCGCTGTGCATTTCGTTCGACGTAGCGACAAACCAGATAGAAGTGATCGTCATCCTGCACCGGAAACGATTTGAATCGTCCTTGGTACACATGACCACTTCCTCGGCTGTGGCGGTGTGCGTGCCATCGCTGCGTGTGGGTTAGCGTCAGCCAACCGGCGAATTGCGAAAGTTCCCCGTCGGTACGCGGCCAGAGCACCAAGTGCCAATGGTTGGGCATGAGGCAATAGGCCAACAGCCGCATGTCTGTTCGTTCGACCGCTTCTTCGAGCACCCGCTCGAACGCCTCGTAGTCTTCGTCCTTCTTGAAGATCGTCATCCGCGCGTTAGCCCGATTGAGTACGTGGTAAATCAGGCCCCCGCTGGCGGCTCGTCTTGGTCTTCCCATCCCCCGAGAATATCAACAGGGATCCCTTCTGTCAACAAACGGTTCCTGACACCTTTTCTCCTATGGATAGCGGAACTTCCGAAACTGCACAGGCTTCATCGTCCGAAGCGGTTTGAGAGCAGTTGGCTAGGGCCCTGAAAGTCAACTTCTCTGACATGGCGGTTTGAAAACGCCAAAAAGATAAGCACGCCCGGGAGGACTCGAACCTCCAACCCCTGGTTCCGAAGACCAGTGCTCTATCCAATTGAGCTACGGGCGCGATAGGATGCATGGGCTATTTATAGGGTAATTTTGCGGCCATGCCAAGTACCGAAGGTCACCTGTAATTTGTTGATCGAACTGCCGGTCGGTGGGTGGTACCTTATGTCGGGTGAAAACCTGCCTGTTCGATGAGTTGGCGAACTCGGCTTTCGCTGACTTCTCCGTGGACGACTGCGCATCCTGGCTCGAGTGTGACGGTTGCCGAGTGGATGCGCGCTTCACTGGTCAGCGTTTTCTCAAGCTCGGCGACGCAACCTTGGCAAGTCATTCCTCCTACTCTTACCGTTATCGTTGGCCCTTTTGCGGAAGAAAGCGACCAACGCTTTAGTAGCCGCAGGGCATCTTGCAAGCAAAACCAGCCGATCAGCACCAGCAGAATGATCGCGCTGGCGGTGCTCCACCAGGTGCTCATCTCATGGTGATCAATCATGGCAGTCGGACCTGCATCGAGAATCGAGTCGAACGCCCATCCGCAGGCGATGCTTCCGAAGATGACCGTCGCCAAATAAACCATCAGCGGTCGAAGCCCTAGTGTTCGATAGATGGCCCCGAGGGTAGCAACGTTGGTGGCGGGTCCCGCCATGAGAAAGACCAGGACGGCCCCGGCCGGCAATCCGGCGGCAACGAGTGCCGCTGCAATGGGAACCGACGCGGTTGCACAAACATAGAGCGGAATTGCAATGAGCAACGTTCCGAACATGGCTGCCAGGCTGCCGTATTCGGCCAATCCTGCCAGTACATGGTTCGGAACAAATGCTTCGATGGCAGCGGAGGTGATGATACCAATGAAGAGCCAGCCCCAGAGTGAACGTAGCAGCATCATACTATGACCGAACAATACGGCGATGCGATTGGCATGCCGAGGTGGCTGCTGCTTTGTGATGGTTGTCAGAGGAGCCGTTTGCAATGGCTCCGTGGTGTTGCTAGTAAAATCGGTCAGCCAACCACCGAGAAGACCGGTGATCGTTGCGCTCAGCAATTTGAAAACAGCCAATGGCCAACCCAAAAACGAAGCACTCACCAGGATAGAATCGACACCCGTTTGTGGTGTGCTAATTAAAAAGCCGACGATGGCTCCGTCGCTAGCGTTCCCATTTTTCAATCCCATGCCAACAGGAATCACTCCGCAAGAACAAAGCGGCAAGGGCACGCCAAGTGCCACGGCTTTAAGAACTCCCCATGGTCCCGAGAGCTGCCGTTTCAAAAAATCTTCCGGCAGCAAAACTTGCATCATGCCCGCGACCCCCGTGCCGAGTAGCAGCCAAGGAGACAAAGCAAGCAGCACATTCCACAACGATTCGAAAAACAGAGTCATTGGTTTCTCGGACAGTTTTCTGACACGTTTTAATACTTAAAGTGAAATATCTGAGGGAGTCCGGGAACTGCGAATGAAAGCCCCCTGCTTTGCCGAAGGGTGGTAGCAGTGCGGACTCTAATTCTCGGCAACCCTTCGGCAAAGCCGGGGGCTGAGATGGTTCATCGAGACTTTACAGCTCTCCTGGGCACGATGCTTGCAATCTTGTTTTGTGTGAGTTAGTCTGATGCAATCAGCGTTTGTCTATGGATTCTAATGAAATTTTTCCGATCCCACAATTTCCGCAAATGAATTTAGACAGGAGAAAATGATGCCCAATAAGTCACGACGTGAGTTTCTCAAAAACTCTTCTGCACTAGTTGCTGGCGGTGTTGTCGCGAGTCGCTTGCCTCTTGCCAACGCAGCGCATGTGGCCGGCAGCGATACGATCAAGCTGGGGTTGATCGGATGTGGCGGTCGGGGTACCGGTGCCGCGAGCAATGCGATGAATACCGAGGGACCTACCAGGCTGGTAGCGATGGCCGATGCATTTGACAATCGGCTCCAAGGCTCGTTGAAACAATTGCAGCGCAAGCACAAGGATCAGATCGACGTTCCCAAGGAGCGGCAGTTTGTTGGTTTTGATGCTTATCAAAAGGTGCTCGAGTCGGATATCGATCTGGTGCTAATCGCAACGCCACCCGGCTTTCGGCCATTGCATTTTGAAGCGGCCGTCAATGCGGGCAAGCACATTTTCCTGGAAAAGCCGTTGGCGGTCGATGCGCGCGGAGTGCGGCAGGTGCTCGAAGTCAACCGAAAGGCGAAGGAAAAAAAGCTGGCTGTTGCCGTCGGTATCCAGCGACGCCACGAACGCCTTTACCAAGAAACGATCCGTCGATTACAAGATGGCGCTATCGGCAACATCCTCACCGCGCGCGTCTACTGGAATAGCGAAGGGGTTTGGACTCGGCCTCGAAAGGCTGGCCAGACCGAAATGGAATACCAAATGCGCAATTGGTACTATTTCAACTGGCTCTGCGGCGATCACATTGTCGAACAGCACATCCACAATTTGGATGTCATCAATTGGCTCAAAAAGGCCTACCCGGCCTCGGCCCACGGCATCGGCGGTCGGCAAGTCCGCACGGGCAAAGAGAATGGCCAGATATTCGACCACCATGCTGTCGAATATACTTATGCCGACGGCTCAAAAATGTTCAGCCAGTGTCAGCACAATCCAGGTTGCTGGAAGAATGTTTCGGAGCATGTGCAAGGGACTACCGGCGCTTCGCAAATCGATAAGGGTGTTATCACGGCTGCGGGTGAAAAGGAAATTTGGAGCCACGGTCGAGGCGGCGGCGGCGGGCATCAGCAAGAGCATCATGATCTGTTCGCCGATTTACGGGCGGGCAAACTGCCGAACGAGGCCGACTACGGCGCGATGAGCACGATGACCGCCATCCTCGGCCGAATGGTTACCTACAGCGGTCAAGAGATCACGATGAAAGACGCCCTCGCTTCGGAATTAGTCGTCTCGCCTGTGGAAACCTTCCGTAGCTTCGACGATACGCCTCCTGTCGTGCCCGATGGCGAAGGCTATTATCCGGTGCCCGTGCCTGGGAAAACGGTGACGGTGTAACCGGCCAAAGACGGCCGATTTACTGGATGCTTTCTGACAGACCACTAGCTCCACTGCCGCAGTGCTTCGTAGGCTACGATGGCAACGCTGTTAGACAGATTGAGGCTCCGCACGTCGGTTCGCACGGGGATTCGCAGGCACTCTCTGGCATGTTCTGCGAGTAGCTCGTCAGGCAAACCGGTCGATTCGCGCCCGAAGACCAGCACGCTTTCTGGCTGAAACTGAACCTCGGTGTAGAGCCGTGAGGCTGTTTTTGTCAAATACCAGTAGGATTGCGAAGGTAGTCCCGCTTGTAAATTCTGCCAATCGTCGACGACCTCCCACTCCAAGTGTTGCCAATAGTCGAGACCCGCACGACGAAGGTGATAGTCGTCGATACGGAACCCCAGTGGCCTCACAAGCCAGAGCTTGGCCCCCACCGCCACGCACGTTCGGCCCACGCTGCCAGCGTTATACGGAATTTCGGGCTGGAAAAGCACGATATGGAGTTTGGGTTTGTATTTCATGCGATTCCGGCAAACGGTTGGGGAACTGTAAAACCACGAAGAATCATTTCAGCCTCCGGCTTTGCCGGGGGGTAAGAGTACCGCGGTACCATTATGCTGGAGAAAACCGTGGAGATATTCCCTCGCCAGACGACCCCCCGGCAAAGCCAGGGGCTGAAATGGCTACTTTGCAACTCTCCTGGCAGCTTCCGCTCGCGGCTAGCTCTACGGTATATTGTCGTATAATGTTTCCCCTCGCGTAGAGGTCGCCGGCCCTTGGGCCTTCCGGGAACCATAATAACACACAGTGCAACCTGCTTGAACAACCTAACCGCCGAGGAGAAAACCACCCATGCCTTACGGATTTGCCATTATTGGTACTGGAATGATCAGCCAGTTTCATGCCCGAGCCATCGCCGAGGTGCATGGGGCGAAGTTGATCGCTTGCTTCGACCGCTCGAAGCCGAGTGCCAAAAAATTCGCCAAAAAACTTGGATGCACAGCCTACGACTCGCTCGACGCGATGCTGGACGATCCGGCAGTCGACGTGGTGACCGTGGCGACGCCCAGCGGCGCCCACATGGAACCGGCCATCGCGGCCGCTCGGGCTGGCAAGCACGTCATCATCGAGAAACCGCTGGAGATCACACTCAAGCGATGCGATTGCATCATTCGGGAATGCGAAAAGCAGGGCGTGAAGCTGTCGGCTATTTTTCCATCACGGTTTCATGATTCTTCGATCAAGATGAAACGGGCGATCGACGCGGGACGTTTTGGCCGACTGACGCTCGGCGACGCCTATGTGAAATGGTTTCGGACGCAGGAGTATTACGACAGCGGCGCATGGCGTGGCACGTGGAAACTCGACGGCGGCGGGGCGCTGATGAATCAAGCGATCCACACAGTCGACCTGCTCACCTGGCTGATGGGGCCGGTCGTTGAAATCCAAGCCAACACGGCAACGCTTGCCCATAAGCGAATCGAAGTGGAAGACGTTGCCACCGCGACGCTACGGTTTGCAAACGGGGCGTTGGGCGTGATCGAAGCGACGACGGCCGCTTATCCTGGCTATTTGAAGCGGATCGAGCTGCATGGTTCCGAAGGTTCTGCCGTGCTCGAGGAGGAAGACCTCAAGGCGTGGGATTTTGCCAAGAAAAACCGGAGCGATGCTGCGATTTTGCGTGAAATGGCCTCGGTAAAAAGCACAGGCGGCGGCGCGGCCGACCCGGCGGCGATTGGCCATCATGGCCACACCATGCAATTCCGCGACGTGCTCAAGGCAATTAAATCCGACGGCACCCCAGCGATTGATGGCTACGAAGGACGTCGCTCGGTTGAAATCATTCTGGCCATCTACAAATCGGCCGCGACGGGGCGTACCGTCAAGTTGCCACTGAAGAGCGATCCGAAGTTGCCGCGGTAAAGTTATTGGCTAAGCCGCAAGCGGCCGCTTGCGGCTTAGCTAGTTCCTGTTTCCCAAATCAGAATATTGTGAAATTCGTCTGGCGGGCCGGTTTTGGTGTAGCAAGAAAAAGACGCATCGTTATCCTATTGAAAACAGAACGAATCAAAGAGCCATTTTACCCAAGGAGAAGCGGGCGATGCGTTTGAAAGCTGAAGCGATTCTCGATTTTGGATGGGCCAACGAGAAGGCCGACAACCAAACGGTACGGGATTATCGTGACGAGTACAAAACGCTCGGCCAGTTGCTGGACAGCCGGCCCGCGATTCTCGATGTGGTCCATCGCGACCTCGAACAGCTCAGCCAGACGACGTCGGCACGCGGCCGAAAGCCGATCTTCACCAGCGAAAACCTGTTTCGCGCGATCCTCGTCTTGCAACGGGAAGGACTCGACTATCGGGAAGCGTCGATCCGGATTGCCGAAAGCGAAACCTTGCAGCGGTTTTGCCGCCTGCTGAAAAAGCCGACCATCGACTTCACGCTGCTGAACAAGGCATTTCGCGCGATTCAGCCCGAGACTTGGGAACGGATCAATCACCTATTGGCCCTCGGCGTCGTCGCCGAAGAAACGGTCTCCCTGGAACATGTGCGAACCGACACGACCGTCACCGAATGCAATATTCACTGGCCGACCGACTCCAGCCTGCTGTGGGACGTCTATCGCGTGGCTGCCCGAGAAATGTCGACTGGTCGAGAACTCGACCCACTCCGTTGTCCTTGGCGATTTCACGCGAAGAAGATCAAAAATCTGCATCTTTTCGTCACGCGTTACTCGAATAGCACGAACAAAAAGCGTCTCCGCCAGGTCCGCCAGAATATGAAGACGCTGATCGTCCGGGTCGAGGAAGCTCTGGAAAAAGCGGAACAATTCGTCGCTTGGGCCGAACGTTCGACGTGTGTCGAGTTGGCGACGATTGCCCAGTCGCTGGCGAACCGTTTGCCGGTGATGCGGCAGGTCGCCGAAGTGGCTCGGCGCCGCGCGTTCGATCGAGAGCAGGTTCCAAATGCCGACAAAGTGTTCAGCATTTTTGAATCTCATGCGGAGTTGATCATGCGTGGACGGCGTGGCAAGCCAGTCGAATTCGGTCACAAGGTGCTGCTCACACAGTCGAAGGAGAAGTTCATTACCGATTACGTTGTGTTGGAGAAGAATGTAAGCGACAGCGAACTCCTGGAGACGGTACTCGAACGACACGAAGAGAAGTACGGTAGCCGGCCCAAAACGGTCGCCGCGGACATGGGCTTCTGTCCGGACGAGGACACCTACCAGGAATTGGAAGAACAGGTCGACTACCTGGGCGTGCCTCGGCGGACGCGAGATTTCGGCGACACGATGATGGGCATTTGGCAGCAGTGGCGCGCCGGAATCGAAGGCACGATCTCGTGCTTAAAGCGAGCATTTCGCCTGGCTCGCTGTTGTTTTCGCGGCTTTAAGAATTTCACGTCCGCCGTTGGCAGCGCCGTGTTCTGTCACAACTTAACGATCCTGGCAAAAACCTCAGGAGGCTGACGCGGAACGGACGCAAAAACCGAAAACAACTCGTAAACGTAAGGCGATGTACGCGCGCTGCGGCGCAACAACGCCGACCCACCACAGAAAACCGAACAAGCCAACTCCCTCGCCCGCTCGTCGCCCCGCGCCGTTCCCAAAGTCGGTCGGAAAGGGAGTATTATCAACGGGAACTAGCTAGCACTTGCGTCCAGCAAAAAAATCGCTCTATCGCTGATCGTGCCTCGTGCGTCACAATGGCTCCCCTTGTCTTCCAAGGAAGGAGCGATTTCAAGTGCGTGCGAAGAGCTTTTCAGACTATGCTGTCTATATGATTGTTCGACTATTGGTGAGCATCCTTCAGGCGCTGCCGATGTCTGCTTGTCAAAGTTTGGCGAAGCGGTTTGCTTCACTGATGTGGCATGGTTTGCGGTTGCGGCGCAGTGTGATTGAAGAAAACTTGCGCACCGCGTTTCCCCATCGCTCCGATGCCCAGCACGAGCAGATTGCCCTGGGAATGTGGGAGCATCTTTTCGTCATGGTGGCGGAAATCGCCCAGGCGCCGCGCAAGGTACATATCACCAACTGGCGCGAGCATACCGATTTTTTTCGCATGCCCGAGATGGTAAGGCGGCTGATCAACCCGCGGCCGGTGGTGCTAATTTCTGGCCATTTTGGCAATTTTGAGATGGGCGGGTATCTGTTGGGGCTCCATGGATTTCCCACGCACACGATTGCTCGGCCGCTGGACAATCCCTATCTCGATCGGTTTGTGAATCGGTTCCGCGGGGCGACCGGGCAGTACATGCTTCCCAAAAAGGGGAGCAGCAAGCAGATTGCGTTGTTGATGGAGCAAGGGGGAACACTCGTGCTGCTAGGCGATCAGTACGCCGGGGAGGCGGCATGTTGGGTTGATTTTTTCGGCCGACCTGCCTCGACGCACAAGGCCGTGGCAGTCTTCACGCTCAGCGGGCAAGCCCCGACGATTGCCTGCGGCGTCGTTCGCAAAGACCGACCTTTGCACTTCGAGATGCAAATCGAGGGAATCGTTGACCCTCGGGAGGAAAACTTCCCGCATGGCACGATTCCCGATCTCACGCAGTGGTACACTTCTTGCCTAGAGCGACTCATCCGCACGGCCCCCGAGCAATACTGGTGGGTACACCGTCGTTGGAAGGGCACCCCCAGCGATCGCCGCGAACTGCGCCGGCAAAGAAGGCAGCAGGCGGCGTAGTTTGGATGATTGCCGTGTGTCGCGTTGCGACACGGCTGAAATGAGTCGGCTTGCGGCCATCTCGCATCGTGTCATAATTATGCGCGTGACTCGCTTCCGCCCATTTCGAAATTCGGACCCGCCCTTTGTCGCAGAAATCTGGCGCAGTCAGCCGCCCCAACGTGGCCTGTTGCAGCCCGTTTCGCCCCAATTGCTCGAGCATGGGATCTTTTCCAAAATGCACTTCGATCCCGAGGGGTTTATTGTCGCCACGCGCGATGGCCAGCCCGTGGGATTTGTCCATGCAGGCTTCGGGCCGGATGACGCAGGCGCGGCAATCGATCCTTCGATGGGCACGACACACATGCTGATGTTGCGCAGCACCAGCTCCGATGAAAAGCTGGTGGATCATTCGTTGGCCGACGATTTGCTCGCGGCGAGCGAAGAATACTTGCGGTCTCATGGCACTCAGGTGATTTATGCCGGGGGCATTCGGCCACTCAACTCGTTCTACCTTGGCCTTTATGGTGGGAGCGAGATTCCGGGCGTGTTGCAAACCGATTCGGTGCTTGCCGAGACATGTGTTCGCAACAACTATCGTGAAATCGACCGGGTGATCGTGTTGCAATGCGATTTAGCACGGTTTCGACCCCCGCTGTCACGCGGTGCACGACAGATCAAACGGAGTGCCACAGTCGTCGAAATCCACGATCCGCCGGCCAAGAATTGGTGGGATGCTTGCGTATGGGGCGCTTTGCAAAGTGACCGTTTTGAATTGATCGATAAGGCCTTGAAAAAAGTGATCGCCCGAGTTTCGTTTTGGGATGTGCAGCCACTTTCGTCGTGCTGGGGGATCAGCACCGCAGGGATGTTCGATTTGTATGTGCAGCCCGATTGGCGACGCCGCGGATGCGCCATGCACCTGCTCGGCGAGGTGCTCCGCCTACTCCGGCTGCGTGGTGTGGCGACCGTCGAGGCCCAAACGATGGCCAGCAATGAGGCTGCTCTGGCATTTTACCGTAAGCTAGGTTTTGCCGAAGTCGATCATGGGGTGATTTTTCGGAAGGAAGCAGCAAGTACCGGGGTCGGGGACGACCCGGCTCTCGCAACTCGCAACTAAAGTCCTTCGACATGCTCCACCCATGTCAACTCAGCCCGAGTCAGCCGTTTTGCGAGCCGAATGCTGAGAGTTTCCGCGGAGCCATTTTCGCGCAAATCGGCCAGATATTGCGAAAGCATCTCTCGACGCTCGTCGCTTGTTTCCAACAGAAAATGCACCCAAGCCCACGATTCGGCATAATCTTGCTGCGTCATGGCGCTGGCCGACTGGAGCCCTTCGAGTCGCGCCAAGTCGGGTTGCCAGGACGATGATTGCAGCAAGCGATTGAGTAGCTCGACATGCGGCCCATTCCGACCCTGCTGTCCGCGTTGCACTTCAAAATACTCGGCCAATCCCTCATCGAGCCATAGCGGCAGATTCGGCACGGTCGCATGAAGATAGCCATGGGCCACCTCGTGTCGCAAATCCTCAGCCACATGATCTCCCCAATGGGCATAGACGGCGAGCTGCGTATCGGTTTCGACAAAGAGTGCCCGTCTCGCGGGAAAATCGGGGAACTGCCCCGCGAGGAAATCGTAGTACGCCTTGTCCTGATCAAACAGAAAGACATGAATCGGTTCGTCGGTGGGCGTCAGGCCAAGCTTTTGGCCCATCGTGTGGCGCTGTGCGGAGAGCTGATCGAACAACCGATGCCGCTCAGGCAATAGAAAGTCGCTATGCACAACGAGCTGATCGCGCTCCATCTCATGCTTCACCGGCAACGGACCAGCGGTGCGCATCACCGAACGACATCCGACCAGTGGCGTTGACAAGATGCAGCAGCCGATTGAGAAAAGTAGCAGATGCCGCATCGTTCGTAACTCGCATGATAATCCACCAGAATCGGCAAATGATAGCAAGTCGTCAAGATTTTCCCCAGGCCGGTTTGCCGAGTGCTGGGGACCGAGTACACGGGGCGAACCAACAGAGTTTACAACAGACTATCGCAAACAGAGGTCACTCAGCCCTTATCTTTATGGTTCATCCGGATTTAGCGTACCTGGCTTGCCAAAAAGTTTTCGGTCCTAGGGCGTTGCCCTAGGCTACGGTGCGTAAGGCCTTCGGCCAAAAAGAGGAAGTTATTTACCGGCTGCAGCTTAGTGGTTCCCTTGGGTTGCGGCCGGTGGCCGTGCTGGGTTGCATCCCTGTTCAATCTGTGGCTTTTCCTTTATCTTTGCTTTTGGTGTTTTTTGTGGCTATTGAAATCTTTGCACCACACACAAAAATTGATCCTTAGTAGTCCAAAGAGGCCGAGGGGCTTACGTCCGCCCGTGCTTCAGGCGAAACGCCCGCGGTGTCATCCCCGTATATTTGCGGAAGACGACACTGAAATACTTCGACTCGCTGAAACCACACTGGTCGGATATCTCGGTAATCGGTGTTTCGGAATCGACAAGCTTCTGCTTGGCCGCCTGGATCTGCGTCTGCAGGATCTCCTCCTTGATCGTACACCCAACAATCCGCTTGAACTGCCTTCCCAAACTGCCGCGAGAAACGCCTATCGTCCGCTCGATCCGAGCGACCGTGAGACCACGGCACGCGTGCTGGCGAACAAGTCGCATGGCTGATGCAACCGCTGCATTTTCACGCGAGACCACATCGGTTGATTGCCGGGCAATGACGCAGAGCGGCTCGAAGGAGTGGGGCTCGTCGAACGTCGCGGTACCGCGCATAACACGGTCCAGCAGCCGCGAGGCGTCATAGCCGATGCGTTCCGCATTGATGTCCACGCTCGACAGGGAGGGTATCGACAGATTGCAGAGGAACTCGTCGTTGTCCACGCCGACCACGGCAACCTGGTCCGGCACACCAAGGTCGGCTCGTCGACAGGAGTCTAGAACCTGTCGCCCACGATAGTCGTGACTACACATTACGCCCACGGGCTTGTCGAGTTGTTGGAGCCACTCGGCAAGTCGATCCTGGTATTTTTCCCAGTTTACCGAAGATTTCCGCACACGTATATGTTTGAAAACTTGGCACTCGGCACCGTTCTCTTCGACAATTTTACAGAAGGCGTCCCGGCGCTCGTCAGCGGAGATGTATATGCCAGTCCGTTCACCGACAAATGCAAAATGTTTGAGCCCCTGACCAGCCAGGTGCTCGAAGGCTTGGCGAGCGACGCTTTGATTGTTTGTCCCAAACATGGGAATGCCGAACGGTCGCATGCCACCGAGTAGGTCAATGATCGGCAGTCCGGTTCGGAGAAGCGCCTTGGCCGCCTTCTCGCTGGTCACCCGAGCGAGGATGCCATCGCCGTCCCACGAGTCGAGCCACGGGGGAAGTGGCGCGCCCAGATCCTGTTGCTGAAAATAGATCGACCACGATGCTTGTTCCTTGTGGTATCGGTAGACCCCCCGCAGTAAACCGCGCCCATACTCACGCGACGTTTCAATCAACACGGCAACATGACAAATCTCTTTCACGAAGAATCTCCAGATCTGGGCTTTGTTTCAAAACCGTGAGCCGCTACGCGCTAGCGTCGGGTGTCCAGGGCAACCTCTTGCGCCCCGCAACCCGACGCTAGCGCGTAGCGACTCACGGTTTTCCGGCAAAGCCTGGTACCAGACGCCCTGATACCAGACTCGCAGCCAACAGGCTCCATTACATCCTAGCTGTTGAAAAATTGGTGTTTTTTTTAATCAAAATTAGGTTGTGCGGCTTGTACTCTGATATTAGAGTGGGGAGTAAGGTAGTACCGTTTGGGTGTCTCCTGCCGTTCGGGTAAGCTATCCGCTGCGCTAAGTAGGGGTACAGGCTCAGATAGGTTGGAGCGAGTTCCAGACGGTTCCTGCAGCAGTTTCAGCACTTTTCCTGGCCCGCACGGAGTTCGTCCTGGCCTAACTTCTTTTCAAAGGAGGATACTGGTGGGGTGCCGTCGTGTCCAG
Organism: Lacipirellulaceae bacterium; assembly: GCA_965249435.1. Lineage (GTDB taxonomy): Bacteria > Planctomycetota > Planctomycetia > Pirellulales > Lacipirellulaceae > JAJRWS01. The sequence continues at coordinate 336,018 of CBDFMC010000022.1, read as the reverse complement.
ATGGCACCTCCCAAATAGACCTCTCTGTGGCGATGCTTATCAACTCTTTGTTTTCCTTGTCCCACATTCTTTGTTTCACTTGTCTTTTGATCGAGGAGGTTTTCAGATGTTGCGTTATTTACATGAAGCTTACTCTTGCTTTTTGGCCAGCTTGTGAGCGTCGGTGGTTTGGCTTGATGGCAGCAGGCTTTGCCTGCTTGCTGCTAGGCAGTTCGCTATCGCATGCCGAAACCGTCGGGTATTGGCGATTTGGTGACGATGGTGGGTTCCTGAATGACTCCGGCCTGAATAACCACGACTTGACGATGTTGCCGGGAGATGCGGGGGACGCGGGGGACGCGACCCAGGTGACGATTCCCGACAGCGGCCCCGGCTCGACGTTTGACGACGCCATTGCGAGCAACACACAGATGGCTGCGTACGCCCCGGGTTCCAACTTCGCGGATGGGTTTATAGTCGACGATCACTCCGATTTTTCCTTCACGAAATTTACGATCGAAGCGCTGATCCATCGGCCGGATGCGAACTGTGATCCGGGAAGCTGTGATGACGTCAATGTATGGAATGTTGCCTCGCAGTACAATGCCCGAGAAGCGGCCGGCGGCGAGAACGATCGAAGTTGGAAGTTCCAAATCCATGAGGTCACTAACGCTAGTGGGATTCCAGGCCACCCGAAATTGACGCTTGGCGAACCGAACCCTGATGGTGTGACTCAGACAATTAAAAATGTCGAGTCTGATATCTTTCTTGACAACGACAAGGACTGGTACGTTGCTGTATCCTTTGACCTCTCCAACCAGACCGACGGCGTGACGTTCTACGTCAAGAATTTGACCGATGGCGGTCCCATGCAGATCGATAAGAAGGGTCACACAGTGAATGTCCTGTACCCCACCGAACTTCTCGTGCCGGTGGTAGCGGGCCAAGACGGTGATTTTGATGGCGATCTCGACGTTGACGGCGCCGACTTCCTCAAATGGCAACGCGAGCTGGGTGACGCGACCAGTCTGGCCCTTTGGGAAACCAACTTTGGCACCACGGCCGCCGCGGCTACCGCTGCATCCGTGCCGGAGCCGGCGAGCGTTTTGCACCTGGGCCTCGGTAGTCTACTGATCGGAGGCATATCGCGTCGGCGAAGTTAAGTTTGGATGATTTGGGGCAGTCGCGCGTAACGTACCAACTGGGCGGATCAATCCGCCCAGTTGGACGCGCGCGGAATTAAGGATAAGTAGGCCGGAACAAGCTCCGCGCAGTTCCGGCAAGCGCAGTGTGTTGAATCGGCTGCCGGAACTGCGCGGAGCTTGTTCCAGCCTACTTGAGAGATTCCCATTGTCCTTGGAGTTAGGGCAGGCTCCGAGGGCATGTGGTATGCATCGAACCAATCGTTTCGATGAATCGAAGATCGCGATAGCTCAGGATTGACGGATATCGGGAGGATCGATTTTTTACGCCGCCTACGCCGCGACTCTTGCATCTTTTGACATGTTGCCCGAGGCGATTTCGCGGTAGAGCGAAAGATAGTTGCGTGCCGCAAGACTCCAACTGAATTGGGCTGCGTGTTGCCGGACTCTGTCAGGATATTCCGGGGTCTTTTCAACTTCTTCCAACCCCATGCGAACAAAAGACGCCATGGCTTTGGGTTCGTACGATTTCCAATAAAACCCCACGGAGCCGCCAATCTCGGGGAGCGAAGTTGCCGTCGACATGAAAACCGGCTTGCCCGCATACATCGCTTCGATCACAGGCAGGCCGAATCCTTCGGTAATCGAGGGGAAACCAAAGGCAGTGCAATGGGCGTAGAGCCATTGCCGGTCGGCATTGGATATTCTGCCAGGCAACACCACGCGATTCTCCAAACCCAACTCGCTCGCTCGCAAACGGATGGTTCTTCCATATTCCGTGTCATGGTTGCCCGCAAGCACAAGATGATACTCCGGCAAAAATCGAATCATCTCCAATAGAACGTGGAAATTTTTCTTTGCCATGAAGTCGCCAATGGAGAACAGAAATTTTTCCTTCGGCGCATAGCTCGGGCGTTTGACATCCTCGGCTGATGCGTTCGAGGCCCCGTTGTAAATAACCCGCAACGGCTTGCCTTGGAGGTCAAAGTGCGATCGGACTTCGCCCGCAACAAAGTTGGATATCGTCGTGATGCAAGTCGCCCGGTTGATTCTTTGTTGAATGGAATAGAGATACGACTCGATTGTCTTAGGCGTTTTCTCGCGGAGGAAATTTAGATCGTGAATCGTCAGCACGACCGGCACCCTGGCGTTCCAGGGTTCGTACCAAGAACACTGGTTGGAAACATGCCAGAGGTCGTAATGCGGCCCGGGAATAATTCGGTTGACCCGATCGCGTATTGGGGCGATGTAGGCTGCTTTTTGCCAGCGTCGGACCGGTTTGATAACCACCTTGGCGTGGTGGAATCGCGGCGCATGTTGCTCCGGCAGGAAATAGTGCAAATCGTCCTCGGGCCGCCGTTCCGCAAGCAATGCCCAAGCCAATTCGAGCGAGAATTGGCCTAAGCCACATTCGAGGTGGCGCATTTTTTCAAAGTCAACTAGTATCCGCGGCATCGATTTGCTCTTTATCTGTTCGGTAGCAGGTGCAAGGCAAAGATTGCAAAGTTGCAATCGCAGCCCCCGGCTTTGCCGGGGGGTCGCCTAACGAGGAAGTATCGCAATGGTATTCTCCTGAAAACAATCCCACGGCACCGCTACCCCCCGGCAAAGCCAGGGGCTGAAATGTGATCTTCGAGACCTTGTGATCATTCTGGACAAACATTTAGCGGGACAGGAACAGGTCGGTATGCCCGCCAGCGGCCGATTGCATCGCCTGCTGCTTGGTAATTCTTCGCGGATAGCCTCTTGCATCGATCCGGTGAAGATGCAACCCATGCCCCATCAACCGGTCTAATAAATCGCTGGCAATTTCTTCGCCACCCAGCATCGCGGGACTGAATTCCATGACGATCTTAATATTGGGATTCTGAGTGAGTATTTTCGTAGCTCCGGCAAACACGTTTGCTTCACCACCTTCGATGTCGATTTTCATGACATCCACGGATTGCTCGCCGAGTATTTCGTCGAGCGGTGCCGCAGGCACGGTCACCGACGTGACCGAATCGTGCCATTCTGCCGCTACCTCTTCGGTCATCACTAAACTAGAACTACCGAGGTGCGACCGCATGACTTGCAGTTGCACTTCTCCGCGTTCGGAGTAAATCGCCAAGTTGTGGCAAGTGGAGCGATGGACATATCCATTCACCTCAAGATTTTTCGCTAACAGTTCGTAAACCGCCGGATTCGCCTCAATGGCAGTTACCTTCCCCTCGGGCCCCACAAACTCGGCCGCCATGAGCGAGAAGTAACCGAAATTTGCGCCCGCATCGACGAACGACATCCCTTGCCTAAGGATGCGGCTTAGGAGAATGGTAATCCTCCGTTCCCAGCGTCCACTGGTAATGAGATGGGGCGTCAACGATAGATCGTCTGCCGACAGATACATGAGCTTACCGCTGGCAATCTTGCTCAGCACGACATTGTTACCAACGTGAACCGCGTCAATGTTCCTGCGGAAGCGAGCATGCCGCCAACGGAATCGGGCTTTTGTTTCACGCAGCATTGATCTGAGTTGCATCATCGCATCAGGTTTCCATTTTTGAGATTTGTTCCGCAAGGCAGGAAAAATGCTGCTACGGCAACTGCCCGGAAGCATATTGGGGGCGTAGTTGTAGGCAATTACAGGCCGCTGGACAATCTTATTTTGTGAGTCGCCTCAAGCGTGTGCCTGCATGTCGTCTTGTTGCTTTTTGCTAGTGGTGTTATTCTTCGCCGCGGCCATCCCTAGCGTTGGTCCACAGCTATCAGCCTTCGGCGAAACTGCTAGCGGTTTCATTCCCTCTCAATTTGCTCTTGAGGCCTCGCGTTATGCCATTCGACTATGTGATTGTCGGTGCCGGGCTCTATGGGGCAACGTTTGCTCGCCGAATGGCTGAAAAGGGCTGTTCGTCTTTGATCGTCGATCGACGGAGTCATATCGGTGGCAACTGCTACACAGAGAAAGTCGACGGTATCAGCATTCATCGGTATGGACCGCATATCTTCCACACCAATAATCAGCGCGTATGGGAGTTTGTGAATCGGTTTGCCGAATTCAATCGATATCGCCACCGCGGTTGCGTGAAGCATGGAGAGCGGCTTTTTTCTTTCCCGATCAATTTGATGACGCTGCATCAATTGTGGGGCGTCACAACGCCAGCCGCTGCTCGGCAGAAATTGGACGAAGTCCGCCAGCCAATCGCTAATCCCCGGAATCTCGAAGAGTGGATACTAAGCCAGGTAGGCTGGGAACTCTACGATACGTTTGTGCGTGGCTACACGACCAAACAATGGGGACGCCCACCGGCAGAGCTGCCAGCGTCGATCATCCGCAGGATTCCAATCCGCCTCACCTGGGACGACCACTATTTTGATGACAAGTACCAGGGTATCCCGGTGGGGGGTTACACAAGGCTGTTCGAGAACATGCTGGATCATACCGCGATACGTGTTGAAACGGATGTCGATTTCCTTGCCCAACGCGACGAGTTGGAAACGCTTGGCAAGCGTCTGGTCTACACGGGCAAGATCGATGAGTTTTTTGATTATCCCTTCGGAGCGCTCGAGTATCGCTCACTGCGGTTTGAAACGGAGCGTGTCGACGGCGATTTCCAAGGAGCTTCGATCGTTAACTATGCCGATGCTTCGGTGCCGCATACGCGTATCGTTGAGCACAAACACTTCGAGTTTTCCAGCGCGAGCCACTCGGTCATCACACGCGAATATCCCCAAGCGCATGAAGCGGGGCGAGAGGCGTTTTATCCGATCGGCGACGCAGCCAATCTGGAGAAATACCATCGATACCAAGAACTCGCCGAGAGCGAAGCACCGCATGTACGATTTGGCGGGCGACTCGGAAGCTATCGGTACTTCGACATGCACCAGGTGATCGCCCAGGCACTCAAAGCAGCGGACGACGAATTGTCACACGGAACGGTGCCGCGTCGGGCGGCTTAATTGGACAGCGATAATTTCATTGAACCACAACGACACAACGAACACTACGTGATAGCAGAGCATATCAGATCAAAACTACGATATTAGTATCTCAAACCATTCATGCAACTCTAAGCTCGACTTTTTCCGTTTTTTGAGTACTTCAGATCCCCAAATTGGTATAGGTAAAAAGGGCCTCCTTGGTTCAAGCTTTTGACTTGTAACAACCAAAGTCTTGAGCAAGGAAGCCCTCATGGTTCGCGTGCCGCACGATTTCAAGCCGTTACTACAATGTCTCGTTGACACCTTTCACCGGCGAACGACGGCTCGACGATTCGTTCTGTTCTTCCTTGCCGCTATTCTAACAACAGGCGACCGAACTGTCTCTAACGTACTCCGGTTGTTGAGCTTGATTGAGACGGTCAATCCGTCGACCTACCATCGTCTGTTTTCTCACCGTCGCTGGCAATCCCGGCCCTTGGCCTACGCGATTGCCCGTTTCGTCCTTGATCGGTTCATTCCCACCGGGACGGTAAAAATCTGCGGTGACGAAACGGTGGATGGTCATCGCGGCAAAAAAGTTTACGGCAAAGCCCGACATCGCGACGCAGTTCGCAGCGCCAACTCGCACACCGTCTTTCGATACGGACACAAATGGTCCGTCTTGTCGATCCTGGTTCAATTACCTTACACCAATCGTCCCTTTGCCTTGCCGGTGCTGGTCGCTCTTTATCGCAGCAAGCAGTGCAACGCTGATGAGGGGCGTCGCCACAAAACTCCCGTGGACCTGATGTGCGGCTTGCTAGCAACGCTAATGCACTGGTTTCCCGACAGAAAGTTCGTTCTTGCAGGTGATGGAGCTTATGGAACTCATCAGATGACACGTTTTGCCTATAAACATCGAAAACGATTGTCGCTGGTAAGCAAGTTCTCGGGTGACGCAAGTCTGTTCGCGCCGCCACCCAAACGCAAGAACCCCAAAGTCGGTCGACCACGAGTCAAGGGCAAGGCCTTACCCTCACCGGCCGAGGTGGTTGCTAGGAAGAAAAAGGGGAAACGCTTACGTGTGCGGTGGTACGGCGGCGGCTGGCGAAATGTCGAAGTGATCACGGGCAAGGGCCATTGGTATCAGAGTGGCAAAGGCGCGATCGAAGTATTGTGGGTGTTTGTCCGTGATCTCAGCGGCACCCATCGAGATGAATACTTTTTCACGACCGATCATTCCATGTCTGCCAAAGCAGTCATTGAAATGTACGGCGGACGCTGGAATATCGAGACCACGTTCCAGGAAATGCGTGAACACCTTGGACTGGAAACAACACGCGGCTGGAGTCGCCAGACGGTGTTGCGAATGGCGCCCTGTCTGTTTTGTGTGTACACGCTGGTAGTGATCGTTTTTGATACGATGCCGTGGTCCAATCCACACGTCCGACTGAAGCACTGGGTTGGCAAGGAGCAAACGACATTTTCTGATATGATCATCAGTGTTCGACGCTATTTTTGGATGGAATGGATTTTTGCATGGGTGCCTGGAGGCGAGGTCGTGCAAAAATTATCCAAACCCTTGCGAGTTGTGCTAGACTTCGGGCTAGCCCAAGCCGCCTGACGGAAAAAGTCGAGCTAAGGGTCCGCGCAGAAATAACATGAACAAGTTTTGTGACTAAAATCCGAATCTCGAATATCGGTAACACTTTAGCCAAATGCAGCGAATCAGAAAATCACCACAGAGTACACAGAGGTCACAGAGGTTCTATCACTTCCTTCAATGGATGGGCATCTAGGATTCATTTTCCTCTGTGTTCCTCCGTGTTCTCTGTGGTTAATCATCCCAAGCAACTGCAGATGGCTAAAGTGTTACGAATATCGAAATCCCTCGATAGCAAGCCCATTTCGTCGTGCCCGTTGTGTCGTTGTGGTTCAACAAAGCGATGTAGGATTATGCGGCTCGCTTGGTGCCGCGGAAACTTTTGACTGTTCGTCGAACATCCCGTTCCATCGCATGCAGACTCCACTTGACGACTGATAGATTGGAAGATGCCGTGTCCTGCACGTCATGCCACCAGCGCTTGGTTGTTGCTTGAGGTTGGCCACCCTGCTCGGCGATCTGGCGATAGCGTGGCAGAATATCGCCTGCCGCACGTTCGAGGTAGTCGCGTTGGACGTAAAACGCATAATGCGCCACTAAGGCATCGGGACATGCCGCATTGGGCCGGCCCAAGCGTGTCGGCAGCGCAGTGGTAAGAAATGGCTCTTCTTCCATCGGATTGATATGGATTTCCGGCACGGCGCGCATGTCTTCGCCCCGCCATGCGATAAAATTGATCGAGACAGTTCGTGTGCCAATGATCGGCAGCGGCGTATTTTTCCATCGATCGGTCTGCCCAATTTGCACGTCGCGTAGAAACCGTCGATGAATACGTTGGGCAAACGAACCTCGCACCCAGCCGATCGGATCGTAAGCGTCGTCGCGAACCTCGCCCCAGGAAAGGGGGATATGCCCGGCTCGCTGGTGATAATGGCTGCAAACGGCATTGTTGACGATGTTACCGAACACAAGAAATGGATCGGGATTAGCAAGCCGGAATTCAACTAAATTGCGAATCGCGTCGCGGTCGACCCAGACCACATCATCGTCGAGGCGGACATAAACCGTATCGGAGTCGGTATGGTCCTTAAAAAATCGCCAGATATTCGCACCGACCGACATCCCCGAATCGTAGGTTGGATGGCACAGATAGAAGAAGTCGGGATGCTGCGCTGTAAGCTCTTCCATGCAAGCAATGTCATCTGCGTTGGTCGTGTTGACCCACCAATGATGCCGATCGATGACATCGCGGTTTTGCAGCAAGTACTTCGCTAGTATTTCGACATAGCGACGGCGACCGGCCGGGCACACAGATATAATTCGCATGGTAATTTTCTTTTCTCGGCAACTTGAAAAAGCCTCACGCAGAGGCGCGGAGATCGCAGAGTTTTTGTATTCGATTTTTCTCAGCGCTCTCAGCGTCTCTGCGTGAGGCCAGTTTTTTGCGTTGCGTTATGTGATCACGCGGCACGAGACAGAGACCGCGATAAGCTGCCTAGTCTTTGGCCCGTGAATCGATCGACACAAATGGTGGCTGGAAATTTGGACTCGGCGAGTGGAATGAACCGGCTGCTGGATGCAGCCCATGCTTGCTTGGCAAGGTTCACATTGAGGAGCATACGACGGAGCCTTTTTTTCATCGGATTGCCGGCAAAATGCTTGATCACCGCCGGCGAATCTTGGGTAACGCGAGGCAAATAATTCCACCGATCCGGTATCCACTGGAGATGCTCTTCGGACAAGTGAGGGCCATTGAAGTTGACGATGCCATGATCGGCAAACGTGTCGCGATAAAGCAAGTGCTTCATCGCGGCGGTCTCCCACCAGGGATGGTCGATGTATTGTTCCAAGCTCCAGAGTTGTCGGATCAGATCGCGTGACCAATCGCAATTCCGGAGCATGAAGATGCCCATGTTGGGGAAGTAACGACCGTCGATCTTAGGTCTTGCAAAATAAAGGTGTTTGCCAGGCTGAATGAGATCGGCAACATCGGGCTCAAAATCAACAAACACCGCATCGGCGTCGACCCAGAAGACAAATTCATATCCCGTGTCGAAGAGCGATTCGATCAGCTGCAGCTTGTGCCAGGAGATCGGCCGATCGGAAGTGCCGCCGGGCGAATGGACCACGTCGTAACCCTGCCGGCGCCCATACTGGATCATCGAATTTCGGCAAAATCGGCCAATGGTTGCAAAACCCTGATCATAGAGCGTGGCACAGCATAGGTTGGTATGTTGATCAGTCATCTCGACTAGATGCTAGCTGGAGGTAATGGGCCAACAACAAAACACGGGGTTTCTACTAGATGCTCGGAAAAATCACAAGATCGGTCGATGGGAAAGTGCGAAAGAAAAGTGCTGTAAGGCGAGCGGCAGCTGATAATGTACCAGAATACAAGCACGATGCGCAAGCGAGTGTGTGCATAAGACTCACTTGCTTGCCCTGGCCAACTACCCACTAAATCCCCTGAAGAAACCCTCAAAGACTGACTTCCTCGTCCGTCGAGCCAACGCGCAGCGTCTTGCGGCCGATATCGTGAAAGGCTTCGATGCGGCGAACCGTTCGGTTGCGCGCTCGCATCAGGATGGAATGCGTAATGCAGTGCTGATCGCGGTAGTGAATGCCTGGTAGCATCGGCGAATCGCTGATACCGGTGGCGGCAAAGATGATGTGATCACCCTGGGCCATTTCATCCACGGTCCAGACTTTCGCCAGATATTCGTCCGTGTATTTCAACTCATTCGCCAGCATATGGCGTTCTTCTTCGTTCTTGGGCCAAATTCGACACAATTGTTCGCCGCCGAGACACTTGATCGCGGCTGCCGAGATTACCGCTTCGGGGCTGCCGCCAATGCCAACATAAAGATCGACGCCCGAATTAGGCAGACTGGGAGCAATTGCTGCCGCGACATCGCCGTCGGAGATAAGCCGAACGCCGCAGCCGATGCGTCGTAGTTCGTCGATGATCTGTTGGTGCCGAGGCCGGTCGAGCACCACCACGACCAAATCTCGCAACCGCTTACGCAATTGTCCCGCGATAATGCTTAGATTTGCCTCCAGCGGGGCGTCCATCTGTATGCGAACATCGCTCTGGGCAACCACGGGGCCAACGGCAATTTTCTCCATGTAATGCGATTGGATGGCGGGAAACAGGCTGCTGGGATCATCTTCCGGATTTTCGCATGTGGTGACGGCAAGCACAGAAATCGCTCCAGGCAAGCCCTTGGCGGTAAGCGTTGTTCCGTCAACCGGATCGAGCGCAATCGCGGCAGGCACAGCGCCTTCCGCCCAAGAACCAAGCTTTTCGTCGGTAAAAATTCCGGGCGCATCGTCTTTGCGGCCTTCCCCGATGCGTACCAAGCCTTTGCAATCGATCAGACGAAACATCCCGCGAATCGCATCCGTGGCGGCAAAATCGGCCTGATTTTTGTCCCCCTTGCCAAACCATTTCCAGGCTGCCAGTGCCGCGTTTTCCGTGCAACGAATCAAATCGAGGTCGATCGCGCGCTCAGGATCATGTCGTTGTGGTTCCATAACTAGAATCGACCTGTTTTGGTAGTATTCTTTGACCATGGCCCCCTTGACGAGTCTCCAACGGCCGCATGGCCAGTTTATCCTTTTAGCACCTAACCTAGCAATCCATCTTGTGTAAAATAAAAGTCAGAAGATCGGCGTCACGAATGCTTTGAACCGTTTAGGTATTCTTTCACACGGTAGCCATCAGACCCTCTATGCTCCGCCATCTATTACTACCCGTTGAATCGCTTGCCTACGGTGTTGCCTATGGTTGGTTGCAGCATCTGATTCGCTCGCCGGTACCGCTGGATGCCGAGCAAACTTGGCATGACGTGACGCGCCGGCTGCCTCCCGCGGTCGATTGGATACGGACCGGCTGGCCCATTTTACCGCTTCGGCCACTGCTGCTAGCGGCCAAGATGAAGCAAGACCATGTGCTGGGCATCGCAGCCCATTACGATGTTTCCAACGAGTTCTACGAGCTGTTTCTCGACAGCAAGTACATGTTTTATACTTGTGCCGACTTCAACTCGCCCGGCGACACGCTCGAACAGGCCCAGCAGAACAAAGCCGACTTTATCCTGCGGCTGATCGACCCCAAGCCGGGCCAGCGGATTTTGGACCTGGGCTGCGGATGGAGTTCGATGCTCCGGCGAATCCACGAGCAGACCGGCGACAAGGAAAACCTGCACGGCATCACCCTTTCGCGGAAGCAGGTGGCCTACAATGACGAGCACTATGGTTTCAACGTCGAGTTCGACGATTTTATCACGCGCGAGTACCAAGCCGAGGAGTATGACGCGATCTTTTCGATCGGCTCCTGGGAGCATGTACGACCCAAAGAAATTGTACCGCTGCTCGAAAAGCTGCATCGGGCGCTCAAGCCGGGCGGCCGATTGGTCAAGCATTTTTTCTGCCGCGTACCGGAGCGACTATTTGCCACGGCCATTTGCTCGCAGCTCTATTTTCCCGGCTCGATCGGTTCCTCCTACCGCTTCCATGTCGAGGCCTTCGAGAAGACCGGCTTCCGCATCCAGCAACGGTCGATCCACGACTATCGGCCCACGCTGCGGGCCTGGTTCGACAACCTGGTAAACAACCGCGAGCGGGCGCTCGAGTTGGTTGACGTCAAAACTTACAACCGTTACCTGACGTTCTTTCCTGCCTCGTGGCGTTACTTCGACGATTGCTTGGGCATGGTGACCCGTTGGGTGTTGGTGAAAGAGTAGCCTGTTGGATGGTAGGGTGAAACCGTACAAAGGCACAGAATCCGTCATGGCAAATCAGCGAAGCCCAAGTGCTGTTCAGCACCCGCGACGAGAATCGTACTCCCAATTTTGAGACCTCGTAGCGGCCCGATTTTGGAAGCATTTCGACGCGTCGGAGTTTCACGCTCGTGCAGATTGCCAAAGTCCGCAAACTGCATCGGCCAACTTGTCCGACGCGACTTAGTGTCGACTCTCCAGGACCCTTCGCAGAAGAAACTTCTCCGTCTCGGCATCAATCCGCGACCAATCGAGGGGCTCGAGTGCATGTTGCACGCTCTCAAACCAATGCATGTAAGGGCCGCCCGATAAATAACATCCCTTTTTTTCTCGAATTGGCTAGACTTCCAGGGTGAGCGGTCCCCCATTCTCTTGGCGAAGGAGAAAGCCATGGTTCCCTATCTGTCGGTAGTTTGTGGACACATGAAGGCGTTTTATGATTCATTGTCCGAGAAAGACCGCCGCCGTTACGCTGCGGTAGAATCGGAAAAGCTGGGGCATGGGGGCGTCGAGTACGTTGCGTCTGTGCTGGGCTGTGACGAGAAAACGATTCGGAATGGCCGCCATGAGGTGAGCCAATTGCCGGTGGATGACGCCGAAGGACGGGTTCGAAAAAAAGGGGGGTCGAAAAAAAGCTAGCTTTGCTGCACCTGACCTGGAGAACAACCTTCGCCAGGTCGTTGCTGACCATACGGCAGGCGATCCAATGCGTGAAGACGTGGTGTGGACCTATTTGTCGAGTACGGAGATTGCCCACGAGCTCGATCGGCTGGGAACGCCCGTTTGTCCAGACACTGTGCGAAGCTTGCTCGATGAGTTCGGCTTCCACAAGCGGCAGGCCGAGAAAACCAAAGCGATGGGAAATACCCCTTTCCGCAACGAGCAGTTCGAGAACATTGCCCAACTGAGGCAACAATACCTCGACTCTCCCAACCCAATCATTAGCATGGACACCAAGAAAAAGGAGCTTTTGGGCGAGTTTTTCCGTACCGGGCAGTCGTGGTCCGATGGTGCGAATGCCGTATTTGATCACGACTTTCCCAGTTACGCGGACGGCAAGGTCATCCCGCACGGGCTGTACGACCTGAAGCGTAACACAGGGCACCTCACTCTCGGAGTCAGTCACGACACGAGTCAATTTGCTTGCGACAGCTTCCGTGTGTGGTGGCAACGCCACGGCGAGCGGACGTACGCCGACGCCAAGTCGATTCTGTTGCTGTGCGATGGCGGAGGAAGCAATAACTGTCGTCACCACATTTTCAAGGAAGACCTGCAACGATTGGTCAACCGGATTGACATTCCAATTCGCGTCGCCCATTATCCACCGCATTGCTCGAAGTATAACCCGATTGAACACCGTCTTTTTTCTCATGTCACTCGCGCCTGGTCCGGTGTGGTGTTTCGCACGCTTGACATCGTCACAACATGCCTTCGACGAGTGTGGACTCGCACCGGGCTGAAAGTCACCTACGCGGTACTCAACAAGGATTATCAACTCAAACGGAAAGCGAGCGAACGTTTCCTTGACTTGGATCCCATACAGTTCGAAGACGTATTGCCCGATTGGAATTACACCGTAATTCCTACCGCCTACTGAAAACCGGGAAGTTATTTATCGGCCACTCCTAAGTAGCCGACTGCGAGTTGTTTTTTGCATATCCGAGCGTCATTTCGGCCTCTACTCTGTACTCAAGCACCCGCAATCCCTCCATACCGGAGCTGAAGCCCCAAATGCCTTGCTCAGCGACACTGCCGCCTGCAACAGAAATAGTAACGTGAAGCTCCGCTTCACTATTACTTATGGTTATTCGCCGCTGCGTTTTGCCTGCGACGTTTACCTGTGACGTGGTGATTCTACTATTGGGCGGAATTCTAAGCCAAGGAGGGACCAACTCTACCCATTTGTCGTGAATAAGCGAGTTGTGCGAAAAGCGATGGTGCAGCTCTGCCATCTGTACTTCTTCCCCATCAGGCGAATCCTCATAACGACCTTGAAAACTTAGACCAGCTGGTGTTTTCTTTTTCGTCCAATGGATGTCCCAATGTCTAGTGAATGTACCTGCCAATTGGAGCAGGACCGCTCGCTCGACTAAATCAAGACCTCGTTCCTTTAGGAAAAACCTCCAGTATTCTTTGGCAAAGACTTTAGGTATTTCGTCATCCTCAATCTCCCTTGAGGATAGGTCGTCTGCATTGAGGTTTGAAAATATAGAAGAATATGCTATTGAGTAGGGATGAGAGAAACCCGTGTTGACGACTTTTTTTGCAGCTTCATCAAAGAACAAGGCGTACCTATATTCGCATTGCAATACGTTTGAACGCAGATACGGCAAGATTGCAATTAGTGCCGGAAGAATTCCTGCGACGAGTATGCTCGTATTTTGAAGCGAGTTGGGAGCTGAAGAGTTTCTGTACAGGAGCCACACGGTTCCAACCGCTAACCCAAGTTCCACAGTTGTGCTGCGGAAGTGCTTTTTTGAAAAATATTTTGACCTGAAATCATATGCCCTGACGGGTGTATCTTTCCTGGCTTTACGAAAAATGGTTCCTCTTCGGTCGCGACGAAGGCAAATCGCGTTGTCGTGGAAAGATCTGCGTTTGACGAGACACTTTGATTGCCGATAATTCGGGCATGTTCATCAGGCCGTGCTACCGCAAGATCAAGGGAAAACGTCAGGCGTATTGGGCGCTGGTCGAGTCGTATCGAACCGAACGGGGGCCGCGACAGCGGACGGTTGCCTGGCTTGGCAAGCTCAAGGAGTCCGAACGGGCCGGCGTCAGGCGAGCAGCGGCAGGCGAGAAGAAACCGGATTCCGCACAGCTGCAACTCTTCGATGATCAAGGCCAGCTCGAGCCCGAGTGGGTCGAGATCGATACGGCGAATGTGCGTGTCGAAAACCAACTCGAGTTCGGCGGAGCATGGCTCGCGCTGGAGTTGATCCGCCAACTGCAACTCGACAAACTGTTTGAAAACATCATCCCACGCGGCAAGGAAGATATCCCGTGGGCGAAGGTCGCGATGATTCTCGTCATCTGCCGACTCTGCAACCCGTCGAGCGAACTGCATATTGCCGAGCATTATTACAAGAGCACGGCGCTGCCCGAGTTGCTGGGTGTTCCGGCGGAAAAGATCTATGACGAAAGGCTTTACCGGGCGCTGGACAAGCTGCTACCGCACAAGGAGGCTCTGGAAAAACACCTAAAAAACAGGCTCGGCACGCTGTTTGAGCTCGATTATGATCTGCTGCTGTACGATGTGACGAGCACCTACTTCGAGGGCCTTTGTGAAGGAAACCCACAAGCCCAACGCGGTTACTCTCGCGACAAACGGGGTGATTGTAAACAAGTCTGCATCGGTCTGGTCGTCACGCGGGACGGCATCCCGCTTGGCTACGAAGTCTTCGCCGGCAACCGCAACGACATGACGACGTGGCAGGAAATTGTCACGACGATGGAGAAGCGTTACGGTCGCGCCAACCGCATCTGGTGCGGCGATCGCGGGATGATGAGCAAGGCGAACCTCGAATTCATGGAGTCGGGCAATCGGCGTTATATCCTCGGCGCGTCGAAAGGGACGCTCAGGAAGTTCGCGCGCCAGTTGCTCGGCGAAGACTGGCGCGTGATCCGCGAAGGCCTGGAAGTCAAGATGTGCGCTTCGCCCGACGGCGGCAAAGAAACCTACATCTTATGTCGCAGCCGTGATCGCCGTAAAAAGGAAAAGGCGATGCACGAGCGTTTCGAGCAGCGGATCGACGAGGCGCTCGATAAGCTCCGCGCAAGCTGCGAAAAGCGTAAATGGAAAAAGGAAGTGATCGACCGCCGCGTCGGCAAGATCATGGCAAAGAACTCCCGGGCCGCCGGCCTGGGCGACGAACCTCGCCGCATTTTTGAGGAGCTGGGCAAGATCAACCTGGTCGACGTCGTGCTTCCCACTCGCCAAAAGCCCACCCGCCAAAAGCCGGTCGAAATCCGCCGTCGCTGCGTCGCCCGTCCGACCGAGCACCAAGCCATCCTGCTCGACCGCCTCGGTCTGAGCCTGCCCCGTCAATTAAAAGTTGCCCGCCAAATGTAGTGGAAAAATCCCACCACCCAACCTATAAAACAAGAGTCTCCGTGGACACAAGTGTGGAACTTGGGCTAGCAGTGCTTGCACAGCAGTGCCTGACTAGGCTTTGTCAGAAAATCTCAATGATGCCGTAATGTGAGCCGTAGGCGCTAGCCTCGGACGTTTCGGTTCGATGTTTTTCGCAGGTTCGCCCGACGCTAGCGCGTTCGGCTCAAGTTTTCTGACACAGCACTAGCCGTAAAATCCGGCAAAGTCGGCCAAATCGTACGATTTTACACAAAGCCCCAGCGACCAACTAACCGATGAAGTCGAACACGAGGTGAATATGTCGCTGGGCTACGCTGCCACGGCACCAACCTCGTTCCCCAACTGCAACTCAATCACGAATGGAATCATTATGAGAATTCATCGGTTACTTCGTCAACTCAGCTTTCTGGTTGCCGCCCTGACATTGGTCCCCTCGGTTTCCTTTGGCCAGTTGGGAGGCATTCGCTGGCGGAACAACCTGGATGCAGCCAAAATTGAGGCCGCTCAATCCAATCGATTGGTGCTTCTGCACTTCTGGAGCCCCAGTTGTGGACCATGCCGTCGGCTGGAGCAAAACGTGTTTCCTTTGCCCCAGGTTGGCCCGGCCATTGAGCAGAACTATGTTCCCGTGAAGATGAATGCCGATGTCTCGCAGGCGTTTGCTTATGCGTTTCACATCGATCGCGTGCCGACCGACATTGTACTCACCTCGCAAGGGAGGGTGGTAACCAAGCTTTCCTGCCCGTCCACACCCGACGCCTATATTGGACAACTGAGTAACGTAGCCAGTCACTACCGCCAGCAGGTTAGCAGACCGGCGGTCGCTGCTCCGCAGGTGCAAGTCAACACGGCTTACACGGGCTTGCAAGCGCAGCAGCCTGTCCCACAAGTAAACACACCGGTGCCCAGTATTGCCACCGCCCAAATTCCTGCGTCGAATGTTTACGCTGCGGGCAATGTCTACAATCAACCGGCAGTTCAGGTTTCGCAGCCGACTCAGGCCTATTCGACACCTGCAGTACCAGCGGGCGCAATGCCGAGCAGCTATCGCAGTCCATCCGCTACGCCCAAGCTACAATCAGTCACGCTAGCCGGTGCCAGTCCTGCGAAACCGCAAGCGACGGCGCCTAGCCAACCAGCAGTAAATCCCGTTGTTCGTAATTCTGCGACACCAACACAATCGGCACCTCCAGCACTTGCTGCTGCGACAGTTGCACAAACGGCAACGAGGCCAGCGGTGCCGAGTTCTATCCAGCTACCAGCGGGCAGCCCACCCTTGGGCTTTGATGGCTACTGTCCGATTTCATTGAAATTCGCCAAGAAGTGGGTCCGCGGCGATGTCCGTTTTGGCGCCATTCATCGTGGTCGCACCTATCTGTTCGTAAACGATCAGAAACGACAACAATTTCTTGCCGATCCCGACGCCTATAGCCCTGTTTTCTCGGGCATCGATCCGGTGATGTTTTTGGATGATCAGCAATCGTTGGAAGGTAGTCGTCGGTTTGGCTATGAGTATCGTGGAGCCTTTTATCTATTCTCTTCCGCCGAGAGTATGCAGAAGTTTGCCTCCCAGCCGGACCAGTATTCAGGGAAAGTACGGCAAGCTATGAATCAGATCGATACGGGAGCAGGCACGATTCGCAAGTAGCTGAGTCTGTCTGGAAAGGACTTTAGGGGCGGCAGATAAATAACTATCAGTTTGGTAAGGAACACTCAATCAATAGCTGCGGCAACTGGTAGGGTTCAGGGTTCAGTACATAAATGTAATGCAATTCTCGAACCTTGCCCCCTCTTTTTCCTGAACCCTGAACCCTCTCCTGGAAATGGGGAAGTTATTTATCGGTCGTCCCTTACAGATTCCTGTGGAATTTTTCAGATGCTTGCCGACTGCGGGAACTTCTGGTAGACTCAGGGGCGAGCCCTTTCGACTAGAAAAGCTGTAGGCTAACTGGACCGAAGACTCAGTTTATTCGCAGTGCAACTCGAGAGCGTGCGAAACACCGATTGCAGCACTGTCGAAAGGGTTTTTTTTGGAGCTAGTAGCTATTAGCGGTTAGCCAGAAAAAAACACGAACAAAAAAATCTGGCTAATT
The DNA here is from genome assembly GCA_965249435.1 of Lacipirellulaceae bacterium. Lineage (GTDB taxonomy): Bacteria > Planctomycetota > Planctomycetia > Pirellulales > Lacipirellulaceae > JAJRWS01. The sequence continues at coordinate 318,430 of CBDFMC010000022.1, read as the reverse complement.
GCTAACGGCTAGTAGCTAACAGCTTTCACTCGCCTTTGAGCGAGCGCTGCAGATGAATCACCTGGGCACGGACTTCTTCCATGCTGGGATTGAGACGGAGCGCTCGGCGGAATGCTTCGAGCGCGGCAACGGGATCGTTCTGCAAAAGATACGATTGCCCCATGATTGATGCCGCAGTGAAATGATAGGCATTGATCTCCAGTGCCTGATGGCAATCTCGCACGGCCGCATCATATTGGCCCATATGAAAGTGCGATATTCCGCGCTGGAACCAGGCTTCGGCAATCCATGGCGCGTCTTGGATTAATATGCCAGCAATTTTCGCAGCCCGTTCGTATTCTCTGTCATCATTTTTCCCTGCAATCGCGACCAACTGACGTTGTTGCGTTGAAGTCCCCACTCGCATCCAAAGTCTGCGGATTCCGCTCTCTGCTAATGTTCGCACACCGCGGTCATTGTTAACCAAAGCACATCCCATGACTCGATTCGATTGATAGTCGGCAAGCCTTCCCAATGCTAAAACGGCACCACGGCGAGCCATTCGGTCGCCACAGGAGACAACGCGCTCGAGCGAACTGGTCATGTATCGAGAAGAGACCGCGCGCAGAAAAGTGTTGATGTCCTGGTCAATCAAATACTGCTCGTAGAACTCGACAAGCAGCGGTTGTTTGGAAAAATTGCGATGCACGGTTATTATCTAAGGATGACGTTGGTATTGCGGAACGTAGCCGTTCACGGAATGAAAAATATTGAACCACAGAGGAAAACCACGAAAGAGACGAAAGAGACGAAAACTACGAAAAAAGTGGGGGAGTATGATCGCAGGATTTGAAGCTGAAAGACTTGCCCAACTGTATTCACAAAACCCTCTCTCTCGTGTGTTTAGTCTATTTCGTGGTTCCCTTCTATTCGCTTTAAGTATGCTAAATTTGCACCCTCATCGACTTGATTGGATAGCCTCACGAAAATAGAATTCTATTTCTTTGTGTCCTTCGTGCTCTTCGTGGTTTATTTTTCTTCCATCCCGTGAACGGTTATTGCAGAACAAGCGTCCGGGCCGCTGGAATCAGGTCGCTGGAATCGAGGAACCGTTTGTCTATAGTTCGAGTGTAATTGCAATTTCAAATTTCACAACCAAAATGTAAAAAAACGCTCCGATTGGCACTACAGCGCAGAATCAATTAACCCCAAAGCCGCAACCAAAATGTCAGATTCTTTTTTATCACCGCAGAGGGCGCGGAGAGCGCAGAGGTCTTTTTTTAGGGATTTTCTCTGCGCTCTCCGCGTACTCTGCGGTTCAATTCCTTGAAAGGCATGCTTGATCTATCTCTTTGAGTTAGCAATAAGTGGTGTTCCCACATTTTTTAAATATTTTGCTGGACAACGGACAGTACGCACGTACGGATTTTGCAATGGTATTTCTCATGGACAGTGTTTTCTGTAATACGTTGGTCAGCTACCTGACCAAGACATCGGCGAAGCGGAGCGAGCCTACAGTTTGGCGGGTAAGGTTTGCATGTTGTTTCAACGCGGTCATGTGCGCTGTGGCATTCGTGATTCTATTTGCCGCGATGATGGGGCCGAAGGCAACTGCCGCCCCGAAATCGATGGCTCTCCGACAAAGGCTCCTACACCCGCTGACTGCCACATGGCAAGGGCAGCAGCTACGCATCGCGCTGGATCGCTTGGCTGATTTGGAGGGCCTCACGATTTGGCTCGACCGACGCATCGATCCAGGTCAAACGATCAGCCTCTCGGTTCAAGAGTTGCCATTAGGCGAGACGCTCGCAAAACTCGCTCGAGCCGTGGGGGGGGAAGTCGCCTATGTCGAGGGGGTCGTCTATGTCGGTCCGAAAGGAACGGCCCAGGAGATTGACGCGCTTCGGGAAATGATGCGGGCCTCGCTCACGAATGCTCCGCATACCATGCGCAGCGGTTGGTTCAGCAAAGCAGCGTGGTCTTGGCCCAGATTGAGTGAGCCGCGAAAGATTTTGCCGGGCCTTTTTTCAAGCAGCAAGATCGAGCTTCACGGACTTGAGCAAGTCCCTCACGATCTTTGGTTAGCGCAACAACTGTCCCCTTTGGCACTCGTCGATCGAGCGACGCTGTTGCTCTATGGCTTTGATCTTACACTGCAAATCGCTACGGATGGAAAAAGCTGTCGGATCGTACCGATCGAGCGACCCTTGGTCGCAACGCACAAATATCCGGGCCCGTCAGTCCGACGACCGGTCGCACAACAACCCCATCCCAAGAGCAGATCAGCACCCCGACCGAATCGGAAAGTTTACAGCCTACACATCCGTGAAAAAAAAGTGGGCGACGTTTTGCAGCAGCTTGCCAGGCAGTTGCACCTTGATTTGCAATGGGATGAGAAACAATTAGCGGCGGCTGGCCGTACGATGGAGACTCGCATATCCTGTGAAGTGGCGTCTGTCGATCTCGATCAATTACTCGAGAGCGTACTAACGCCGGCCGGATTGCAGTTCGACCGCGAAGGCACCGTAGTGCGAATTGAAGTGGCAAAAGAGTAGCAAGTTACGAGGCGCGAGTATTCTTGCACAATGATCGAACGAGAAAGAACTCGCGCCTCGCAACTCCGCGTGCTTTGTCGACTCTCATTATCAATAAATGTCAAAGCACGAGGCTGTGGGTCAACAGGCCGAGGTTCAGCAACCGTGCTTTTCGAGCTTCTCACGAAGCGTGTCGGCTGTGAATGGTTTGACCAGATAATCCGAGACGCCGGCTTGAATGGCTTCCATAACGCGTGACTTTTCCGCTTCGGTCGTGACCATGATGATGGGCACATTGGCATCTGCTTTGCGAATTTCCTGTGTTACCTCGAGGCCGTTTTTTCCAGGCATGTTCCAGTCGGTCAACACGAGATCAAAATCACCCGGGTTGAACTTTTGGACCGCTTCGTCGCCATCGGCGGCTTCTGTCGTCTCGGAAACTCCGACCGCGTTCAATGAACGCAGAATGATCTTGCGCATGGTGCTGGAATCGTCAGCTACTAAAACTCGTGTGCTCATTTTCATGGACCTTTCTTCAGGCTCTGTACTCGACTAAAAACGCGACGGGTAGCCCCCAGGGCAACTGTCAAGTTCGAGTTCTATTTCTGGCTGATTCTTGGTGGTGGGTACGTCAAGGGCGTACGGGCCACATCGAAACGTAGGTTACGTCCCGGTCGAGTCAAGTAGATCGTGAGGCCGTTCGCATCCTGGCGGAAATGCTTCTGGCAGGGTTGAGAACGTGTGGCTGGTAACGATTATGCCGAGCGTTGCCGGGATTCTATTTCATCAATCGGCCCAGTTGCTCGCGCATGCCCGATTCGATTTTGCCTTTGAAAAGCATGGCTGAGAAGGGGAGTTCGCAGACGACCGCCAAGTCGCTCTCGCCCACGGCAATATCGCCTTGGATGCTGATTCCGAAAGTCTTGAATCCGAAATTCAGCTTGTCGCCTTCCCACGACTCTTCAAGTTCGCTGACTTGGTCCTGGAATTTACCTTTCATACTTTCCGCAAATCGTTCCAACTTATGCCGGGCATCTTCTTTGGAGAGCGAATGGGGAATTGCAAAATTCAGCTTGGGCATGCTTTACCTCGGGCTTTGTTATCAATCTGTTTTTGGGTGGAGTGTTTGTTAGCCGCCGGGCTTGTCCCGGTGCGGTACTCTCGCACCGGGACAAGCCCGGCGGCTAAGACAAATTCGGTCCCAGCATTGTAGCGACTACCTCGCGTTTGCCAATCGGCGTAGCACCTCGATGCCTCGTTCGATCGTTTCCCGGCTTGCCGCGTAGGAAATACGAAAGTGCGTATCGTGCTGGCTGAAGATGTTGCCGGGAATCACGAGCAGCTGGTTATCAATCGCACGCTCAACAAACCGGGTGCCCGTGCCTGCGCCGTTGGGCACTTTGGGGAAAACATAGAATGCGCCACCCGTCGGGACGACTTCGTAACCGGCATCCGTTAAACCGCCGACAATCAGATCGCGCCGCTCTCGATATTCGTCGACATGCGACGTCATGTCAACATCCAACGCGGCAACACCCGCCCATTGCAATGGATGCGGTGCGCAGACAAACGTGTATTGTTGCAGCATCGTCATCTTGTCGAGAACCTCGCTTGGGCCATGCACCCAGCCGAGTCGCCAGCCGGTCACGCCGTAGGTTTTGCTAAAACCGTCGACAACGATCGTTTCTTCGTTCCATGTGGCGGGGCTTGCCGGCGGCCCATCGTAACAGAAATGGCGATAGATTTCGTCGCTCAGCAGCGCAATGTTATACTCGGCCGCTAAGCCGGCAAGCGAGCGGACTTCCTCTTCCCCGGCGACTACGCCGGTTGGGTTGGCGGGGCTGTTTAGTAGAATCAATTTGGTGCGAGGGGTGATTGCCGCGGCAACCTGGTCGACATCAATGCGGAAGTCGGGATACGTGTCGATCATCACACATTTGCCACCCACCATGCCGACCAATGCCGGGTACATGACAAAGTAGGGGTCAAAACAAATCACCTCGTCGCCCGGGTCGACGAGCGTGAGCATCGCCAGCACCAGCGCGCCGCTGGTGCCTGAGGTGACCAGCACGCGGCGATCGGTGTGATTATATTGCTGGTCGATGCGCGCCTGCAACTTCTCGCGCAGTGGCGGGATGCCTTGCGTCAGGCTGTAGCCGTTGTGATCTGCGCCAATCGCGTCGACGGCTGCTTGCTGGATCGACTCGGGCACCGAAAAATCGGGCTGACCAATCGACAGGTTGATCGGGTCGGTCATCTTCGCTGCCAAGTCGAAGACCTTGCGAATGCCGGAGCTATCGACATGGGCCGTGCGTTGGGCGATCCAGGGATGAGGCATGGGGGAGGGATGAGTGATAAGTGATGAAGGATGAGTGTTTCAAATTCGGAATTCGGAATTCGGATCGCGGATTGTTTCCATTCCGCAATCCGCCGTGTGCTGCGTTGCAGCACGGCTAATTCCGCAATCTTTTTTTGCTGCTCCCCATTGTACCAGGGTGACCATCACCAGGATGCCGGCGATGGCGAGCGTTTGCTGTGGAGTGATTTTTTCGTTATCAATCTGTCCCCATAACAGGGCGACGACCGGGATGATGTAGGTTATCATGCCGGCGAACAAAGGCCCCTGGTTCTGGAGCATGCGGACAAATATCAAGATGGTCAGCCCGGTGCCGACCGTGCCCAGTAGCGCGATTGCCCCAATCGCCATGGGCCAATCATGGGGCAGGGCAGGGCGGGTGATGCCGAGTTGGGCGAGCGTGCCGGGCATCATTTCCAATGGCACGAGCATCAAGCCGCCGAGGCCTAGAAACAATGCCGACAACGGCACGGCCGGCAAGTCGTTGAGCTTCCAACGAATATAGGTGTTGCCAAAGGCGTAAACGGTCGGCACCGTCACCGCCAGGGCGAGCAAGCTGGCCGACATACCGCGCATCGAACCATCGTGCATCAGAGCGGCGATACAAACAAAGCCGCCCAACACGCCAACGGTTTGTCGCCACGTCGGCCACAACCGGAGCATGGGAATCGATACCAGGATCGTTGCCATCGGCACAAGCGCCACCATCATGCCAAAAAAGCTATGCCCAAAGCCTTGGTTGAGCAGAAACGGCTGAACGACAAAGGGCAGGGCGTTGGACAAAAAAGCGATTAGTAGAATGTGTCCCCATTGGGTGGCTGTCAGTCGCGTCCGCTCCCGCGAGAGCAACCAATAGACACCTAGCACACCTGCTCCCAGCAGCATGCGAAGCACTCCCACGTCCAACGGCCCCAACGCATCGAGCGCCCGATCCATCAGAATAAAGCTGGAGCCCCAAACGCTGCTGATAAAAAGAAAGGAGAGGTAGGGCATAGGGGGGATTCGGAATGCGGATCTCGGAGTGCGGAATAGCCGTGTCGCAACGCGACACACGGGAAGGAACGTGGAATTAATGTCGAGAAATAGCCGTGACCTAACAGGTCTCCGGTTGCGGTGAACGGAGACATTCTACCCGATGCCGCTGCCGGCATCTACTCGAAAGCGCGCAGCCGTAGACTGGAACAAGATCCGGGCAGTTCCGGCAGCAGAACGCGATGCGCTGCCGGAACAGCGCTACCGCTCGTTCCGGCTTACGAAAGTCTTTCCCTCACCGCACGCGGCACTTGAACTGCAAGACGCCGACTTTACTGCTATGGCCGTCTCAAGAAAGTCCCGCTATCATCCAAATCTATTGGAGAATTGCGATGGCAACCGACCCGTATGATGACATTCTGAGTAAGGCGAAAAAGCTTAGCCCTGAGCAGCAAAACAAGCTCGTTGGCGAGCTGTCTCAACTTGCCGGTCGAAAAAATGGCGGCAAGCACAGGATCCTTGACTTAGAGGGCCTGGGCAAGGAAATCTGGGTAGGCGTTGACGCTGACGAGTATGTTGCCGAGGAACGGGACTCATGGGATGGGTAGAAGACCTTCAAGGAAAAACTGTCGGGCTGGATACAGCGCCGCTTATCTTTTTCATTGAGAAGCACGACGTTTATGTCGGCGTAGTACGTCCATTCTTTCAAGCGGTAGACCGGGGCGAGATTCGCGTAGTTACGTCGACCGTGACGTTGCTCGAAGTTCTCGTCCATCCTATTCGCCGCGGAGATGAATCGCTCGCGCACCAGTACAACGATATCCTGCTAACGTCGCCTCATATCTCTACGATGCCAGTGACTCCGGCGACTGCACAAGCGGCAGCAGAACTGCGCGTAGATCACAATTTGAAAACGCCAGACGCGATCCAACTGGCCGTTGCAATGACGAATCATGCGGTTGCCTTTCTGACCAACGACCGCGACTATGGCAGCGTGTCGGGTATCGATGTCATCAAGCTCAGTGACGTTCAAGCGTAGTTCACCGCACGCGGCACTTGAACTGCAAGACGCCGCCCTTGCCCGGCTCGACGGGGTCGCGGATTTCCCATCGCAAAACTTGCGAACCGCCCTCGTTGGGATCGGCTGAGAAATCGGATTCCAGGCTCGATTTGGCGCTGTCGGGCACATACTCCAATCGCGTTGTGAGATTGTCGACAATCGTGACATTGCCGATCACGCGGTTGCCGATGTTGTCGTAGCGGAGTGTGAATTCGACGATCTCGCCCAGTTGGGCGGAGCTGGTCGAGGCGAGTTTTACGAGCCGTAGCTTCGACTTGTTCGGTTCGTGCAGATGGTAGATGGTGCCGACCTGTTTCTCGCTGACCGCTGCCTGAGCTTCTTGGCTGTCGATGAGTATTTGCGGGCCTTGGTCGCCGGACCAGGTGATTGCAGCCAGGCTCGATCGGGCAACCCTCGCTTTTTCTTCTTGGCTCGCTGTACCAGTGCGGATGATTTGCAAGTTGGCATACGCGGCCAGCGAACCGAGGGACACGGCGACGCGACGCTCGCGGTCGAGTTCTCCGGCCTGTTGACGTTCGCGGAGCAGACTCGAGGGCTGCCGGGCGCGATGGATGCTTGGCTCAAGCTGGGCGAGCGACGTGGCGGCCTCTTCACGTTCGTCGATCTTCGCCAGCGACAGGTTTTGGTCGAAGCCGCCAGCCATGTCGATGCGGGCGTATTGGTGCAGATCGACAACATGACGCACCACACCAAACTTTGGCGCATAGATGCATACTCGATTGCTGGGCGTGACGACCGTGCGGCCGTCGATCGTGTCGTAGTGGGCGACGGTGTCTTCCTGCCCCAAGCCTTCGACTTCCCAGTCTTCGCGAATGCCGACAGGCCCATTGGCATCGCCCCCATCGCAAAGATACTCGTCGGTTTGTGGATTGCGCCCCGTCTCCAGTGGTAAAAGGGCGAATTGCGGATTGCAGGTAGGGCAAGGTGCCTCAGCTGTGTTGCAACGCAACACACGGGAAGATGATTGCGGATTGCGGATTGTGGAATGCGGAATGCTTTGAACTGGCTGTGTAAATGCAGCTTGCCGGATGTTGCTATCGGTAATCGTGGCGGCCGCGATATTCGGCCGGGTTGTGCCCGCTTGCGGCTTAGCACTTTGGCAGGAGCAAAGAATCAGCGTGGCCGTGGCTAACACGGCGAAGCGGAACCACGCGGGCGGCCGTGCGTCGCGTTGCGACGCGGCTGGGGCGATTGTTGCGGCTGATTGCATGGAGTTACTGCTTTCGTGGCGGTCTGGCCTGCTGGTCGTAAACCAACGCGGGTGGTGCGCCATACAGAAAGTCGTCATTCGGATTGCCGGCATCGGGCACACGGCCGCCGATTCGCAAAATCGCCATCGGTCGGCCCAATTGGTCGGCCATGATGAGAGGGTCATTCCCCGGTCGGGCTTCGAACCATCGCCCATCGGTGTCGTTGTTTGCAATGGGCAGTGCGGTCGTTGGGTCTTCCAAGTAAATGACCCGAGTCACAAAATGCCCCTCGGCCGCCATGACCAATTCGCTTTGCGTCAGCTCGACCGGGATCGGGAAACGGAGCGCTTGCCCGGGCGGTGGATCGAGCCGGTCAACCAATTCGACCGTGGGAAATAGTTCCAAGCCGGGATGGTTTGGGAGATTGGTCACTTTCATGCGATAGACGGGACCAATCTGCAGCCCCACGAGCAATCGATCGGGCTTTGCCTCGCTAAAGCCGGTACCAACCACGGGGGCGATCCAGGCTCCCTGCGGAACCCAGATCTCCACCGGCTGGCAATATCCTGACAACGGTCCGCCTCTCAAAAGTCGCTGGCGACCAATCGCTCCCGGTGGCATCGCGCCCGCATTGAGCCAGTGAACTGGTCTGTCTTGCGCCTGCATCGGCAACGCCGACACGAGGCAGACCAGCACGGCCCAAAGCAGTTTGCCATCGACTCGCATCCGAAGTAAATCGGAGCGTCGGAGTGAGCGAACCGTTGTCATGTGGTGGTTAATTGTTCGTTGGTTGTAGGTATCTCGTTAGCCGCCGGGCTTGTCCCGGCGCTCCGGTACAGCGCCGGGACAAGCCCGGCGGCTAATTTTTCAAACCCGCAAATTCAAACTACCGGCAGGTTTGACATGCCGGGTCGGTCAGTTTGGAGGTCATCTTTTTCATGGTCTTGGCCATGCTGCCGTCGAATAGGCGAAAGCGTGCTCGGTTGGCTTCACTGATATTTACGTGGTTCACCGGTCGAGGATAGCTCATGCCGGGACGCTGCTTGACGGTCACTTTCATCTTGTGAACCGGTGGCGGCATCAGCACGCGCGTGCGGTTCTTGATCACATGTTTCGTCAGTCCGGCTTGGTGGCCGAGCGGAATGTGGGGCGGGCCGGGCAAGCCAATCGGCGTGCCGGTAATCGGCATCCCCCATTGCGGGCCGTTGATGCCTGCCATCACACCAGGCGGGGTGACTTGCGGTGCAAAGCCCGCGGTCGGCATCCCTTGCGGTGGGCCGGGCATCCCTTGGTAGCCCCCTTGGTAGCCATTGTCGATTGGACCTGCAGCGACGGGGCCTTCGTTGACATAGCCGTTACCCCGGCTACCAGAACCTTCGAAGTGCTGAGCTCGCTGAACATTCATGTCGGCCGAGGCCATCATCTGACCGGACAATTGCAGGTCGAGATTACCTATCCGCAGGATGGCAAGGATCGAACCACGACGGTCGGCCTCGGCAATCGGATCGACGCCCGGGTCGAGCCGCGTGCTGACCAAGGTTTCCACTCCCGCTAGCGCCAATTCTTGAAAATCGGGATCGGGCAAATAAATGACCTTGGTGACAAAGTTGCCGCTCTGCACCTGGTCCAAGTCCTCGTCGGTAAACTCGACAGGAATCGGTGCATGGGCCAGATAGGCATCGGTCCGCGGCGTGACAGGTGCAATTTCCATCGTGGGATAAAGCTCGACGCCCTCGCGGTCGGGAATGTTGGTTAGCTTGAGGCGATAGATGGCCCCTTGCGAAAAGTTTTGCCTGCCGGGCATGACCAACGGCGAGGAATCAAACATTCCCTGGCCATTAACATCCCAAGCCACTTCGCCCCCTTCGGTACCTAAAAAGGCAATCTGCGATGTGATCCCCGGACCAGCAGGTCCGCCAGGTCCGCACATCGGGCCCATCATTTGGGCATTCATCACGCCGCCGCCACCAGAGGGTGGCATCATCGCCGAGGCTTGCAGCACACCAGGCCCAGGGCCGCCGACGCCGGGACCCGGCTCCATAAGCCGCTGGGCGGGAGGCAGGTTGTGGGCCACGCGACCGCCACCCATGCAGCCGGTCGATACTAGGACGCCCACAGCAACGATGGCTGCGGACCAGATTGTCAGGTTGGAAAACAGGGTTTTCATCACTTTCCCCCTCGATTAAGTTCGGAATTTGGAATGCGGAATAGCCGTGCTGCAACGCAGCACACGGGAAGGATTGCGGAATGTTTCCAATGCGGAGTTCGGAATGCGGATTGCGGAATCTTTCACATTCCGCAACACTTCCCTACATTCCCCGTGTGCTGCGTTGCAGCACGGCTAGGCGAATTAGCCGCGTTGCAACGCAACGCACGGCGTAGCGAATTCCACATTGGTCTAGGTCGGCCCTATGTGACCCGAATCTTTGGCAAAACCGTTAAAACCGGCAGAGGAAATCTGTTTTGCGTCGTTTAACACTCTGGTTAGCTATCGTGGCGGTAGACATGCTTGTCTTGGGGACCACAAGCCGAGAGCTGAGGGCTGGGGACAGTGAGGCACCCAACCCCCAACCCCCAACCCACAACTCCCAACCCACTGCAGGCAACGCTTTGGCAACGCGAGTGCTAGCAACGCTAGAACGCCGACCGAATATTGCCGCTCGGGTGCGTCATCAGGTACGGTTGGGCGAGCATGTGCTCGCTGGCACGGGGCGGTATTGGCAGCAGGGCGTCGGCAGCGAGCGACGCACCCGATTGGAATTGCAAACCCAAGTCGCAGGGAAAACTGCCAGCTTGATCCAGATATTCGATTCCCGCTATCTCTGGACTGATCGCCATCTGCCCAGCGGTCGCAAGGTCACGCGGCTCGACCCGGTTCGCTTGCAGGCAGGATTGACCTCGGCCCCAGTTGCCCGGCAGGGCAGGGCGACCTCAGCCACGTCATTGATCTCGACTGCCGCTTCGCGCGGTGGGCTGAGCGGACAGTTGGCCGACTTGGTGAAAAACTTTGATTTTGGTCCACCTCGGGAGACACAGCTCGAGGGGTTGCCTGTCTCCGCAATGATCGGCATGTGGAAACCGAAAACCCCGTGGAAGCCGAAACTCCAAACCGACGACTTGTCGCCAAAAACCCAAGCCGACGACTTGTCGTCGAAAGACAGTGAACCCCCGTCGGAATGGCCCCTGTCGGAATGGCCCAGCCAACTGCCGCATCATGTGTTGCTACTGGTGGGAACGCAAAACCTATTCCCCTATGTCATCGAACACCGCCGCGGCAGCGACGCCCCCTTGGCAAATTCGGAGGCAGGCTATCTACCCACCGACAACCCGCTGGCACGATTCGAGTTATTCGAAGTGCAATTCACGGCGGCAATCGATCGTCAGCAATTTGAATTCACCAGCACCGATATCGAGTGGACCAACGAGACGCCACGGTTGATTCAGGAGCTAGGGGGTGGGAACTAGCGCTGTGTCAGAAAACAGTGAGCCGAACGCGCTAGCGTCGGGCGAACCTGCGAAAAACATCGAACCTAAACGTCCGAGGCTAGCGCCTACGGCTCACATGACGGCATCATCGAGGTTTTCTGACAAAAATCCTAGGGATAGATAAGAGACAGGCTCCAAGCCGACGACTTGTCGTCGAATATATGGGCTTTCACTAAAAACAGTGTTGTCATGTCGACCCCGATTGAGAAAAGAGTTGCTCGACGAAGTGGTGTTCTGATAAAATGAAATAAAGGAAAAAAGGCATCTCATGGCATGCGATTTTCAGCCAAACCTATCCATTCTTCAGGTCCCCCAAAAACGTTTGTGGGGAGAACTGGTCGATGTACCGGGCCGTCTGCCTGAGTTGAATCCTTATGGCACTGGTGTGCGACGTGATAGGGGCGCCAAACAATGAAACCATTGCCTCTCACACAAGAGATCCAAGGAGTCTCACAGCGGGTCATCTGGTTTGAAACACCGGAACAGGCGATTGCCGATCCGATCCGCTTTGTCAGCTACGCCATGACCTACGGCACCCATGAAGACATGACCATCCTTCGGCAACATTTATCGGATACTGATTTGGAGGAGGCCCTTTCCAAAGCGCCGCCTGGTATCTTCGACTCCCGTTCCTGGGCGTATTGGAACCTCAAACTGGGCCGTTATCCGACGCCCCCCATGCCACAACGCGACTTTCTGGCGGGGATGACTCCCTAATCGGTTTTTCCGTTGATTAGCTGCCCTTTTTCCATGCACAGGTCAAAAGAGAACTTGTTGCGTTTCACGTGTCTCCGTAATTCGGTCTGGCAAGTCCTCCAATCGGCCCAATTCTTTGGCAAGCTGGAACAGGTCTAGGCGGTTAAGCAAATGTGCCGTTACAGGCCGCTTATCGCCCCAGAAAATGAGTGACGAAAGGAACTCACTAGCAGCGGATGAATTTAACATTTCAAGGACAAACACCGCATCCTCCTCGCTCTCGCATGAATAGAAGTAGCAAGTATCGTCTAGCACAACTGGCCGTCCGTGATAAGGTCCGACCAACCGGAATGCAAGTGTTTTATATAAACCGGCAATCGCGATTTTCCACGGAGCGAATGAATAGTCACCTATGCCGAAAACGGAAAACCGTGGCCGATCTCGGTAGATTGAACTTTGTCTCTGATCGAGTAGCTCGCCATGTTCGACTAGGTACTCCCAAGTGTGAGGGGCATCGTGGCGGATGTTTTCAGTCTGCTCTCCGATGAATCGCTGAGGAACAAGCATGTCGTACCGAGGTCGCGGCGACACACTGTTGGCCAGATCGGAGCTTTTTAACATTGGGTACAAGTACTCGTCTTCCAAGCCAACCAGTTTGCCAAGTCCGTTTCGGTACTTGGAACCTTCGGGAACAAACTGCATGACCTTCGAGCAATCATGCTTGATACCTGAACGCCATGTACCGCGTTTTCCACCGTCAAGGTGCTGCCAGCGGGTGTATGTGGCAACGTCCGCGACCAAACCGTTGTTGCACATGCCGAAAGTTGAATGGGCAGGAGCTTTCAAATCTGAATGCACCGAGCATTCAAAGTTTGTGACACCGGGGTCAAATTGGATCACCAAAAGCCCGGCATCGACGGCTGCACCAAAGTGTTTGCTTGCATCAACAAGGTAGACATCAGCGCGTTTTATCCGTAACTGTTTTTTCCACGCATGGATCAGAATCTTGCGAGCGACTGCTGTCTTGCAAAGCACTGCCAACGTCCCCGCAGTGTCATTCAGCCATTCGATGGCGCGCAACAACATGTACTCGGAGATATCAAAGTTTCCTTTTCCAGTGATTGCGTCGATGCCGCGGTGGTTTTGGAAATTGGATTTTTTGGGAACGTTCTTGCTGTCGAGGGTGCTGAGTTCCGAGTTCGTGACCCAAGGCGGATTTCCGACGATTAGCAAGGGTTGCGGCAATCGCCTGATGCAAGCCTCCCACGAAAAGGAAAAAAAGTCTGCCGTAACGATCTCGAAAGGAATGTCTGTTCCTGATCGATTGAGCGACTGTTTGGCATCGCAAGAATATCGTGGATTGATTTCGACGCCGACCATTTCCTGAACGCTCGTGAATGTTCTTGCGGCCGCGAGAAGAAAACTGCCGCGCCCACACGTCGGTTCAAGAATAGACGCTGGAAAAACATCCGCTTTGAGGAGCGATTCGCAGACATTCCTCGCTAAATCAGCAGGTGTCTGAAAATCTCCGAACTCCGTTTGTATCTGAGATTTTGGCATGCTTGCACGCTACCGTATTCGTTGGACGCCGTGAACTTCCCCAGCCTTTTCAATGACTCTTCGGTACTGAAGCCTCCATTGTAAGGCGTTGGAGATCGTCAGGTAACCGACGTCGGGAGGGCTTGTCAGCACTTCTTTCGCCAGTTCCAAAGCCTGGATGTCATCAACTGGCAGAAGTCGGTCTTGAAAAAAGGCCAACACATCATCTTCGTTTCCGTCGTTTTCGACGATCTTGCGCAGACCGTTTGTCGTTTGAAAGTCTGCCGTTTGGCCTTTTTCGACCAAAATTGTGTGCATGATATTGAGCGTTCCGGTCCGATCCTCTTCATCGTCGGTCTTCTCGTACACGAAGACAAGCAGCGAGTAGCCTAATCCGTAAATCTTTTGGCGAGCAGATTTATACGGGCACGACGACTGCGGCTGGCGTACGCTGGTGACCTTCATGTCGACGCCCAATTCAGGAAAGTCGATTCCCTTTGCCGAACTTCCCTCGACGTATTCGTACTTCTCGTGAAGGTAGGCTTGAAACTTGTGCTCAAAATAGGTGCCGATGGCTTTCCCGTCGGTGACGCCAAAGAGTCTTATCCTCTTTGTGACCCGATTCACGTTCCGCGAAAGCTGCGGCTACCTTCGCGAGAGCATCAACGGTGAGTGCTGTCATTTGCGGGCCACATCTATGGGTAGTTCCAGTTGGCGTCGGGCTTGAGCATCAAACAGGAATTCTACGTCGATGCGCAGCGCAGTGTAGCGTTGGCAGGGGCAAACTAGACCGCTACCGTCCGTACGATACCAAGTCTTGTAGGCCGAAACAAGCTCCGCGCAGTTCCGGCAACTCGTGGTCGCAGGCTCTTTGCCGCATGTAGTGCTTCCGCTCGTTCCGGTCTACGAAACTACACCAGCAGCGGCACAAAGCCCGCCTGCTCAAAGTGTCGGTCGGCGGTTAGCGCCTCGGTGATGCCTTGTTCTCGCATCACGACGAATGAAATACAATCGGTCAGTGACCAATCCTTGTCGGAGCGACTCTCATAGAGTTCAATACCCTTGCGATACAATACCTCGGATGGCGAAACGAGAAGATTGCTCGGTTCATCTTCCGTATCAAAGAGAACCTTGCCAAACAAGTGTCGGTTCGGTGTCTTAGCAAGACCATCCGCCAACTCCGTCATCACCCAGGCAGTTGTTAGCAAAGGCGGATTGTGGCGCTCGGAAAATTCAATAACTCGCCGGTGTGCGCTGTCGCCGGGACTGAGAAGTCCAATGAAATAGTAGGTGTCGGCAAAAACGCGTTTCATTCTTTTTTCGGCGCTCCGTGAATGTAGTGATCATGATTCTCAGCGAAATCACTGGGCAGTCCTTCCGCCTTTCCAATGACATCCTTAAATTGCTCTGCCAACGTGGACCTTGGCGACTCTTCGACGATCTCCACGCGCACCTTCATCCCCTCGGCCAGTGGCGCTTTTTCATCCAGGACAATTTTGCCATTTTCAACATGGCCATGAACTACCATGGTTGATTCTCCGTAACACGTTTCTGATTCAGTGACCTATCGATGCCAATTCTAGCAAATCGTAGCTGGCTGAACTGCAGTAAAACTGACACCCCTGCTGACATGGTAGTCGATCGTGGCTGTCTCGCCGAGCCCGAATGGTGGTAGCTCTGTAGGCCGAAACAAGCTCCGCGCAGTTCCGACAACTCGTGGTTGCATACTCTTTGTCGCATGCAGCGCTACCGCTCGTTCCGGCCTACGGAACTTTGTCCATGGTTCTGTTATTTGCCTGCGAATTTGTCCCTTGGGCCGCGTCCCCACTTCACACTGCTGGGCAAGCCAGCAGTGGCACCCGGCGCTGCTGACCAAACGCAACATCGGTTGTCGTCTAGCCGGCCTCATAGATCACTGGTCGGTATTTGGGCAAGGGAATTGGCTTGCCCGATTGACGAGCGGCTTCTAACCAAGCGGCCTTGGCTATTTCAACTTCCCTAAGCGCCTCTTCGGAAGTCGCACCGAAGGCCGAGCATGCCTTGAGATCGGGAATGTCGGCGATATATCCACCGTCTTCGTCGCTGAAAAATATGTTGATGTGATAGTCTTTCATGGCTCATCGTCCTCCAACGTTAGATGATGCATTTCGACAAGCTTCAAAAAAACGGTGCGAGCCCGGCTCACTGAGGTTTATTCGTCTTCACACACCAAAGCAATCGCCAACTCCGCGGCAACCGCTATCGCCGCGACCATGCCGCTGGCTTCGGCCGTGCCTTGCCATGCGCGGTCGAAGGCCGTGCCGTGGGCGACGCTGGTGCGGATGATCGGTAGGCCGAGCGTGACGTTGACCGCTCGGTGCATGGCGAGCAACTTCAACGCGATGTGGCCTTGGTCATGGTACATCGCTACGACGGCGTCGAACTCGCCATTACGGGCACGGACCATGAGTGTGTCGGTCGGCTCGGGGCCGGTTATCTGCAAGCCTTGTTGCCGAGCCTGCTGCACGGCCGGGGCGATGATGCGTGATTCCTCGTCGCCGAATAGGCCTTCTTCGCCCGCATGGGGGTTGAGTGCGCACACGCCGAGCCGTGGCGCCTCGATTCCGAAACCGTCGCGCATCGATCGATGGGCCAAATGGCACTTCGCTAAAATTGCATCTGTTGTTAGGCGGGCGAACACATCGCGCAGGGCGATGTGCAACGTCACATGTACCACGCCGAGGCCTCCGTGCTGCGATGACTTCGCCGTGTGCTGCGTTGCAGCACGGCTTTCGCCCGACTTCAAACCCCCAACCTCCGACTCCGGCGGCAGATAGAGCATCATCGCAAAGTCGCTCACGCCGCAGCACTCGGCGAGCAATTCGGTATGGCCCGGGTAGTTGTGGCCGGCGGCGTGCAGGGCTGCCTTGTTCAGCGGGGCGGTGACCAGCCCGTCGAACTGGCCCGCAAGAGCACCTTGCACCGCACGCATCACGGCCAAGTAGGCAGCATGGCCCGAGCGGGCATCGATAGAGCAGGGGGGGGCCTCCAGCAGATCATCGTCGCCGACGGGCAGGCAAGCAATCGACTCGGGCGGAGCCTCCATGTCGGCCCATTCGGACTGGTCGACGACCATGACCTTGTACGGGGCGCCGACCAAATGGACAGCCTTACGGAGAATTTCGGGATGCCCCAGCACCACGGGACGGCAACAGGCATGGACTCGGGCGTCTTGCCAGGCTTTGACAATCACCTCCGGCCCCACCCCCGCGGCATCGCCCATCGTCACAGCCAGCCGCGGTTTTCGGAATTCGGATTGCGGAATTCGGATTGCGGAATCTTTCAAATGCGGATTGTGGAATAGCCGTACTGCAACGCAGCACACGGGACGTGCGGAATTCGGATTCCGGAATCCACTTTCCGTTGATTCTAGCGCAAATGCAGCCAAAAACAACGCCCCCTGTTGAACGACACGACATGCGATTAAAATCAGGTGAGAAATCCCCATTCCGCATTTCCTGCCCGTGTGCTGCGTTGCAGCACGGCTATTCCGCATTCCGCATTCCGCAATCCGAAATCCGAAATCCGAAATCCGAAATCCGAAATCAAATGACCCGTATCTTCCCCACTTTGGCCGCTCTGTCGCTCTTGTTGATGCTTACGGCGGTGGTGCTTGGCCTTTTCATCGGCGATTTGTACGAACAGCCCTATCCGGCCGAGCAAACACGACACGTGCGTGGGGTGCATATGCTCACCGGCATCGGGGCCGCGCTGGCCGTGGTCTTTGTTCACAGCATCGTGGTTACCTACTTCGTAGGAACCAGCCGATGGTGCAAAGAGGTCACCGAAACCTACAGGCTTGATCCGCAACATGCAGCCCGAAGTTCCAAGCTCAAACACAAGGCATTTCCCTGGGCCGTTTTGGGGATGCTCACGGTGGTAGCGGTTGGCGCGTTGGGGGCGGCGTCCGATCCGGGCACCGGCCGTGAGGGTACTGCGGCAATGGTCCCCAATCACTTTGCCGGGGCGCTTGCGGGATTGGCGATTGTGGCATGGACCTACTACCGAGCTTGGCTCTATATCGGGGCAAACCAGCAAGCGATCAGCAAAATCCTTGCGTTAGTAAGGCAAATCCGCGATGAACGAGGCTTGGACCAAACGCCTGCGGACGAAATGACCCCCAGTAGTCAACCGCAAATGTAGAAAAGCAGAGATCGCCAAGTCGTAGTTTCAGCCCTCGGCTTTGCCGGGGGGGTTGCGCAACAGTCCGCGTCTCCACCAAGCAGAGCATTTCCTCGAAGAGCATTTTCCATGAAAGTGACGTTTCTCCGTAGGCAACCCCCCGGCAAAGCCGGGGGCTGAAATGCGGTAGCCTCTCAATTTCCTGGAGAACCTCCTCAGAAAGGCCTAATCGGGCGAATAATTCAAAAAAATCAACCTTTTCGCAACTCTTTCGACGCGACCACCATGACAGGCTGAAATCAGGAATTATACTGGAGAGTTTGAGCATCACCTGATTCACACCCTACCGAAGATTTCACCAGAGAGGATCGCACCCCCATGTCCAATGCCATGACGATAGCTGGGCTGTTCGTCTCCGGCCTAATCGCTTTGGTGTTTTTCGCCGATTTGGCACTCGGTTTCCCCTTCGGTGGAACGGCCAATCGACCCTACGCCACCATGATGGATATCGGCTCGATCGTCGCGTCTGGCATGCTGGGCTATCTGAGCTGGAGTGCCATGCGCGAAATTCGGTGAGGGGGAAGTTGCGGGTTGGTAGGCGCGAGGCGCGAGTTATTTTTGCAAAAAGCGTGTGTAAGAAAACTAGCGCCTCGCGCCTCCCAACTCGCGCCTCATCCCTATGCCGCTATTCGCAATATCGAACGCTGTGGCCGGACGGTCGAGTTTTCCGCTGCGGTTGCAGTCCAGTCTGCGGCCGTGACCACATCCAAGTTGCGTGCGCTTCTGGCCCAGGCAACCTTGTGCAGAAATTGACGAACCTGTTGCATCGCCCCACGGCCTTGCGCTGCAATCTGCTGGGCATGGATCATCCCATGCATCCCCGAAGAGGCTGTACTTGTCCGGCCTGATTTTGGCAATCGCATCGAAAAAGCAAACCGCAACCAGCGATTCCTGGTTGGTAGATTCACATTGGTCGACAATTCCCAAAGCCCCCATGGTATCGGGCGAGGTGCAACGTCGTGTCGGTTTCTACGCGCTCGACCATGGGAAGCATCAGCAAGAACTGTCGCCAGCCCATGCTGCGCCAATGGCCCAAGCCGCGACCGTGCATTACAGGTCGAACGGATCAGAACCGCTGTAGGCGTAATACCTTCCCGTTGAAATGCCTCCAAACGACGAGAGAGTTGATCGCGAAACGCGTTTTGGGAACCCTCGGGACTGGCCCAACTATCTGCTACGATCATCGCGATATCTTGCTTATCCGAGCCATTTTGTAGCGGAGCGACCCATGGCAGATGCTTGGCCGAGTCGACTGCCCAGGTAACGGGAAAATGATGATCGCCTATAAGTTGTACGAGGCTCTTAATATGCGACCTGTCCTTGTCCAAAGCACACATTTCACCTAAGTCTACAGTTATCGCTATTTTGGCTCGTTTTTCTGTCCGCTCTGTACTTGTGATGTCGAGTCGGCTCATTCGATTGGGTCCTCGCTGGGTGAGCGAAACGAAAGAAAAGGAGAAAAAATTCACCGGCATCCTTGTTTCTGTCGGGCTGACCGGGTGGAAGGCTCGATGAAAAAACCACTGGCATCGGTCAGGCAAGCGTGGTGATTAGGGGGTAATAGGCAGGGGACAGGGGGCAGTTTCAGTTACTTGCCCACTAACCATTGCTTTCTGGTAAGCTGCTGGGCATGTTTCGCGCTGCATCTGCCAATTGGGAGTTTCTCCACCATCCGCTTCTGCCCAATGGGCATTTGCAGACGTTGGCGGGTGTGTATTTGCCGCGAACGGATGCCCCCTATCAGGCGATGCCGCATCAGATTGAACTCGACGACGGCGATCGGTTGGTTCTCCACGAAGATCTGCCGAAAGGCTGGACCGGCAAACAGCCTAGCGTGCTGTTGATCCACGGCTTGGCTGGCTGTCACCAAAGTACCTACATGCGCCGGATGGGCGAGCGGCTGTTGGAAAACGAATATGGTGTCTTTCGGCTCGACATGCGGGGTTGCGGGGCAGGGGAGGGGTTGGCCCGATTTTCGACCCATTGTGATCGTTGGGCCGATGCTGCCGCGGTGTTAGAATTCATTGCCCATCGTTATCCCGAGTCTCCTACGTCACTAGTTGGTTACTCGATGGGAGGCACCATTGGTCTGAATTTGCTTGCCCACTCAGGCAACACGCGTGTCGGTAATTTACAACGGGTATTGGCAATTTGCTCACCCGTCGATTTATTTGACGTCGAGCGCCGACTTACCAAACCGCTAGGCAGACCTTATAGCCGGTTCTTTGTCCACAAGCTTTGGAAGCAGATTGTTGATCGGTGGCAACGGTTTCCGGAACTCTCACCCAACCCTTTGCCATGCCAACCGCGATGGTTGCGGCAAGTCGACGAGCTGGTCACCGCCCCGCTGGGTGGATTCGATTCGGTCGACAGCTACTACCAACAAGCCGCCCCAGGCCCCAAGCTGGCGTCGATCAGGCAGCCCGTGACGATCCTCGCGTCGGAAGACGACCCGGTGGTGCCCAGCACGCCGCTACAAAAGTATCGGCAAAGTAGCGCCGTCGAGACGGTCGTCACTCCCTCCGGCGGCCATCTCGGTTTCATTGCCCGTCGTTCAACCGACCCCGATCTCCGCTGGCTCGACTGGCGCATTCTCGAATGGTTAGCAGAAGGGTAGGGGGGAAGGGGACCGCGGTAGGGACCACCGTTGTCGGCGGCCCCCCGCACAGATCCGTACGTGAGGAGTATTTTTGCCGCAGGTGCTATCAGGAATTAATGATCTTCTTAATGGCATCCTGTAGCCTTTCCCCAAGGACAAACCCCATAGCGACAGCCTTCTCATTCAGATGGGACACGACGCCATTCTCCCACATGTCAACGGAGTCGCCAATTCTTGCGGACATGTGGCTAACGGTACCAGCGGGAATACCCTTGTCTTCCAGCATTTTTAGCGCTGCAATCCCAGCGCTATTTTTCCCGACTCCCGCATCATTAAAAAAAACCGCCTTTAAGGGGAATCTGCACGCATATTCACCTGCGGCAACACCACCATGGGAAGATGAGACTAATATCTTTTCTTCGTCGTCTTGAGCGACAGCCGAGATTGAGTCCAGGAGCATCACACGACCATTGGCTCCAGATAGCACCTCTTTTTTAATCATTTTTTCTTTCGACTTAACTACGAATTCGGTAACGGAGGCAATTCATCCGAAAATTTAACAATAGCTTCCTGGATTTTGTTACTGATCTCAAAACTGGCATCCCGTGCCGCTTGGTTCAAATGAGAAATAACTCCATGACGCCATGTATCTTCGCCATCGCCAATTTGTGCAGATTCATGACTTACCGCAATCCCAGGAATACCTCGTTTCTGCAGTATTTCAAGACCTGCTATCCCCGCATCCTCTTTCCCTACGCCTGCATCATTAAAACATACCGCGACTAGAGGGATGCGAATCGCAAATTCACCCGAGCTAACGCCCCCATGTGATGCGGAGACAACAATTGTATTTTCGTCACCTTCCCCAACTGTTGTGATTGAATCCATAAGCAAAACACGGCGACCGGTTTTGGAGATATAGATTTGTTCATTCAACATGCTTTATGTTCCCAATAATTCGGAAGTTTTGGGTTGCTTTAGAAAAATTCCGTAATCGATATCGAGTCTTAGGCGAGCGGCAATAGAGAATTTACCAGTACGCAGCGCAAGCAAGTGAGTGAGTGAGTCCTATGCACACACTCGCTTGCGCGTCGTGCTTGTATTCTGGTAAATTATCAACCGCCGCTCGTCTTACTAACAGAGAACCGCTAATCATCGCTAATAAACACGAATGTTCTCAAACTGAAAACAAGCAAGAAATCTCACCACAGAGAGCACGGAGAACACCGAGTTTCTTTCCCTAGAAAACAACGAATCATGCCCTTCTTTCGATAGATATTCAGGGCTAATTTCTCCGTGTTCTCTGTGGTTCATCTTCTTTTCACTTTGAGCCACCATGTATAGTTTTCGCCCTGACGGATGAAAGTCTTGATCGGCACTTGTGTTTTTTACGTAGGAGTACTGTTGAAGATAATTTACGTGCCCGAGTAAGCTGTTCGCCTAATTCCGGTCTTTCTCATCCTCCCTTATTTAGCGTTTATCAGCGACATTAGCGGTCTTCTTCCTTGCCTGCCTATGTACGGCTACAAAACCCTTATCCAGGATTGTTTTTTTGAGTTATCATCCGAATACTTTTTTTGATTGCTTCCGGTTTGAATATTTTTTTCCAATCGTCTTGGAAGATTTCTTTCTTTGCCAACTCAACCGCTTTCATGGCTGCATCAGACATAGAAACGCCTTGAATTTCCTCGAAAATAATTGCTGATTCTATGTACATGTGTCCTAGCAGAAAGTCGCGAGCAGCCTCTTTCGGAACACCTAACTTTACGGTCTCATCCAGTGCTTCTTTCAGTATTGTAAGACATGTCGCTAACATGGTCTCTGAGAGTGCCGGCTCTAATATAGCCATTTGTTCAATGGTAACACGATGGGTACGCAAAACTGGTGCAAAAAAGGTTTTAGCGATCTCTTCTCCAAGAGCAAAAGAATCCTCAGGACCTTGCATCAATGAACAGACGATATTCTGCTTCGCAGCGGAACCTCCGAAAAAATCTCTTTGGGCTTCAGGCTCGGTCTCGTCATCAAACATGGGCGGGTGGCATGGATGAGTAATAAAATAGACTAAATCAGACCGTTCGGGTAAATGACCCGCAAAAGGAGCGGCTCCGTCAAGAAGAACCAGCATCGTTCCAGGTTTTATTTGGGGTTCAATGCTATGTGAAATATCCCCAATCGCCCAATCAGGAACTGCCAGGATCACGACATCCGCTGAACTAAGAGCTTCATCCTGTGGGCTGCATTCAATCCCCAATTCAGACTTCAGTTTTTCGCGTCCCTTCTCGCTCACTTCCAAGTATTTTACATTGTACGTTGAATTTTGGAGGTTTACTGCTAACCGAAATCCTATTTTGCCAGCGGCACCCATTAAGACGATGTTTTTCATTTTTTCCTCTCACATCATTGCCATGATTGGTGGATATTTGTTCTTTATCGAAAGACTAAATTAAAAACGCACACGGCACATTATATCCCATTTTCCGAGTGTATCGAGGGGTGGTTTTGATTTTTTCTTCGTGCGTATCGTACGTAATCTGCACTGGTATTTGCCAGGAATCGCCTCATTTCGAGTATCCTACGATGGGGGGCACTGCATACGCACCTTCTACCAAACGGAGTGCCTGCAAATTGTCCTGTAGTGAGGTTTCAAACGGCCTGCCAGTTCGCAATCCGTCCACGAAATGCGCGATGGTCGCATCGTAACTCGCCTGGATACTTTCTTCCGGTTCAAAGAATCTCTGCTGAGGCGTTCCTCCCGTGACGGTGAGCTTGGGACAATCAAACAATAGGCAGCCTTGGGTGCCAATGATTTCCAACGCGATCCCTTGCTCCGTTGGGTGCGCCCGGCACGGCCATGTGACCATCGAGGGTAACCGGGATACCGTCGTCACTACGAAATCTAAGAATCGCGGCAGTTTCCCCCGCTATTTCCTCCTGGGTCCGCCAAGTCTGGCTATCAACCAGTGCAAGTGGTCCAATAAGCCACCGTAGCGTATCGATATGATGAATAAAAACCTCGGCAACGGCTAAACGGCTGACTCGTCCCAGAAAAGGCTGTCGCCCGATAGCTGGACGATTCCCTGCCGCATCAGGATAAAGCGCGGAAGTCCGGATATCCATCCTGCAGGAGACTAGTGGGCCGATTCGCCTTTCCTCCAGCCATTTTTTCACCGTCCGGTATTCGGGTCGAAAGCGCCAATTCTCATGCACCATGAAGGGCAGATCGGTGGGAACGCATTGGGCCAGTTTTTCGGCTTCTGCCAGGGTTAGGGCAAGTGGTTTCTGACATTGGACTGCAAGCGTGTTTTCACTTGCCGCCTCGACAGCACGGACCACATGATCATAATGAAACTCTCGTGGCGAAACGATGTCAAGAACATTGATCTCAGCTTGTGCCAATAAGGTGTTCAAGTCCGGAAAGCTGCTGTGGATATCAAACTGGTCTACCCGCTGGGTGAGGTTTGTCACATTCGGATCACAGATCGCGACAACCGAGGCATCTGGAACTTTGGCCCAGGCTTCAAGATGAAAATTGGATACGTAGCCGGCGCCAACCATCCCAACTCGGATATCCACAAATTCCTTTTTTGTTGATGTCAGCATTTCATCTTCTCTTGCCCAGGTATCTCCGAGGCCGATGTCTTGTCCCGGCTTGATCGGCTCTTGGCCAGTTTCATCAAGACGTTTCATCAAGACTTCGTCACGGAGCCGACAATATCCAATTTATCATCGGACATATAACCGTAACGACAAATCCACACTCGATTATTAGCTGCGGCATACGCATTTTCCAAGCGAATACGGAAATCGTCCATGGGGCCAAAACTATGTACCAAAGCATAAATGGGCATATCGCCAGCCAACGCTTGGGCTTGGTGGATTTTTCGTTGTTGCGACTCCAAACTTGCGGGAAATATTTCATCCTCTTTGGGATGTGACAAGTGCTCAAACGAATTTAGATCATCAGCAATGTCTAACGCTCGCGACAGGAAACGAGTAATGAGACGATTATCTAAAGCATCGTTATTGGATTTTAATGCCTCTCCGTAGGATCGGATAATCATCGGCCAATGCATTGGGAGAAGTTTGACACTCAGCCCAGCGCAGTGCTCTGCCGCCATGGAATAATCAAAGCCCGAAATAGCGGACCAAGGCGGTGGGAATACCATTGGGACTAAGGGCCGCCCGATAAATAACATCCCTTTTTTTTCTCGAATTGGCTAGACTTCCAGGGTGAGCGGTCCCCCATTCTCTTGGCGAAGGAGAAAGCCATGGTTCCCTATCTGTCGGTAGTTTGTGGACACATGAAGGCGTTTTATGATTCATTGTCCGAGAAAGACCGCCGCCGTTACGCTGCGGTAGAATCGGAAAAGCTGGGGCATGGGGGCGTCGAGTACGTTGCGTCTGTGCTGGGCTGTGACGAGAAAACGATTCGGAATGGCCGCCATGAGGTGAGCCAATTGCCGGTGGATGACGCCGAAGGACGGGTTCGAAAAAAAGGGGGGTCGAAAAAAAGCTAGCTTTGCTGCACCTGACCTGGAGAACAACCTTCGCCAGGTCGTTGCTGACCATACGGCAGGCGATCCAATGCGTGAAGACGTGGTGTGGACCTATTTGTCGAGTACGGAGATTGCCCACGAGCTCGATCGGCTGGGAACGCCCGTTTGTCCAGACACTGTGCGAAGCTTGCTCGATGAGTTCGGCTTCCACAAGCGGCAGGCCGAGAAAACCAAAGCGATGGGAAATACCCCTTTCCGCAACGAGCAGTTCGAGAACATTGCCCAACTGAGGCAACAATACCTCGACTCTCCCAACCCAATCATTAGCATGGACACCAAGAAAAAGGAGCTTTTGGGCGAGTTTTTCCGTACCGGGCAGTCGTGGTCCGATGGTGCGAATGCCGTATTTGATCACGACTTTCCCAGTTACGCGGACGGCAAGGTCATCCCGCACGGGCTGTACGACCTGAAGCGTAACACAGGGCACCTCACTCTCGGAGTCAGTCACGACACGAGTCAATTTGCTTGCGACAGCTTCCGTGTGTGGTGGCAACGCCACGGCGAGCGGACGTACGCCGACGCCAAGTCGATTCTGTTGCTGTGCGATGGCGGAGGAAGCAATAACTGTCGTCACCACATTTTCAAGGAAGACCTGCAACGATTGGTCAACCGGATTGACATTCCAATTCGCGTCGCCCATTATCCACCGCATTGCTCGAAGTATAACCCGATTGAACACCGTCTTTTTTCTCATGTCACTCGCGCCTGGTCCGGTGTGGTGTTTCGCACGCTTGACGTCGTCACAACATGCCTTCGACGAGTGTGGACTCGCACCGGGCTGAAAGTCACCTACGCGGTACTCAACAAGGATTATCAACTCAAACGGAAAGCGAGCGAACGTTTCCTTGACTTGGATCCCATACAGTTCGAAGACGTATTGCCCGATTGGAATTACACCGTAATTCCTACCGCCTACTGAAAACCGGGAAGTTATTTATCGGCCACTCCTAAGGCACTCTTTTCTCCACGGCGTGAACGGTTTATCCCTTCTCCCGATCAAAAGCTTCTTTTTGATCCCGAGTCGATCGAGGGCAACGAGATTAGCGAGGATGACGAGGCGACCGACGAAGAAGAGCCAGACGATGAATCGTCTTCGAAACGCAAGAAACGCCGTAAGAAGCGCAAACGTTTTGAATTCCCCGAGTGCTTGCCGGTCCAGCGTTTTGAACACCCACTGCCGCCGGAAGAACTCGATTGTCCTTGTGGATGTGGCGGCAAGCGGACGGTGATCTCCGAGCAGATCTCACGGCAACTAGAATATGTTGAGTCTAGCGCCTACATCGCCGAGCACGTTCGGTTTACCTACGGTTGCCCTGTTAGCCGGGATGGCCAGCAGATCGTCACCAGCGAAAAGCCACCCAATATCAACGAAAAAGGGATATTTGGGGCCAGCACGTTAGCCTGGCTGGCACACGCCAAGTTCGAGCGTCACCTGCCCCTGTATCGTCTCCAGGAAGAGCTTCGTTCCACCACCACGATGTGGTTCAACCGCAGCGTGTTGAGCAACGCCGTGGTGCGAACGGGCGAGCGTCTGCTGCCGGTGTGGGATCTGATTCGCACCCAAGTACTGGATAGTTTTTATGTACGGGCCGACGAGACCACGGCCCGTGTCCTGCGTCCCGGGGCTGGGGCGACCAAGCTGGTTTATCTCTGGGTCTACGTTGGCGATGACCAGCATCCGTACCAACTATTTGACTATCGACTTGATCGATCCCGCGCAGGTCCGCGGGAAATACTTGATGATTTTCAAGGCGGATTATTAACCGACGGTTACAGTGTCTACACGTCCCTAGTCAAGGAATCGGATGGCCGACTTCTGGATCTGGGTTGTTGGGCCCATGCGCGGCGGAAGTTCGACGAAGCGTGCGCCGTCTCAACGCAGCCACTTGCGCACGAGGCGCTCGCTTGGATCTGGCAACTGTACGACATCGAGGATCGCCTGGCCGATGCCGATGTGGAAACGCGACGACAAGTGCGCATGCGCGAGTCGGTTCCCATTCTTGACCGTCTGCACGATCGTCTCACCGAAGTGCAGCCGACGGTACGGCCTTCGACCAAGTTGGCCGAAGCGATCGGCTACCTGCTCAATCGTTGGAACGCGATGACGCGATTTGCAACCGACGGGCGCTATGCGATCGATAACAACATGGCAGAAAGAGTCATTCGCCCCTCGGTTATTGGAAGAAAAAATTACCAATTTTTTGGGAGCGATGCGGGTGGTCGCGCGGCATGCGTCTGGTACACGCTTATCCAGAGTGCTCGTTCTAATCATGTCCACGTCACCCCGTATCTCAACGATGTTCTCGTCCGGCTTCCTCAGATCGTTCCCGAGTATTTGCGGGTGGGCGACGCCCAAACCCCGTTCGAATCGCTTTCAAGGGACCAGCGTGAACAGCTCTCCGAGCTGCTACCTGACCGATGGCTCAAGGCACACCCTGAGCATCGCAGCGAAGATCGCCAGCGCGAACTTGATCAGGCCAACCAGCGCCGCCGCCAGAGGCGTGCTTCACGACGTCGGCTTGTCAAGATCTGAATTACGCTCCTGGCATGACGGAGTTCACAGAGCGCTAACGAGCAAGCAGACAGCAGGGGCATCGTGGTTGAAGTCGTGCTATTCTCCAACCAATATAACAATCTCAGGTGGCCAAAGTCCCCTCTGCACCCCGACAACAACATACAGGGTGTTGGTGCTTTGTCCTCTCCGCCGCGGTACCTCACCCACGATAACCCAACCCTTAACGGGAGACAGAGGGATCTTGTCGCGAAGGTCACCAGCGAGCTTCGAGTTTATGACAATATTTATTTCGAGGTCGCCAATGAACCATGGGCTAAAAATTTGCCAGCTAGTGCCTACATCCCCTGGACGAATGACATGATCGCAACAATCGTGGCAAATGCTCCGGACCACATGATTGCAGCGAACATTGGCTTAGACTTTGACGTGAACAACTTGAGTTCAGCCGTGTCTCATTACGCTGAGCATTACATTGCTGATCGCAGTAATAGAATCGGCAGCTATACGTTGCTCGACACATACTACGGGAGAAACAAACCGCTTGCATTCGATGAAACACAAATCATTGGCAATCCGTCTCAAAACTATACTCCGACCACCGGAAGGGTAGAAGCTTGGGAGTTTATCATTGGCGGTGGCGCAGTCTATGACAATCTATCCTTTGCTTATACAACCACGGATGAAGCAGGAAACAGTCCCGCTGGAATTCAGTTACGTGGTTTTTTGCAAAACTTAAAAGGATTTGTTGAAGACTTTGATTTCATCAAGATGACCAAAGATGATGATGTGATTGTAAGTGGCGTACCAAATGGAGAGGACTTTGCCCGGGCTATTAGTGAACCGGGAGAGCAATATGCAATTTATATGCACCACAGTACGCCGGATGATTTTGCCTACATCATCAACCCCCAGTCAAGAAACGCGACACTTACCCTCGACCTTCCAGCAGGGGAATACAATGCGGAATGGATCAACCCCGCCGACCTAAGCGTGCTTGCAAACTCGCAATTCACTCATCTAGGCGGCAACATCACTTTGTCTGCCTCGCCTTCATATTCGATCGATATCGCTCTGAAACTTGTCTCCATCCCCGACGGCGATTTTGACGGTGATGACGACATCGACGGAGCCGACTTCCTCTTTTGGCAACGCAATCTCGGTGACGCGGCAAACTTGGTTCTTTGGGAGGACAGCTTTAGTAGTCCGGCCACGGCGGCTCTATCCGCAACCGTTCCCGAACCGGCCAGCCTCTTACTGGCCATGTTTGCATTCCTAGGACTACTCGCTGGTCGCGGGTGAGTCTTCCAATACGGGCCAGGGTAGGGAATTGCACGCCGAATTATCCAGCAGAATAACGTCCCCCCCAACGTCCGATAATCGTTGTTATGTTCGTTTCAGGGGCCCATTTTTACGGGGAATGTGGCTCCCCGGGAAAAACTGCACCGCTGTGAGCCGCACGCGCTAGCGTCGGGTGTTCCCTAGTCCACATCACCCGCGGCTAGCGCCGACGGCTCAATACTGAGTCCGCTCGGCCGTTTGGGGTGGGAGCGGCGGATATGGCTGTTGCTGGGGCGGCGGATACGCAGAGGGTTGCGCCACCTGAGGTTGCCCAGCCCGCGATGATTCTTGCTGCCAAAGCGACTGCACATCTTGGCCCATGAGCCCCCCTCCGAATGGATCTTGGCCCAGCGGCGCGTGTCCCGGCGTTGGCTGATAATTCGGATCGAGCCGCTCTTCAATGCGGTGGATATATGGTCCAATAACCTCATGAATCTCTGGCGGCACCACCGAGTCGGTCTTGTCCAATAGCACCACGATGTAATGCCCTGCCTGGGAGGCCATGATCGAGTCTTTCTGAGCCTGCGGCAGGAGCGTGACGGCAAAAAATGTGATCGCGACGCAGAGCAGCACTCCCTTGGCCAATCCGATGAGCGCTCCCAACTGATGATCGAACGATTCGAGTTTGACTCGGTCAATCGCACCCGAGACCACGCGAAAAAGCATCCAAA
This sequence comes from Lacipirellulaceae bacterium, assembly GCA_965249435.1. Lineage (GTDB taxonomy): Bacteria > Planctomycetota > Planctomycetia > Pirellulales > Lacipirellulaceae > JAJRWS01. Next base: position 288,697 of record CBDFMC010000022.1, on the reverse strand, counting down.
CAACAAACGAGGTTGCAATGTAGATCGCCAGCATCGCCACGAAGCGATTCCACGGCTCCGTATCGCCAAACGTGGAAGCCAACTGCCCGCTAAATCGCAGCGCAACAAAGTAGCTAACCACCAGCGAAGCGAGCGAAGCGATTTGCCATGCCATCCCCTTCCAAAATCCAAAAAACGTCGCGGCAACCAGAACCAACAGCATCAACATGTCGTAAGTTTGCATAGCAGATAGGGAGAGGTCAGGGGTCAGGGGTCAGAGGATCGGGGAGGGAGTATATCGCTGTTGCGAGTGGCCGCGAAGGGCATTTTAATTTCATAAGAACCAACATGGCTGCTAGCAGTGCTATCGGCAAATGGTTCTCTAGTGTTGACTTCTAGGATTGCCTACAGTCTCCAACCACTTTTCGTAATCGTTCACAGAAGAAAGAAGTAAAAGGATCTCTCGCAAAGGCGCGAAGACGCAAAGGAAAAGAAAGGAATAAATAAATGGCAAAAAACAAATCTCAGTAGTTCCAAATTCAGCCCCCGGCGCAAGCCGTGGGTTTTTAAATCGGACGATCCCCCTATAACCCCACGGCTTGCGCCAGGGGCTACGGCTTGCGCCAGGGGCTATGGTTTGAGTGATAGGAAATTAGGAACTATTGAATCTCAAATTCCAATTGGGATTTGGAGATTGCGATTTTTTGTTTTTTGTCATTTGTAATTTGATTTTTCTTTGCGCCTTCGCGCCTTTGCGAGAGACCCCTTCTGCAATGCGGAGACAACGATGGCCGGCTTCAAAACACATGTCACCACCAGCAGTCTGCTTGGCGTCGGCTACGCCGGAGCAGGGATTGCTTTGGGTTATCCGATCGAGTCGTCGCTGGTTGCAGGAGGGCTATGCGGCGTGGCGGGTATGTTGCCCGACATCGACAGCGACTCGGGCGTCCCGCTACGCGAAACGATGGGCTTCGCTGCGGCGGTGGTGCCGATGCTCTTGCTCGATCGGCTCCAGCAATGGGGGTTTACCTATGAGCAATTGGTACTCGCTGCCGGGGGCCTTTATTTATTCATCCGTTTTGGCGTCTCGAAATTGCTCGCCAAATACACAGTCCATCGCGGCATGTTCCACAGCATCCCGGCAGCACTCACTTTCGCAGGCCTGGCGTTTTTGATCTGCGGTTGCAGTAACCTGTATCTGCGTTACTTCAAAGCGGGCGCGGTGCTACTGGGCGTCATGTCGCACTTGATGCTCGACGAAATCTACGCCATCGAGTGGGCCCGGGGCCGCTGGCGATTCAAGAAATCGTTTGGCACCGCCATGAAGCTATGGGGTAAAAACGGCTGGGCGAACATCTCGGCCTGGGGCAAATTGGCCATCGTCGTCCTGCTGATTCTGGGTGAGCCGATGGTCATGGAACGGTTCGGCGAGATTTCCCCCCTCGCCATCCGGCACGAGAGCTGGAACCATCACCAACACGACGACTTCACACCCAATCGCCATCCAAATCTGGGATTCGATCCCACCCCAGCAGTCGGCGACGCTCCCCCCTACCCTGCCCCACCACCCACGGATCGCAACATCTACGATACGGCCCGACGCTTCTGGCGCAGTGTACGGGAATAGACGCGAGTTGGGAGTCGCGAGTTCTTTTGCGTCAGCACTTTGCGTAAGAGAACTCGTGCCTCGCGCCTCATAACTCGCGCCTATTCCGCCTCCCAACTAACCACTGGCCCAAGAATCAATCGCATGGTAGAATGATCCCCTTTCACAAAAACACCCCACAGAAAGCCACCCAAAATGATAACCGTCGGAATGAATTACCATGTGATTGAAGGCAAGCAGGCCGATTTCGAGGCGAAATTTAACGGCGTGATGGAAGCGCTCAATGCCGCCGAGGGACATACCAGCTCGACGCTTTGGAAAGATACTAGCGACAGTGCATCGTATCTGATCACCAGCGAGTGGTCCGATGAAAACGCGTTTACGGAGTTTATCCGTAGCGACGCGTTCCGAGCCGTCACCAACTGGGGCAAAGAGCAAATCCTCTCCGGACGACCGCAGCATAAGGTTTACAAGAATTAGTTGGAAGGCGCGCGAGTTGTGCGAGGCGCGAGTTACGAGGCGCTAGTTCTTTTGCGTCTCACGTTGCGTAAGAGAACTAGCGCCTAGCGCCTCTTTAACTAGCGCCTCATCTCTTCCGTGTCGATCCAAATCGTGACGGGGCCGTCGTTGGTGAGCGTCACCTGCATGTCGGCGGCGAATTGGCCCGTGGCGACTTGAACGCCCTGCCCTTCCACGCGCTGGCAAAATTGTTGGTACATTGCGTCGGCCATCTCGGGCTTTGCGGCAGAAATAAAACTGGGGCGACGGCCTTTGCGGCAATCGCCCAAGAGCGTGAACTGGCTGACCACCAGCATTTTGCCCTGCACATCGAAGAGCGACCGATTCATCTTCCCCTGGTCGTCGCTGAAAATGCGCAGCGGCACAATTTTGTCGGCCAGCCACTCCATGTCCTTATCGCTATCATCCTCGGCCACGCCCAGCAGCACAACCAGCCCGGCCCCAATCTGGCCAATGGTTTTGCCATCGACAACAACCTGTGCTTGGCTCACGCGTTGGATACATGCTCGCATGGTGGTTGGAACCTATTAGAATATCTCTGTAGGATGAACGAGTGTTCTTGGGATGTGACGACCAACGGAGCAGAATTATACACAAACTGAAGACAAGCAAGAAATTTCACCACAGAGAGCACGGAGAACACAGAGTTTCTGTCCTTTAGAAAACGACGAACCCTGTCATTCCCTTGATGAAATTTCAGGGCTGCTTTCTCCGTATTCTCTGTAAAACAAACCCATAAAAGCTTGTTTTCTTGACACACTTTTTGATAGCCACAAAAAACAGTATAAAAGAAACGCCCGCGAATCGGTGCGAGTAATAAAGAACTCAAAGTGAAAAGAAGAGAACCACAAAATACCTAGCGCAGCGGTAGGCCGCAACCAATTTTGACAGGATTTACAAGATAAACGGGATGAATCCAATAGACCACTATCCTGCTGATCCTGTTAATCCTGTCGACTTCAAATCCTACGATCATACTCCCCCACTTTTTTCGTGGTTTTCCACCGAATGGATTTTCAGTTTGAGTAAAAAAACATTCATGTTTTTATTCGCGCCGATTCGCGTCATTCGCGGGCTATCTTCCTTGGGTTGCGGCCAGAGGCCGCGCTAAGACCTCTGTGGTTCATCTACTTTTCACGTTGAGAATTATACGCTAAGGGCCATATCTTACCCTCAGACTTTCCCGAAAAGGGTCAGGAACGAAAAGATCCAACGTGCAGCGGGCGTATGTGGCCAAGGCTGGTTTTGGAAGGATGTTTAGGTGCGGCGGGCGATGTGGCCAAGGGGAGTTAACCGGTCAACTCAGATTACTTCGGTGTTTCGCGCCGACGCGTCGTAGCCTACCGCCATTCCAACCCTCGGAACGATGTGTCCTGTAATCGCTTGGCAATCGGTTGCGAATCTGATTTACGAGGGGCTACATGTCCTAACTCCAAGCGAAATCAGTCTGTATACCTATCATTGAGAGGACTGTTCTTTGCCTGTTAGCCCTACACAAAAGCTGGTGAAAGGCTTAGACTGATAGTTTTTAGCCGAGAGCAAGGAACCGCATGCCTTCAAAATATCGACTTCAGTTCCCACCAGAGCAAGAGCATGACCTCGCTCAAGATGAAGCTTACTTTAACCTGGTTGAGGAAGGCACAGCACGAAAAATCCTCTTTCATGAATACGACCGCATTTTCTCGAAGCCTGGACTCTACGAACAGCTTTTCTACGAGCGGCTCAAGTGCATATCGCCAAAAAAGGTTTCGGAATTACTGTACGACAGTCTGACTTCAGAATGGGTTAGCTGTAGCGAGCTGCGGGTGCTCGACCTGGGAGCAGGCAACGGCATGATGGCTGAGCAACTTCGCAAACTGGGTGTGGCCAGGATTGTAGGTGCCGACATCTTACCCGAGGCCCGTGATGCGGCTTATCGCGACCGTCCGACTGCGTATGATGATTACGTCGTCGCTGACTTTACGAAATTGAGTGATGACCGGCGGGAAGAGCTAATCGAATGGCGTTTCGACTGCCTCACGTCGGTAGCCGCATTGGGATTTGGCGACATTCCTCCCGAGGCCTTTTTCACGGCGATGAAGTTTCTCCGCACCGATGGCTGGGTTGCCTTCAACATCAAAGAAACATTTCTCGACCACTCTGACGAGACGGGTTTCTCTCGCTTCATTCGTGAATTAATCTTCTCCGAGTACCTGGATGTTTACCAATTGGAGCGTTACACACATCGATTATCCATGGAAGGCGTCCCGCTGAAGTATTTTGCGTTAGTGGGACGGCTGACAGCATCCATTCCGCTCGACTTCTTGACCTCAATCGGGGTCGTCGATTGAGCGAAATGAACAGTCAGAATGAATTCACGCGGCTGTCTAATTTCCGTCGCATTTTTGCTTTACTCGCGTTGATTGTCGCGGGCGAATCAATTTTTTTTCTGCCGTTCGTCCTGCCACGCGTTTTCCGGCCAACTATTTTGGAGGTCTTTGGGCTCACCAATACCGAGCTCGGGGCTGCGACTGCTGCGTACGGGTTCGTGGCGATGGTGGCTTACGCTTTGGGAGGACCGCTGGCGGACTTTTTTTGCCCTCGTAAATTGCTCGTAATTGCCTTGGTTAGCACTTCGCTGGGAGGGATTGTGCTTTGGCATATCCCCACGCTCGCCACACTCAAATTGCTCTATGCTTACTGGGGATTCACGACAATCGCCCTGTTTTGGGCGGCACTGATTCGGGCGACCCGTCAATGGGGTGGAAGACTGGCTCAGGGGTCCGCTTTTGGCTTACTTGAGGGTGGCCGTGGACTACTAACAGCAGTGACAGGGTCGTGTGTTGTGGCAATCTATGCGTCTTTGTTACCCACGGACGTTGAATCAGCATCGTTGGAGGTTCGTGCAAGTGCATTGCAGCAAGTAATTCTCATTCTCGCAAGCATCACCTGCTTTGCTGCGATACTGATTTGGCTGCTTTTGCCAAAACGAAACGCAATTCAACAAGCAGACACTCCTAACTGGTCGTTGCGTGGCACCTGGCAAGTAGCCTCAATGCCCGTGGTTTGGTTACAGGCGTTCATCATTCTCTGTGCCTATGTAGGCTACAAAGCGACCGATGATTTTTCGCTCTACGCCAAAGAGGTGTTGCAGTTGAATGAGGTCGAAGCGGCACGAGTCGGTACGTATTCTTTGTGGATGCGGCCTCTAGCAGCAATTGCCGCCGGTTTCTTGGCAGACCGATTCGGTTCTGGCAAATTGACGGTTGTCAGCTTTGCACTACTGACTGCAGGAAGTGCGGCCCTGGCTTCCGATATCCTGACTGCATCAATGGTCGTCCCCTATATCGCCACGATGGTTTGTGCCAGTTTGGGAATCTTTGCACTGCGAGGTCTTTACTTCGCCATCATGGAAGAGGGGCAAGTGCCACTCGCCTACACGGGTAGTGCAGTCGGTCTCGTTTCTGTAGCCGGGTATACCCCAGACATCTTCATGGGGCCGTTGATGGGATATCTGCTGGACAGTGCTCCAGGAGCAAGTGGTCACCGTCACGTTTTTATCGTGGTTACCATATTCTCGGTTGCTGGCGTAATCGCGAGTCTGACTTTCATCAAGCTTTCGCGTTCAAAAAACCAGAACGCAGCCGCTTCCGTTTAGTCGTCCGGAGGCATTCTGTGACGAATCGTTACGTCCGTAAGGAGTTACTCCTGGAGCAGTGATGAAGTTGCGAATCCGCATCGGCTTCATCGTCCGAGGCACTGGCTTAAGCACTCCGCGACCCTAATCGTCGCAGGCCGTCGCTGGGTAACGACAGCAGACGGCACTCCATCTTGTTGTAATTCTGCTCGTGCGGCGTGTCTTCGCGCGAAGACAAACCCATAAAAGCTTGTTTTCTTGTGACACGCTTTTTTTGGAAGACGAAACCGCTGATGGACGCTAATCAAAACAAACAAATCCAATGATTAGTGTTCATTAGTGGTTCCCTTTTGGTTGCGGTTCTGCCGCGCTGTGACCTCTGTGGTTCATCTACTTTTCACGTTGAGCATTATACGCTAAGGGCATATCTTACCCTCAGACTTTCCCGAAAAGGGTCAGGAGCGAAAAGTTCCAACGTGCAGCGGACGCATGTGGCCAAGGCTGGTTTTGGAAGGATGTTTAATACGCGAATAATCGGAAAAAGCTACCTGTTCCCTTGTGCTGAACCAAATTCTGGTAAAATATGCCGACAGACTCAGCTTTTGGCATCATGCCATCCGTCGTGCTCTAAAAAGCGTAGTTGGCCGATAGATATCTACAGCAAGGAGTTTGTCAAAGTAAACTAAAGAGAATCCTCGTCGCAATGCCTATTCACAACCAGCAAATCACCGATGTCGATACGCTCCTGCGGCTGTTTCGTGCTCATCGCGATCAGAACGATGTCACGTTTTGCAAGGTTGCAGAATCAATCATCGCCGACCAATTGGCGGGCAATCATCATTCTCTGGCGAAAGAACTTCGTTCCGCTCTGGGATCTGAAGCAAAGAAATCGAGCCGAGCGAGGTCCATGTCCTCGCTTCCACGCGATCACCGTTCGGGCGAAGAACTCCTCACCATCTTCCATGAGCCTGCTAGCACTGAACATCTGCTGCTGGACAATTCAACCCGGCAACGAATTGAGCGAGTGATCGACGAACGACGAAATGCAAAGAAGCTTGCTCGTTTTGGCTACTCCCCCAAATCAAAGTTGCTGTTCTGGGGACCGCCCGGTTGTGGAAAGACGCTGACCGCTCACCATTTGGCAAACCAATTCAACCTCAAAGTCGGCGTCGTTCGTCTGAGTGCTTTGATCTCCAGTTACCTGGGCGACACGGCATCGCACCTTCAGCGATTGTTTGATGTCGCTCAGGAAACGCCGATGGTCATCCTGTTCGACGAAATAGACTCCATTGCCAAGAATCGAGACGATTCCAACGATGTGGGCGAATTGAAGCGTGTGGTTAATAGTCTGCTACAAGCAATGGATTCGTTTGTGGCCAGGGAGAGCATCCTTATTGGAGCGAGCAATCACCAGTATCTGCTTGATCCAGCGATTTGGCGTCGTTTTGACGATGTGGTTGTTTTTCCAAAACCCACGCCTGCCCTTCGCAAGTCGTTTATCCTTCATCATCTGAACGGAATCACGTTCAAAGGTTCTGTCGATTCCTTGGCTAAGAAGACTGCAGGCCTTTCCTTCGCGCAGGTTGAGCATGTGTTGGTCGTTAGCGCTCTGTGAACTCCGTCATGCCAGGAGCGTAATTCAGATCTTGACAAGCCGACGTCGTGAAGCACGCCTCTGGCGGCGGCGCTGGTTGGCCTGATCAAGTTCGCGCTGGCGATCTTCGCTGCGATGCTCAGGGTGTGCCTTGAGCCATCGGTCAGGTAGCAGCTCGGAGAGCTGTTCACGCTGGTCCCTTGAAAGCGATTCGAACGTGGTTTGGGCGTCGCCCACCCGCAAGTACTCGGGAACGATCTGAGGAAGCCGGACGAGAACATCGTTGAGATACGGGGTGACGTGGACATGATTAGAACGAGCACTCTGGATAAGCGTGTACCAGACGCATGCCGCGCGACCACCCGCATCGCTCCCAAAAAATTGGTAATTTTTTCTTCCAATAACCGAGGGGCGAATGACTCTTTCTGCCATGTTGTTATCGATCGCATAGCGCCCGTCGGTTGCAAATCGCGTCATCGCGTTCCAACGATTGAGCAGGTAGCCGATCGCTTCGGCCAACTTGGTCGAAGGCCGTACCGTCGGCTGCACTTCGGTGAGACGATCGTGCAGAAGGGCAAGAATGGGAACCGACTCGCGCATGCGCACTTGTCGTCGCGTTTCCACATCGGCATCGGCCAGGCGATCCTCGATGTCGTACAGTTGCCAGATCCAAGCGAGCGCCTCGTGCGCAAGTGGCTGCGTTGAGACGGCGCACGCTTCGTCGAACTTCCGCCGCGCATGGGCCCAACAACCCAGATCCAGAAGTCGGCCATCCGATTCCTTGACTAGGGACGTGTAGACACTGTAACCGTCGGTTAATAATCCGCCTTGAAAATCATCAAGTATTTCCCGCGGACCTGCGCGGGATCGATCAAGTCGATAGTCAAATAGTTGGTACGGATGCTGGTCATCGCCAACGTAGGCCCAGAGATAAACCAGCTTGGTCGCCCCAGCCCCGGGACGCAGGACACGGGCCGTGGTCTCGTCGGCCCGTACATAAAAACTATCCAGTACTTGGGTGCGAATCAGATCCCACACCGGCAGCAGACGCTCGCCTGTTCGCACCACGGCGTTGCTCAACACGCTGCGGTTGAACCACATCGTGGTGGTGGAACGAAGCTCTTCCTGGAGACGATACAGGGGCAGGTGACGCTCGAACTTGGCGTGTGCCAGCCAGGCTAACGTGCTGGCCCCAAATATCCCTTTTTCGTTGATATTGGGTGGCTTTTCGCTGGTGACGATCTGCTGGCCATCCCGGCTAACAGGGCAACCGTAGGTAAACCGAACGTGCTCGGCGATGTAGGCGCTAGACTCAACATATTCTAGTTGCCGTGAGATCTGCTCGGAGATCACCGTCCGCTTGCCGCCACATCCACAAGGACAATCGAGTTCTTCCGGCGGCAGTGGGTGTTCAAAACGCTGGACCGGCAAGCACTCGGGGAATTCAAAACGTTTGCGCTTCTTACGGCGTTTCTTGCGTTTCGAAGACGATTCATCGTCTGGCTCTTCTTCGTCGGTCGCCTCGTCATCCTCGCTAATCTCGTTGCCCTCGATCGACTCGGGATCAAAAAGAAGCTTTTGATCGGGAGAAGGGATAAACCGTTCACGCCGTGGAGAAAAGAGTGCCTTACGGAGTAAGGTGATTTGCTCTTGCATCACCTCGATGTGATTCTGCAACGATTCAAGAGTTGCCTGTTGCTCGCTATTAACCCTTTTGAGATGTGCGATCTCGGCGCGCTGCACTTCGATCTCTTTTCGGAGTTTGTCGGATTCCATCGACAACGTTTCGGTCCTTGAAGGTGCGTCACGAAATGGCAAATGATCACACACCGTTGGTGTAGAACACACATGTTTATTTATCGACAATTCACGTTGCGCGTCAAGGTGGTTTCCAAGGCGATTGAGTAATTTGTTTTGCCTGCTCACGACGCCACCACTTGCGACGTTTGACACTCGATAGCTCGATGCCTTCCAGCAACAATCGCAGGTCGTCCACATGCAGTGTCAAGTAATCACCGGGGGATGCAATCGCCCCTCCATGGTCGGCGCCACGTAGTGTCTCGAACGTTCCTCGTTCAAGATGCTTGTAGAGGATGATCGTGCCGTCACCCGTGAAATAGAGTACCTTCAACCGGTTGCGGCGTCGGTTGAAAAACAAGAAAAGATCTCCGTCTTCAATCTGTTTGCCAAGCTCCTTTTCGACGATACCGATTAATCCACAAAAACTTTTACGCATGTCCGTGGGAGCCAACGCGGCGAAGACTTTTATTTGGGATGGCACAATCAACATGACGCCACCTCACGCAACGCCTGCAATACGTCCTTCACTGTCTCACAATCGGTGCCGTGAGGCACATCCACAAAGACTCCCTGCTGCGGCAAGTGAATACGCAGCGTGGACGCAGGTGTCGTCCCCTCGATCCGCACAGGCACCAGTTGGGTGCCCTGGACGGCGTTACGACTGGTTTTAAGAGACTTGGTCGAACGGCTCCCCTGCTCTGGGGAGGCTTGCTGCTCACGGAACTTACGCTGCCAGGCATAATAGCTGGTTTGTGTAATCGAGTTCTGGTGGCAAAACGCCGCGATGCTCAAGCCGCTTGAGGACTGCTGTTTCAGTAGGCCACGCCAGTGGGACTCTTGGGATTTGTTTCGATTGGACATTGTGCTCGTTCCTGGAATAAAGGGAATGGTTCACCTCTATTAGGATAGCGCGCAATTTTGGGACGCTGTTCACAGAACGCTTACGAACAGCAGCAATGCCGTCTCCATTTTTTTTTGTAAAGCATTGGTTACAGAACACCGCACCAACGGACTCATCTATCATCCGGAACCGGTCTTTGCCCCCACAAACACATGGGTGATGTGTACCGTTCAGAGATTCAATTGGGATATTGCATAACACAGAAAGTATTTCAGGCCAGCGACCAGATGCAGCCTGTTTGATTTGCTGAACATCAATTCCTTTTGTCATTTTAGTATTCCGTTTAGTTGTTGACTGGTTCTGTAATTGCCCTGACAACAGACCATCCCCTTGCAATCCTATGGTGCAATGTTGCGCCGGCTATTTTTGTGTGCGATTAGATACCAGCCGAGTCCAATTCTTTTTCCGCGCGTTTGATTGCCGCTTGCCGCTGCCGATTGGTGCGTGCTGCCGTTGCCGGTTGCGGGCCATTGGCTGCGGCCGTGGTGGCTTCTACGAACCGGGCGAAGGCCTCACGTGTCGTGAAACGGCGGCCGCCGATCTGAATAGTCTGGATCCTGATACCTTTGCAACCGCGTTGCGCCCAACGCCAAGCGGTTGGAACTGAAACGCCCTCTTTTCGGGCGAGTTCAGTAAGAGAAAGTCGGTGCTCTGAAAGTAGATCGAACATAAAAAAACCTCGTGACAGGGGTGAAAAACAATCACACTGTCACAAGGTTATGCACGTTCTATTGTGTCTCATATCCGGGCTTTTTTGACCGGATATCCGACACTACTTAGGCAATATCAAACGATAGCCCTTTGCCGGTTGCGATTCGATCATCGCTTTGAGAATGTCCGGCAACGAATTCTTAACTCTGGACGGGTTCGCGAACAGACTAGAAGCCGGGAATGGATGGGGATAATGCTCAACAAGTTTGCTGAACAGCAAAGCAGCGTCGCCAGATACTTCGTAGCATTCTCCGGCATATTTAATCTGGTTTAGGTCTAGGTTCACCTGCGGCAATTCTGGCTGCTCTGGTTTGCTGTCCACAGCCAACTTGTCGGCCAGCAGCCGAAGGCGATCGACTGCGTTGTCAGGCATGGGCCTGGGTCTGGTGTGTGGGCTGTGGTGCGAATAGATGCGCCCCAGCATCCCTAGCACGGTCCCTAAAACTTGAACTAGCTGCCGGTCGGTCTTAGCCCGCACCAGCTCATTGTATTTCACAGTGCAAGGCCCTACGCGGCCATCGACGGTGTGCAACATTTCGCCAATTGCTTTTTTTAGGAGTCCGGGGGCGCCGCCGATTTCGCACAATTCTGCAACGCCGCGTAATTGGTTCGCTACTTTTTGTCGGTCGAAGGATGCCATGATTGCAATCCTTATGCTAGAGCCGAGCCGGCCAGCCGGTGCCGTGGTGGATTGCAACCAGAACAACCGGCCGGCCTAGTGCGGGTAATTATTCCGCAACCCGGCGAGTGATAAATTCTAACCTATCTTTGCTGCGACAGCCAAACCCTTGGCGATATCCCGTTCCGCATAAACCTGGGTGACGTTTGCTTGTGAATGGCCGAGAATCACCTGGGCCGCTTCCAGCCCAAACTCTCGCCTTATCTCGGTAGCGGCCGTGTGACGCAAGCGGTTAGGCGACCAGCGCTCCACCTTTGCCTTGTCGCAAGCACGGTGGATAGCCCGGCGGTAGCTGCCGGTGGTGTAGCAGTCGCCCGGTTTCCGCTTGGGTTTTTTCTTCACGTTGGATCCCCGGCAATTCCCACAGCTTGCAGGCGTCACCCGGTTCGCTTCCTGCTGGGCCAGCCGCTTGGCTTCGGAGTCGCACGGCCGGAAGCAATAGGCGTCGGACGCACGGGCCAAATACCGCAGCAGCACGGCTTGCGATTGCGGTCCGATGAAGATCGTGCGCTCTCGGCCGTGATGCTCGGTCTTGTGGCTCTCTGGCCGGTAGAGCCACACGTCCCCCGTGCGGTCGATATCGCACGGCCGTAGAATGCAGACTTCGGCAGGCCGGCAACCCGTAAGCCGTTGCAGGCGGACCATATCGCCCACCACGGCCGGCAGGTGCTCCAGGGTGGCTTCTACCGTTGCATCGTCCACGGGTTGGACTGGTGCCGTTTCGTGGGCCTCAGTACGGCCTTTGCGTAGGCCAGTTACCATTCCAAGAGCCTGCGGGATTGTAGCCGGTATCATTTCCTCGCCAGCCGCCCAACGGAACATGCGTTTGACCCGGTCGATTTGCTTGTTGATATGCTTCCTTGCATATCCTGAATCAATGAGAGACTGCCGAACCATTTTCAGAGCAAGGGGGCCAAACTCGATCACCAGCACACGGCCATAGAGTGGCTTGATTGCCCGGCAGACCTCGACGATCATGCCATGCTCACGTGTGACCTCGCCTCTCTTGCGATAGTAGCCCTTGGCGAAGGCGACATAGGCGGCCATGACCTCGGCAACGGAGATTTCCTGATGGGACTCCGGGCGGCCACCCGTCAAGCTCCACTCAGCAACCAGCCGCCGGTAGGCCTCCTTGCTGGCCGCAGAACCGTACTTTCCAAGGTAGGTAGTCTGGCCGTTTTGATAGACAACCGCCTGCCCGCTGGCCTTGTGTTTGACGTAGCTGGGAGGGGACAAAAAAGAGGGGCTTTTCGACACAGTGCAATCCTTCCACAACATGTTGACCCGTAATTACGGGTCAAACGGAGTTTTTAGGGCTGCACTGACGAACGCCGTCAGGTGAAAAAGTATCTATTTTTCCAGCGGTTTTTTGAAGTGGCGGGGGCCGGATTCGAACCGACGACCTCGAGGTTATGAGCCTCGCGAGCTACCGGGCTGCTCCACCCCGCGTCATTTGGTAAACCCCATGCTACCACCTACATACTCTCGGTGGCAAGTGGGAAAGTCTAGTTTTCGGCTTCTCCAGACGCTCGCTTGAACTTCGCCCACGGCCAAGCGTCGCATTTGGCTCGAGAAAAAGCCGATGAAGAACCTGTATGGCCTTGCCGGTGTGCTTTGCTTGCCTCGTGCCATGGTGGCCGATAAACTGATAGGGAGAGCGGGAGAGGCTGCCATATTTCTATGCGGCGACGCGTCGATTTAGGTTTGACAACGCCCTGGAATACCTGCTCATGCGATCGGACTTGCCTTTTTTGCCGGTCGTACGGAACGGAGAAAGTTTGATGTCCCACTTGGAGCCACGCTTGTCGTCTGGTGATCCTCTGCCGGAGGTGCGCGCTCTGTCGACTGCGGAGGTTCAAACAACAGAGGAAATGACTGCTTCTCAAAATCTTTCACTTGCTGGGAAGCTGTCGGACTTAACTTCTGCTGATCTGCTTGATACGGCAAAGGTCGACTCGGAAAATCCCGTGCTGGCAACCACGGGGGCTGGGGCATTCTCCCTACTGCCTACTCGCCCACCAGACGGGCGCACTTCAACACCTGAAAAAAGGGGCACACCTGAAAAAAGGGGAAGTGGCGACCCGCGCAACTCGTCCGAAGATTTGCCCCCATTGGTTACGGCAGGTGATCTGGCCAAAGAAGCACCTCCCTGGCTGGCGAGTGCGATGATTCACATGTTGGTGATGATCATTTTGGGCGTGCTCTTTGTCACGCCGGAAAATTATTCGGAACTTATCCTGCGGCTCGATTATGCCGAAAAACTGGGCGACGACCTGCAGGCCGAGGACTTTAGCCTTACGCTCGATCAGACCGATCTTCCAATCGACCAGCAAATCCTTACTCCCCAGCAACTCGAGTTAACCGATAAACCATTGCTTTCCCCGACCGATACTCCGATCGCGGCAATACCTTTGGGTGGCCTTGAAGACCCTTCAGCAGCGCCCATTCGCATGGCCCTTTCGGGCAGAGAAAAAGGAATGCAACAAGCGCTGCTCAATGCCTATGGCGGCACGGCTGCTACCCAGGCGGCCGTGATGGAAGGCCTTCGCTGGCTAGCACGCAATCAAGGAAAAGACGGACTCTGGAGCCTAGCAGGTCACTACCGTGATGGCGTGCGTAAAACGGCCGAGAACAAGGAAGCGGCTACCGCGATGGCGCTGATTGCATTTCAGGGTGCCGGCTATACCACCAAGACCAACCGCAGCGATCCGTTGGCCCAGGTCGTCGTTCGTGCATGGACCCGGCTTCTGAAACAGGAGGATGAGCAGGGCAGTTTTTTCCAAACGGGAGGCAGCCACACGCGACTCTATACGCAAGCGCTATGCACGATCGCGCTGTGCGAGCTTTATGGCATGACGGGCGACTCGGCCTACCGCGAGCCGGCACAACGGGCCATCGACTATTGTGTGAAGGTGCAGTCGCCCGAGGGTGGGTGGAAATATGATCCAGGCACGGGAAGCGATACGTCGGTCACCGGTTGGTTTGTCATGGCGCTGCAGAGTGCGCGAATGGCTGGACTCGACGTGCCAACGGAGACGCTAGCCCGAGTGAGCCGGTTTCTCAATTCGGTAGAACGCGACGGTGGCAGACGCTATGCCTATCAAGAACGAGATATTGCGACGCTAAGCATGACCGCCGAAGGATTGCTTTGCCGCCAGTACCTGGGTTGGGCCCGCGACGACTACCGATTGCAGGCTGGGGCGGATTTTCTGATCGATTTTCTTCCGAATTGGGCCCAAGGTCGTAGGCCAAACCATGCCGAAGGGGAGCGCGACATTTACTACTGGTATTACGCGGCGCAAGTTTGCCATCACTTGGAAGGCAGGCATTGGCGCACCTGGAACCGCGCGATGCGAGAAGTGTTGCCAGCCAACCAAGAAAGCGAAGGCCGCGAACGGGGGAGTTGGGACCCCAAGGGAGATCGCTGGGGCGATGCGGGCGGCAGATTGACGATTACCTGTCTATCGATCTACATGCTCGAGGTGTATTACCGCCACTTGCCGATCTATCAGTTGGACCAGTTGCAAGGGCTGTGAAGGAGGCGCGAGTTGGGAGGCGCTAGGCGCTAGTTGTTCGTAAGTCTACCAACAACTAGCGCCTAGCGCCTCCCAACTCGCGCCTACTTCAGTTCCAACCATCGTTGCGGCGGCCGCTTTTGCGCTTTTCGGTTCGCGTGAGTTGGTCTTTCATCGAAGTCACGCGGCCCTTAATCGCAATCCTTGTGAGCAGGGCCAGTTTGTTGGTACCCATCCGCTCCATCGCCGCGGTTTTCACATTGTCCACGGTACTTGGAGAAAGCCCCAAAATGAGCGCTACTTCGCGGACCGTGCAACCCAAGCTTAACAAACGAACAATTTCTCTTTGACGTGGTGTTAGATCAAGTGCCATAGTTCTTTTTACTTTCCTATCTCCCAGGGAATATACAATTGCTTCTTCATCGCTTATCGAGGCAATACAAGGTGCAAGACTTAATACTCAAATGGTAAGTGGTCAGCTTTCAGTCTTTGCTTCCTGCTTTTCTAAATTTTTTCTGGCTGAACGCCGAGTGCTGAAAGCTGATCGTTGAAAAAGCTGCACGCTCGTTTCGACCTAAAATTCTGTTTTCCGGGCAGGCTGCTCATTGGACGTCATTGTCAAACAACGGCTACTGGGCGACCCTTGAAGCAGGTTTGTCTGTGAGCGTATATCATTCCCATGTGTTATGGTAGCCCCAGTCGATCTATCTTGGCTAGCTTACCCCCCAACAGGCTGGTTTTACTCGTTGTAAGATTTCAGTCGAAAGGCGACTGGATCCAATCGTAGCCGGATTCGCAAGATTCAGCCGTATAGAAATTTGGGTTACGTATTTGTTTACGGAACATGTGTGGTGTTCGCTGTTTAGACTTGCGGGTACCTCTATTAATTGCCGTACTGGCAGGCTAGCATTGTGTTTTTATTCGAGACTAACGCAGCTAGCATTGTTGAAAATTGAATTAATAGAGGTTCCCTTGCCATTTAGCCAGTCGTTATGGGGAAACGGAAGCAAGAATATTGAGGGGGTGAAGAATCTAGCCCGAAGATTGCTGATCTGGAAAGGCGTCTCCGAGAGCTCAGAGCGAAGCTTACCAAGGCAGCCATTCGCCATGTGGCAGCGACTGGCTACACTAGAAGGGATGAACAGTGTGGCTGCTCGCGCCCGTAGCTCAGTTGGATAGAGCAGCGGACTTCTAATCCGCAGGTCGCAGGTTCGAATCCTGCCGGGCGTGCTAAAGAAAAAAACAGGTGGTCCGAGAGACTTCTTTGCTCGTGCTCTCTGTAAGCCAACATAGCTGAGATGCAGGGCATGGAAATGCGTCGTCTGCGCGTCGGCACAGCTAGGGTTGCCAAAGCTACCAAGGCAAAGGAACTTGGCTCAGGGATCGATAGCGTGGCGACGGTGGATACGGTCGTGCCGAAGTTGCTTTGCCAAAGGGCCAGGTCGGCGGCATCGACGATGCCATTGCCATTGCCATCGGCTTCGGCATCGGTGGTTGATCCCTGAGTACGTTGCCAGACGAGAAGATCGGCGCCGTCGACGTCGCCATCGAAGTCGTAGTCGCCGTCGGGGAGGTTGAGGACTATGACATCGTTTGAGAGTATTAGGTTTTCAGATAGGCCGCCTGGAACATTCAGCAAGGGAACAGTGTCAAATGTGTGACGTTGCAACTCTGGGGGAGTGTCAGGTGGGTCTGGATCAAGATCAAAAATCGGTAACGCTGCAATCGCGTCTACAATGTCCATGCCGCTTCCTAATACCCTGCCGAATGCTGAGAAACCACCATCTGATCGGCTGGGATCATCTAGACTTGAATTGTTGTCAAGATTGATAAACCATTGGCTGGTTACGGTATTGGGTCCTGATTTGGCCATGGCAATGGTGCCACGAACATTGGAAGGCCCAGCCACTCCTCCTCCAGGTTCATCGTTAATAGGAGGACTTAACGATATGTGCGGGGCCGAATTCGTTGGTTCGTCGAAAAAAAATCCTCCACCTTGGATTACAAACCCAGAGACACTTCGATGGACAAACGTGCCATTGTACCGGTCCGTGTTGGTGTAGTTCAGGAAGTTTGCTACAGAAACCGGCATCAATGCATCATACAAACGGATGTCGTAGGTGCCTAACACCGTATCGTAGCGCACGATGGTTGCACTGGCATCATTCGCCACGCCCAAAGTGGCAACAACAGCAGCGAGCACGGCCGCGGTGATTCGCGACGGAGAGTTGAAAAACATCGATAGACTCTTCCTGTTCCTTGGCTGCGGTCGAATAGAAAAAAACCAGTAGACCGAAACTAGGAGCGACAGCAACGCAGTTCCGGCACATCATTGTCGCGAATTCATGCACTGCCGGAACTCGCGTAGCTCGTTCCGGCCTACAGATGAAGCGGTCAATATGAGCACGCTATACCATATTCTACTCGACCCTCGCAACGCTGTCGAGTTTTTGGCAATGTGGAATATCGGTGTGATCGTTAGAATGCTAGGCCGCTTGCGGCTTAGCCGGTTCTCACGCGGCAGTGTGATGTGGTTCACAGTGGTCCAATTGCCGAGCAACCGCCGCGTAAACCTGCTCGACCGTAAGATCGCGCAGGCAGCGGTGATGCTCAAGCGGACAAGAGCGCTTCATGCAGGGTTGGCAATCGAGTCCGAGCGAAAGGCTCGTCTCTTTCGCATAGTGGGTACGAGTCCAGCGCGTGCTGGTGGGGCCAAACAGGGTAACCACGGGCACCTCGAATGCGACCGCGAAAAACCTTGGTCCGCTGTCGGTGGTTACCAGCAACCGTGAGCGGCGGATACATGCCTTGGTCAGCCCGATCGGCAGTTCTGCCTCGTCGGCCAGACTGACAACACGCCGGTCGCCTGCTTGCTCGACAATCGACCGGGCTGCATCGCGCTCGTTGGGACCACAGTTGACCAGCACATGCAAGTCATGCTGCTGTGCAATTTGGCGGGCCAAAGCCGCAAAGTACTCGCCGGGCCAATCCTTGGCAGCGCCAAATGCGCCGCCCGTGTTGAAGACCACCACGCGATTGTTTTCGAGTGAAGCGTTGGCCTCGGGCAAACCCAACCGCTGCCACACGGCGTCCGCTGCCTGCTCATCCGCATCGGTGGTCGCAAGCTCCAGCCGCGGCGGTTCCCACTCGCAGCCAAAAGCGTAGGCAAGGTTAAGATAGGAATCGATCTGCGGCAGCGGAACCGTGCGCCGGCCTTCGCGCGGTTCGTAGAGTTTCGTCGTAAGCAGCAAGCCGCGGCCATCGCGGGCATAGCCGATTCGCGATTGTGCCCCGGAACGCCATGCCATCCAGGCGGTACGGAGCGAATTGGTCAGCAATAGCACCGCATCCAAGTTGGCATTGCGGAGCTGGCGTCGCACGGCCGGCCACTGCTGCTCCGGTTCAGAAGTTTTTTTGGCGTAGAGAATCGTAGCATCAAACCAATGGCATCCCGCGAGTACCTCGGCAACATACGGCCGCATGATGCCAACGACATGGCCGGCAGGGCCAACCTGCTTGCGAATCGCTCGCAAAGCGGGCGTGGCCATCACCACGTCGCCGATCCAGTTGGGTAGCACAATTCCGAGTCGCATGAGGCATTCTTTCCGGTTCCAGTGTTATCTAGTGGCCTGCGCCGTTTGGAATTCTGTTAGCCGTCGGGCTTGTCCCGGTGCGCGAGTTCAGCGCCGGGACAAGCCCGGCGGCTAATAGGCCACGACTTGTGAAATGTATCTCTCTTGAAAATAATCGGCAACGGTAGCTTGCAGGTGCTAGCAATCGATTCCGCGTAGCCGCAATTCCTGGGCAAGTTGTTCCGAACTGGTGAATTGCACCGCATCGATTCCCGCCGCCGTGGCACCAGCGACATTCTCATGACGATCATCCACAAAGAAGATTTCCTCGGCAGGCACCCCTGCCCTGTCGATCGCATGGCGATAGATGGCCGTATCGGGCTTCGTCGAATGGACTTCGTAGCTGAGCACGGTCAATTCAAAGGCAGAATGCAAGAACGGATAACGGCCATCGTTGACAAATTGCCAATGCACGGACCCAACATTGGACAAAATACCTAGCCGATGGCCCGCGGCGGCAAGCGATTCGACCAAGCGTGCCATCGGCTCGATCACTTCAAAAATGTCGCTGCCGGCATATTCCAACGCAGTCCGATCGGGCCGAGTGCCCGTTTGCTCGCAGAAAAAATCATAATAACAGCGTGCGTCGATGGCCCCGCGCTCAAACCGCATTTGCATGTCGAGCGAACCCTCGGCCTCAATCATTGCGTGTTTTACCGCCGCAGGATCCAACCCCGCCACCGCAGCCATCTGCCGACACATGCGCTCATGGCAAAACGAGAGGAGCACGTTGCCTAAGTCAAAATAGAGGAATGAACATGTCATTTGCGAATTGCTCATCCTCGGTGGGAAAATACGTTATGGGTAAATATGCCTGTCTGATAGTCCTATCGACCACAAGCGGAAAACTAAGTGGGAATGTTTCTCGTCGTAGGAATATCTGAGCTGACAATGTCAAACGGCGCAAACCGCGGCAACCGGGCCGTTTGCTTGTCTATTGTTGGACTTTTATACGGATTGTGTACGATCTTCTCTACGTACAGACTGACACAACCACGCGTGAAAAGGGCTGGCTCATGTCCGCGGGTAAACTGCCTCAACTGACTGCTATCGTCTCTGCATTTGGGCAACCACGCTGCTTGACTCGATTATTGAAGAGCCTACGCCATTATCAGCCTGGCTTGCGTGTGCTTGTAGCAACCGATCGAGCTGAGCCGAAAAAAATCGATGGCTGTGAATGGGTGCGCCTATCGACCGACACAGGACTCGCAGCCAGTCGCAATGCTTTGCTAGCACGCGTGCGGACGCCTTATTTTCTGCAAATGGAAGATGGGATGCAACTCCACGGGCGAACTGACATTGAGCAATTGGCACAAGATATTGTTCGAGAAGATTTCGATTTATTGGCAGGCGATGTCGTCGAGTGCCAACGAAAGCTTTTTTTCACCAAGCGCAAGCCTCGGCCTCAGCATGGCAACTTTGTCGTTTCCCCTGGGAATGAAATGCGGCTGGAACTCCATCGGGGTGGACGGGAGGTAAGCGTCGGCCTGCTGGACTGCGATCTGGTGCATGACTTTTTTATTGCCCGAACGGATCGAGTTCGAGCCATGGGTGGCTGGGATCCGGAACTCAAGAACGTAGCGAGCGAAGAGTTTTTTTTCCGCGCTCAAGGGCATGGCTTGCGGGTTGGCATGTGTCCCAACGTAACGATTTGGCGATGGAACCAGCCAGCGTCCAAAAGGACCGATGACCGTTCAGCGAAACTTCTTGCCTTGGCCGTGGAAAAAATGGGGTTTTCCAGCATGGTCGATTTCGCTGGCATCGAAACGACTGTGGAAGTTGTACGGTCGGCTCAGGCTGCATGATCAGCGAACAAGTCGCAAGTGACAAGTCGCAAGTGACTGGCCGCTTGCGGCTTAGCCGTAAAGAATCATCATTACTCAAACTGATTTTCATTTGAGCTTCGGGTTTCTGATTTGTTTCGTGCTTTGAATTTCGGATTTTCGGTGTCGTGAAATGCGGTAACTTATTCCTATACGAGTCCTCACCTCGGCCTACTTCGCCACGGCAACATGGCTGTCCTGGAGTAACTGCAAGTAGTCCAACGCGATATTGATGAGCTCGTTATTGTACGGTGTGTCTTCAAACACGGGTCGATCTTCATCTTGCATGTGATTGATAATGTCAGCCTGCTCCTTCTCCGTATTTTCCTCCGCACGTTGTGCGAGGAATTTTTCCTGGTTGAGCGTCACGGTCGATTCTTTTTGCCGCTGGATAAAACGGCTGATCTTGTGCTGCTCCGCGATAAAGAACTCTGAATGCTCTCGACGTTTTGCTGAACGACGTCGTAGCTGCTCGATCAAGGTTGGTCCGGCTTCATGATAATTTTCGTGCTGCAAAGGTTGGACCTGATCAAACTTCAGCGCATAGTCCAGGTTTGCTTCGCCAATTTCTTCCCAATGGCTTGTTGTTGATGGCAACTCCACGTCGGCTAGAACGCCCCGATTTTGCGTGCTGTCGCCGTTGGGGCGATAGAACTGCTGAATGGTAAACTTCAGCGCACCCAAATTCGGCGCACGCAAATTCGGCGCATCGGTAAAGAGCGCAGGCCCCAACTCCGTCAGTTGCTGCACGGTTCCCTTGCCGTGCGTGGAATGGTCGCCCACGATGATTCCTCGGCCATAATCTTGAATCGCTCCGGCAAAAATCTCGCTAGCGCTGGCGCTAAACTTGTTGATAACGACCACCAGCGGGCCTTTCCAAACGCTGCCGGGTTGATCATCGTTATAGGGCTGGACCCGACCGTCAGGCCCCTTCACCTGGACGACAGGCCCTTGGTCGATAAACAGCCCCGTGGTATCTACCGATTCTGGCAGCGATCCGCCGCCATTGAAACGCAGGTCCATCACCACGAGGTCGACGTTTTCTCGATTAAAATCTTCGAGCAAGCGTCGCACGTCGCGCGTGGTGCTTTTGAAATCGGGTCGTCCGGCACGGCGGCCTTCCATGTCCATGTAAAAGCTGGGCAAATGGATAACGCCGATGCGGAAACTCGTGCCATCGGATTGATCGCCCTGCTCGACGATGGTTCCACTAGGCGATTGATCTCGAGGTTCGGCTGCTTGCTCTGGCTGTGGCTCAGATGTTGACGCTTTCGGCACAAGAATTTGGCTACGCGCTTCGCTGTCTTTCAACTCGATGCGGGCGCGAATGATATCGAGCACTTTGAGTCCCGACTTGTCCTCGGGCTGCACCTCAAGCCGAACAATCGTCCCCGGTTTGCCGCGAATTTTTTGCACGACATCGTTAATTTTCATGTCGATGATGTCAACCATTTCACCGTCCGTTCCCTGGGCAACACCAACGATTTTATCGCCCACATTGAGCCGGTTATCTTTGTCTGCCGCCCCACCAGGAACAACCCGTCGGACGATCGTCTCGCCATACTTCGATTCAAGCGACGCACCGATCCCGTTGAGCTCGAGTCGCATTTGGATATTAAAGTTTTCCAACGAGCTGGGCGACATGTAGCTGCTATGCGGGTCGAAGCTGAGCGTGAGCGCACTAAGATACATTTCCAGCAATTCGTCGTTATCCGTCTGATGGCGATACTTGTTGATGCTTCGGTATCGCTTGTGCAGCTTTTCCACGGCCTCGTCATATTCCATGTCGTCGGCAATGTGGGTAAGCAGGTCGAACTTAATCCATTTCCGCCAACGTTCGCCCGCTTCGGCCTTTGACTTTGCATAAGAGATGTTATCGGGATCGTAAACCATCTCCTCATCCAACGTAAAGTCATTTTCCTGGTCGAGTAACTGGTGCGCGACTTCAATCCGCTCTTCGACACGAGTCAGAAAACGGTCGTAGATGGTTTTTGCCAGTCGCACATCACCCTTTTTGACGTAATCATCGATATGTGTCCTTTCCGATGAAAACTCGTCGATGTCACTCTGCAAGAAATATTGCTTCCGTGAATCAAGCATCTTGAAGAACTTATCAAGGCAACGACTCGAAGTTTCGTCGTTGACTTGCAAATCGGACAGATGTCGGCGATCCATCAGATGCGAAACGAGAAACGAGATTCGTCGATCCTTCCGAGAGGCATCGGTGGGTCGAGCCAGCACCTGTGGAATGGCAATGGACAGGATGGCGGCGGAGACCGCCAGCAGCAAAAGGACAACAGGACCTCGGATGGTTCGCTGCTGCGTCGATGGGAGGCGGCGCAAACCGAGTGCTGTAAATTTCATACTTATTTTTCCCTCTCTCGTATCGCTAGTTTCCCGATGGCAAGATGCAACTCACGACGAGTCGACCCATCGGAAGGATTTCTATGAAAGCCCTCGGCTTTGCCGGGGGGCCGCCTGGCTGTGAAGCATCGCTACCGTCTTTTTCAGATATCACTCCACAGCATCTTCGCCCCCCGGCAAAACCGGGGGCTGATAGGTGTTCTTGGAGACTTTACAGATTTCCTGGTCGCCGTCTGTAGAAGCTGTCAATCGCTTCTGTCTGGCCGCATAGTACAGTACGTCGAAGAAGTCGACAAGATCGGCACGTCTTGCCCAATTTTCGCAAACTATTGCTATTGCAATACTTGCGCAACGGGCAGCCGGCTTCAGGGGCTGATAAATCTGAGGCATTTCAGCCAGAAAATAGTGATAACAGGAAGCAAGTACGTCACGGTTCGGCCAAATGGAGGGCCGAAGCGTAGAAATCCGTCCTTGCGGACGGCGCTAACGTATTTTGCGGTGATCAATAGGTCGCGTGATCGTTAGCGCCGTCCGTAAGGACGGACTCGTGCAACGGATGGTGCAATTTCACGGCAGTATTTTGCGGCAGGCAACCCCACGGCAAAGCCGTGGGCTGAGATGATGGGTTTGCAATCCTTTTGCTACTCTGTTCGCACCGTCGTGCCAAAATCGATCAGTTCCAGCAAGCTCCAACGGCTTGGTTGCCGCTGGGCATCGGTATCGATTACCCATGCCGCGACGACGCCACCTGGCACGTTGTCTGCTTGCAGTTCCATCCGCACCGTGGTTCCTTTGTTACTTTGGCGCACCACTTTCGTGCAACTGCATGAAACGGGTTTGCCACCTACGAGATAAGGAACCGACAGCGCGACGACCTGGCTCGATTGTTTCGAGTGAGGCTCGGCTTCGGGCATGTCGGACAACTCGGAATTTTCGCGTTGCAGTACGAAGGGCCATTGGTTGGGGGCGTAGAAAATCTGCTGCCGGTATTTGTGTTGTTCATCCTGAGCCGTTAGCTTCCAAACTTCGCAGCGGACAGTACGACCATCGATCGTCAGTTCCGCTGGCTCCAGTCTGTGCGTCGTGCCAATGTGTGCCGTACTATCGGTCAGCATGTTCAATTGACGAGTTTGGCGATCACCAGTGATGCGCTTTCCTGCCAGATCGATCGTTGCTTGGACTTCCAGCGTGTAACTGCCCTCGGCAATCGCTTTGAGGGCTTCGATTTGTATTGTCACACTGCGGCTTGCCACCGTGCCATCCGGATTGAATGTTTCTGTTGAGATCCGAACTTCACGCCAAGCCTCAGGCTCGAATTTTGTCCAAGGGTGATGCTTTCTCGGCAAGACGAAGCGTTTTTCCGCAAGATCGTTCGACGATGAATTGGGAGTCTGCGGCGCAGGGGCATCCTGTTGCGCTACTGCTAAATCTTGCGCGGCGTAAAGAATAGCACCGTACCAGACGACTCGTTGCCAGATTAAAAGATTCGACACGGGCAATATCAGGGAAACGTGAGAGGATGAATAACAGCGAATGTGTTGCTAGTTGCTAGTTGCTAGTTGCTAGTTGCTAGTTGCTAGTTGCTAGTTGCTAGTTGCTAGTTGCTAGTTGCTAGTTGCTAGTTGCTAGTTGCTAGTTGCTAGGACGCTAAGCCGCAAGCGGCAGCGCTTCGACCGCGGCAACCAGCGGTTGGTCCCACCGTGGGAAAATCGATCGCAAATCGAGCACAACCCGGTCGCCGAGAACCCGTGCAAAGACGGGCCGCTGGCCTTGGCGGAGCTTTTCGAGCAACCGTCGAGGGGATTTCGTTTCTTCATTGGTAGGTTGCAGCCCGATCGTCCAAGAGTGTGCCGTATACTGACTGTTGGCGGTTTGGCACCAGACCGACTCTGCCTCGATTGGCAGCGCCTCGGCAATCGCCGGGCATTGCTGCAACAGGGGTGCCAATCGCTCGGCCCGTTGCTTCAAATTGTCCCGTGGCGTGGAAAGCAACTGCAATGTGGGAATCTGGTGGATGACCGGTTCATCCTGGCGATAGAGATCGAGCGTTGTCCCAAGGGCAATCGTCGTAAGCGAGTTGGCCGCTAGTGCGGTCGCTAAAGGATGCGCCATTAACTTGTCGAAACAATCTTGGCTCCCGAGCAGAATGCCGCATGGTGGCCCGCCCAGCATTCCCGATCCCTCGATCAAACCCAAATCGCACCCTTCGAGATGCGCACTGATCGTCGGGATACTCGTCAAGCCAAATTCGACCGGATCGACGAGCCCGGCCAATCGTGCGACTACCGGCTCCCGGTTTTCGTCAAATACCGATTGCACCAGATGCATTGCGACATCGGTCGAGGATGCAACCCAAGCTGCTTCGGCACCGGTCAAATCGCAAAGTAATCGGCCAACCCGCTCGGCAAGCATGGTTTCGGTTTCGTGGAACTCGCCAGCCAATCGCAGCATCTGCTCGACGGCCAAGTCTGCGAGTGGGGGCACCAGTCCCGAGGCTCCGAGCACAACGCCGGTTGCATTGATAATCGGGGG
This sequence comes from Lacipirellulaceae bacterium, assembly GCA_965249435.1. Classification (GTDB taxonomy): domain Bacteria; phylum Planctomycetota; class Planctomycetia; order Pirellulales; family Lacipirellulaceae; genus JAJRWS01. The sequence continues at coordinate 263,426 of CBDFMC010000022.1, read as the reverse complement.
AGTCGTATTCTCATCCCCAAGCAAATGATGAGCAAACCGCTCGGCAAGCTCACCGAGGCTGGGCACATTTCCAGCTCGTTGCCGCAGATAGGTTTGCATCTCGTCCAGAAAACCGGTTGCCCGACGGGCAAGCGTCGTTTGATTGATCCGCGAGACCACGCCCTGAACGCGGGGATGCTTCATCAGCTCAGATATCGAAGGCAACTTGGACAGCGGTGAATCGGGCTTGGCCATAGCGCTCGATTATGACCCGGGAGAGTGGGTTAAGTCTAGGACGTATTGCAAAGTGGCGATGAAAGCCCCCGGCTTTGCCGGGGGGTTGCATGGCGAGAGGACATCGTTGCGGAATTCGCTGAAAAATAGCTCCTCGGTATTCTCACCCCCCGGCAAAGCCGGGGGCTTTTATACTCACTCCGGCTTTACCGGGGGGTTTCGTTTTCCGAGAGATGTCTGTACCCGACGGTTATTTTAATAACTTCAAGCCGACGTCACTGGGCGAGGGAAACGGATCGTTCTCGGCCAAGCGCACAATCTGTTTTTCACGCTTGGCCTCGGCCAATCCAGGCAGAAGCCCTGAGTTACTCAAGCTTTGGCAGCCACTCGAGGCTGCGAACAGTAGTAAACATCCAAGGTACAGACAACGCGAAGCAATTCGCATAGATCATCCCATGAAGAAAAGAGAAGAGAAAAACAACGCTCCCGACCCCAACCACCACTATGGATCAAGCCGTGGCTGGTCCATCCACTCGGCAACGGTTCGGGGGCCATCGGGCTGCGGAGGCGAGGGGACGAACATCCGTTTCCACATCGAAGGCTTTTTCTTGGCCGCGATACGGGAAGTCCTCGCCGTTTTGCCGCCGTCACCAAAACTTAGCATCTCTCTGAGGCCAGCCCAGGCTTTCTTGCTGCCTGCGCTGATTTTCTGTCCGCCTGCGACCAGCGGTGCGAATGGCGACGGTGTGGCCGACGTTTGCCTCTCGCCGGAGGGCCAAAACGAATTTAGCTGGGGCATGGTCAGCTTCGGCATTTCTATCTGGGGCATGGTCAGCTGGGGCATCGGGAGCGTCCACCAGCCGGTCTGTTGCACCTCGGAATCGCTTTCCAGGCTGCCAGCCGTCGAAGCTTGGGCTTGCTGGATAGTCTCCCGATTAGAGGACCCTTGGTCTTTTGGAGCATCGATTATTTGTGCAATGGATAGCGAATTGAGGGTCAACAGTAAAATTCCAGCCTTGATAACAACGAGAGTCCTTGGCACCATAGTTTTGTCCTCCGGGCAATTTACCGGATTTGATAGATTGTTGTGGGGATGTTATCTCGACGCGATGCTGATTCTGTAACAGAGTAAAATTTAGGGCTGCGGAGTTTGCCAAAACCGGCTGACCCTGTCCAGAGGAGATTGTCCCGTTCTGCTTGCTAGCAGGGAATTGTCGCCGCGGCGGTGATGTCGTACCATAGTCGGACGTTCCTGCATGGAACGCCCCAATAACCCAAATTCCAATCTCGCTGAGAAATCATGTTGGCCCCACTGACACAAACCGTTGGACTGCTCGGAGCTGGCCGAATGGCGACGGCGCTTGCACGCGGGTGCTTGCAAGCCGGTTTGGTTGAGAAGTCGCGGTTGCTAGCTAGCGATCCGCTAGAAGAGGCACGGCAGCGGTTTATCGAGGCCGTGCCGGGAGCAATGGTCACCGAGGATAATCACCATCTGCTCAACGCGGCAGATGTTGTGATCTTGGCCGTGAAACCACAAAGGATGTCCGAGGTGCTTTCGGGCATCGCTCCCGATGTGCAATCGAGGCATCTGCTGGTGTCGATTGCCGCGGGAGTCACGCTTGAAAATTTGGCGGGTCAATTACCCTCGGGCACGCGGTTGGTGCGCGTGATGCCCAACACACCTTGTCTTATCGCGCTGGGCGCTAGCTGCTATAGTCGCGGTCCGTCTGCTTCGGAAGAGGATGGCCTTGTGGTTCGACAGTTGCTTGAAAGTGTTGGCTGTGCGTACGAAGTGGAAGAAAAGCTTCTCGACGCGGTCACCGGTTTGTCTGGATCGGGTCCGGCATTTGTTTATAGTATGATAGAGTCGCTTGCTGAAGGTGGCGAGCAAATGGGGCTGTCCGCCGAATTGGCGCTGGAGTTGGCCGCTCAAACAACTCGAGGAGCGGCTGCCATGGTGCTTGCCACCGGGTCGCCGCCGGCAGAACTTCGTCGACAGGTAACCAGCCCGGGTGGTACCACGGTTGCCGGATTGGAGGCGCTAACCGCCGTCCGAGGCCCCGAGGCTTTTCGAGCGGCCGTCGAAGCGGCCACCCAACGATCTGCCGAATTAGGAAAATCCTAGGGAGAACCAAGCATGTCGATTATGTCCCATATCGATGACAAATATATCCCCCTCTACCGAGTGATGTGGGTTGCGGAGACGCCCCATTTTTGTGGTGAGGAAGATTGCATGCGCGAAGGCCTCTACGAAATCAGGCTGGAACAAGGGGAATCGGTTTGGGCTAATTCAACGGAGCGAGATAGAATGATACAGCAGTTGGAACAGTGGCAAGGGGGCCTCGGTTCGGCCGAGACTGGAGAAGAAAGCTGGTAGCAGAGCGGTTAGCCATTAGCGATGAGCATTTAGCCAGAAGATTTTTTCGAGAAACAGCAAGACGCACCTCTGGCTAACCGCTAACCGCTAAAAGCTAAAAGCTAAAAAGGAAGGAATCATGTCGAGCGAAAAGTCAGCCGAACTACTGTGGCGGGAGACCTACTTCATTCTGTTTCCCCAAGAAAATCGTCCCACGCTGGCCCAGGTTAAAGATGCGCTGACCAAAGCGAGTGAACGGCTGCTGCTGGAAAACCTGGCGGCTGACGACCAAGGATGGTTTGCTTCGCTGCTGGTCGAGTCGCCCGAAGATCATGCGGCCGTCGAGGTGAGCTATGAGATGGGCGACGCGGTGATTGAGCAGAATCTCGAGTGGGCTAAGCAGTTGCAAGACCAATTGCCTGCCGAGCAGTTGCAGCAGATCGTTCGATCTGATGCACGGCTCGATGTGGCCCACTTCGAACTGAAGTTTGCCGAAAAATCGCAAACCTCGGCTGGCGATTCCTTTTCTGGCAATCCTTTTGTCGGAGGCGAATCTTCCGGGGAATTTCCAAGTGACGATTTCTCGGAGGAATTTTCCGACGAAGAGGTCGCCTTCGACATGCTTGATCCCACGTGCCTGTTGACGGTTGTGGGCGCCCTGGCTACGTTGACCGAGGGGGTGACGTTTGATCCTGCTTCAGGGGAAATTTTGGCGTAGTTTCCGTCCGCCGCCCATGTGTCCGCCGTCCTCCGTCCGTGTGTCGCGTTGCGACACGGCTATTCCGAATTCCGAAATCGATTCATGCTTGCTAAAGACCTAAAACCGGGCGCTATCATCAAACGGAACGACACTCCGCTGGTGATCGAGTCGGTTACCGTGCAAACTCCCTCCGCCCGTGGTGGGGCAACGCTCTACAAATTCCGTGCGCGAAATCTGTTGACCAAGCAGAAAGTTGATCTTAACTGCAAGGGGACCGAAAACTTGGAAGAAGCCGACTTCGAGCGACGCGAAATAACGCTGATGTACAGCGACGGCGACCAAGTCCATTTCCTCGATCAGCAGGACTACAATCAATATGCGCTCCCCGCTGCGGACGTGGCCCTGGAAATGCAGTATGTCACGGAAGATCTGCAAGGCATGCTCGCACTCATTTACAACGAGAGCTGCGTCGGCCTCCAGCTACCTGCGACGGTCGAATTAAAAGTGACCCAGTGCGATCCCGGCGTGAAAGGCAACTCGGCCACGTCGCGCAACAAACCAGCCACGCTGGAAACCGGCCTGGTAGTGCAGGTGCCCGAGTATCTGAAACAAGGGGAAACGATCAAAGTCGACACCCGCACGGGCGATTATCTTTCGCGGGCTTGAGTTAAGCCTTATCGCAGATCTGTTTAACGATTTGCTTTTCGTCAGGAAATTCTTCCGTTTCCAGCTTGGAATAAATCCGCTGGCCGTCGACGTCGATCTCAAAGCAGCCGCCTCCCGAGGGAACCATCTCCAGCGACGCGATCTTCTGCTTCAGTTCATCCAACAGGGCTGCCGCCAAACTGACGGCATGGGGTTCGTAGTTTCACAACGAGCAATATTCAATTCGGACTTTCATGAAAAGTTTCCTTTCGTGCATTAAGTAGACTTAAAACAACTGACGTTGACGATTGCCCGACTTGCGCTTCGCCTTGCGACGGGCAGTCTTCTTTTTTGGTTTGGCGGCGGATTTCTTTTTTGTCGATTTCTTGGGCGTCTTTTTCGCAGCCTTTTTCTTCGGCGAACGCTTGGCCGGCTTTTTCTTGATAGAAGTCTTTTTCTTTGCCGATTTTTTCACCGGCTTTTTCTTGGCCTTCGGTGGCTTCTTCTTCGGCGAGCGCTTTGGGGCCGACTTTTTCTTGCGAGACGTTTTCTTTTTTTTATTGGCTCTCTTTTTCTTGCCACCGGAAAATATGCTGTCCCAGTTTTCGGAATATTGCTGATTGGAACCAACGCGCGTAATAGACATAACTTATAGAACTCCGTCGTGAAACTAGAAACTAATTCATTCAAGCCGTGCTGCAACGCAGCACACGGCGCAGCACGTGGCCACGTGGCCGTGCGGCACCGTGTGCTGCGTTGCAGTACGGCTAACTTTGCTGCAACCTCTTATACCGAAATCGCTTCGGCGTGTCAGCCTCTTCGCCAAGTCGCCCGCGGCGCTCTCGTTCGTAGGCCTCGAAATTCCCCTCGCACCAGTGGACGTAGCCGTCGCCCTCGAAGGCCAGGATGTGCGTTGCTAGCCGGTCGAGAAACCAGCGGTCATGGCTCACCACCACGGCACAGCCGACGAAATTGGCGACCGCTTCTTCCAGTGCCCGAAGCGTGTCGACATCCAGGTCGTTGGTCGGTTCGTCCAGCAGCAGGACGTTCGAGCCGCGGCGGAGTAGCTTGGCCAGGTGGACGCGGTTTCGCTCGCCGCCGGAAAGGATGCCGACCTTTTTCTGCTGGTCGGGGCCCTGGAAATTGAACCGCGAGACATACGCCCGGGCGTTCATGGTTCGGCCGCCCATTTCGAGCGTCTCGTGCCCGCCGGAGATTTCGTCGTAGACGGTGCGATCGGCCTGCAAGTCGTCGCGGCTTTGGTCGACGTAGCCGAGTTCCACGGTTGCACCGATTTTCAGCTCACCGCTGTCGGGCTCTTCTTGTCCCATCAGCATGCGGAGCAGCGTGGTTTTGCCGGCACCGTTGGGGCCAATGATGCCGACGATACCGCCCGCGGGCAGGCGGAAATTTACGTTATCCAGCAGCACGCACTCGTCGTATGCCTTCGATAGACCGACCGCTTCGACAACCATTTCGCCCAGCCGAGGCCCGGGCGGGATTTGGATTTCCAACTCGTCGGGACGGTCTTCGTATTGTTGCGCTACCATCTGCTCGTAAGCCTTTACGCGTGCTTTGCTTTTCGATTGACGTGCCTTGGGTGACATGCGGATCCACTCAAGCTCTCGCTGAAGCGAGCGTTGTCGGGCACTTTGTTTTTTCTCCTCCTGTTTCAGGCGGATTTGCTTTTGTTCGAGCCAGGATGTGTAGTTCCCCTTGTAGGGGATGCCTTCGCCCCGATCGAGTTCCAAAATCCAGCCGGCGACGTTGTCCAGAAAATAGCGGTCATGCGTTACCGCGACGATTGTGCCGGTGTACTCGGCCAAGTGTCGTTCGAGCCAAGCGACGCTCTCGGCATCAAGGTGGTTGGTCGGTTCGTCCAAGAGGAGCAAGTCGGGCTGCTGGAGCAAAATTTTGCATAGCCCGACGCGCCGTCGCTCGCCACCGGAGAGCTTTGTCACCTCCGCATCGCCCGGTGGCAAATTCATCGCATTCATGGCGATTTCCACATGCCGGTCGAGTTCCCAAGCCCCGCAAGCGTCGATCTTGTCTTGCAACGCCCCTTGACGATTCATCAGCTTTTCCATCGCGTCGGGGTCGTCGGCCACATCGGCATATTTCTCGCCGATCTCCTCGAATTCTTGGAGCAACGCCCGAATTGGCGCCACAGCCTCTTCGACATTGCCAAAGACATCTTTCTCCGGATTCAGATGCGGCTCCTGCTCCAGCAGCCCAACGGTGAATCCGCCCGACAATCGAGCTTCGCCATCGAATTCACGATCAATCCCCGCCATGATCCGCAGCAGCGTACTTTTGCCCGAGCCATTGCGGCCGAGCACGCCGATCTTTGCGCCGGGGTAGAACGCGAGGAAAATGTCTTTGAGGACTTCGCGCTGGCCAATCTTTTTCGTCAGGCCGGAGATTTGGTAGATGTATTGTTGTCCCATAGATATTAAAGTTTGATGTGAGATGTTTGATTGTTGATGTCAGGTTAGCGCTCTGTGAACTCCGTCATGCCAGGAGCGTAATTCAGATCTTGACAAGCCGACGTCGTGAAGCACGCCTCTGGCGGCGGCGCTGGTTGGCCTGATCAAGTTCGCGCTGGCGATCTTCGCTGCGATGCTCAGGGTGTGCCTTGAGCCATCGGTCAGGTAGCAGCTCGGAGAGCTGTTCACGCTGGTCCCTTGAAAGCGATTCGAACGGGGTTTGGGCGTCGCCCACCCGCAAGTACTCGGGAACGATCTGAGGAAGCCGGACGAGAACATCGTTGAGATACGGGGTGACGTGGACATGATTAGAACGAGCACTCTGGATAAGCGTGTACCAGACGCATGCCGCGCGACCACCCGCATCGCTCCCAAAAAATTGGTAATTTTTTCTTCCAATAACCGAGGGGCGAATGACTCTTTCTGCCATGTTGTTATCGATCGCATAGCGCCCGTCGGTTGCAAATCGCGTCATCGCGTTCCAACGATTGAGCAGGTAGCCGATCGCTTCGGCCAACTTGGTCGAAGGCCGTACCGTCGGCTGCACTTCGGTGAGACGATCGTGCAGAAGGGCAAGAATGGGAACCGACTCGCGCATGCGCACTTGTCGTCGCGTTTCCACATCGGCATCGGCCAGGCGATCCTCGATGTCGTACAGTTGCCAGATCCAAGCGAGCGCCTCGTGCGCAAGTGGCTGCGTTGAGACGGCGCACGCTTCGTCGAACTTCCGCCGCGCATGGGCCCAACAACCCAGATCCAGAAGTCGGCCATCCGATTCCTTGACTAGGGACGTGTAGACACTGTAACCGTCGGTTAATAATCCGCCTTGAAAATCATCAAGTATTTCCCGCGGACCTGCGCGGGATCGATCAAGTCGATAGTCAAATAGTTGGTACGGATGCTGGTCATCGCCAACGTAGGCCCAGAGATAAACCAGCTTGGTCGCCCCAGCCCCGGGACGCAGGACACGGGCCGTGGTCTCGTCGGCCCGTACATAAAAACTATCCAGTACTTGGGTGCGAATCAGATCCCACACCGGCAGCAGACGCTCGCCCGTTCGCACCACGGCGTTGCTCAACACGCTGCGGTTGAACCACATCGTGGTGGTGGAACGAAGCTCTTCCTGGAGACGATACAGGGGCAGGTGACGCTCGAACTTGGCGTGTGCCAGCCAGGCTAACGTGCTGGCCCCAAATATCCCTTTTTCGTTGATATTGGGTGGCTTTTCGCTGGTGACGATCTGCTGGCCATCCCGGCTAACAGGGCAACCGTAGGTAAACCGAACGTGCTCGGCGATGTAGGCGCTAGACTCAACATATTCTAGTTGCCGTGAGATCTGCTCGGAGATCACCGTCCGCTTGCCGCCACATCCACAAGGACAATCGAGTTCTTCCGGCGGCAGTGGGTGTTCAAAACGCTGGACCGGCAAGCACTCGGGGAATTCAAAACGTTTGCGCTTCTTACGGCGTTTCTTGCGTTTCGAAGACGATTCATCGTCTGGCTCTTCTTCGTCGGTCGCCTCGTCATCCTCGCTAATCTCGTTGCCCTCGATCGACTCGGGATCAAAAAGAAGCTTTTGATCGGGAGAAGGGATAAACCGTTCACGCCGTGGAGAAAAGAGTGCCTTACGGAGTAAGGTGATTTGCTCTTGCATCACCTCGATGTGATTCTGCAACGATTCAAGAGTTGCCTGTTGCTCGCTATTAACCCTTTTGAGATGTGCGATCTCGGCGCGCTGCACTTCGATCTCTTTTCGGAGTTTGTCGGATTCCATCGACAACGTTTCGGTCCTTGAAGGTGCGTCACGAAATGGCAAATGATCACACACCGTTGGTGTAGAACACACATGTTTATTTATCGACAATTCACGTTGCGCGTCAAGGTGGTTTCCAAGGCGATTGAGTAATTTGTTTTGCCTGCTCACGACGCCACCACTTGCGACGTTTGACACTCGATAGCTCGATGCCTTCCAGCAACAATCGCAGGTCGTCCACATGCAGTGTCAAGTAATCACCGGGGGATGCAATCGCCCCTCCATGGTCGGCGCCACGTAGTGTCTCGAACGTTCCTCGTTCAAGATGCTTGTAGAGGATGATCGTGCCGTCACCCGTGAAATAGAGTACCTTCAACCGGTTGCGGCGTCGGTTGAAAAACAAGAAAAGATCTCCGTCTTCAATCTGTTTGCCAAGCTCCTTTTCGACGATACCGATTAATCCACAAAAACTTTTACGCATGTCCGTGGGAGCCAACGCGGCGAAGACTTTTATTTGGGATGGCACAATCAACATGACGCCACCTCACGCAACGCCTGCAATACGTCCTTCACTGTCTCACAATCGGTGCCGTGAGGCACATCCACAAAGACTCCCTGCTGCGGCAAGTGAATACGCAGCGTGGACGCAGGTGTCGTCCCCTCGATCCGCACAGGCACCAGTTGGGTGCCCTGGACGGCATTACGACTGGTTTTAAGAGACTTGGTCGAACGGCTCCCCTGCTCTGGGGAGGCTTGCTGCTCACGGAACTTACGCTGCCAGGCATAATAGCTGGTTTGTGTAATCGAGTTCTGGTGGCAAAACGCCGCGATGCTCAAGCCGCTTGAGGACTGCTGTTTCAGTAGGCCACGCCAGTGGGACTCTTGGGATTTGTTTCGATTGGACATTGTGCTCGTTCCTGGAATAAAGGGAATGGTTCACCTCTATTAGGATAGCGCGCAATTTTGGGACGCTGTTCACAGAACGCTTACGATGTCAGAAAAAAGTCTCTCGCAGAGACGCAGAGGCCGCGGAGAAGCCAGACTCGTCAGTTCTCTGAGCTATTCTGCTTTTTTTACAACGGCCGATGCGATCTCCATGGTCGCGCTGATCTTGTAGGGTTCGAAGAGTAGCTGAAGCTTTTTACCTAAACCCGGAAAGGAATATCCGCCTTTTACCTGCCATGATTCAGTTTGGGCTATATCCGTTGCTTTGAGTACTTTTTTCAACAACTTATCGTGTTCGAATAAATACCACATGCCTTTGTGCGGAAACGCTACATGCAGACCTTTGCCTTTGTACTTCTTGCTGAAAGTCAAACGAGATTTTAGCTGTACTTTTAGAAATGTTTTTCCGTCAACATGCTGGGCTATAAAATCAGCGTCTTGCCAGTCGTTGGTCAAGCGCAACGTCGAAAAACCGTAGTCCGCCAAGACAGAAGAAACTTTTTGGAAGTTGTAATTCTCTTTTTGGCGGGCGTTTAGTTCGCTGTATTTGATCAAGTTAAACAGGATTGGCATTGTTCCCTCCGCGGTCTCTGCGTCTCTGCGTGATTCTTTCTCATCATTCCCATTCAATGGTTGCTGGAGGCTTGCTGCTGATGTCGTAAACCACACGATTCACGCCTTTTACCTCATTGATAATCCGCGTCGAAATCCGGGCCAGCAGTTCATACGGCAGATGGCTCCAGTCGGCGGTCATGAAGTCATCCGTGTTCACGCTGCGGACGGCGACCGTATCTTCGTAGGTTCGCGAGTCGCCCATGACGCCGACGCTTTGCACGGGCAGCAGCACGGCGAACGATTGCGACGTTTCGCGGTAGAGGTCAGCCGACTTGATTTCGCCGACGACGATCGCGTCGGCCGTTCGTAGCGTTTCGAGCCGCTCGCGGGTCACTTCGCCAAGGCAGCGGACGGCCAGCCCCGGGCCGGGGAATGGGTGCCGCCAGACGATCTCCTTGGGTAGGCCCAACTGCAAGCCGAGCCGGCGGACTTCGTCTTTGAACAGATCGCGGAGCGGCTCGATTAGCTCGAAGCCCAACTCGTCGGGCAAGCCGCCGACGTTGTGGTGCAGCTTGATGGTGTCGGCTGGGCCGTCGGGCGCTGCGCCGCTTTCGATCACATCAGGATAAAGCGTACCCTGGGCGAGGAATCTGGTCCCATCAATCTTGTGGGCTTCCGCCGCGAAACACTCGATGAACTCATGCCCGATGCGGCGGCGCTTTTCTTGCGGGTCGGTTATGCCCGCCAGGGCTGCGAGAAATCGGTCCTCGGCCTTCACCACATGCAGATCGGTCTTGAAATGGGCTGAGAATTCCTCGATGACCGCGGCCTCTTCGTTTTGCCGCAGCAAACCGTTGTCGACCAGGATGCAAGAAAGCTGCGGGCCAATCGCCTCGGCCAGCATCGCAGCGACCACCGACGAATCGACGCCACCCGACAGGCCGCAAATCACGCGGTCGGTGCCAACGCGCTGGCGAATCTCGGCAATGGACTCGGCCGCAAAGTCGCCCAGCTTCCACGTGCCATGCGTGCCACAGATTTTCCGCAAAAAGTTACCCAGCACTTTGCCCCCCTCAGGCGTGTGGGTTACCTCGGGGTGAAACTGCAGGCCAAAGATCGGCAGTTCGCGGTGCCGGATCGCGGCGAACGGGCAGGTGTCGGTACTGGCGAGCGAGAGGAAGTCGCCGGCGATGCCAGCGATCTGGTCGCCGTGGCTCATCCAAACTTGCGTATTGGTCGAAACGCCGGCGAACAAACCGCTCCCGTCTTTGAGTTCATCGCTGAGATGACATTGGGCCCGGCCATATTCGCGTGCTGGGGTGTTGTCGACTTTGCCACCCAACGCCTGGCACGCCAACTGCATGCCATAGCAGATGCCGAGCACGGGAATGCCCAACCGAAACAGATCGGGATCGCATTGCGGAGCATTTGCTTCGTACACGCTAGCCGGTCCGCCGGAGAGAATGATTCCCTTTGGCGCAAGCTCTCGCAGCCGCTTAGCAGAGATATCGTGCCGCACGATTTCGCAGTAAACCTGCTGCTCGCGGACACGTCGGGCGATCAGCTGGGCATATTGCGAACCAAAATCGAGCACCAGCACGCGCTCGGCGGCGGTTCGACGGGCGGTAGTCAGATGCGGATTGGGATCGCAAGCCGTCATGGTCAAGAAAATGCGGAGTTCGGAATAAGGGGAAACGCAGCATTATACGAGGGGTTAGGGGTGAGGGGCTAGGGGTTGGGGGATGCGAGGTTGGGGGATGCGAGGTTGGGGGATGCGAGGTTGGGGGATGCGAGGTTGGGGAATGCGAGGTGAGGGGATGCGGATTTCGCTGGCGAGCCCGCTTCAGCGGGCGGTTGCCTTTTCACCACATAGCAAGCACCCTACGTTGTCCAAACTCAACAGCGCGTTGAACCAATCCGCCGGGTGCGATTATAATGGACATCAGCCGGCTAAGGAGGAACCTCTTGTCGGCAGGCCCTTCACAAGAGGAACTTGACGCGACATGCACATCCTACTGACCAACGACGACGGCATCTACGCCCCCGGCTTGGCGGCAATGGAACGCGAGTTGCAACGATTGGGAGACGTGACCGTCGTCGCCCCGCTAACCGAGCAAAGCGGCGTCGGCCATGCGATTACCTACCTGACCCCGCTGATGGCTCGTGAGGTTTATGATGGCGACCAACAACGTGGTTGGGCTGTGGAAGGTAGCCCAGCCGACTGTGTGAAGCTGGCGATCTCCGAACTTTGCCCCCAGCGGCCGAAGTTGGTCGTCAGCGGAATCAACAGCGGCCAAAACGCCGGGATCAACGTGCTCTATTCCGGCACCGTGGCGGCTGCGATCGAAGGCGCGTTTTTCGGTATCACGAGCTTTGCCGTGTCGCTGGAGTTTGACGAACATGCCCGATACAATCAGGCGGCCCAGTTGGCCGGAGCGATTATCGAACAAATCCTGGCTCACAAGGATGTCGAGCCACAACTTTATAACCTAAACATTCCCTCGGCCGCGCTAGATAGTGTGGCTGAGAAAGAGCCGACCGAAGTGCGCGTGTTGCCGATGGCCGTGGTGCCGTGGGGCGAATCGTTTGAACAGCGACGCAATCCGCGCGGCAAGCCCTACTTTTGGGCGACCGGCATGCAGCCCGCGCCACCCGACGGCGTCGAGACCGACCTCTCCGCACTACGCAAAGGACATATTACGCTCACGCCGCTGGAGTTCGACATGACCAAACAGAGCGAACTGGAAAAGATGAAAGCATGGCAATTGGGCGTGCCGGTGGAGAGTAGGGGCTAGGGCCTGGGGGCTAGGGACTGGGGGAAATCGGAATGCGAAATGAAAACTTAGCCGCGTCGCAACGCGACGCACGGGAATTTGAGACGAAGGATGGAATCATGAAAATCGAAACGCGACGATCATTCGCACCCGTTCTGGCTATGGCCCTGTTGCTGGCCAGCGGCATCGGCTGCGAAGTGCCAGAAATAGATGATGAAGCGGTCGAGGGAACCAGTGCTCCGGTCGCGGTTGCCGAAGTGGATGGGCCAACCGAGGGTGGAAATGCGATAAGTGAAGTCAAGGAAGGTTATTTGCCAGACGGTCGTCTCGACATGTCCGGTGTGAAAGGGGAGCCGCCGATGACGACCTCAACACCCCGCGAGGTGACGGCCAAGGATCCCGTCCAGGGAAAAAGGTCTCGTCGAGTTGGGGGGTATTTGGGTTCGACCGTCGACAAAATTCCTTGGGCCAAGAACCAAACCATTTTCCTGATGATCAAAAGCAATCTTGAAATCTACAACGCAATCAAAGGAGATTATCCCAAAACGCATGAAGAGTTCATGGAGGACTACTTACCCGAGTTTTATCCTGCTGCGCTGCCGCTTCCTGAGTTGGAGCCAGGAGACGAATACATTTATGACCCGGAAGATCACACGCTGAAAATTTGGCGTCCCAGCCCGGACGAGCCGCGCGAGTTTACGGCGAAGGATCCCAAAAAGGGCAAGAAGTCGCGCAGCGTGGGTGGCTATGCCGGTGCGGTGTTCGGCGCACGGTTTTGGGCTGAGCATCAGATGATTCTCAATAAAATGAAACACGACTTAGATATTTATAACGGCCTGCATGGCTACTATCCGAAGTCCCACGAAGAATTCATGAATGAATTCCTTGATTTCAGTGGGACCAAACTCCCTGAACTCGATCCAGGCGTTGAGTATCTTTACGACCCCGAGGATCATACGCTTAAAGTGCAGAAGCTTGAATGATGAAAGATGAATGGCAACCGGAAGAAAAGTATTCGCTGTTATGGATTTCTCTTTCCGGCAATCCGTCGGATCGCGGCTGATTCGCCGTGCGTCGCGTTGCGACGCGGCTAATTGACAATTTTTCATCCCTCATCATTCATCCCTCATCCCTCCACATCCCCTCCTCCGAGATTCCCACCGATGAAAAACTTCTCTCCTACTCCTACCATGTTTTGGCGATTGCTGTTCGCGGCGGCTTTGATCGCGGTGGCGCTGATGACCAAAACCCATGCTGCGGACTGCGGTTGCACGCTGGTCTCGGCACAAGTCGCCTACGCCCAACCGACCAGTTGGATCTTCGCGCGAAGTCGTTATAGCCACGACCCCGAAACGGGCGCGCGTGTTGCCCAGTATGCGATGAAGCCGGCCATCGAACCGCTTCCCGATACGCGACAAATAACCAGCGGCTACCGACGCACACGCTCCGTGCTCCGCGGGCCGGATGGTTCAACCGATACCTCTTACCGCGTGCAAAGCTACGGCAATGGCCGCGGCGGGCTTGATGCCGAGTGGGAACGATTTCACGATGCCTGGCGAGGTTCGACCATCGCCGGGGGGCAGTATCAGAGCTATCCGCCGTATGGGAATGGTTACGGTGGCTATGGTGGCCATGGCTACGGTTCGGGGGGCTACGGTTCGGGGGGCTACGGCGGCTATGGCCCTGCCGGCGGTGGTTATCCCCACTCGGGTCAAGGCTACCCTGGCTACGGACCCCATCCGGGCTTTGGCTACCCCGACTATCGGCGTCTCGATCCCGACGGGGCCGATGGTTATCCGGAACCTGATCGCCGCCGCCGTTTTGAGCACCACTCGGATCCGGGACATGGGCATTCCGAGCACACACATGGCAAGGAGGGATAGTCGGTTTTATCAAAAAACCTGTGTGCCCTTGCGTCGGATGTCAATCAGAGAGACAGCAAAGCTTGAACTGAGAATGCTAGCCGCAATCTCAGCCCCCGGCTTTGCCGGGGGGTCGCGGAACGATTACCATCTCTACCAAGCATGACTTTTCCCCGAGGGCATTTTCCCAAAGGCTACCCCCTCGGCAAAGCCGGGGGCTGAAATTTACCAATCTTAACCCGACGCGTAAGCGAGGGAATTGCCCCGGTATCCTCAGTCCCTTGCTTACGCATCGGGTTATCAAGATAAGTTCTCATCTGCCGCTCGCCTTGGCTGTATAGTCGGTGGCCAACCAGCGGTCGTCTTTACGTGCCCAGATGATTTCGACTTCGTCGAAGTAGACGATCTTCATGCCGCTTTTTCGATCTACGGCGTCGAGCAGCGCGCGAAATCGGCTGGTCGCCCGAGGCGGCATTGCGGAATGGTCCATGTCGATGCTGAGCGTGCCGGCAACGTGCGCTTTGGCAATCTTCAATCGCGGCAACAACGTTTTTGCATCAGTGGTCGGCTTGATTGCGGTCGGATCGAGGTGTGCGAGCACGGCAGGCAGGTCGTTCGCCTCGACGGCGGCGGCTAAACGATCAATCGCTGCTTCGACCTCTTCGCGCTGGGTGACAATGATTTGTTCAACCAACACCAGCAGTAAGGTGAGTAGCACGACGCCCAGCAGCGCAAAGAGCGATGGCAAATTACGTCGGGCTAGAAAGACCAACGCGGCAAGCGTTGTCAGCACCGCGCCGACCGCCCAAATTGGGGCCGGATTTTCGAGGACGGCGTTTTCTAGGAAAGAGGTTGCGATCATGGGGGGGCGTGAAATCGTTCGCGAAGGAGCATGGCGATCGAGCCTGCGCAAAGAATCCCCAGAATGATAGCCAGCGGCCAAATCGGGATGAGTGTTTTTTTAGGCGTCGAGTAATTGGGAACCGAAGAGGATCCCGCGGCAGCATCGGGCGCAGAGATTCCGCTTTCTGCTTTCGGCTTTTCGCCTTCCGCCCACACCCACTGTCGGGCCTGATACCTGCGTTCGATGCCCGACTGCCGTTTGCCGAACTTGCCACCGGTGGCCATCAACGCCGAAAAGCCCACGGCCGTGAATAGGGCGAACCAAAACCAGGGCGAATCGGTAATCTGCGGCGATTGTTGAGCGTACTTGTCCATTGAGTCACAGCATACTGTTCAACGGGGCGATTTCTCGGATCGCGGAGGGTGTGACACGACCCGTTTGCCCGACTCTTGCTGGCGTTTGCGCACCGATTCAAAGTATGTGCGGAGATCACCGCCATACTGCTGAAGCAATTTTTCTCGAATATGATGAATCCCCTCGACAATCGCATCTGGCGAAGGCTCATTCGAAAGATTCGTATTCACCGATCATCTCCTCGATAGTACATATCAAAGGGGCTGAGAAACCTTGTTCTTCAATCCTGCGATAGACAGCAGGCAAACTATGTGCATTCGCAATATGCTTGCAGTTCCATGTCAGTAGGTATTCTAACGAGTGAACTGCCGCAATGGAAATATGAAGGGCGTCCAATCCAGGAGAACTGCAAAGTCAGGAATTGAGTAGTTTCAGGCCGATGGCTGGGCTCCAGGCGATGTAGTCTGCCGCGGCTCGGACGGGTAGATCGGGGTCGGATCGTAGCCGATGGATTGAGAGGGCGGCGTTGTTGATCGCCGCCATGCAAGCAGAGAGACCAGGCCGACGGGTGTGGTGACGATCCTCGTCCCACCAGCGGTCTTTCAAGAAGTGCAAGCTGTTTTCAATTCGCCAGTGCTGACGAACATGCCGCAAGAGATCGGCGGCGGTTACCTGATCAGGATCGAGGCTACTCACATAGTAGCGCGTATCGTGCAGCACGATTTCACCATCGTCAGCACGCAACTCGCGATCCACGCGCAGCGCAATTTGGCAACCGGGCAGATCCAGCGTCTCGCGAATATAATCTGCGTTGTCTAGATCCACCCATACACGACGGGTTTCCTGGAGCGCCCTTTTTTTTCGGTCGTTTCGGCTGCTGGCGGGCGTTCGGCGGATTGGGCGAAGCAGTGCTCTAAAGCATCGAGCGTATCACCCTGGTTGGCCTTAATTTGCAACAGATAATCGCGATTCTTTGCCTGCATCAATTCGACCAGTGGGCGCTGGGCAAAGATGGCGTCCCCGGTAATCAGTCGCAACATCGGGTAGGTGTCGAGCAATGCTTGCAGATGACGACGCAGCAAGGTGGGCTCGTTGGTTTTCTCCGCTCCGGTCGACCATTGGCCAACAACCGCCTGTAGGTCATGCACAAACGCGTTGAGCATATGCAGTGGGCGACCGTTGTCGTCGAGTCCCTGCTTGGCCGTTTTCCCATCTACGGCAACCACTCCTTCGCTGGGTGTTTCCGCTAAACAGTTCCGCAACCAGATGTCCAACGCTGTCTGAAACTCGGACACGCTACATTGGGCTAGCGTGCGGCTAATCGTGGTGGCGCAAGGCGGCTCATCCCGGTCAAAGCCCAGTGGCCCCTGGAGCTGGTCCCAATGAACAGCCGCCCACCGGACGAGCACTTCCATTTCGCGAATGCGTGCCATCATTCCCAGCAACATCAGCACGACTATGCCAGCAAACGGATGTCGCACACCGCGGCGACTACGGGGGTCTTCCAGTTGAGAAAATGCGCCGAGAAGAGTTTCAGTATGCATCGGACAGGCTCCTTCCAGGAAAAGAGCCCCCCTGGTGTGCCTCTCTACGGTGCGAATAAGGCCAGAGTTCGAAGAAAAAGACTTTGCAGTTCTCCTGGGCGTCCAATCGAGCCATGGCTGGTAAGATAGACTGTGCCAGCAGATCATCCGCTAGGTCGAAAACCTCCGGCAATACATCCAATAACGGAATCTCCGACAGGACGGTAAGGCGCTTCCGGGAGGGTTCTGAAGCACCCTGAGTTGCTTCATCGACTACGAACTGGGAGGTAAACAGCTCATGCTCAAGCCGACCCCCATCCCACCAACGTTTTGTTAGCATCTGGCGAGACAAAGTGACGACTTGGCTGCTGGGAAGTGCAGTCAAGTAACTTACCACGGATGTCTCAATATAAAGCGTTGCCATCACTAACTATGCCTCTAACCTGGCTACCGCTGTCGAAACAGCGGCCCGCCGTATTGGGCCGCGTCGCCCAGTTGCTCTTCGATTCGCAGGAGCTGGTTGTACTTGGCCATGCGGTCGCTTCGCGAGGCGCTGCCGGTTTTGATTTGGCCCGTCGAAAGGGCAACCGCCAAGTCGGCAATCGTTGCATCCTCGGTCTCGCCGCTGCGGTGGCTGGTGACGCTCGTGTAGCCATTGCGGTCGGCCAGGCGGATCGCTTCAATCGTCTCGGAAAGCGTGCCAATCTGGTTCACCTTGATGAGGATGCTGTTGGCAATTCCTTCGTCGATGCCCCGCTGCAGTCGCTCGGTGTTGGTCACGAATAGGTCGTCGCCGACTAGCTGAACCTTGTCACCCAGCCTTTCGGTCATCTGCTTCCAGCCATCCCAATCGTCTTCGCTGCAACCATCTTCGACCGAGCAGATGGGATACTTCTCGACCCAACTGGCAAGCAGATCGACCATGTCGCCGGAGCTTAACTTGCGGCCTTCGATCGTGTAAACTTTTTTATCGGCGTCGTAAAATTCCGTCGCGGCGGCGTCCATGGCAATCCAGACTTGCTCGCCCGGCTTGTAGCCGGCGTTCTCGGTCGCTTCCAAAATGCAATCGATGGCCGAGGCATTAGTCTTTAGGTTGGGTGCAAAACCCCCTTCGTCGCCGACGGCCGTGTTGAGGCCTTGCTTGCTGAGCACTTTTTTCAGGTGATGGAATATCTCGCACCCGCAGCGCAACGCATCGCTAAACCGCTCGAAACCCAGCGGCATGACCATAAACTCTTGGATGTCGACCGAGTTGTCAGCATGTTCGCCGCCGTTGATGATGTTCATCATCGGGGCGGGAAGCAGGCAGGCATTCGAGCCGCCGAGGTATTTGAACAGCGGCAGTTCGCAGTATCGGGCAGCCGCCTGCGAAACGGCAAGCGAGACGCCCAGGATGGCATTGGCGCCCAGGTTTTTTTTGTTGGGCGTGCCGTCCAGGGCGATCATCTGCTGGTCGATGGCGATTTGATCCAGCGCATCGGCCCCGATCAGCTCGTCGGCAATTTGGTCGTTGATGTTGGCGACCGCCTGCGTGACGCCCTTGCCCATGAAGGCGTCGCCGCCATCGCGTAGCTCCCATGCCTCATGTGCCCCCGTGCTAGCACCGCTCGGCACGGCAGCCGAGCCGGTTGTGCCATCGGCAAGCGTCACGTCGACCTCGACCGTGGGGTTCCCTCGGCTATCCAAAATCTGTCGGCCGCGAATGTCGATAATCGTACTCATGGTACTCCATTCCTCTCGTGAAAACGGTGTGTCGCAGTATCTTTTCTATAGAATCCGCCATTCTAGGGTATGCCGACCGAATGTCGACCCACAAGCCACTAAATGGCGGGCGGTGGGCGCATGCTCGCCATTTAACGTGAAAATCACCACAGACCGGCAGCTACGCTCACGTTAGAATGACTAGCTTAGGATGTGAACGGCACATCGAATTTAGACAGAGTCCTTTGGAGGTATCAACGCGTGTCAGTACTCAAGGTAGATGGGATCGAACTGCAAAATGGATGTTGCCAAATGAGTCCGTCGGACCCGTTGAGCCTGGAAGAGGCAACTCTCGAAGAAGCAACTCTCGATGTGGAGCAGTCGGTCCGCCAGCGCTATGGCGCTGCCGCGAATGCGGCCGAACCCGCGTTGTGCTGTCCCGTCGACTACGACGCACAATACCTGGCCATCATTCCCGAAGAGATCATCGAGCGCGACTACGGCTGCGGCGACCCGTCGAAGCATGTTGCCCCAGGCGAGACGGTGCTCGACTTGGGTAGCGGCGGCGGGAAGATTTGCTACATCGCATCGCAGATTGTCGGCGCCCGTGGCCACGTGATTGGCGTCGACCGCAATGACGATATGCTCGCCCTTGCCAGAAAATATCAGCAGCCTATCGGCGAGAAACTCGGCTACGCGAACACCACATTCCACAAAGGCAGCATTCAAGATTTGGCGCTCGACCTCGATCTCTTTGAGAAGCATCTGGCCGAGCACCCCGTCACCTCCAGCAGCGATTGGTTGTCGGCCGAAGCGTATGCTCAGCATCTTCGAGACACAGCGCCGATGGTGCCCGACAACTCGGTCGACGTGGTGGTTTCCAACTGTGTGCTCAATCTAGTATCGAGTGAAGATCGCAAACAGCTTTTCGCGGAAATTTTCCGTGTGCTGAAGCGCGGTGGTCGGGCCGTGATCAGCGACATCGTTTGCGATGAGCCTGTCCCGCAGCATTTGCAAAACGACTCGAATCTTTGGAGCGGTTGCATCAGTGGCGCCTATGTCGAAGACGAGTTTCTCGACGCCTTTGCCGAGGTCGGTTTCTATGGTATCGAAATCCTCAGCCGGCAGGACGAAGCCTGGGCGACGGTCGAAGGGATCGAATTCCGCAGCATGACCGTTCGAGCGTACAAAGGCAAAGAGGGCCCTTGCCGCGACCGACGGCAGGCGGTGGTTTACAACGGGCCATGGAAGCAGGTGGTCGACGATGATGGGCACACGCTATCTCGAGGGCAGCGCACCGCAGTTTGCGGCAAAACCTTCGATATCTATACCCGCGAGCCATACGCGTCGCACATCACCCCCGTGCCGCCGCACGAAGTGACCCCCGAAGCGAATGCACCCAAATTTGATTGCCATCGCAATGTGGTCCGCGACCCGCGCGAAACCAAGCGTGGCGTTGACACCACCACGCAACTTCCCGGCAGCGATTCTTGTGGCACGAATGGTTGCTGCTAACGCGAGCGGCAGATGAGTATTTACCAAGCACTAGGTGGGCGGCAGATTAAAAATACCAGCACGCAGCGCAAGCAAGTGGGTCTAGCACACACTCGCTTGCGCGTCGTGCTAGTATTCTAGTAAATTCTCTATTGCCACTCGCCTAACGCTGGGGAGGAGAAGACATGTTCGCGCGACGTCGAGACGGTACAATTCTCCACCAATGGATTACACGGTTTGCCCTGTGCGTGGCACTGTTGCTAGGCAGTTTTCCTAGCGACTCGGCCGCGGGCACGCGCCGGCATGATGTGCCCGACTCCCAGTTTCTCGACTTGGCCTCGTCCAACTCGGCCTTCGATGCGGTCGGAAAATTCAATTGGAGTGAACCGGATGGCAGCTTCCTCGCCTCGGGCGTCTTGGTCGAGTCGAATTGGGTGCTCACCGCGGCCCACGTTATCGACGGCACCGATTTTCTTGGTAGCGGGATCACCAATCTTCGTTTCCAGATCGATGGCGAGACTATCGACGCCGCCCAGTGGATTCCCCATGAGAACTGGGAGGTAGTTGGGGGCAATTTGTTTGCCGGGTGGGACATCGGTTTGGTGCGGCTCGACCGCCGTGTGATCAATGTCGACCCGGTCGTCCGTTTCATCGACCAAGGCTTGCCCGGCCAGCCGTCGGAGCTTGGTCAAACTGCGACGATGGTTGGCTTTGGCACAACCGGCACCGGAGTAACCGGCTTTGTAAGCGGCACGGGCGGCACCAAGCGTGCCGGACAAAACATCGTCGACGTCGTCGGCGATATTCAAACGGCAGGAAGCATTCCGAATTTTCGGTTTGGAAATGACCGATTGATTGCTGCCGATTTCGACGAACCAGGCACCCCGGCCTCCAGCACCCTGGGCAATACCGTGCCGATTGGCCTAGAGTATCTCACAGCGCCCGGCGACAGCGGCGGCGGCTTGTTCCTCCAGGAGGCAGGCATACAGAAGCTGGCGGGCATTACCTCGATCGGCACAGCTTCCGACGGCAACATTAACAGCGATTACAAAGACCGAGGTTCGTACACCCGCGTCTCGCGGTTCAACGATTGGATTGAACAAACGATCGCCGCAAACAGCCCCGTGCTATCCGCAGCCGACTTCGATGCCGATGGCGACGTCGATGGCGACGATCTCGCCCTATGGCAAAATGGATTCGGCACGCTCAGCGGGGCGACGGAAGTGGATGGCGACGCGGATCTCGATGGCGACGTCGACGGTGCCGACTTCCTCACCTGGCAGCAACAACTCGGCAGCACCGCGCCGTCGCTTGCGTCTTCGCAAGCCGTGTCCGAGCCAGCCACCGCAATGATGCTAATCTTGGCGACGCCCTTATTATTGATCTATCGTACTCGCCACCCGCGTTCCAATTAAGAACAGACTCTCGCAAAGGCGCGGGAATCTTACCTCTCTTGGTTGCGGCCAGAGGCCTCGCTAGGTCCTTCGAGCTTTTGGAGGTTGACTACTCTTCCATCCTGTAAAAGATTACCGTAAATGTTAATGCCATTCGGACTTCCGCCTCCTTCTTCTCGGCTTACAGGAACACGGAACGCAGGTACTTCTGGTTGTGAGCATAGCTAGTTCCTGTTTCCCAAATCAGAATATTGTGAAATTCGTCTGGCGGGCCGGTTTTGGTGTAGCAAGAAAAAGACGCATCGTTATCCTATTGAAAACAGAACGAATCAAAGAGCCATTTTACCCAAGGAGAAGCGGGCGATGCGTTTGAAAGCTGAAGCGATTCTCGATTTTGGATGGGCCAACGAGAAGGCCGACAACCAAACGGTACGGGATTATCGTGACGAGTACAAAACGCTCGGCCAGTTGCTGGACAGCCGGCCCGCGATTCTCGATGTGGTCCATCGCGACCTCGAACAGCTCAGCCAGACGACGTCGGCACGCGGCCGAAAGCCGATCTTCACCAGCGAAAACCTGTTTCGCGCGATCCTCGTCTTGCAACGGGAAGGACTCGACTATCGGGAAGCGTCGATCCGGATTGCCGAAAGCGAAACCTTGCAGCGGTTTTGCCGCCTGCTGAAAAAGCCGACCATCGACTTCACGCTGCTGAACAAGGCATTTCGCGCGATTCAGCCCGAGACTTGGGAACGGATCAATCACCTATTGGCCCTCGGCGTCGTCGCCGAAGAAACGGTCTCCCTGGAACATGTGCGAACCGACACGACCGTCACCGAATGCAATATTCACTGGCCGACCGACTCCAGCCTGCTGTGGGACGTCTATCGCGTGGCTGCCCGAGAAATGTCGACTGGTCGAGAACTCGACCCACTCCGTTGTCCTTGGCGATTTCACGCGAAGAAGATCAAAAATCTGCATCTTTTCGTCACGCGTTACTCGAATAGCACGAACAAAAAGCGTCTCCGCCAGGTCCGCCAGAATATGAAGACGCTGATCGTCCGGGTCGAGGAAGCTCTGGAAAAAGCGGAACAATTCGTCGCTTGGGCCGAACGTTCGACGTGTGTCGAGTTGGCGACGATTGCCCAGTCGCTGGCGAACCGTTTGCCGGTGATGCGGCAGGTCGCCGAAGTGGCTCGGCGCCGCGCGTTCGATCGAGAGCAGGTTCCAAATGCCGACAAAGTGTTCAGCATTTTTGAATCTCATGCGGAGTTGATCATGCGTGGACGGCGTGGCAAGCCAGTCGAATTCGGTCACAAGGTGCTGCTCACACAGTCGAAGGAGAAGTTCATTACCGATTACGTTGTGTTGGAGAAGAATGTAAGCGACAGCGAACTCCTGGAGACGGTACTCGAACGACACGAAGAGAAGTACGGTAGCCGGCCCAAAACGGTCGCCGCGGACATGGGCTTCTGTCCGGACGAGGACACCTACGAGGAATTGGAAGAACAGGTCGACTACCTGGGCGTGCCTCGGCGGACGCGAGATTTCGGCGACACGATGATGGGCATTTGGCAGCAGTGGCGCGCCGGAATCGAAGGCACGATCTCGTGCTTAAAGCGAGCATTTCGCCTGGCTCGCTGTTGTTTTCGCGGCTTTAAGAATTTCACGTCCGCCGTTGGCAGCGCCGTGTTCTGTCACAACTTAACGATCCTGGCAAAAACCTCAGGAGGCTGACGCGGAACGGACGCAAAAACCGAAAACAACTCGTAAACGTAAGGCGAGGTACGCGCGCTGCGGCGCAACAACGCCGACCCACCACAGAAAACCGAACAAGCCAACTCCCTCGCCCGCTCGTCGCCCCGCGCCGTTCCCAAAGTCGGTCGGAAAGGGAGTATTATCAACGGGAACTAGCTATCTTGCACGCTTTCGCCTTTTCCAACAGCCGATTCGATGACCAGCCAACCGCGATAGCCGATGTCGTCGATTTGCGTCTTTCACCCGCTGGAAGTTGATGCGGCCCTCGCCGAGTAAGAATCCGTTTTCCTTGCAATGGAACTGGCAAATCCGCTCTCGGCCTAATTCGCGGATCTCTTTGTAGATGTCATAGCCCTGCTTCTCCATGTTGGCTGTGTCGTAGTAGACCTGCACGGCTGGCGATCCCACCGAGTCGAGGATTCTCAGATGCTCGTCGGCGTTGAGCCATGTCTCGAGTCCGAGGATTACGCCAGCCTTCTCGGCCTGAGGCGCGACTTTCTTGAGGCGGCGGATCACTTGCTGCTGCAATTCGGGTTTATCCTTGATGTCGCCGCGAGCGAAGAACGCGAGTAGGACGATTTTCTGATTCATTTTGGACATCACTTCGATAGACTCGGCAACCCATCGCTCGGCATCGCGATCAGTCGCGTAGGGAATGCTGTTGAGCACGCCCATCGCCAGCGACGCGATCTGGACATGATGCTTCCTGGCGGCCTGTTGATACTGGCGGCGAACGTCCTCTTTGCGGAGATCGTATTGACCGCCCGGCTTGCCGAAGCTGACTTGCACTCCGTCCAATCCAATCTGTTTGGCAAGCTGTAATGCACTGAGTTGTCCACGGCGTCCGATCGACCAGTCGCAGGCACCGATCTTGAATCGCCGCTGCGTATCGCCTGCAAACGCCATCAGTGCAGGTGAAAGCGCAAGACCGGCTCCAACGGCCAGCGCCTCGCGACGGGGGATATGATGGTTGCTCATGGTTGTCTCCACCAAGGATCACGGGATTTGTGTGGCTAGTGAGAAACGGGCTGAGTGACGAGGAACTCGACGATGTCTGCCAACTCCTGTGCCGTCAGATTGTCCTTGACGAGCTCGGGCATGATCGACACCACTTGGCGTTCGCGAAACTCGATGCTCTCGGCGGGTATTGCATGCTGCGCCCCTTTGGCGTCGGTGAGAAGGACCGGGTCTCCCTCGCCCACGACGAATCCCGTCAGCAACCGCCCATCGTCCAGCAAGAAGAGCCACGTCTCGTAGCCGAAACTGATCGAGGCGGACGGGTTCAATATCGCATCGAACAAGCGGGTGCGATCGAGCTTGCGGCCAATGTCGGTCAGGTCAGGGCCAACGGATTTTCCCTGGCCGGCAAACATGTGGCAAGTGGCGCACTCGACTCGCCCGAAAGCGAGTGTTTTGCCGCGTGCCGCATTGCCGCGGATCTTTAGAAGGTCTCCGAGAGCCGGCAGTGGCTTACCACCGGCGGAGCGGGGAAAATGCTGGCTGGCCAACGCGCGCACGGCGAGGTCTGGGTTGAGGTGGATATGCTTGGCGACAAGGTCGTGCAATTCACCCGGGAACTTGCCCTGCGACGCCAAGCCCAACAGTCGCATTCCTCCAACCTTGCTGCGCGCCATGGCGAGGGCCGACTCTTCCCGCGAGGAGAGCGAGGCCGTCGCGTCCAGCACCACCGACTCGTTCGCCCTCGCCCGCGACTCAGGCGTTGGCCCGTCGTGATAGACATGGAACACGACCGACGGATTTTTGCCCGGATAGTCGGTGCCGCCCAGGTCCCGACGACCGTTGTCCAGGCCTCCGCGCGCAGTAAACTGCTGGAACCCACGGTCGGCAATGTCATACACAATCACCGACGATGCATGAGTGCCGATGCCGTAAGGGACCTCTCGGCCGCTGATCTTGAGCAGCAAATCTCGGCAGTTCCTGTTCACCAGCACCTGCGCGTAGGCGGTGGCTGCTTTCTTCCAGTCGAGACTGGTCAACTTGACTTCGCCATCGGGACTACTTAGGCGCGGCTCGGCCCAGTCAGCCCAGTCGCACGAGTTGCCGTCACCAGCATCGGTCACCACCAGATAGAGCCGTTTGGCTCCAGCAATGTTCAGCCGAATGTCGGCCACGTTTCCACGACCGATCACCTCACTTGTGTAAGCAGGGCGCTGAGGCAACTTCACGCCGAGTACTTCTTTGGGCGTAGAAGCCGCAGCCACTGCATAGCGCAGTGCCGCCGGGAAATCGTGCCACAGGTTGTTGCTTCGGAAGGTGATCCACCAAGCCGCGTTGGTGCGCACGTCGCTGGAACCTTGCGTGGCAATCTCGATCATCGCTTCGGCGGCACCGGGGGCCTGGATGAATGCCAGCGTATCGGTCGCCTGCTTCCGCTGCTGCTTGGTCAGGTCGCCACTCAAGGCGCGTATTGCCAACGGCTCGATGGCACCCGACGGATGGAGCCGCCAGATCAGGCCGGCATACCGCTCGTCCCATTCTAGCGGCGGCGCGCCGAGTTTTTGCTGCAACAGAGAATACAGCCCGTCTTCTTTTCCTTCGCACGCAGTGCCCAAGGCCTCTAAATACCAGCGGTCTCGGCCATCAAAGCCCGTCGCGAGCTGGACGAGGACGTCTCGGCACTCGTCCAACGGCACGTCGCGCATCGCCAACGCCACTTCGCGCCGCACGGCGGGCGAGGAGTCGGATGCGAGTTGTCTGGCGTACACAAGCACATCTGCGCTCGCCTCGCGCAATGCCCGAAATGCCACGATGCGAGTATTCGGGTCGTCGTCGTTGAGCAACTCGACTACTGCGCTGCGGCCGGCATCTCCGAGCTGCGCCATCAACCACACTGCACGGGCACGGACAAACGGATTGTCGGATTTTCGCAGCGCGGAAACTGCCGGCAATGCCGCTGCTCCACGCGCACGCAGTCTCTCGAATCCGAGAAACCGAACATTGGGAGTCGGGCTTTGCAAGGCGGCGATCTGTCCCTCGATTGTGTTCAGGTCGATTGGGGGTACGGTTAGGGCGTGGCCCTTGGGCGCGATTCGATAAATCGCTCCTGCGCCCACTTGATCATGCGTGGTATGGCCGCCGACGATCGGGTCGAACCAGTCGGCAACATAAATCGCCCCATCCGTACCGACAGCCACATCGGACGGGCGGAACCATTTTCGTCGATCCTGATCGACCTCTCCCCATTTGTAGTTTGGATCGTCGGGTAAGCCGGAACTAAAAAACGAGAACCGGTGCAAATCGAAACCCGAGCCATGCGGCCGAACGTGGTAGCCAAAGACCACGTTGCGACCCGCTTCGCAACTCAGCAACATGCCACGGAGGTCTTCGCCGAGCGCATCGCCTTCGTACACGACCATTCCGGTGGGTGCGCCGGCACCGTAAAGATCTCCATACGGAATGACTCCCGGATCGTCCTGATGCCAGTGTGCAGTCTGAATCGACTGATCGGGTCGCTTATCCGCCTGCCAACTCCGCCGGCCATCAGCCGATGAGTATCCCGCATTGGCGTACTGCATCAGCCAAGTCGTACGACAGGCGGCAACTTCGTCGTCGTTGTCGTTCTGAAACACGTTGCCGAGCGAGTCGAGACAGACCTCGTAGTTGTTGCGAAAATTGTGAGCGTGGACCGACAGGCCGCTCCCGTCGGGATTGATCCCCATGGCCAATCCACCCACGTAGACTCGCCCATCGTCACTCTTGCGGCCGGGAGTGTTTTCGGTGTTATAGGGTGTGCCGCCCGTGTACCAACCGCCAGCACGCAGCGTCCAACCCGACTTGTCTGTAACCGTGTGCGAACCCGCGTTGCCTACGTTGAAGTACCAGCGTCCGTCGGGACCAGCCACCACAGCATGCAGCCCATGATCGTGATCGTGGCCGCCGAAGCCGGTGAGGAAGACTTCCTTTTTGTCGACGCTGGCGTCAAATCGCCCATCACGATTTGTGTCGGTGTACACGATCAGCGACGGCGAACAAGAAACGACCACACGGTTGGAGAATACGGCGATGCCCACCGGCGCGACGAGATCCTCGTCTTGGACGAACACCGTGGACTTGTCGGCCTTGCCGTCGCCATTGGTATCTTCGAGAACCATGACGCGATCACCGCCTTCATGATTCAACCGGCCGGCGGCATCGTCTTTGAAGTTGCGATAGTTCACCGCCTCGGTGACCCACACCCGCCCGCGCTCGTCGATGTCGATGTTCGTCGGATTGTAGAACATCGGCGCTTTCGCCCAAACCGTCGCCTCCAGGTGGTCCGGCAGTGCGAATTCTTTCGCGGCGATCAGACCATCATCTGATGTTGCCACAGCCGGCGACAACGCAACGATCAACGACAACCAACGACACACTAGGGACATCGAGACCTCTGAAGCTTGAAGATGTTGGGCGGGACGGTTGGCTCGCGGCAAATAAGCCCTTTCCGCCAGATGACACCGATGGAAGTCGCGGCGGCGCGAACTATTAGAAATCGGTGTAAGCAATCATAGCAAGAACGAACCGGAAACGCCATCGCGGAAGATGGCCGTCGACGTGCTACGATACCCGGAGAATCAACAAGATCCTCCGCTTTGCTCGCCTTAGGCGAGCGGCAATTGAAAATTTACCAGAATACTAGCACGACGCGCAAGCGAGTGTGTGCTAGACCCACTTGCTTGCGCTGCGTGCTGGTATTTTTTTTCTGTCGCCCACCTAGTACTTGGTAAATACTCATCTGCCGCTCGCCTTGCGTCAGCCTTCCTGAGAAGGTTGGGTGGCAAGCAATCGTGCCAGTGTGCCCGCGAGATTGTCCAACGCTTGGCGGTTTGGAAGCGTGATCGATAGTCGTTGTTGTCCGGCGTCGTCCTCCGTTACGCAGTCGCCAAGGCGTTGTTTCAAGCTGTCAACCAAAGCGGTGGATGGCGCGGGAGTCTGGTCGTTTTGCTCGACGAGTTCTCCGAGGAAATTGAACACCGCGCCAAGCATCTCACCACCGGCCGAGGCTACCCGTTCTTGATGCTTGGTCAATCGTGCGCCGACTCGCTCCGTTCCATCCTTGTCGACAGCAGCTTCCGGTTTGGCGCCCAGGAGTATCTCCAGCCGGTTCTTGAGTTCCTCCGCACCGCAGACGAGCGAAACCTCATCGACCTCTGACTCCACATCGAGTGCGGCGAGTGCCAAGTCTTTCTTGGAGGCGAGCGTGCTGAGCAAGCTCTCTTCAAGCGTTTCTTCGGTGACCAGGAGATAAACTTGAACGGGCCGTTTTTGACCCATGCGGTGCGCGCGAGCAATGCGTTGCTCCAGGACGGCCGGATTCCAAGGCAGATCGACGTTAATTACCGTGTCGGCAGCTTGCAAGTTGAGCCCCGTCGAGCCGGCATTGGTCGAAAGAAAGAGCTGGCATTCGTCATGGTCCTGGAATCGATGGACCAGTGCTTGGCGTTTCTTTTGCGGGACCGATCCGTCGAGTCGGACAAAGTCGAGCCCTTGCCGCTGGAGAATTTCCTCGACGAGATCAAGCATCGTTGTCCATTCGGAAAAGACGATCGCCTTTCGGCCCGGCTCCGAGAAGACGCGTTCGAGCAGTTCTTCGATGCGTTCCAGCTTGCTGGAAAAAGAGGGGTGCTTTTTGTTGCAAAGGTACGTGCTGTTGGCCGACATTCGGCACATCAGCAGTGCCTGCCTCAGACGCATGAGATCCATCTCGGAGATATAGGGTTTGCGGACAATCTGCGCTACGATTCGCATATTTCCGTCGTGAACAGTAGCTTGTTCCTCGGTTGGTGCGATGCGGACGATCTCGGTGGTTCGTTCCGGCAGTTGCTTGAGCACCTCGGCACGGGTCCGCCTCAGCAAGATCGGCTGCAATTTTTTGCGGAGATGATCGAGATTCTTGTAGCCGAGCACCTTGCCTTTTTCGTCGACAACTCGGTGACGATTGAGAAAACGAAATGCCGGGCCGAGTTGACGGTCGTCGACAAACTGCACGACGCTGAAGAGTTCGTCGAGTCGGTTCTCCAGCGGCGTGCCGGAAAGCACGAGAGCGAATCGCGACTTGAGTCGTTTCACCGTGTTGGTTGTCTTTGCCTCCCAGTTTTTAATCCGCTGCGCTTCGTCCAAGATGATAAGGTCCCATTGAACTCGCTCAATGGAAGGCAGGTCGCGGAGCACTTGCTCGTAGTTGCAGACGGTGAAAAATTCCTCATTGTCATACTGTTCGGCGCGCTCCGCTGCCGAGCCGAGCACGAGTTGGCACGAGCGGTCGGAGAAGCGATGGATTTCGTTGCGCCATTGTGATTTGAGCGACGTGGGGCAGATCACCAATACCTTGCCAATGCCAGCCTCGCGGGCAAGCAGTTCCGCGGCACCAATGCCTTGGATCGTCTTGCCAAGCCCCATGTCGTCGGCGAGCACCGCACGGCCGGCACCGACTGCAAAAGCAATCCCATCGAGCTGATAGGGCAACAGCTCCGCTTTCAGCAATTGCGTGCGAAGCGGATGCTCTGTCGGGTCACTGCGAATCTCGCCGACGAGCTTTTCGATGCGTTGCTCGAAGAGGCGCTGCTGGATGAACTCCTCCGCGTCGGGGTAGACGTTCACCTGCTGGCCGATCTTCTCGAGTCGGGCAATCCGGCGAATCAGATCGTGGATATCTTCCAGGTCGCGATCAACAATCGGGTTGACGATCTTTTGTGCTTGCTCGTCAAGTCGGTTCGGTACGCCAAGCCGGATCGCAAGCTGCTCGCCCGAAGTTAGATGCACGCTCAGATGTTTGCGGCGATAGGATCGCCCCAGTGCGCCGGCCGAGAACTTGGCTTTGGTTCGACGGAGTGCGTAGAGAATGTGTTTGCACGTGCCGAGTGTATTGGTCCGAAAGTCGGGACACGAACAATAGGAGATGCCGCGCTGCTTGCCACGCAGTGCAACGCGATACGTCTTGCCCGACGCGGCGCTGGTGACAGAATAGTCGGTCCAGGGTTTCTTGGGGTCTGTTGATTGGAGGCGAAACTTTTCTTTTTGAGCCCGCTCTTCGCGTTCAGCCAAAGCCCGCTGGACGAGTTCTTGCTCGCTCAGGCTTTCGACCGGCACACGTTCTGGCGGCGGGGCGGCCAAACCGAGGGCCATCTTCTCTTCGAGGATCAGCGAAAACGCGGCACCCGCATGTTCACACGGGAAATCGCATGCCGTGCAATTCCAATGGAGCCGGTTGTTTGCCGAGGCCATCAAGGTGATGGTCACCACGGCATCGGAAAATTTCAGGCGAAACAGATCACCTCGAAGGTAGACCTGCTCTTCGAGATCGATTTCCCATTGTCCCCCTTGCCGGATGAGATGTCGCCCCTCTTCACCCAGAAACTTACATGCCTGTGTAAAAGTCAGTCGGCTCAGGCGGTCCTTTAGCGTAAGGCGGTGGCGAGGCTTGGTAGTCATGGGGAGGACTCCTTTCCATCGGATTGCGAAATTGGTCTAATAGGCGACAGTGTACGCATGGAGGCTCGTCGTACAACCCCTATCTGAAGCTCAAGGGTTCATGCAGGCAATAATCGATGTAACCGTTCACGGGATGGAAGAAAAATGAACCACGAAGAGCCTAGCGCAGCCGTTGGCCGCAACCAAAACAAAAAAGGAGAAACCACGGATGAACACTGATAAACGCTGATCTCAAACCTGTTTTTTCCTTACTTTCATCGATTAGTATTATCGCACAGAGTTAAACCACAAAGGCACGAAGGACACAAAGAAAGAAAACATGTAAGCAGGGGGAAAGCAGTTCCAACCCCTCGAACAAGCAATTGAATCTTCTTGGAGATTGTTGGGCCGGCATGGATTGATTACTTTCTTGTTTTTTGCGGCATTCCTCTATCATTCTTCGTGCTCTTCGTGCCTTTGTGGTTAAATCCTGCGCTGCAGTATTAGCGTCGATCAGCGGTTTCGACTTCAAAAAAAGTGTGTCAAGAAAACAAGATTTTACGGGTTCCCTTTGGTTGCGGCAATGGGCCGCGCTGGGTCCTTTGTGGTTTAATATTTTTCATTCCGTGAACGGGTAATAATCGATGGCCACTTCAACAAAATCAAAACGTCGGGATGCGTCCCACGGAAAACTCCGGATCGGCGACGATTGGAACGCGATTAGTATCATTGCCCTTTCGCAATCGAATCCGTTGAAGGCGGTCGCTGAGTTCGTCGAAAATAGCATCGACGCGGGCGCTAAACATGTGAAAATCCTCCGAGGCAAACAGAAAGGTCAATCCTATCTCAAGATCATCGACGATGGCGACGGCATCCCTCGGGACGACGAGGGCATGCCCAACTTCAAATACGTGGCAACGCACATCTGCGATTCGATCAAGCGACAACTGAAAGCCAAAGGCAAACAAGGAGTGCAAGGGGAGTTTGGCATCGGACTGCTTAGCTTCTGGACCGTGGGCGAGCGATTGAGCCTCATCTCGGCCGGCAGCGATGGCAAATTGCACGAGATGCGCATGGCCAAAGGCGATCCGAACTACTCGGTCAGCCGCTTGCGACGGCTCGTCGCCGAACCGGGTGTCGAATTGACCATCGCGCCGTTGTTGCAGGGCATCCGGGGATTCAGCGGTGAGAAACTGCAGTCCTATCTCGCCGCGGAACTTCGCGATCGGATTCGAAAATCAGGCGTGGAAATCCTGATCGTCGACCGAAAGGCCCGTGCGGAATATCTCGTTGAGCCGCGTGCTTTTTCTGGGCAGTTGCTACACAACCTGCCGGCGCTCGCCACTCGATTCGGGGATGTGTATGTCGAACTCTATCTTGCCGAAGCAGACGCCGACCGATGCGTTGGGCTTTACCGGTCTGGTACGCGTGTCTTCGAAGACTTCGCCCAAGTCGAAGCGATGCAGAGGTCTCCTTGGCAAGATGGTTTTCTTCAAGGGGTGATCGACGCCCCGTTTCTCAACTTGTCGCCAGGTACGCGGTTAGGCGTGATTCACGACGATCGCTTCGAAGCGTTGATCGAGGTGCTACCGAGTCTTGAATCGGAATTGAAAAGCATCCTTGAGCAACAGCAAAAAGCTGCCGCGGAACAGGCGAATCAAAATACACTCAAGTCCATTCAGCGAGCCTTCCGCGAAGCGATGTTATCCTTGCCGGAAGAAGATTACGATTGGTTCGACGTGCGCAAACGGGGCACTGGGCGCGGAAAAAAGAATGCTCCCACCCATGGCGCGGCACTCGCTGAGAAAGGGGAGGAGGCGTTGGCAAATACTGCCAGCGACGGGCCAGCGGACCGCACGATGCAGCCGGAGTTTTTTGAGCATGCTGGGCCACTTTACAGTCTCCGTATCTCGCCAGCATCAACTACCGTGGGAGTCGGAAAACAGAAGTCGTTTCGCGCGGTCGCCCGTGATCGCGCCGGCAGGCATGTCGATGCTGATCTCAACTATGCATGGCGTCTTGTCGAAGGCGCTGGAGAAATCGACGATTCAACCGGCGAGATGGCAAGCTTCACCGCCCCTGCGGAACCGCAACTTGTCAGAATCAGGGCATGCGTTAGGCAGGGGGATTACGAAGTCTCGGCCGAGGCACTCGTCACGGTGACCGATTCCTTGCTCCCGGAAAGTCCCAAGTCGACCGAGCAGCGTGGGCTGCCGGAATACACCTTTGAAAAACACCCTGGGGAACTTTGGCGGTCGCGGTACGATGTGAACGACAACCTCATCGTGGTAAACAACGGCCATCGCGACTTTGTGTACGCCTCGCGCAGCAAGGCAACCAAGCTTCGGTACGTCTGTCGCCTATTCGCTAAGGAACTTGTGCAGCACAATTTTCCAGGTTACAGCGCTGACCAACTTTTAGAACGAATGATCGAGTTGTTACTTTATACCGAGGAGAAGCTGCGGTAGGCGGGTGGTCCAACGGAGACAATACAGTAACATGCGCGCACGATGCACGCATGTTGCTGAGCCAGATTCTAAGGCTTGGCATCGATAAACATCAGCCCGTTGTTGGCCACATTAAACAGTGGTCGGAATGGGTTGTTTCGAGCCTGTCGTGCGGTGCAGCCGTAATGCCAAACCAGATTCATCCCCACATTCCAAGATTCTTCGCTCACGCCGCTGGGGCCTTCGTCTTGATCGGTAATCAGGTAGTTGAATCCTGATTGTAGCGACCAGCGATCATTGAGAGGGACTTCAAATTCGCCGCCGAAGAGCCCTTCATTGTCGTCCGTTCCGCCGCCCCAAAGTCGGCCTTCCCCGCCATTGCGGAAATGCCAGCGGTAGAAGAGCAAGTATTGATCGACCGACTGGTAGGTTATGCCGCCAATCTCCGTGTCGTTGACATGCGTCGCCGACCAGAAGCCAATCTCGCGGCCAAGCGGGCTTTTCAGACTGATTTCTGTTCTGATTTGATGGAAGTCGGCATTGATGTCCAGGTCATCCTCCATCAGATCCCACGCAACGCCGAATTGCAAACCACGCGATACTCGGCGAAAAAGGGCGGCGGTTACGAATTGTTGCGACCGGTCGTCGGTGCTGGAAGTTGTGCCCGACAATCGGCTTTGCACAGCTTGGTAACCCAACTGATAGCTGATCTGTGGAAAGAACAAACCAAACAGCGGCGCGCGGCCACCAATGTTAACCCCTTCTTGAAATCCGAAATTCGAATCGCTGCGACCGACTTGACCACCAGGAGCTATCGAGAAATCTCGCGGGCCACGGAACCCATGGACACCGCCCCAAAAAGTCAGCTCTTTGAATCGGGGAAGACAGACAGGAAAACACCAGTAATCGGGGCCGGGGCGTCCGACGCAACTGCCACAGCCGTCGACAACGCCGCAGGTCGGCTCGCAGATCCCACAAGTTGGTTCGCCGCAATCGCAAGCTCCACCAACTCCACAACCAGGTTCTGAAAACCGACGTTCAGCAAATCTAAAACTGGGGAGACCACAGCCAGGGTCTGCACAATCGCAAGAGCCAGCCAACCCACAGGCTGGCTCAGGACAACCACATCCTGTATCGACAATCCCACAGCCGGGCTCGCCTAACCCGCAGCCCGGCTCGCAGGCACATCCGCCTTGGGCGCCGCAGAAAGCACAAGCCTGTTGCAGTTGCGAGTCGAAGACCACTCTCCCATGTGCGACAGGCAAAACCTGATCATCGCGCTGTACTTTGCGGCTCCGATACTCGGCGCTTGCAATCTGGGAGTTGGCAATCTGCTTGACTTCAGCTTGTTTCTGGGATGAGAGACTTTTGGAGCGAGCGCGCCTTTGGCGAGACTTTGTTTTCGTTGCAGCAGCCGACTGTTTTGGCAAAGGTTTCCTGCGCAGCGAGTTGTCGTGGGCAGTTTGCTTATACGTTGTCCGCACCGCGCTGTCACCGCGGGAAGTTTTCTCTGCTTGACTCTTCTTCACTGCTCGACTGCTCGAAGAACGGAATTTCAGCCGTTCGTTTTGTGCAGCCCCTTGGGTCCTCTGGAGATGGGGCTTCTGAAAATGGACATGTTGTTGGTCCATTTCATGCGCCCACGAATCTGGCGCGAAGCTGAGAGCAGAGACGAGCAGAAAGGTATTCCACGCAACAAGGCGTAACACGGCATAAGAGCGTATCATCGGTCGATCCCTCGGGGGGCTACGCACGAAGCGCGACCACCACCTGAGTATGAGGCGAAAGTGTTCGGCTAACTGGCAGGCACGTTGTTTGGACAAAACGCCGCAAGCACAAACATTCCACCTGGGTTGCCCCCCCGGGAACCAGCACGTACAGCAGGTATCGTCACCGGCAAGGTTCAGGCTTTCGGAAAAATCGATGGAATCGGAAAAATCTTCTCTTCTTGCCTAGTTCGCCAAATCTCATTGTTTATTCTCTCTGATAGCATCTGGTCGCGGTGATGTTGTGCCTGAGGGTTAGCCGTCGGGCTTGTCCCAGCGCGTGCGTCTCGCGCCGGGACAAGCCCGGCGGCTAACTGTGCTGCGATCAAACTGTCCAGGAAAATACGCAAATCCAAAAAGATTATTTCGCTTGAGAGCCCAGTCTCCCCTCTGCAGGTAGTGTTGCAAACTATTGCCTGCCAGCACCTTACATCAAATCAGCGGCTTATGACCTATACTTGATAGAGACAGCACTTTTTGGAGGGGCAGATGTTGCCGAGGTGGCGATTTGTGCCGATACTAGAAGCAGGTAGGGCATGGGTCGGTAGTCGATAGACGAGTGCCTCATTGCCCCGGTGGTTTGGCTTTACTTGATTGTCCTCACATCAGGACAAGCAAGCGGTGCCGAACCTCAGCGCTCTTTGCCAACCTTTGCTCAGGTGTGTGCAATCCAACGTATGAGTCGTGGCGATTTTAGAGGCCTCGCTCGGCGTGTGCATCGCTCTTGCCCGCCAGTCACTGCGATTTCTGGCAGGCATCTTCTCTAGCGGAAGGCTCCGCTAGTGAGTATCCCTTACTCCCCGACGAGAGCATGCAGGAAGCAACGGTCCGATGGTTGCACAGACCCAAGTACCACACGTCGCTTGAATTTGTTGGATGAATTGGTTAGCCGCCGGGCTTGTCCCGGCGCTGCACTCACGCGCCGCGCCGGGACAAGCCCGGCGGCTAACAATAATTTCAACTGTCAAAGTGTACTAGTTAGGTGCGCAGGGAAGCGCTGGCCCATGGATTTCCGATTTTTGCCCGAAGCACGTGCGAACGAGGCGCGCCCATGCGCGAGATTGAATGAAAAACGCTTAAACTCGCGCCTAGCGTCTCACAACTCGCACCTCCTATGCCTGATGACCGAAGGAGAATGGCCATGACCAACGGTAGCGAACTCATATCGATCGTATCCGATCGCCAAGATCGCGAACAATTTCGCCGCAAGAACTGGGTAGGCACGTTCGAGCAATATCTCGATCTCGTGCGTGAAAACCCGAAGATCACGCGCACAGCCTATCAAAGGCTGTACGACATGATTCTTACCTATGGGACGGATGTCATCGAAAAAGGACGCGAAAATGAATATCACTATCGGTTTTTCGATGATCCGACCAACGGCGGTCAGGATGCGGTATTCGGGCTTCGTGGGCCACTGCACAAACTGGTCAACGCGCTGAAGAGCGCCGCCTTCGAATATGGCATCGAAAAGCGCGTGCTACTTTTGCACGGCCCAGTAGGCAGCAGCAAGAGCACGATTGTTCGATTGCTCAAGCAGGGCTTGCAGCGTTACTCCACCACCGATGAGGGAGCGCTCTATACGTTGGGTTGGGTCGACGACGAGGATCCCGACCAGGTGCATTGGTGCCCCATGAATGAGGAGCCGCTGCATCTGATCCCTGAGCGATTTCGGGATGAAATTGCTGATCGTCTGAATGCCGATCATGGGGTGGATGACTTCAAAGTGCTAATTCGCGGTGAGCTGGATCCCTACTGCCGGTTCATCTACCATGAAAAGCTGAAAAAATACGACGGCGACTGGACCCGTGTGGTGCAAGATGTCCGCATCAAGCGTGTGATTCTTAGCGAAAAGGATCGCGTCGGCATCGGTACCTTCCAGCCCAAGGATGAAAAGAATCAAGATGCCACGGAGCTGACCGGCGACATCAACTACCGTAAAATTGCCGAGTATGGCAGCGACAGCGATCCTCGAGCGTTCAATTTCGACGGCGAGTTCAACGTCGCCAACCGCGGGCTCATCGAGTTTGTCGAGGTGCTCAAGCTCGACGTGGCATTTCTCTACGATTTGCTTGGTGCCAGCCAGGAGCATCGCATCAAACCGAAGAAATTCGCGCAGACCGATATCGACGAGGTGATCATCGGGCATACGAATGAACCGGAATATCGGCGTCTGCAGAACAATGAATTCATGGAGGCGCTGCGTGACCGCACCGTCAAGATCGACATCCCCTATGTCACGACGTTGGAACATGAGATTCAAATCTACGAAAAGGACTACAACAGCCAGACGGTGCCCAACAAGCACATTGCCCCGCATACCATCGAGATGGCTTCGATGTGGGCGCTGCTCACGCGGCTGGAAGAGCCGAAACACGCAGGCCTTGCCCGTCTGCAAAAGCTGAAGCTCTACAACGGCAAGAGCCTGCCCGGCTTTACGGACGAAAACATTGCCGAGCTGCGCGAACAAGCCACGAGCGAGGGCTTAGTAGGAATCTCACCACGTTACGTGCAAGACAAGATTTCTAATGCCCTGGTTGCCCATCCCGAGGCAAAGTCAGTCAACCCCTTCATGATTCTCAACGAACTGGCCAGTGGGCTCAAGCACCACAGCCTGATCAGCAACGAAGAGATCAAGCAGGAGTATCGCGACCTATTGGGCGTGGTGAAAGAGGAGTATGAAAACATCGTCAAGAACGAAGTGCAACGCGCCATCGCTGCCGACGAAGATGCTTTGATGCGGCTCTGTGGAAATTACATCGACAATGTGAAGGCGTACACGCAAAAAGAAAAGGTGAAAAATCCCTTTACCGGCCAGTATGACGAGCCAGACGAGCGGCTGATGCGCTCGATCGAAGACAAAATCGACATTCCCGAAAGCCGCAAGGACGACTTCCGCCGCGAGATCATGAATTACATCGGGGCGCTGTCCATTGACGGAAAGAAATTCGACTACAAAACCAACGAACGCTTGAACAAGGCGCTCGAGCTAA
The DNA here is from genome assembly GCA_965249435.1 of Lacipirellulaceae bacterium. Lineage (GTDB taxonomy): Bacteria > Planctomycetota > Planctomycetia > Pirellulales > Lacipirellulaceae > JAJRWS01. Next base: position 225,459 of record CBDFMC010000022.1, on the reverse strand, counting down.
AGCTGTTCGAGGATCAGAAAGATTCGATCAAGCTAACCAGCCTGATCTCCAACGTCATCGATGCCGAGACGCAGAAGAAAATCGACGTGGTCAAGGGCCGATTGATCCGCGACCACGGCTACGACGACGAGAGTGCAACCGATGTGCTGAACTACGTGGCGAGCATTTTTGCAAGAGGAGATACGAAAGAGTAATTACAAGTGTTAGCCGCCGGGCTTGCCCCGGTGCGGAGAGCAAGTGTTAGCCGCCGGGCTTGCCCCGGTGCGGAGAGCAAGTGTTAGCTGCCGGGCTTGTCCCGGTGCGAAAGGGCCGCGCCGGGACAAGCCCGGCGGCTAAGGAGCTTTACCATGACGCTGGAAATCCAACGCGACCGACGCCGCTTTAAGCAAATTGTTCGGGGTCGAATTCGTGAAAACTTGCGCAAATACATCACGCATGGCGAGATGATCGGTCGGCGCGGCGGTGATCTGGTGAGCATCCCCCTCCCGCAACTCGAAGTTCCCCGATTCCGTTTCGGCAACAACGGTTCAGGCGGCGTCGGACAAGGCGATGGCGAGAAAGGTGACCAGGTAGGCAAACCGGGCGAGGGGCCTGTGGGTGCCGGTGGAGCAGGTAGCGAACCGGGCGCAGGCCATTTGATGGAGGTGGAAGTATCGCTCGACGAGTTGGCCAAAATGCTGGGCGACGAGTTGGAATTGCCTCGCATCGAGCCGAAAGGGACCGCCAACATCGTTGCCGATAAATCGAAATACAACAGCATTCGACAGACGGGCCCCGAGTCGCTACGGCATTTCAAGCGGACTTATCTCCGTGCGCTGAAGCGACAGATTTCCACGGGCGACTATCATCCGGGCGATCCGTGCGTTGTGCCGATCAAGGCGGACAGGCAATACCGCTCGTGGAACGATGTGCCGCAGCCGCAGGTCAATGCCGCGGTGATTTACATGATGGATGTTTCCGGGTCGATGACCGACGACCAAAAGGAAATTGTCCGCACCGAAGCGTTTTGGATTGATACCTGGTTAGCCAGCCAATACGAGGGAATCGAAACACGATACATCATCCACGACGCCATGGCTAAGGAAGTCGACCAGCATACATTTTATCACACACGCGAAAGCGGCGGCACACGGATTAGCTCTGCGTACAAGGTCTGTGCCGAATTGATCGACGAGGCGTTTCCACCCTCGGACTGGAACATTTACTGCTTCCAATTTTCCGACGGCGACAACTGGGGCGACGACAATGACCATGCGTTTGAATTGTTGAGTGAAAAGCTACTGCCCGCGGCGAACGTTTATTGCTACGGCCAAGTGGAAAGCCCCTACGGTAGCGGCGATTTTATCGATGCGCTGCGAAAACAGTTTGGCGAGCACGAGTCGCTGATCCTCTCGGAGATCGAGGACAAAGACGGGATTTATGATTCGATCAAACTGTTTTTGGGGAAAGGAAAGTGAGGAAAAGCGGAAAGCCGAAAGTGGAAAGCGGATTGAAGACGCCCCGCTTGCGGCTTAGCAACCAACCACCAACCACCAACCACCAACCACCAACCACCAACCACCACACTGCCACACTGCCACACTGCCACACTGCCACACTGCCACACTGCCATGCCCACGACCGAACCTGGAAAACTGACGCCGGAATTTGCGGCCATGCAGGTCGAGATTGAGGAGTATGCGCGCGGTCATGGCCTCGATTTCTATCCGACGATTTTTGAGTTGATCGACGCGGATCAACTCAATGCGATTGCCGCCCGGGGTGGTTTTCCGACGCGTTATCCCCATTGGCGGTTTGGCATGGAGTATGAACAGCTTAGCAAAGGCTATCAGTATGGGCTGCAGAAGATTTACGAGATGGTTATTAACAATAACCCTTGCTACGCCTACCTGATGCGGTGCAACGAGGCGATTGATCAGAAGCTGGTGATGGCGCACGTCTATGGCCACTGCGATTTTTTCAAGAACAACCAATGGTTCGCCCATACCAATCGAAAGATGATGGACGAGATGGCAAACCACGGATCGCGAATCCGCAGTCACATGGACGATGTGGGCGTAGAGCAGGTAGAGGATTTTATCGACGTTTGCTTGAGCATCGAAGACTTGATCGATGTTCACAGCACACACATCCAGCGGCGCAAAGCTCGATATCGGTACGATTTCACCAGCAGTCCCGAGAAGAAGCCCCCGGCCGAGCTGTCGCGATTCAAGGCTAAGGGGTACATGGATTCGTTTATCAACCCGCCGGAAATACTGCTGGCGGAAGCGGAACGACTTGCAGAAGAAGAGGCGGAAAAAGCGTTTCCCGAGCAGCCCGAGCGGGATGTCATGCAATTTCTGCTAGGACACGCGCCGCTTGAATCGTGGCAGGCTGATCTGTTGTCGATTATCCGAGACGAAGCGTATTACTTCGCTCCGCAAGCGCAAACCAAAATCATGAACGAAGGTTGGGCCAGCTATTGGCATTCGACCATCATGATTCGGCAAGGGCTCACCTCGGCCGACGTGATTAATTACTGCGACCACCACAGCGGTACGATGGCGAGTTCCGGTGCGCAGCTGAATCCGTACAAGGTAGGCATCGAGCTATTCCGCAACATCGAAGACCGTTGGAACCGGGGGGCGTTTGGCCGGGAGTACGACGAGTGCGATGATTTTTCAAAACGCCGCGACTGGAACCAAGAGACCGGGCTGGGTAAGGAGAAAATTTTCGAGGTTCGTCGCGCTCATAACGATCTGACATTCATCGACGAGTTTTTCACGCTCGACTTTGTCCGCGAGAACAAGATGTTTCGCTTCGGCTACAACCCCAACAGCGAGGCCTACGAAATCGAAAGCCGTGAGTTTCCCAAGGTGAAGCAGCAGCTTTTGCAAAACTTGACCAATCGCGGGCAGCCGATCATCTCGATTGTCGACGGCAACTACAAAAACCGAGGGGAACTTTATTTGGAGCACGACTATTCCGGCATCGAATTGCAGTTGGACTACGCACGCGACACGCTCCGCAATCTGCACCGGCTCTGGAATAGACCGGTCCATTTGGCCACGATTCTGGAGGATGTTCATGGAGTGTTATCCTTCGACGGGTCGGAACATAACATGGAACTGGGGGAACCGGTCGACGGGCCTGACGACCATGGGGAAGATGATGAGGGGGCTGCCGCATGAAACTCCACGAGAAACTAGGACAGAAGATCGCGAATATCATTGGCCATGCAGGCCAGCGATTGGTGGTGAGCGATGGCCCGAGGACAATGCATTGCGAGATATTCCAGTCGGATGTGATGGCTGTTTCGATCGATGAACTATCGCTGCAAACGGGCGAATTGGCCAACGCCAGAGTCGACCAATTGCTTGCCGCCAGCAGGTCGTTGTGCGATCGGTTAACCTATCTGCTGGAGCCGATTTCGCCGATTGAAACCGATGCCGATGGCTGCGTCGTGCAGATGCGCAGCAACCCGCCGCAACTGGACGACAACGGTCGTCGTTATTACGAATTGCTCATGCGCCGCGGCGGCTCCGTGACGCTTTGCCGCTACGAGAAACAAAACGGCAGTCCACGCATCCGCGTACCCGCGACGCTTACGCAAGAAGTCGTTGGGCGGTTGGTGCAAGATTTTGACGCAGCGGTAGACGAAGTGCTGGCGGGATGATGGCGGCAACGAACCATCTTACGGTGTTTGGATTTGAGATAATTAGCCGCCGGGCTTGTCCCGGCGCGTAGAAGCCGCGCCGGGACAAGCCCGGCGGCTAAAAAACCTGCAATTTCGAGTAGACTACATTTCTATGCAAACGTACGAGCAACTTCTCGACGAGGATCTCCAATGGGCATTGCAGGAGGGCAGTATGCACTTTGAAGGCGAGAGTGCTGTTCACAAAACGTTACGCCGGTTGGTGGCTCGGCTCGACGAGCTTGGAATCGACTATGCCATTGCCGGCGGCATGGCCCTGTTTTTCCATGGGTATCGCCGGTTTACCGAAGATATCGACGTGCTGGTCACACCGGAAGGCTTGGCCCGAATCCACCAGGAACTTGAAGGGCTTGGTTATGTCAAACCGTTTGAGGCCAGCAAGAATCTTCGCGATGCGGTGACGAATGTGAAGATCGATTTTCTTCAAACGGGCAGTTATCCCGGCGAGGGTAAGCCAGGGCCTATCTCTTTCCCTGATCCAAAAGAAGTAGCGACAGAAATTGATGGCATTCGTTTTGTTGGTCTTTCTCACCTGGTCGAATTAAAGCTTGCCTCTGGAAAAGCGCCGGGGCGTCGGAAAGATCATGCCGACGTGCAGGAGCTTATACGTCTGCTCGATTTGCCTGACGATTGGGGACAACGGATCGATCCCTCGCTGCGCGATTTATTCAGCCAGCTGTGGATTGAGGTGCGACAGACTCTGGACAACGAATAATGATGGCGTCGGATGACGAGAAGCAAACGAATGCTTTAGCCGTTCACGGAATGAAAAATATTGAACCACAAAGGACACGAAGAGCACGAAGGAGTCAGAGGACAAATCGCTTGCTCCCGCTTCTCAGCGAACTCAAACGGAAAACCCATTCAGAGGAAAACCACGAAAGAGACGAAAACTACGAAAAAAGTGAGGGAGTAGGATCGCAGGATTTGAAGCGGAAGGACTTCCTCAACAGTATTCGCAAAACCCTCTCTTTCGTGTGTTTCGTCTATTTCGTGGTTCTCTTCTCTTCACCTCAAATAGGCTAAATTTGCACCCTCATCGACTTGATTGGATAGCCTCACGAAAATTAGAATTCTATTCTTTGTGTTCTTCGTGCTCTTCGTGGTTCATTTTTCTTCCATCCCGTGAACGGTTACCGAATGCTTTAGTGGTGGGTCGCCTAGCGTCGACCGCTAACTAGTTCCTGTTTCCCAAATCAGAATATTGTGAAATTCGTCTGGCGGGCCGGTTTTGGTGTAGCAAGAAAAAGACGCATCGTTATCCTATTGAAAACAGAACGAATCAAAGAGCCATTTTACCCAAGGAGAAGCGGGCGATGCGTTTGAAAGCTGAAGCGATTCTCGATTTTGGATGGGCCAACGAGAAGGCCGACAACCAAACGGTACGGGATTATCGTGACGAGTACAAAACGCTCGGCCAGTTGCTGGACAGCCGGCCCGCGATTCTCGATGTGGTCCATCGCGACCTCGAACAGCTCAGCCAGACGACGTCGGCACGCGGCCGAAAGCCGATCTTCACCAGCGAAAACCTGTTTCGCGCGATCCTCGTCTTGCAACGGGAAGGACTCGACTATCGGGAAGCGTCGATCCGGATTGCCGAAAGCGAAACCTTGCAGCGGTTTTGCCGCCTGCTGAAAAAGCCGACCATCGACTTCACGCTGCTGAACAAGGCATTTCGCGCGATTCAGCCCGAGACTTGGGAACGGATCAATCACCTATTGGCCCTCGGCGTCGTCGCCGAAGAAACGGTCTCCCTGGAACATGTGCGAACCGACACGACCGTCACCGAATGCAATATTCACTGGCCGACCGACTCCAGCCTGCTGTGGGACGTCTATCGCGTGGCTGCCCGAGAAATGTCGACTGGTCGAGAACTCGACCCACTCCGTTGTCCTTGGCGATTTCACGCGAAGAAGATCAAAAATCTGCATCTTTTCGTCACGCGTTACTCGAATAGCACGAACAAAAAGCGTCTCCGCCAGGTCCGCCAGAATATGAAGACGCTGATCGTCCGGGTCGAGGAAGCTCTGGAAAAAGCGGAACAATTCGTCGCTTGGGCCGAACGTTCGACGTGTGTCGAGTTGGCGACGATTGCCCAGTCGCTGGCGAACCGTTTGCCGGTGATGCGGCAGGTCGCCGAAGTGGCTCGGCGCCGCGCGTTCGATCGAGAGCAGGTTCCAAATGCCGACAAAGTGTTCAGCATTTTTGAATCTCATGCGGAGTTGATCATGCGTGGACGGCGTGGCAAGCCAGTCGAATTCGGTCACAAGGTGCTGCTCACACAGTCGAAGGAGAAGTTCATTACCGATTACGTTGTGTTGGAGAAGAATGTAAGCGACAGCGAACTCCTGGAGACGGTACTCGAACGACACGAAGAGAAGTACGGTAGCCGGCCCAAAACGGTCGCCGCGGACATGGGCTTCTGTCCGGACGAGGACACCTACGAGGAATTGGAAGAACAGGTCGACTACCTGGGCGTGCCTCGGCGGACGCGAGATTTCGGCGACACGATGATGGGCATTTGGCAGCAGTGGCGCGCCGGAATCGAAGGCACGATCTCGTGCTTAAAGCGAGCATTTCGCCTGGCTCGCTGTTGTTTTCGCGGCTTTAAGAATTTCACGTCCGCCGTTGGCAGCGCCGTGTTCTGTCACAACTTAACGATCCTGGCAAAAACCTCAGGAGGCTGACGCGGAACGGACGCAAAAACCGAAAACAACTCGTAAACGTAAGGCGAGGTACGCGCGCTGCGGCGCAACAACGCCGACCCACCACAGAAAACCGAACAAGCCAACTCCCTCGCCCGCTCGTCGCCCCGCGCCGTTCCCAAAGTCGGTCGGAAAGGGAGTATTATCAACGGGAACTAACTACGCTTGTTCATCATTCGGGATTGGGGCCTAGCGTGGTACGGAGGGTTTGATACGATGCGGGTAACATTTTGTCATTACAATCCGCCTCAATCCATCAACGTATCAATCCGCCATGAATCGTCCTGCTGCCTCTCGTCCGCCATCTGAAACTACACAGAGTGTCGAAACTTCGCTCGAGCCGGCCGACGGCGCTTGGCACTGTAGCCATTTGTTTTACTCCTGGGACCGGGCAGCGATTGCAAAGATCTCAGCCGAGCAGCTTGCCGCAGGTCGGGCGGCGGTGACGGCCATTTTAGATCCTGCGAGCGATGATGGCCCCGTGCGGTTGCAAACTTCGGTAGTCAGTGGGCACAAGGCCGATTTTGGATTGGTGTTGCTCGATCCCAACCCGCTGAAGATCGACCGCGTGCATCAGCAACTGATGGCTAGCCCGTTGGGTCCGGCATTGGTGCCAACTTATTCGTTTGTGTCGATTACCGAGATCAGCGAGTATGTGCCCTCGGTCGAAGGCTACGGCCAGCGGCTTCTGGCCGAAGGAGAAGAAGAGGGCAGCCCTGCTTACAATGCCAAGGTGAAGGCGTACGAAAACCGTTTGGTGACGATGAACCGCCAGCGACTCACGCCTGAACTGCCGCCCTATCCCAATATGTGCTTTTATCCCATGAACAAAAAGCGCAAAGTGGGCGAGAACTGGTTCTTGCTTTCCAAAGACGATCGCAACCAATTGATGAGCGAACATGCCCGGAGCGGCATGGCCTTCGCCGGCAAGGTCTCGCAACTGATTACCGTGGGACTCGGTTTCGAGGATTGGGAATGGGGCGTCACCCTTTGGGCGGCCAATCCGGAGTATCTCAAGGAAATTGTCTACAAAATGCGATTCGACGAAGCAAGCGCCCGCTACGCCGAATTCGGCCCGTTTTTGGCCAGCTACGTCTGCTCGGCGGAGGCGATGCTGGATCACTGTTTGGTTGGTGCAGCCGTGTTGCAACGCAACACACGGTGATGGGGCCGACATCTTTTTTATGTCAAACCCTACGGGTTAGCGACCATAGTGCGGCTTCCCGCAGCTTGAATCCCAGGACTAACCGCGGCTTCCGCCTGCGGCTACCACCAGTTTCATTGACTTTGCTATTCTCCTAAACCCTACCGCAGGCGACCTGCAAAGTCGCAATTTCAGCCCACGGCTTTGCCGTGGGGTTGCCTGCTGTGAGGTATTGCAGCGATTTTCCTCAAGTAATCGCTCTGCGGTATCACGACCCCCCGGCAAAGCCGGGGGCTGAAATGTGCTCTTTCTGACTTTGCTATTCTCCTAAACCCTACCGCTCGGATGCTTCTCAAACCGCGATCGTCTCATTAGAATAGGTAAGCGACCTGGACGCTCAAAACGACGAGGCTTATCACTCAATACTCATCACTCCAATCGCGAGGTCCCAACGACATGGCCAGCAGCACCGCAACCGAACCGGCGCACGAAAACACGGCAGCCGTCGGCACGTGCCACCTCAATGGCGTGTTCCAAGTCGAGCATCCGTTGATTCAATATCACCTGACGCGCATGCGCGACGAAACAACGCCCTCGAATGTGTTCCGCATGTCGGTCCGACGGCTGACGACGTTGCTGGCTTACGAGGCGACCAAAGATTTGCCCGTCTGTGCGACGCGGGTGCAAACGCCCCTAACGGAAACCGATGGAGTGCAGATCAAAGCTCGCGTGGGATTGGTGCCTATTTTACGTGCCGGGTTGGGAATGGTCGATGAGGTGCTCGACTTATTACCGATGGCCGAGGTGTGGCACTTGGGGCTTTATCGGGACGAAGCAACCGCCCAGCCCGTGCGATACTACGATAAGCTGCCCTCCCAACGGCCTGTGGACGTTGCGATGATCGTCGACCCAATGCTGGCGACCGGCGGCTCAGCCATGGCGGCGCTGATGACGCTTCGCGAGTGGGGCGTCCCACATGTCAAGGTGCTCTCGCTCATCGCCTCGCAAGAGGGAGTTGACGCGGTCTCGGCGCAATTTCCCGAAGCGCAAATCTATATCTGCCAGATCGATCCTGAACTGAACGGCAACAAGTTCATCGTCCCGGGCCTGGGCGACGCCGGCGACCGGATATTTAACACGGTTGACCCGGGGTAAAAGAGTGGGCAGGATTTGTGGGCTGGAACGAGCGGTAGCGCTGTTCCGGCATTACGTTTTTCCTGATGCCGGAACTGCGCGGAGCTTGTTCCGGCCTACGGCTGATCCATGACCCCTGACAGCGAGTCATCTATGCATCAATACGTTGGTCTTCTCGGCTTGGTGGTAATGATCAGCCTGGCGTGGCTGATGAGTTCGCACAAGCGGAGGATCCCCTGGCGGATTATTGTCGGCGGTTTGCTGCTGCAATTTGCCTTTGCGCTACTGATTCTCCGCACCGATGCGGGAAAGTGGATATTTCGTGGCGTCGACAAAATATTTGTCAGCCTGCTTGGCTGTGTTGATGCCGGATCGGAGTTTGTCTTCGGCCCTGGATTCGAGGAACATTTTTTTGCCTTCAAGGTTCTGCCGACCATTATTTTCTTTTCGGCATTTATGTCGATTTTCTACTATTACGGCGTGATGCAAAAGGTGGTGGGATTGCTGGCTGCGGTGATGCAGAAGACGCTCGGAACCTCGGGGGCTGAGACTTTGTCGGCCGCCGCCAATATCTTCGTGGGCCAAACCGAAGCGCCGCTGGTGATTCGTCCCTACATCAGCAGCATGACCCAATCGGAACTCAACACGGTGATGGTCGGCGGATTTGCCACGATGGCGGGCGGAGTGCTGGGGGCCTTGGCGTCGATGGGGTTCGAGGCTGGGCATCTGCTCTCCGCATCGGTGATCTCCGCCCCCGGGGCTATCCTGCTATCCAAAGTGATGCTGCCGGAACTTGACGAGCCGAAAACGTTGGGCCAGGTGCGGCTCGATGTGGATGACCAGAACGCCAACGTGCTGGAAGCAATCGCCAACGGAACCACCGGTGGGTTGAAGTTGGCGCTCAACGTGGGAGCAATGCTCCTTGTGTTTTTGGCGCTGATTGCAGTGATCAATGCGGTGGTTGGTTGGATCGGCATCCAGTTTGGCTACGCAACGGTCGATGCCGTCACGGAGGAGATGCTGCCCATGTGGTCGCTCGGAGCAACATTGAGCTACCTGTTCGCACCGCTTGCATGGGTCATCGGAATCGAATGGGCCGACTGCATGGAGGCGGGGCAATTGATGGGCTTGAAAATGGCCACCAACGAATTCGTCGCCTACGGACGATTGAAAGAGTGGAGCGATCCCGAGAGCATCGTGCAGATTAGCGACCGGTCGCGGACGATCCTCACCTACGCTCTGTGCGGATTTGCGAATTTTAGCTCCATTGGCATCCAGTTAGGCGGCATTGGCGGGATTGCGCCCGATCGGTTTAGCGATCTGGCCAAGCTGGGACTCCGGGCAATGCTCGGCGGGACGTTGGCGGCCTTTATGACGGCTAGCATCGCAAGTATGTTGGTATAAGCTGTAGGCAGAGGGCTGAACAAACCAACCTCCAACTCCCCATGTGTTGCGTTGCAACACGGCTTCTAAGCCGCATCGCAACGCGATGCACGGCACCAACCACCAACCACCACATAGGAACAGACCAACATGAAAGTTTTGCTGAGCAAAGAGGAACTGCACGATGGCGTCGCCAGCATGGCACAGCAGGTCGAAGAAGCATTCGAGGGCCGGCAACTCACGATCGTCGGCGTGCTCACCGGCAGTGTCGTGCTGATGGCCGACATGATCCGCCTACTCGACCAGCCAATGCGAGTCGGCGTCATCCAGGCCAGCAGCTACCGCGGGGCAACCACCCAGCGGGGCGATTTGATTATCAACTCCGAGCTAATGCTCGATATCACCGGTCGCGATGTGTTGCTGGTCGACGATATCTTCGACACGGGCCACACACTGGCTCAGGTGGTAGAAAAGATGCATGAGTTCCAGCCCAACTCGATTCGCTCGGCCGTGCTGTTGAGGAAAGAGGGACGACAGGAAGTCGATTATCAGCCCGACTTCGTCGCATTCAATATCCCCGACAAATTCGTCGTCGGCTACGGCCTGGATTACGAAGACATGTACCGCAATTTGCCGCATCTTGCAGCTCTTGAGCCGGAAGATATTGCCCGGCATAAACAATTGGCGACGGAAGGCCAGGCGTTTTCGAATTGAGTTTTTTGGAATGCTGTGCGGATCGTTATCAATGGAATGCAGAAGCGCAGGAATCCGTCCTTGCGGACGGCGCTAACAATAACGCAACACTTTGTCATCACAAAGACGTTAGCGCCGTCCGCAAGGACGGACTACTGCCGAAATGGGGTGAAACATCACTCCTGCAAAACCATATCGTGCTTTTTGACGAATAGTTGCAATCATTCAATCGTAGCGTGGAAAAACTCTACGCCCTACTCCGCCGACGCCCGACCATGGCCAAAAGCCCGAGGGCTGCCAAGGTGAGGGTCGAGGGCTCGGGGATGACCCCTTCCTCGGTTGTGAAACTGTAGTTGAAACCCTTCCCGCCAAAGCTGGGGGAGCCGAAAGAGGCACTGGCAACGCCCTTGGTAGCCTGGCCGGAATTATCAAAGGATTCGTGGCCCGCGTAGGAGAATGTTCGGGTAACAGCCGATACCGTGACCTTGATCGAGTTGCCCGTGGTTCCGGCGAGATCGATCGACCGCGACCCCGAGAAGAGAGCATTGTTTATCCTCGTCGGCAGGCATACAGAACCACAAGCTTGCTGAGCGCGTGAGTCCGCCATCAAGGTGTCGCTGAGCAGAATGGATGCCACCGTCAAATCTTCGACCAAGTAGGTTCCTTGGATCGCGGCGAAGGCGAATTGACGGCCGAGCGAAAAGCCCTGGTTATTGGCACCAAAGGCACTGAGATTGTAGTCTCCGTCGAAGGCAAGATCGAGACTCGTGCCGTTCGAGATGAACTCGCCTATGAACGTCGTCGTGCCGGTAGCCCCGGCACCGTGGGTGGTGACGTCAGTACGATCGCTGGCCGTAGTAAAGCCGCTACTTGCCACGGTCATGATGCCGGCGGCCGACCCGCTGATCCCCGCCCCGGCAAAGGCCTTCCGTTCGTTGGGGAATCCATCGTTGATGACCACCGATGTCGCGGGAGTGGCCTGGGGTAGTGCAGGGCCCGTTGCCGTTTGCGCGTCCTGCACCGTGGCCGGCACTGGCGTGGTCGTGACACTAGCAAAATTGGAAATATCGCCGGCCCTGGAATCAGCGTTGGCTGTGAAAGTGGTCGAGGTCCAAGGAACACTCATGGGCACGGCCGACGACTTTGACGGAACACCGAGAATGATCGCCAATCCGGCGATCGCAAAAAAACGCTTAATATGAACTCGCATAATTTCTCCCTTTGCTTCCCAAGCGGTGTACTGATAGGAATGACGCCTTCGAGGGGGGGCGGGCCTGTTGGGAAGCGCAAAACACAGGCCCGATCCCGGCCAGATTTCTCAGCCGATCTTTCCCATCTGGGTCGAGCCTGAAACCGATCCAGGCTTGGAGCGATTATTCATTCAGTCAACGCTATTGCAGTCCGCATAAAATGGAGCCAAACCTGACTCGCGCAATAGATACCTGCCCGGGCAGACAGCGCTCGGGCCACCCACTGCCCGGCCAGTATGCCCAGTATGCAGCCGTCCTTCGACGGATGTCAACTATTCGGAGGCAAGATAGCGGCAAATTTTCCATGTCCCACAATCCTTCCCTCAACGGTACCTATCAGAACAATTCCGCAACCAGCCAATCGGACATCCTCGCAAATGCTGGTATTTAAGGGGATATTTACTTCGCTTCCCAGGTGACCACTAAACAAGGGTGCGGTAGTATTCGATGGATCGCCTTAACCCCTCTTCGAAACTCACCAGAGGCTCATAGCCGAGTACGTCTCTTGCTAACGTGATATCAGCTAAGCTTTCTTTGACATCCCCTGGACGGCATTCACTAAACAGAGGCTCTATGTTTGTTTCCAGAACACGATTAATCGAGGCCAGCAAATCCAGGAGACTGAATTGGCGTCCGCAAGCGACGTTGAATACTCTGCCGGAGGCCTCCAGGGCAACGGCTGCTGCCAGATTGCCTGCAACAATGTTTTCGATGTAGGTGAAATCGCGTGACTGGTGCCCATCTCCAAACAGGGTCGGACGCTTTCCGGCCAGCATGGCGGTAACAAAGAGAGGGATGACCGCGGAATACTCGCTGTTGGGGTCTTGCCGAGGACCAAACACGTTGAAGTACCGAATCACCACGGTTTCTAGCCCATAGGTCGCAGCAAAAGCCTGGCAATAGCTTTCGCCAGCCAGCTTGGCTGCGGCATAAGGCGAAAGGGGCATGGGGCAGTCGGTTTCTCGCTTGGAAGCATGGGGCTGATTGCCATAGGCACTGCTCGACCCGGCATAGACCACCCGACGCACCCCAGTTTGGCGAGCTGCATCGAGCACATTCAGCGTGCCTGTCACACAGACGTCGTTGGTATCGAGCGGCGATTCGACACTTCGTGGAACCGAGGCAAGCGCTGCTTGATGGAAAACCACCTCGACGCCATCGAGGGCCTTCTCAAGCAACGGCCGATCCAGCACGTCGCCCTCATAGAACGTCACGCGATCCTCCAGATGAGCAAGGTTGCGGCGAGTGCCGGTGCTCAGGTTGTCGAGCACCACCACTTCATCCTTGCGCTGGACCAGCGAGGTGGCGATATGCGAACCAATAAAACCTGCACCACCGGTGACTAAGTATTTTGACATATTGAGATCTTTCGATGCTTTTCGTTTTAGAAAGATGAAACCACTGATCGACGCTAATACTGTAGCGCAGGATATACAAACCACAAAAAAATACTCTCGCAAAGGCGCAAAGCCGCAGAGAAAAGATCAAATCGCAAATACCAAATAACAAACAAACCTCAATCTCCAAATTTCAATTGAAACTTGAGATTTGGAATGTATTTGTATTTGTCATTGGTCCCCCTCTTTTTCTTTGCGCCTTCGCGCCTTTGCGAGAGATCTTCATTCTCCATGCTACTGTGAATGTAAATCCTACTGAGTGAAAAGAGATCGATCAAGTCAGTCGTTCAACGAGTGCTTTGTCACCGCTTAATTTTGGGGTGAGCAACGCAACAGACGAGGTTTCAGTGGCTGGGCATCGACAACCTTCGGTCTTGGTGGGTGACCTGTTCCGACAATGTGCTACAATGCCGACCAACGTGAATTCACAAGCCCTTTTGAGGCCATTTGCCTCACCACCGAAGACAGATTGCTGATATGGCTCCATTGATTTCGTTGCTTCCGATTCTTGTTGTGGCACTGTTTTTGGTTGGGTTGCGTTGGCCGGCGAGCCGTGCGATGCCCCTTGCCTACGTGGCAACCGCGCTGGCGGCTTACTTCTATTGGCAGGTGCCCTGCGTACAGATTGCCGCGGCATCGATCAAGGGATTGGCGATTACCGCACAACTGCTGTATATCATTTTTGGCGCGATCCTGTTGCTCAACACGCTGCGCGAGAGTGGCGGGTTGGCGACGATTCGTCGCGGGTTTACTGACATCACACCCGACCGACGTGTGCAGGTGATTATCATTGCCTGGTTGTTCGGCGCGTTCATCGAGGGCTCGGCCGGTTTTGGCACCCCTGCGGCAGTCGCGGTGCCGCTGCTGGTGGGGCTTGGCTTCCCCGCCATGGCGGCGATTGTCTCTGGAATGCTGATTCAGAGCACGCCCGTTTCATTTGGCGCCGTGGGAACGCCCATCTTGGTTGGTGTGAGCAAGGGTCTCGACGGCGCAGCGCAAGTGCAAAGCTACGCCGCAGCGCAAGGCTTGGACGACTGGCACGAATTGTTGCCCATCATCGGCGCCAAGGTTGCCCTACTGCATGCCATCGCCGGGACGCTCATTCCGCTCGCCGTGGTGGTAATCATGACCCGTTTCTACGGTCCTAACCGCAGCTTCCGCGACGGACTGCAGATATGGAAGTTCGCGATTGTTGCCGCGCTGGCGATGACGATACCTTATGTGATTATCGCCAACGTGTTGGGGCCAGAGTTCCCCACGCTGCTCGGTTCGTTGATCGGTCTGGTAATCGTCGTGCCGATGGCGAAGCGGGGAATCCTACTGCCCAAAGAGGGCCCTGCCTGGGACTTTGCCAGCCGTGACCAATGGGAAGCCTCTTGGAGCAGCGACATGCCGATGCAAGCCGAGGAAACGGCAGGCACGCTGCCATTGTGGCGTGCCTGGCTGCCTTACTTGTTGATCGCTTTGTTCTTGGTCGCCTCCCGACTGCCACAGCTAGGAATCGGACCCTTGCTCAAGAGTCTCTCGATCGACTCTCCCTCGGTCTTGGGCACCTCGGTCAGCATCAGCGTCCAACCGCTATACCTGCCGGGGACCATGTTCATTTTAGTCTGCCTCATCACGTTTTTCCTGCACCGAATGAATGTCGCCTGTCTTGGGCGTGCCGTCACGCGATCGGCAAAGTTGATTGTCTCCGCCTCGGCAGCGCTGGTATTTGCGGTGCCGATGGTACAGGTGTTTATCAACTCAGCTGGCGGCGCCGCAGGACTCCAGTCGATGCCGGTTGAATTGGCCGAGGGCGTGGCCGCACTGGCCGGATCTGCGTGGCCGCTGTTCGGACCGCTCATCGGCGGAGTTGGGGCGTTTGTCGCCGGTAGCAATACGATTAGCAACATGATGTTTTCACTGTTCCAATTCGAGGTGGGACTGCGAATCGGCGCCGACCCTACCTGGATCGTCGCACTGCAGGCCGTCGGGGGCGCCGCGGGCAACGTTATTTGTGTGCATAATGTCGTCGCTGCGTCTGCAGTCGTCGGAATGGTCGGCCGAGAAGGCGATGTCATTCGCAAAACGGCCGTCGTCTTTTTTTATTACGTCATGGTTACCGGCACATTGGGCCTTATCTATTCGGTACTCCAGGGAATTTAGTTTGTAGTTTGTAGGCCGGAACGAGCGGCAGCGCTGTTCCGGTAAAAACGGTTGGCGATCACTCATTGCCGGAACTGCGCACGGCTTGTTCCGGCCTACTTGACTTGGTGGAGATGTGCGCTGTTGCGCAACCCCCCGGCAAAGCCGGGGGCTTTCAATCGTGGTTTTCCTGGTTGCCCGACGCTAGCGCGCAATGGCTCAATGGAATTGTGGATATCGTCAATGCACTAAAACGAAAGATCGGTCGGTTCAGCCTGTGGCAAGGCCATCGGCACGATCACGTCGCGTAGCACCCCATGAGATTCGACCGTTAGCCGAAACTCTTTCGGTCCATGAGCAACCATTTTCTGCACCCGATCAAGGAAATCGTCTTGCCCGTGGATCGACTCGCCATCGATTCGATAGATGCGGTCGAGCTGACGGATTCCTGCTCGGGCCGCGGGAGAGAATGGCACCACGCGAGTTGCATAGACAGCTTGCGGCTCGGCCTGATCGGTGCGCCATGATAAACCCAAATGGGTTGGCTTACCCAACAAGGCAATCGTTATGGTTTCAGGTTTTTCTTTTCCACGGTGTCGTACGCTGAGGACGACTTCCGATCCGGCACGCAGAACGACCGCTGGCAGCAGCGCCTTGCTGGTGGTTGGCATAGCATCTACCGACAAAATGTGATCGCCTTTCTGTAGGCCTGCAAGTGAGGCGGGGCTGTCTGGCTGAACCTCCGTTACCAACCAATGCGCCGGCTCGTCCGCAAGGTATTTCCACGATATTCCCAGACGCGGAGGCAACGCAGCCAAGGGTGGTTCCATGCGCCGCTGGCTGGCTGGCGACTCGGACCTGCCGCTGGCACGAAAATGGGGCAATGTGTCGGATTCGGCGATTGTGCAAAGCTGACGCAACAGGTAACGGGAGATTTGCTCCATGCCCGTGATGTTCAACTTTTCAATGTCATCGCTGGGGCGATGGTAGTCGTCATGCAAACCGGTGTGGAGGCAAACGGCAGGAATCCCTCGCTCGATAAACGACCAATGGTCGCTGTTGTCTTTCATTTCCCAAGTGAAGTCGAGCCACATCTTTTCAGGCATCTCGGGCGAACAGAGTAGCTGCCGAAGGCCATAGCCCGAACGCGAGCCGACGACCTCGATCCGGCCGTTGCGCAGACGGCCTACCATGTCGATATTGATTGCCAGTTTTACATTCGAGAGCGGTGTGGTTGGATTTCGGATCCAATACCGCGAGCCGAGCAAGCCATTTTCTTCTCCATCCCAGAATGCGAACAGAATGGATCGCCGGGGTTGATAGTTGGTTTGGGACAGGGCGTCGATCAGTTCGAGCAGCGTCGCGGTGCCACTGGCGTTGTCGTCGGCGCCGTTGTGGATCGTGCCGATGGGGCCATAGCTATTGCGATAGTCGCCATAGCCGACATGATCGTAATGCGCCGAGATCAGAACGAACTCGTGTTTTAGCTTGTCATCGTTGCCAGGAATCAGGGCCAGCAAGTTTTTGTAATTTCCGTGGAAAGTCTGCGTGAAGCTGTTCTGATTGCCGGGCGTCAAGCGACTGGTCTTCAAACCACTGGCCTGCAGCCGATGCAAGATGTACTTGGCTGCCGCTTGGCCGCCGCGACTGCCGGCCGCTCGGCCTTCGAACGTATCGTCTGCCAAGACGCCAGCGTGATCGCGTAGTTCGCCGGTGGTGATCGTGCCCAGTGCCGATTCTAGCAAGGCCCGCTCGATGGCGGTCGCTGGCGCAAATCCGACAGCCAGCAGAACCAGCATCATCGCGATGGAATGTCTGAATGGAGGCATGGCATGAAAGTATACTTGATACAATGGCGAGGGGCTTGTTCCAGCCTACTTGTCGAAGAAAAAATGCACCCGCTACTTTCCAATGCAAAATTGCCCAAAGATGCGGTCGAGGATGTCGTCGGTGGTGACGGCTCCGACAACTTTTCCCAAATGATCGAGGGCCGTGCGCAGTTCGGCAGCGACCAATTCTTCGCCCTGTTCATGTTCGGCGAGACGGCGGGCCCGACCGAGCGACTCGGTCGCTGTACGGAGGCTAGTCGCACAGCGGGTGACGGTTGCAGCGACGGCGCTCGAACCGCTGGCCGAGGTCGATGTGGCTTGCAGCAGCAGCTTGCGAATTGCGGCGATCACATGGGCGAGTCCGTCGCCCGTTTTGCTGCTGCATGGAATAGCGCCCTTTTGCACCAAGGCGGTCAGGCTGGCTCGTTGGGCCGCGTCTTTTGCCAGGTCTGATTTTGTGATGACCGTCAGATCGGCGTGAGAGAAAAGAGCTGCGACCCCTTTTTCAGAGTCAACACAAAGCACGCGGATGTCGGCCTGCTGCTGTTGTTCTTGCATGGTCGACTGGGCGGCGTGGGCGAGGGTGCCTTCGTTTGCATTGCAATTGTCGCCGGCCGTGTCGACCAATTCGCACGCAAGCCCGTCCAGAGACAATTCGCCCAACGGCAGTTTGGCTGTCAAATAATCGCGCGTCGTGCCCGACTGCGGGGAGACCAGAGCTTCAGCAGTCGCCCTGCTCCCGCACTGCCTACGAACCAACGCGTTGAATAGACTGCTTTTTCCCGCGTTGGGCTGGCCCAGCAACACTATGCGAGCCAGCGCGGATTGATCGCCTCGGGCAGCCATCTGCGAGGCGACCGATTCGACGATGGCTAAGGCCTCGGCCAACCGGTCGAGTATTTCCTCGCGGGCAATGAACGTGATATCTTCGTCAGCAAAGTCGAGCCCTGCCTCTAGTTCGGCCAACAAATCGAGCAGCCGATCGCGGAGCTGCGACAAGGGCCCCGACAGCCCGCCAGCCAACTGCGATAAGGCAACGTCCAGTTGATTAGCATCGCGGGCGTCGATCACACCAAGCACCGCTTCGGCTTGCGTGAGATCGATACGACCTGCCAGAAATGCCCGCAGCGTAAATTCGCCCGGTTCGGCACTCCTGGCACCAGAGGCACCGAGTTGGTCGAGCACCATTTCCAGCAACGGTGGCGAACCGAGGGTGTGCAACTCGGCCGAGGGTTGGCGAGTGTAACTCCGTTTGTCCGGCCAGAGAAAAAGCTGGCAGGGAATGGAACAAGTGTTTGGGTGACTTGTTGCCGGCGTTGCACTGACTTGCAACGAACCACGGATCACACTCGGACGATCTACCGTGTCGAGTCGCGTTTGATCCGCGGCAGAAAAACAGTGCGACAAACATTGCACAACCTGCGGCCCGCTCAGCCGGACCATGCCCCGAGCCGCCCCGCCCGAGGCGGTGCCAATCGCCACGATGGTGTCTTCGGTGTTGACCATGGAGGTGGTGGCTAGTGCTTTGTCACAGCTTAATTTTAGGGTTAGTCGTTAGGGCGCTAGCCCCGGTTCATGCAGTAATAACCGTGGCTAGCGCCAAAACGGCTAATCTGCTTAATCCTAATTCTTGGCTGTGACAAAGCACTAGTACTACAGTGTGGTTTAAACCACAAAGGCACGAAGGACTCAAAGAAAGAAAACACATAAGTAATGGAAAAACAGTTTTAACACCTCGAACAGGCAATTGAATCTCTCGGAGATTGTTGGACTGGCATGGATTGATTACTTTCTTTCTTTTTGCAGCATTTCTCGTGTCTTTCTTCGTGCTCTTTGTGCCTTGGTGGTTCGTAAAACCTGTGCTGTAGAACTGGTGCCCACTACTTTCTTCGCTTCGACTTGGAATGGCGTTTACGGGTAGGTTGACCGTTTTTTGACGCGGCTTTGCTCCTTCCACCGTCATTTTTTTTGTCGCGGGTGGCCTGCAAAGAGTTGCCGTCCGCGATGGCGGCGGGTTTGGGGAGCAGCTTCCGCTCGACAATGGCCCAACTGGTTGAAGCGATGAAATAAATACTCAAGCCCGCGGCAAATTTGAAAAAGATAATTCCCATGAAGACCATCATGTATTTCATAATCTTTTGCTGCATGGCGGCCTGCTCGTTGGCCGCGGCAGGCATAAACAGGGTTTGCTGAACCAACATCAGCGAAGTGGCCGCCAGTGGCAGAACATTCAAGTAAGGCCCTAGGCCAAAAAAACCGATGCCACTGTTGATGAAATCGGGCATGATAGCCGACCAATCGTAGAACATATCGGGTGCCGCCAGGTTGGAACACCAATGAATTGATTCGCCCAAGAGGGGCGCCTGCCGCAACTCGATATCGACCATCAACGACCGATACAAACCAATAAACACCGGCAACTGGATCACTGCCGGCAGGCAGCCAGCCATTGGGTTGATTTTGTGCTTACGGTAAAGCTCCTGCGTCGCTTGCGACTGCTTTTGCATGTCGCCCTTGTATTTTTCCTTGAGGCGCTCCATTTCGGGCTTGAGCTTTTGCATTGCCGCCATGCTGGCTGCCTGCTTGCGGCTGATCGGGAACATGCAGCCTCGGACCAGCACCGTAAGCATGATAATCGCGATGCCGTAGTTGCCGACAATGGCGTAGAAGAAATGCAAAACGGCGAGCATTGCTTTGGCCACGGCGCTGAACCAACCATAGTAAAGCAAGTCGCCCAAGCCGTATTGTGGATTGCCCGACGCTTGGTAGTGGGCAAGCAGGTCGATACTTTTGGGACCCGCGAAGATGGTATAGGCGTGCCGTAGCGACTCGCCCGATTCGATTTTTTGCGATTTGCTGATCAGCCGGCAACTGACATTGGCGAACCGCTTTTCTGCCGAATGGGCCTTCGGCTTCGGGCCAACCAGGATGGTGTGCGCTTCGGCGATCCATCGCTCGTCGAGCGACGTTTTTTGCGGCAGCAGCATGGCGGAAAAGTATTGGGCGTCGACGCCGATGTAGGCCAACGGGTTCCCTTCCAGCCGCCCCACCTTGTCGTCGACAATCGTCGCAGGCCCGAACTGAACCGTCTCGGCACCTTCGTATCGGGCGATTACATCGCGAAGCCCCACGCCGCCCCAACTGCGACCAATTTTGTACGCATACCACCAACCTTCCATCGGCAACCCGTTGGGGCCATCCAGCCGATAGGCCAAGTCGCGGGCGTCGGCGGCCAGGTTGCGCAGTTCGATTTCCAGTTGCAGATTATACGCGGGAAAGCCCGCATGGGCCGCCTCTTCGGCAGGCACCTCGGCCAGCCGATAGCGTTTGATGATTTCGATTTGTTGTTCCACAAGCCGGCGGCGGAACGTTACGCTCGCCACGTCATGCTCAACAATCTCCCAGTTCGATTCGCGTAGCGACACACCGGGCAATTCTTCGGCCTCGGCGTCCTGGGCAAACGGTTTCATTTCTTGCCCGGCCAATTGCTGGAGCGTGAGCAAAAACGACGGCGTCTCGACAAAATCGGCAGGCAGCTTATCCTCCCAGAGCAAAATGTTTTCACCCTCGGGACGGATGATTTCCAGTGGCCGTCGGGCTAGCGTCGCCGTGCATTGGACCGTCGATTCTTTCGCTTCTTCTGTAGACCGGTGGACTTCTATCGCCAGTTGCTGCCCCGGTTTGGTTTTTGCGAGCACTTGCTGTAGTTCGGACGTATTCTGAATGGCCTCGGGGGCATTCACTCCCTGAGATGTGACGCCCAAGGCCGTGATGCGATCTCCCGGCCGCAAACCGGCCAGCGCCGCAGGCGTACCTTGCCCGACCACTTGCAGGCAAACCCCACCCTTCGGGTCGTCGACATATTCCAAATGGCCCAAGTAGCCCGAGCGATCTTGCAGGTCGCGATATCTGGGACTGGAACATTCGATCCGCCGGACTGCTGCACCTTGGTTGGTGAGCGTTACGAGCAACCGATAGGGCGAATCGGCCGCCACGGATCCAAGCGTGACGAATTCCTGAGATGATTCGTCCTGCGGCTCGACCGGCATCGCAGCCGCTGGAGCAAGGGCTTGGCGGGGCACCTCGACATCGGCAGACCGATTCGAATCCGAATCGCCATCTTCATCAGCTTTCTTGGCTTCCCCATCGCCTGCGTCTTCATCAGCGCCCAGGTCTTCCCCAACGCCGGCCTCTTCGCCAGCTCCCGCTTTCGCATCAGGCCCAGCCAACTCAGCACGCCGCTGTTGCTGCGAAGCAATCCACATGCTGTTAAGCATCAGAACCAAAAAAGCAAGAGCCAGAAAGGTAACAAAGTTGCGATCCACGAAAGGCGATCCTTCAAAGTGGGAGGTGGGAAGACAGAAGGGGGAGGGGAACTATGTCATTCATCATTCATCACTCATCACTCATTCTCACCTTCCCTCCTTGATGCGATCCCCGAGGAAATTGTCGAGGTCGGGCGTTTGATATATTTTGTCGGCCGTTACGTTGCAATCGTAGGGCACACGATGGAAGGTGATCGTATCGTCCTGCTGGATGATGTAGCAAGAACGCGGATCGCCATCGCGGGGTTGGCCGACCGAACCGACGTTGACCATGAATTTCTCGCCACGAACCCGATATTCGTAGGACGATTGCTCCTCAGAAATCTCCGGTGAAATAAATTCCATGCTCTCCAGAAACACGCCCGGCACATGGGTATGTCCCTGAAAACTAGCCTTGGTGATTAAGCCAAAAAGCTTTTCCATCTTTTTCTGATTGTAAATATCCTCGGGAAATACATATTCGTTGACCGGATTGCGAGGTGAGCCGTGGACGTAGAGCCAAGGGTCGTCCCGATGGATGCGAGGCAGTGTGCCCAAAAAATCCCAACGACGTGTCGTGCTATCGCTCGTTCCGCCGGAATTTTCTAGCTGATCGCGGGTCCAGAAAATGGCTTTTTCCGCTCCGCTGTTAAACCCTTCCGGATCGAACATGGCCCCCTGGTCGTGATTGCCCAAGAGCGTCAGTTGGCAATGATCGATCACCTGATCCAGGCACTCGCACGGATTAGGCCCGTAGCCGACAATATCGCCGAGGCAAAAAATTTCGTCGACATTCTGGTCGGCAATATGGGCCAGCACCGACTTGAGTGCTTCCAGATTTCCGTGGATGTCGCTGATGAGCGCGCGTTTCACTGTCGTTGCGACCTATTACTATCGACGTTGGACTGAGGGGCTGGACTGGCGGCAAGCCTAATCTGCCAGTCTAAGTCTCAAGGCTTTCAGGGTCAAGATTCAGCAATTTTAGTGGTTGCCCTCATGGAAATGTTGCTTTCGGGGGGAAATGTCCTTCATGGAAATGCTCTGCTTGGTGGAAATGTGGACTGTTACGCAACCCCCCGGCAAAGCCGGGGGCTGAAATTGCGACTTGGGCACGCTCCTTTCCATCGCAAAATCTAGCCACTAAAATTCCTGAAGAACCGGTTTTCTCTGCCAGCAAAACTTGTCCGTAGGATTGAACCCCATTGTGCGTGTTTTAGCCCTTGAAACTAGTGGTCGCAGCGGCTCGATTGCCTCCTTCGAGGGCAACAGAGATGGCCCCGCCGATCGCCCGATGCAAATCGTTGGCCAAGTGGCGTTGCCGGGCGAGCAGCGTACGGCCCAGTCGCTTCTGCCGGCGATCGGGGCTCTGCTAGCCCAATGCCAGTGGGAGGCCAAGTCGATCGATTTGGTCTGCGTGGCGACGGGGCCCGGCTCGTTTACCGGCCTGCGAATTGGCGTCACTACGGCAAAAACCTTTGCCTATGCCGCGGGTGCCGATTTGGTCGGGTTGCACACCCTTGCGGTGCTCGCCGCGGGAATTGAGCAAACTTCAGGTCGACTTTGGGCCATTCTCGACGCCCAACGCCAAGAGCTGTTTGCCGCTTGCTTTGCTCTGCCGGGTGAGGCAAAAAATCCAGCCACGCAAATAGTCAGCATCGAATCGTGGCTGAATCAATTGCAGCCGGGCGACACCATCGTCGGGCCACCGCTCGTGAAATTAAGGGAGCGACTACCAAACGGCGTTCAGGCCGTGGCAGAGAAATTCTGGCAGCCCTGTGCGATTGCGGTCGGTCAATTAGGCATCGTGCATTATTCGCAAGGCAAGAAGTCCGACCCGATGCAACTTGTCCCGCAATACTTTCGCAAAAGCGCCGCGGAAGAAAAAGCGGAGCAGGCAGCGTTAGCGTCGTCGGCAACGACGAATTGTTTCCAAAGCATGTCCAACAGAGTTTTTCCCTAGACGATTTCACGATGCCAACTCGTCCCGCCGATACCCCACGATTGTTGGCCCCACGGCTGTTGGTCAGCGTGAAAAATCTGCGCGAAGCCGAGGCTGCCGTTGCCGGCGGTGCCGATTGGATCGATCTCAAGCAGCCGAGCCAAGGTCCGCTAGGACCGGTGGATGCCTGCACGGGAATTGAAATCGCTGGACGTTTAGCAGCCCACTATCCGCTCTCCGCCGCGGGAGGCGAATTGCTCGATTGGTTCTCGAAGGATTGTGGAAAACGGTTGGCCAAGGTGTCCGGGATTCGGTTGATCAAGCTCGGTTTGGCAGGCTGTGCCTCGCTGCCCCATTGGCGCGAACTGTGGCATGCCGCGCAGTTGGAAATTAACATTGCGGGGAAAAAATTGGTGACGGTTGTCTATGCCGACTGGGCTACGGCATCCGCGCCTCGACCAGAGCAGATCATCGACCACGCCGCGACAGCCATGTGCGAGTATCTGTTGGTCGATACCTTCGATAAATCGCAAGGCAGCTTGTGCGATCACTTACTGGCGGAAGAACTGAAAATCCTGCTCCAGCGAGCCAAAGAGGCTTCGTTGCAGACGGTGGTAGCTGGCAGCCTGACCGCCGAATTGCTGCCGCAACTATCGGCGCTGCCAATTGATATGCTTGCCGTTCGAGGCGCTGTTTGTGAAGGAGGACGCTCTGGCATGGTGCGGCAGGCGCGAATCGAGCAATTTTGTGCGGCGCGGGATGCGAGTTGGAAGGCGCTAGTTATTGGGCGCTAGGCGCTTGTGAAAGCTTATGCCAAAATGCCAACCGGCACCTCGCAACTCGCGCCCCGTAACTCGCCACTTCCCCATGAAAGACTTCCAGCGCGAAAGCTTGTGCCATGATCCGATTCATGGATATATTCCGTTTGTCTCGGTCGTCGGGCCAGGCGAAACGTCGGAACGCTCGTTGCTCGACCATCCTTGGGTGCAGCGGATGCGGCAGATTCATCAATTGCAAACGGCATGGTGGGTTTACCCCTCGGCCGAGCATACCCGATTTCAGCATGTGGTCGGATCGATGCACATGGCCAGCCGCATGGTCGAGACGCTCTATCCTAGTTTGGCTGAGGTTTGCCCGGAGGTGCCGAGCCGCGGGTATGTCGAATGCCTGACCCGATTGGCAGCGCTGTTGCATGATGTGGGCCATGGCCCGTTTGGACACTTTTTCGATGAGCATTTTCTGCGCGAATTCGGGCTGACCCATGAAACGCTCGGTGCGCACATTATTCAGCATGAGTTAGGCCCGCTGCTTGAGGGCGTGCGACAATGTCCCGATAGCTATCTGGAAGAGGAGGAAACAATCGACCCGGACCAAATCGCCTGGTTGATTACCCGACCCACCAGCGGCGAGACAGAAAATGCACCCCGGTGGCTCGTCATGCTCCGCAGTCTGTTTTGCGGTTTGTACACCGTCGACAACATGGACTTTGTGATGCGTGATGCCTACATGTCGGGTTACAGCGAGCGGGTTTACGACTTGGATCGGCTATTGAGATACAGTTTTTTCAGCGAGCGCGGACTAACGATCCATGAACGCGGGCTCAATGCGCTGGTCCGTTTCCGTCGGGCCCGTAGCGAGCTGTTCCGAGCAATCTATTTCCATCGCACGGTCCGAGCCATCGACAAAACGCTCGAAGGCCTGTTCCGCGATAGCAAACATTTGCTGCTGCCCGGTAATCCGATCGAGCATTTGGACGACTACCTGCGATTCACCGAGTGGTCGCTACTGGTCGACGTGGCACGTTGGCCGCAGAGCGACGATGCCGCGACGCGAAAATTGGGCGATCGCTGGCAACGGTTGTTGTCTCGACAAGTCGATTGGGATATGGTGGACGAACGGAGCCAGCTCTATGGAGCGGCCAAGGAGGAGACCACCAGCGTCTTCAGCGATTCGCAGCTTGTCGAACAGGCGATCCGCAGTCGGTTGCCCAACAAACTCCGCAAGATGGAAATGCAGATCGATCTGCCACGGCATATTGATCGGCCCGACCCGAGCGCGCCCATCGCGGGGCAAAATTTTCTCTATCGTCCGGCAACCCGTCAAACGAGACCATTGACCGACGATGAACTGTACAAACATTTGCCCGTGAGCCAATTGGTTTGTCGAGTTTATCTCCGCAAGGGAGCACCGACGGAGCACGCAGCCGCGGTAGCCGGGGCGCTCGATGCGCTGTTGGGCAGCAGAGGCGAAGACGATTTGACAAATATGTGATGAGGGATGAGGGATGAGGGATGAGGGATGAGGGATGAGGGATGAGGGATGAGGGATGAGGGATGAGGGATGAGGGATGAGGGATGAGGGATGAATGATGAATGATGAATGATGAATGATGAATCCCCAACTCGCGCCTCCCAACTCGCAACTACCGATCCGTTAGCGTCGTCGGCCACGACGAATTCCCTACAATCATCTAATTTTTCGATTCTTCAGGAATTTTTGTGGCAGCTCGTGACAGACAAGTCGCTTTTTTGTCCCGTAGGGACTTTTGAAAATAGCCCAGCAGTTTACTGCTGGGTTGACGGTATCGAGTATTTCCTAGTCCCGTAGGGACGGCTGAATCACGACAAAAGATGCAAGCCAGAGCCTGCAAATAAACCTTCAGCCGTCCCTACGGGACTCTCTGACATATCCCTCCGCCTACCCAGCGATAAATCGCTGGGCTATTTTCGACAGTCCCTACGGGACATAATGCTCAGCAACCCCGTTCTCTGAAAATTCACCCACCAAATTCCCTGAAGAACCAATTTTTCACCTCACAAACCAACAAAAAATTCCAACCTAACCCAACCCCAATAGAAGAACCATGACAAGACCAATCAGCAAAGTAGCGCCCCAGTGGTGGGATTACACGACTCTCGAACCCGAGATACTGCAAGAGGCAGCACGTCTTACGCCAGACGATCTTCTGGCGCTCTCACGCGACGGCTTTCAAGTTGCCTTTTACGACACGCTTGAAGAGTTCTACTGTGCCGAAGCGCTGGAATACATTCGCGTTTGGCAACAGGCGACGCCCGACAACCCGGTCGGCATTTGCGGACCCATTGGTCCGACCGAACAGTTGCCGCTCGTAGCCTGTATCGTCAATGCACTCGATCTGAAACTGCACAACGCCCACTTTTGGGGCATGGATGAATGGGTCGAAAACGGCGTGCCCGTGTCGACCGAGCATTCGCTTTCGTTCGCCAAAGCGGACATGGAACTATGCTTCAACCGCATTCGGCCGGAGCTAAAAATGCCTGAGGAAAACATCCATTTCCCGACCGATCTCGAGGCCTATTCCAACAGCTACGACCAAGTCCGCTGCCTGTTGATGCAAGGCGGGCAAGGCGAAGTCAAGCATTGGGCGTTCAACGACCCACCCAAACGCGAAGGCAAGTATCAAGATGCGCCCCCCTCGCCAGAGGAATATCGCCAACTGGCCACGCGAATCACCGACCTGCATCCCATGACCGTGATCCAAAACGCCCGCACCTCCGGTGGCGGCTACGTGCCACAAGTGCCTATCTGCGCCGCAACGGTCGGCCCAGTCGAAACGTGGAAGGCCGACTGCGTCTCAATCTGGCACCCCGGACACCATGACAACCCCTTCGGCATCCGGTTGACCGCACTGATGATCAGCAAGCGGCTGCCTGATAGCTCGGTGCCGATGTCGCTCTTGGCGGATCATCCCAATGTAAAATTCAACTACTACCTCGGCGGCATCGGTACGGTTGAAACGGAAATGCACTAGGCTTTGTCAGCTTTGTTTTGATGGATTGTAGCCGCTGGCGGAAGCCGCGGTGGCCTCGAGATAACTGTGGCTGCCGCTCGCGGCTACCACTTTCTGCTCGGCTTCGCAGTTCACCTGAAAGCCGACCCTGGCAGCCGACCAGGGCACTTGAGAGGTGATTGCCGATTGGCTACAATTCCCGATTCGCTCCGTGTACTGCGTTGCAGTACGGTTAATTCTGCATTCCGAAATCTGAAATCCCATGCCCCGAACTTTTATCTTGCTAAAACCCGATTGTGTTCAACGTCGTCTGATGGGGCGAGTGATCTCGCGATTTGAAGAGAAGGGGCTCAATATTGTTGCGATGAAAATGCTACGCATCACGCCCGCGTTGGCCAAGCAGCACTATGCCGAGCATGTCGAGAAATCGTGGTATCCCACGCTGGAGGGATTTATTACCGGAGGGCCGGTCGTGGCAGCGATTGTCGAGGGGCTTGAGGCGATTCGCGTCGTGCGAGACATGCTCGGAGCAACCAGCGGGCTGGAGGCTCTGCCAGGCACGATTCGTGGCGACTTCAGCGCGAGCCGGCAAATGAATCTTGTCCATGGGTCCGACGGACCTGAGGCGGCAGCTCGAGAGATTGCCCTCTATTTTGATGATGACGAAATTTGTGGCTATGAACCAACGATCTCGACATGGCTGCGGGCGAGCGACGAAGAGTAGTTGTAAAATTCGCTCCGTGTGCCGTGTGCTGCGTGCCGTGTGCTGCGTTGCTGCACGGCTAGCCGCATCCGGGCGCGATGCACGGGGCCTTACCAATCACTACAACGCCAACAGCGACATACTAACGTGCATCATCCGATCATCGAGCCGAAAGGCTTCCGGGTCGTCGTGTTCGAATGCGACGTTCAAGAACTCCAATCCGCGGGAATAGGCGATCGAGAAATCGTTGCCAACGATCATCGATGGCACGGTAATCTGTGAGAATCCCCATTTTGTCTTGGCTAGAGCCGATTTGACGCCGCCGACGATGATGTTCGTAATTTCGCCCGCCCCATCGACCACTTGTGACGTCAGCACGCCATAACTCTCTTGAAGCAACCCTTCAACTGCTCGAACGGCAAGTCGCTCGGCCATGTTCACCGTGAGAAATCCCGAAACTTTTCCATGCAAGCCGATCATCCCGGTAACAATGCCCGTTTGGCGTGATGGGACGCGCGACACGCCGACACAATGCACGCTCATCTCGCACATAGCCATCGCACCACTGACCGCATTGGTAACGGCTTGCAGCAGTTCTGGATTCACTTCCACGGCATCTGTCACGTTAGCAACAGGTACATTTTTTTGGACAACGGTAGCCATGGGGTCGATTCCTTTGCGGAGTCGGACGAGTTAGGAATAATACACGATAGGGGTAGGTCACCACGGTGCATAGCATCCACTCCTAGTTGCCCCAGTAAAATAAATATAGACCATAAAAGCAGCGCACAGTGCAAAGTAGGGGCCGGTAGCGTATCGATACCACAAACGTATTGGGCACAATCGGCCTAAACGGAGTATCCTGCTCCGTCTCGAACCCCAGGCGGCCTTCGGCCGCGCTGGGTTCAATCGGTGGTTAAATTTCTGTAACCGTTCACGGGATGGAAGAAAAATGAACCACGAAGAGCACGAAGGACACAAAGAAAAGACACAAAGAATACAATTCTATTTTTCGTGAGGCTATCCAATCAAGTCGATGAGGGGGCAAATTTAGCCTATTTAAGGTGAAGAGAAGAGAACCACGAAATAGACAAAACACACGAAAGAGAGGGTTTTGCGAATACTGTTGGGTGAAGTCTTTCCGCTTCAAATCCTGCGATCCTATTCCCCCACTTTTTTCGTGGTTTTCGTCTATTTCGTGGTTTTCCTCCGAATGGGTTTTCCGTTTGAGTTCGCTGAGAAGCGGGAGCAAGCGATTTGCCCTCTGACTTCTTCGTGCTCTTCGTGCTCTTCGTGTCCTTCGTGGTTCAATATTTTTCATTCCGTGAACGGCTACATTTCTTTCACCATCGGGGGAAGCATTCCTTGCCGCTCGCGGATTTCCTGCAATTGCTCTTCATGGGTACGCTCGTAAGGCACACGGTGCAACCACCACAGAATCATTGCAGCACCGATTGCACAAACGCCTAGCACCCATGGCCGGTAAGAAACCGAATCTTCGTTGGCTTGCAAAATAGCCTGTAACAACGGGTGCTGCTCGCCATCATTGAGTTTCTCCGCTAAATGAACAACGGCTAGGCCGAGGGTGTTGTAGAGGGCGTGAAAAACCATGCATGGCACCAGGCTGGCTGTCTGCACGGCGAGGATACCGAGGACGATTCCCACCGCGGCAGCGCTGATTTTTTGCGGCAAAAAAGGATGGACCGCCCCAAACGCAATCGAGGTGCCAACAATGGCCCACCACTTGTGCCCCACGTGCCGCAAGCCCGAGAGAATAAATCCGCGGAAGGCGATCTCTTCGCATACCGCCGGTAGCACGGCCATGAGCAATATCGGAATCCACCAATAAGGCGCGCTAGCCATCGCCTGGGAAATGTCCTGCATTTGAGCAACGATCTCGGGCGACGAAGGATAAAGTTGCTGAACCCATCCCGTAAATTTTATTCCTAGCGGATGAACCACCACGGCCAGCAGAGCCGCGATTGCGACATAAGCGGGCGCAGGCATCCGATCGAGCAGCAGTGTTTTCTTCCGCCGGCGTGTGAAGAGCAAGGCCATCAATACCGGGGGCAGCAGAATACACACCACTTGGCTGATAAACAGCATTTGCACCAAGAGTGTGAAATCGATCCCGCCAGCGCTTTTCGCCGTCAAGGCAAGGCTGATAAAAAATTGCACGACCAGAATGGTCACCAGACAGAAGATGGCTTGCGGAAGCGAGGGCGTGTCGGTTCGATCGCGCACCAAGTGCGTAAGCCATCGTCCCAAATCAAGCCGTTCGCTCTCACGGAACAGCACCGACTCGCGACTGAATTGCTCCTCGGCCCAGCGGATCGCTAGCAGGCAACACATCAGTGTCATGCCCACGACTGGCAACACGTAGGGCAACGCAGTCGCGTACTGCCCTTCGATCATCGAGCGCAAGAGCAGCACGACACCGGTCACCGGGATCAGACTATTACCCAGATTCAATTCGACCCCGGGCGCCATTGGCAGCAGCATCAGCGGCAGCGTGACCAACACTAAGGGCATCAGATAGTATTGGCCCTCTTTTGTGCTGCGAGCAAACGCGGCGAGTGCCAGGCAAAGTGCGCTGAACATCGCCGAGATCGGCACGAGGCCGACCACCAGCCAAAGCACCGAAACCAGCGGGGGCATCGCCATCGAACCGGCATCTCCCAGTCCGGGGATGCCGCCAAGCTGCGACAGGACAAATTTCCCCGTCAATCCCATGCTCGCCAGGTTCAGCAGGGCCGTGACCATGCTGAACAGTGTAATGGTCAGCAGTTTTCCCCAAACAATCTCTCGGCGTTGTGCCGGGCTGGCGAGCAATGTTTCGAGCGTGCCGCGTTCTTTCTCGCCCGCGCACAGGTCGATTGCCGGATAAAACGCCCCCGTCAGCGCCCAGATAAACAGCACAAACGGCAATATCTTCGACCAAACCGCCGTTAACCGTTGCCGTTCTTGCGCCACATCTTGCGACTGGAGTTGAAACGGGTTGGCGACGTCGAGCGGCACATTGTTATCGCTTAAATTCTTTTGTGCGATGAGGCTACTCCATTGCCGCAACACGCGTTCCACTCGCAGATGGGCCATCTGCGAGGTTTCGTTCGCCGAATTAGATAGAAGTTGCGGTTGCGGTAAATCGACATTCCTATCCGCTGCCGATCGACTCTGTTCTCGGTTTTCGAGCGACAGACGTGCTGCGCGTAATCGCTGCCCGAAACCGGTCGGAAAATAGAGCACCAATTGCACATCCCCTTGGCTCAACTGCCGCCGAGCAAGCTCGAGTCCCTGCGACTCATCGGAATGTTCCTCTTTGGAATCATCCGCGGCCGGGGAGGTTTGCTCCGAGTCGGTATCCGTAGGCCAAACTACTTGCAGGTTCTCACGTTCTTGAGGATTGCTGATGAGATCGCTGTGGAAACGGTCTCCCTCGAACAGCTTCGGGAGCCACGGCATGTCGTGCAATTCCTCCGCACCGACCACCATCACTTTGGCAGCCTTCTTGCGTAGGAACTGCGTCATCTGAAAAAAGCTCATCCCCATCAACGGATAGAGCAGCAGAGGCATGACGGCAATAAGAAACAACGTACGCCGATCGCGCAGTTGGTCGCGCATCTCGCGTCCGAATATCAGCTTGACGTTGTTCCAGTTCATAAGCAAATTACCTCACGCAGAGGCGCAGAGATCGCAATGAAGGTTAGGCCACAGATGAAACACGGATTGAACACGGATAGGGAGATTCGTTCCACGGAGAATTTAGCGGTAATTTTTATGGAATTGGAAACGGATTGTTTTGTCCCGTAGGGACTATTGATAATAGCCCAACGATTTATCGCTGGGTACGTGGGAATGATAATTAGTTAGTCCCGTAGGGACGGCTGAAGAATAGTTTTTGTGGTTATTCAGTGATTTTAGTGGCTAATCCCAGTCGGCAGTAGGTTGAGTTTTTCGCAGTAGAAGAGGATTCGCGTACGATAGTTTTGGTTTTTCAGGAAATTTAGTGGGCAGATCGCAGCGAGCAAACAGTGGGTTGTCCCGTAGGGACGTTTGGAACTAGCCCAGCGATTTATCGCTGGGTTGCCAAGGGACAGCATTTCCTAGTCCCGTAGGGACGGCTGAATCGCAACAAAAGATGCAATCAAGCTTGGAACCATGAGGCAAACTTTCAGTCGTCCCGACGGGACTACCCGACTCACCCCTTCCCATACCCAGCGATAAATCGCTGGACTATTTTCAACCGTCCCTACGGACAAAAAATCTACTTGCTCGTTGCGATCATCCAACTAAAATTCCCGAAAAACCGCAATCGTGTGGTCAATACTTCCACATTCGATATTCCTTGCCTGATGTTCTGCGTTCCTACTTTACAACCACCGCCTCCTCTTCTCGCTGTTGGATGAGCGTGAAGAAAAGCTCTTCGAGATCAGGTTCATGGTGCGCGATACGTAGTTCGTCGAGTCTGCCCTCGGCTAGGATTTGGCCACGGTGCATGATGGCGATGCGGTCGCAGAGTCGCTCGGCTTCGCGCATGATATGCGTGGAAAATAGAATGCATTTGCCCTGGTCCCGCAGCTCGGCCACCGTGTCGAGCAATGCGCGCGAGACGAGCACATCCAATCCGCTGGTCGCTTCGTCGAATATCAACACGGGTGGATCGTGGACAATCGAGCGTGCAATCGAGACCTTTTGCTTCATGCCGGTCGACATCTTCGCGCCGAGTACGTCGCGGATGTCTTGCATTTTTAGTCGATCGAACAGCGATTCCATCCGCTCATGAAGTTCTTCCTTGTCGATTCCATACAAGAGGCCGAAATACTCCACCATCTCCCAAGCGGTCATGCGGTCGTACACGGCCGTGGTGGCAGACATAAAACCGATGTGATGGCGAACCAGCGCAGGCTGGGTGACGCAATCGAATCCATTGACCATGGCCGAGCCGCTGGTGGGTTGTAGAACGGTGCTCAAAATCCGCAATGCGGTTGTTTTTCCAGCGCCGTTGGGGCCAAGCAGGCCAAAAATTTCGCCAGCTTTTGCGGAGAAACTCACCCCATTGAGCGCGATGAATTCGCCACGCCGCAGATCGACATAGGCTTTGGTCAGTGAGTGAACATCGATCATGGCGAGTACATCATGCCATTTGAAATTGTGTTTTGGTTAGCCGTCGGGCTTGTCCCGGCGCTGCTCCTCCGCGCCGGGACATGCCCGGCGGCTAACAATGAATTGCAGACGCCATGAGATGCCGGCGGGCATTCATCAAGAATACCTGCCAATGTCTCTTCTGTCGAAGCAAGTCTTCCCGGTAACTCAATTTACGATTGGAAGTGAGTAACGATTGTGGCGGTTTTCCGGAACAGTCTGTGTCATCTCCTCTTCAAGCAACTCGTAGAACACATTTCGCTGTCGGGGGACGAAGCCCAGGTCGGAGATGGCGCCGCGGATTTGTTCGAGCGTAAGATGATAAACCGTACCCGCCTCGGCAACGACGTTTTCCTCGAGCATCAGACTGCCCATGTCGTTGGCGCCATGGAGCAATGCGAGTTGGCCAATTTTTAATCCTTGCGTAACCCAACTCGATTGCAAGTTGGCAAAGTTATCGAGATAAAGCCGGCTCACCGCGAGTGTTTTCAAATACTCAAACGAACCAACCTTGGGCAGGTCGGCCAGATCGGTATGGTCGGGTTGGAAGGTCCAGCCGATGAAGGCGGTGAATCCGCCCGTTTCGTCTTGCAGTGATCGCAATCGGTCCAAATGCTCAATCCGCTCGGCCAGCGTTTCGACGTGGCCGAACATCATGGTCGCCGAGCTACGCCCACCCAGCCGGTGCCACTGGCGGCTGACATTCAGCCAATCGTCGCTGAGCACTTTGCCCCGGGTGATTTTTTTTCTGACTCGGTCCACAAGAATCTCGGCTCCACCACCTGGCAGGCTGCCCAAGCCGGCAGCTTTTAATCGACGAAGAACCTCGGGCAGAGGCAGCTTGTTTACTTTGGTGAAGTGGTGCAGTTCGGGCGGGCTGAAGCCGTGAATGTTTACCTGCGGGAAATGCTGTTTGATCTCTTGCAGCAATTCTTCGTACCACTCCAGCTTGAAATCGGGGTGCATCCCGCCTTGGAGCAAAATCTGATCGCCGCCAACTTCAACCGTCTCGCGAACCTTTTCCAACAGCACGTCACGGTCCAGCACATAGCCATCGCCCGACTTAGGTGAACGGTAAAACGCACAAAAATCACAGACCGCGGTGCAGATATTCGTGTAGTTGATATTTCGGTCGATGTTGTAGGTGCGGTAATTCTCCGGATGCAACCGTAGCGAGACTTCGTTGGCGGCTCGGCCAAGTGCCGGGAGGTCGTGCGACTCGAGGAGTCGCAGCCCTTCTTCGGGAGTGAGCCGTTCGCCGGCGACTGCTTTGTCGAGCAGGGTTTGGATTTTCGGTTGAGCAATCATGCCGATGCACTCACGACACTTTGGACGCGAGCTTCATTTCCGTTGTTGGTTTCAATTGATTGGCCCGCTGGAAAAAGTACTCCAGACCTCGGCGCTCCTTACTTTCCAGATAAAAATTCAGGTTTTTTTGCAGATACTCCAGCACCATCTCTTCCGGCAAGCCCATCGCTGCCGACTCGTTTTTCGCGATGCCGTCCAAATGATGGCAGCCGTTGTCTCGCGCCAGGGCAAATGCTTTTTCTGCAAGGGTTGTGTCAATCCCGGCTCGAGCAACCCACATGGCAAAGACAAAGGGTAACTCAGCCCAACGACACCAACGATCTCCCAAATCCCAAACCTCGGCAAACGACCGATCGTCGCAACGAATGGCTCGATCGCCGATCATCAGCACCGCATCCGCATCGGTTGTTTCATGTCCACAACCAATGGGCAACGGTTCCAACTGCGGACGGATACCGTGGATGTCGTACAGCAGTATTTGTGCCAGCATCGCGCTGGTGCGCGATCCCTCGTCCAGCGCAAGACGCCGCACCTCGGCAGGAGGAACCCGAAACAGCAGCTTCACACTCAGCACCGGGCCGCGACAGCCAATGCAGGCGTCCGAAACGATCTTCCAATCGGGTCGACGGGCCACTTCAATCGACGGCACCAGCGCGATATCCAGATCGCCCTCGCTCAGCGCATCGGCCAGCCGACTGGGCAAGTCGTAAACAAGACTCGCGTCGGGCAAGAGCTGCTGTAGCCCGTACACCAAAGGTTTGGTGTTCAGGTAGTTCACCGCTCCGATACGGAGTTTGTGGTCGCTGCCACAGTTGGATTGGGTCATGTTCGGTATTCAAATAAATCGATGCGTAATAGGTGAATCAGAACCGCCGATTATAATTGGCCCAGGGAAAACCGACTAGTGCCACTGATCCTCGGCTGTTCGTTGATTGAATTTGTTAGCCGTCGGGCTTGTCCCGGCGCGTGAGAGCATCGCCGGGACAAGCCCGGCGGCTAAGTACGGATTACACTTCGAGCTCTCGAAATGCCTTTAATCCGATACGAAGAGGTACGATTGTCACGATCGCAGCGAGCACCACCGAAGCCCCGATCCCCATGCCCATCCAAACACGTAGAAAGCGGGGTTGCATGAACTGTTGCGTTACGTCGGTTGTTTGGGCAAGCAAAAAGAAATGGCATGGCATCGCGGTCAACAAAACAACTGCCAAGATATACAGAGCGCTGAGCACCAGATTGAGGGTACCGCCAAATCCGGCCGCGATCTTCGACGGTGATTGGTCGCGAAAGTTTGGCATGACCGCCCCCAGTCCCACGGCCATGCCGGCCAGCCCCATGCACAGCAGGAAGCAGATGAATTGATGCACGCCGATCACCATGCGATCGATTTCCAGCATCCAATCACTGACGAATACCAGCGAGGCGCAAGGTAGCCAAGAGCCCCAGGCGGCGAACAGAAATTTGCTCCACAGAATCGTATCTCGCTCAACCGGCAGCAGACTCAATATCCAAAATCGTCGCCCTTCCAGACTGATCAACGGATAGATAAAGCGCGTGGTAAATGTTGAGAGGATAAGCCCCACGACCGCCAAATGAAGAAAGCTGATGATATTCACCCAGGTCATTGCATCGATGTCTGCTTTGTGCTGACGAAATCGGTCGACATTCGCAAAATACAACAGCAGCAAGCCGAAAAATATCAAGAACTGCGACCACTGCACAGGATCGCGGCGAAAAAGCTGTAAATCTTTGCCAATGAGCAAGCGGGTTTGCTTAGGGAAAACAAACAAGATTTTTTGTACGATCCAATCAAACCAAGACATACGGCCCGAACTACGACGTGCCTGGTGAGCGTACAGGCCATCGTAACTTGACCGAAACAATTTTTTGCCGAACCACTGCACCGCCAAATGGAGCATCAATGCGTTGGATACCAGCACGATGAGGTACTTGCCGCTTTCTAGCCAAGGTAAGTCGTCGGGACTATTGTTCGCAGGTCTGGCAGCATCCAACAGGCCGTTGCTCAGCCAAGTGCTGGGGAGCCATTCACCTCGTGTAATTCGAAAGCGATAAAATGTTTCGCGGAACCAAGAAGTTCCCAGGACATCGACGTCGGCAATGTCAAGCGTTTGCCATATCGACTGATAGGCAACAATAATAATCACCAGTGCCATGGCGCCGACCAAAATTCTCCGCAGTCGGGGAAGACGACTAATCAGGAGCAGACATAAAATGGCCCCTAGAGCACAAGGGATATAGGCAAAGGAAATCATCAGAATCGGCAGGTAGGCATAGTAGTACCATGGAGCGGAAACAACGATCCCGTAGGCGAGCATCAAGGGACTTGCGAGCAGGAAGAATCCCCAGGTGCTAAAAAACAGGGCTTCCTGAAATCGGTAGAAAACGAGCCTTTCGTCGCGTACCGGCAAGGTCATCAAAAACGGGGTCTCCTGCGAAGCGTAGAGCCCGCCATAGAGGATGATTCCTGCTGAAAAGATGAGCATCACTTGCAGAGAGGCGAAAAAGAGTGCGAATACAAACTGTACCGTTAGAGCATGATAGGATGCACCGGGCGATCCAATATGCAACACAACGAACTCAAATCCGCTGTAAAATAGAACAAACAGCCCAGCCCAAAAAAACAGGCTGAGAATAACCACAAGCGTGGTACGCAAGCGAGCATGCATGGCCAAGTATCGAAAATGTGCTCGCCCAGTCCGGAGGCGAAGCTGCCAAAAAAGCTGCCCTTCGCGCTCATGCGATGGCAATGCCTCGCTCAGGCTTGCCAAATCCGATTCATGGGAGAGGATCGCTTCGGACATTGCTTAGTGGGCGACCTTTCACCGATGGTCGTTGAGGGAACCACGAATAACTCGAATTACACGAATAGGTTAATCGCTTGCGGGAGAAAGGAACATGAGAACCTCTCGCAAAGACGCTAAGGCACAAAGGGAAGAGGAAGGAACAAATGACAAAAAACAAATCTCAAATCACCATTGCGATTTGGATTGTGAGATTTGTTTGTTACTTGCGTTTTTGCAATTGGATCACCTCTCCATCGTAAACTATTCCTGTAATTCGTGTTACTAACGGTCTAAATCTTTGCGTCTTACAACAATTTAACAAAGTCGAATAAAGCAAAATAATTGATGGCAAAATGATTCGGACCGTAAGGTGTTTGTCCGATAAAATTCAGCTTGAAAACACCCCGCCATCATGATCCGCGTGATTATCAACTAATTATTTTGCCATCAATCATTTTGCCATGGTTGTTTTGATATTTTGGTTGCAGCTTTGCCTCGCTAGGCTCTTCGTGCTACTAACGGTCAAATTCTTTGTTTAGCGCAAAGATTTACAATAGCCACAAAAAACACGAAAAGGAATAGCATTGCTAGCGAATCACGTGGATGTCAATGATTGTCATCCTCTCGATTCATTCGCGCCAATTCGCGTGATTCGCGGGCCAGGATTTTTGTGGTTTTCGTGTTTTTTGCGGCTATTTTTCTTTGGTTGCGGCGTTGTCGCGCTGGGCTATTCGTGGTTGCCTATTGCTTGCACTAAGAATGGTTGTATTCAGCCCTGCTTTTCCATCAACGCCAAGTACATCGATTCTAGCGAATCACCTGCGTCTGGCAATTCTGAGCGAAGCTTCTTTACCGGGCCATCGAAGATGACTTTCCCCATTCTCATCACGCCAACGCGGTCGGCGATTTCTTCCGCAACATCAAGTATGTGCGTTGACATCAACACGGTCTTGCCTGACGCGGCATAGGACTTGAGTATGTCTTTTACTAGGCGGATGCTGTGTGGATCAAGGCCCACCATCGGCTCATCGACAACCAGCACTTCCGGCTGATGGATCATGGCGGCAGCGAAGATGGTCCGCTGTCGCATGCCGTGCGAATAGCTTTCAGCCAATTGGTCAAGAAACTCGGTAAGCTGGAATTGGGCACTTACTCTTTGGACGGCAACCTTGGTTTCGTGCGACGAGAAACCATACATGCCTGCCAAAAAGGAGAGGAATTCGTAGCCGGAAAGTTTATCGTACAAAAACGGTTGGTCGGGCACATAGCCCACAAGCTGGTTCGCTTCGCGTGGTTGCTCAACCACGTTGTAAGGTCCGAGCTGAATTTGGCCACTGGTAGGCCGTAGTAGGCCAACCAACATTTTCAACGTCGTAGTTTTCCCGGCCCCATTGTGGCCCAGCAGAGCAAAGACTTCCCCGCGCTCGAGTTCAAGATTCAAACAATCGACGGCGACATGATTACCGTAGGTTCGTGTCACCTGCTGGAAATTGATCATCTTTGGTTTTTGAGGCGCGAGTTATGAGGCGCGAGGCGCGGGTTGAAAAAATAACACACTAACTCGCGTCTTGCTCCTCGCGCCTCACAACGAAAGAATTCACGCTGTCTGTCTCTGGTTCAAGAAAATCTAACTGAGGCAATAACTCTAATCCTTTACGATAGGCAATCTCGTCAGACTGACGCTCGAAGCGCAGTATTGAATTGGCAACGTACACATCTTGCCGAAGCACGATTCCACTTTTTGGTTC
Source organism: Lacipirellulaceae bacterium (assembly GCA_965249435.1). GTDB lineage: Bacteria > Planctomycetota > Planctomycetia > Pirellulales > Lacipirellulaceae > JAJRWS01. Next base: position 186,386 of record CBDFMC010000022.1, on the reverse strand, counting down.
CACCCAACAGACTGCCACGCGACGGCTGGCCTCCGGCACGCCAGGCCCCGGCATTCTTAGATAATCAATTCGCATTACTCGCTGTATTCCGCCATCATGCTCGAGCGATTCGATCGCCACGACCTCGGCGTCGACCAATTCTACCGGTGAACTGGGGGACCGAAAGGGACTGTAGACTTCTTTTTGCCAGCGACGCCCCACATACATATACGGCAATCGAGCATCAGGAAACAATGCTTCACCTAAGGCCGACTGATGCGGAATATAAATCTGTGTCGTGTAGGTGAGATCGCCCGATCGCACCTTAAACTCCAAATGCGTTTTTTTCATCTCTCCCGACATTCTCAATACGGAAGGGACATCGTTGATCGCCACGCGGCAACGGAAGGAAGCGAAGTTGTCCAACGCGTCGAATTCTATCCGCGTTTTTGTGTCAAATTTCATTTTCCCGATGTCACCAATGACGTTTCTCATCCAAGCCGGTGCGAGGTCCAGCAGTGGGACATTTTGCAGTATCACTCGGTTATGCAATTCTGTGGTTCCCAGAGCACCCGGCACGCGCAGGCTCGCAGCCCAACCAACGGGGCGGCCGGCCCACTGGACACGCCAAGCGACCACTTTCCCCTCTTCCAGTCCGGAGGCAATGGGTGGCTTGCCATTGAAGAACGAGGGGAGAACCTTATCGATGACGAGCCAAGTCATGCTGCTTAGCCACAGCAGACAGACGGTGGATATAAAAATACGATTCCCCATGGGCCCGTACTCCGGCTCGCGTAGCCAGCGGCCCGGACACTAGAAGCGTCGGCGCTTCGAGCGTCCAAGTCGCCATGAATAGCATGAATAGACAGACGCCTCTATTCTACATGATCAGAGGATTCAACGCGACACTTCTGTTTTTGTAATTCTTCCTCAATGTGAAGCAATCGTGAAGCTAGTGCTTTGTCCAGATTGAATTTACTGGTAGCCGGATTCGCAAGAATTCAGCCGCTTTTGGTCAGAATCTGAACTTTTGCAAGTTCAGCTACTAGTAAACTCGTTGTGGACAGACCATTAGTCGAGTAGCGAAGGTCACGGCCATGCCGGGCCTTCGCTACTCGACTGTTTTATCCATGGCAGAATTCTCGTTTTCATCGGGTTTGCTCGTTGATTTGGGGGTTGCGGTGATCGCAAGGACGAAGTCTTCCACGGAATAGATTTTAGGTGCTCGGTGCGTCACAAAAGTTGCCTGCTTCGCCTTGGCGTCTGGAGACTCTGCTAGCGTTTTCTCGATGGCTTGCGCATACGCAACCAGCGACGCCATATCTCCGGCAAGGATTGCTTTGGAAAGTTTTCGACGCCCCGCTTTCGTTTGACAAAGCCGGTCCAACGGGGCATAGCCGCCCAATTGGATAGCCGTCTGTCCAAGCAACTTACGTCCGCCTAATCGATAAAAAGCCCTGGCTAAACAGGCGTTATCGGCCAACACTCGTTTTCGTATCCTTGAGTGCGTGGCATGAATCGGCCCCCTGGTTCTTCGCAGATAGTCTTGCAATTCGGCAACTTGGGATTGGACAATGAGATCACCGGGCTGGTATCCCGAATCTCCTTCAAAAAAACGCAATACTGTCTCGCGCAGTCTTTTGGCTTCCTGCTTGGGAATATCTACGTCCAGGGGGGCATTTGGTTGAGCGTAAGTCTGGCCAAGACTGAGTAGAAAGAGAACCATAAAAAAAGTGCTCTGGTGGTATTTCATGACGATTTGACTCACAAAAACCTGTGGTACTTCAACTTCGAGAAAACGTGCGATGTCGGAACGGTTGTAGGACAAGTTTCAACCATGGAAATGGGCAATTTCAGCCCCCGGCTTTGCAACTCTCCTGTTTCCAACCTGTCTGGACAGGATGCAATCCTGTCCTACGGATACGCGACTCTTCCTGGCGAGTCGGCACTAAAATCTAGCATTTTCAATTTGGGCGTAGAGGCCCACGGGAAAATCTCTGTAAGTCACTTCTATCAAAGGACTTATGGATTTCAAACAATGCATATAAATCGCTCTTGCCCCCTCTAGGATTGGGGTGGTGTTTGAAATGCCAACCGACTTGCCGTATAGTGGAGGTCGCATTCGAGCTTTGAGCCAAGAGGGTCGTCCCGTCCACGCAGGAGGTGTATCATGTCGAACGTGATGTATTATGTTCAAGAATGCCCGACTTGCGGCAGGAACCTGCAAGTCCGAGTGATCTATCTGGGCAAAGGAGTCGTCTGTCAGCATTGCGGCGCAGACTTCAAAGCGTGTGACCCCAGTTCGCCCTCCTACCCTCCAGAAGAATCGAGTCTGGCGCTGCTGAGTCGTGCCGATGCGCTCCTCATCAAAGCAGCGGCACAGAGTGGAATTAACCTGCATGAAACTGTCGGATAGAATCCGAAAGTCTTTGCATTGCCGCATGCAGCGCTACTGCTTGTTTCGGCCTACATGGTTGAAGTGACAACTCGCTGCAAGTCGTTGAAAAACCGTGGATAGGTTTTCTCCGTGCAACGTGGATTGTTGATCACAATGTCTGGGATTCTCAAACCGGCCAGCGCAAAACTCATGGCCATGCGATGGTCGTTGTAGGTTTCGATGGTTGCACCTTTGCACTGTTTGCTGGAATCCTTTGGCGGAGTCCCGTAGGATGGGTGCTTGCACCCATCATTATCGGCTTGAAGATGGGTGCGAGCACCCATCCTACGGCTGCTACGGCTGATTGAATAATCTGGCGGAGTAATGGCTAGTCCGTCATGGTGTTCCTCGACATTCGCTCCCAATTTCCGCAACTCGGTTGCCAGGTCGCCGATGCGGTCGGTTTCTTTGTGGCGGATGTGCTCGACATTGCGGATGCGCGTCGTGCCTTCGGCAAAGAGTGCGACTATGGCAAGTGTTTGCACGGTATCGCTGATCGCGTTCATGTCGACGTCGATGGCGCGTAGCGGGTTGCCGGAAACGGTAATTTTTTTGTCTTCGTATCGGACATCGCACCCCATCTGGGCAAGCGAATCGCAAAAGGCAATGTCGCCCTGCAAGCTATCTTGCCCCAAGCCGTCGACGGCAACTTCGCCGCCGGTGATGGCCGCGGCGGCGAAGAAATAGCTTGCCGCCGAGGCATCAGGTTCAATTTCATAATCCGTAGCGCGATAGCCGGAATCCTTGGGAACATGAATCGTGCGGAAGTTCTCCGTCGCCGAAACTCGGCATCCGAAAGCCTGCATCACCTCGAGCGTCATCCTCACATAGGGAACCGACACCAGCGGGCCATCGACTTCAATAGTAACTGCGTCGCGTGCCGAGGGTGCTGCCATGAGCAGGCCGCTGAGAAACTGGCTAGAAATGTTTCCCTTAATTTTGGCAGCTCCGCCTGCCAGTCCTTCGCCACGGACGACAACCGGTGGACAACCATGGGCGCCTTCGCATCGGATTTTCGCCCCCAACTGTTCTATCGCCTCGACCAAATCGCGGATGGGCCGCTCGCGCATTCGGGCAATGCCGTCAAGGCGTGTTTGACCATTGCCTAGTGTTGCCATCGCGGTAAGAAATCGCATGGTGGTACCGCTATTGGCGACGAACAAATCGACATCGGCCGCGGGCAGCCTTCCACCGCATCCGGAGACAATCAGTGTCTGATTGTTTTCGCTCGCCTCGCTGCGGTTCTCGATCTGGATGCCCAAAGCCCGCAGGCTGGTGATCATCACCTCGGTATCTTCACTCCTCAAAGCCCCATGGAGAGTCGATTGGCCGGCAGCCAATGCGGCACAAACCAAGGCTCGGTTTGTGATGCTCTTGGAACCCGGCGGACGGATTGCTGCCCGAATTGGCGAGGTAACCGGTTTGATGGAGATCGAATCGGGCATGGTTAGGGGCTAGGAACTGGGGGCTAGTAGCTGGGGAATGGGGCTAGTGTGCGTCACAGCTTAATTTTACAGGTGCGACTAAGGCCACTAGTGCTTTGTCAAATCTTAATTTTGGGGTTAGCCGTTTTGGCGCTAGCCACGGTTGCTCGGAAAAAACCGGGGCTAGCGCCCAAGCGGCTGATGCAGAGAACCCCAATTTTTTGTCATGACTAAGGCCACTAGCCCCTAATCCCTAGCCCCTTGCTGCCCTTTTAGTGTACCCTACAAGTCTTCAAAGGAGCAGGAGAACCGCGTCTTTTTACGGTCTGGGGATTTTATTTTGCTTTGCAAGGCCATCAAGTACGTTGGCGGTATCCCGTCGGTTGTGGAAGACTCGCTCGTCCAGGAGGAAGCGCTGCAGATCAGGATCAACGAAAGGCCCTATACGATTACCATGCGCACCCCCGGGCAAGACGAATATCTCTCGAAAGGGCTCCTCTATACCGAGCACGTCATCGAGCACCGTCACGATATTACCGACTATCGCGAAACACCCAGCACCAATGGCACACCTTGTTCGAGCGTCGATGTCACTATTTCCAGAGAACGGTTGCAGAAGAAGTATCTCTATAACCGAACTCTCGTCTCCAGTTCCTCTTGCGGTATGTGCGGCAAAACGGAGATGGACGATTCGGATTTCCCCAGCCAACCGCTGGAACAATCCCCAAAGCTTGATATTTGCCTGCTCGAGCGAATGCAACAAATGATGGCTGCGGAGCAGGCCTTGTTTCATGAAACGGGTGGCTGCCATGCTGCCGCGGCGTTTACCACCGCAGGCAAGCTGCTCGTTGTCATGGAAGACATCGGACGCCATAACGCGGTCGACAAGGTCATTGGATACCTCTTGGAAAACGAATTGCTGGACGTTGCCGATATCATGAGCGTCAGCGGTCGAGTATCCTATGAGATTGTGACGAAAGCCCACGCTGCTCAGATTCCATTGATCACGTCGGTTTCTGCTCCATCGACGTTGGCCGTCAAGCTTTGCGACTCAATGGGCATGACTCTGATTTCGTTTTGCCGAGGCAACAAGGCAACCGTTTATACACATGATTCGGCGGTGATTGGCGCAAGGCGCGAGTTGGAAAAATAGTTGTGAGTGAAAGACCCATATGGCTGGCAATATTAGCAAGCTTTCTGCCCGGAAGGGGCTCGACAAGAATCTGTTCGACAACCTCGTCGAGACAATCGGCCGTGGCAAAGGCAGCCCTGACGCTTTGATTCAATTGGCCGAAGAGTACCATTTGGGAACAGCCATCCCTTATGGTACGGCCTCGTTCTACGATTTTTTGCGTCGCGATCATCTCGACAAGAAAGTGGTCGTTTGCAACGGTTCGAGTTGCCTTTGCTCGGGAACTCAGGATGGGCTGATCGCAAAGCTTGGTGAGAAAGTCGACCGTGATGAAATCGGGCATATCACTTGCTTGGGTCGATGCCACGAAAATGGCAGCTTTCAGTACCAAGGGCGCAATTACTCGGGTGACGCGATAGACCGCCTCGACGAAATTCTGGTCGAACCCGCGCCGTCGACCCAAGACCGTTATCATATCGAGTCGATCATAGACCCGCCTGTGCTAACAGCCACTTGCCCTGACGTTTCGGAATTCTATGCACCGCTGAAAAAGATTCTTCAGCAGCCAGCCGAGGCAGTGCTTGCCGAGTTGAAGGTTTCCGGGCTCCGTGGCCGTGGAGGCGCCGGCTTTCCGATCGGCTTGAAGTGGGAGGCGTGCAAGGCGGCAGCGAGCGACGAAAAGTATATTGTCTGCAATGCCGATGAGGGCGATCCTGGTGCGTACATCGACCGCTATTTGCTGGAAGAGCGGCCGCACAGTGTGCTTTTTGGCATGTTGGTGGCTGGCTATTGTGTCGGGGCAAGGCAGGGCGTGCTTTATATCCGCGCTGAATATCCGCGTGCCCAGGAAACAGTTGCCGCGGCGATTGGCGAGTTGGAAGCGGTCGGCTTGGCAGGCCCCTCGATTGCCGGAAGCGACTTTCATTTTGCTTTCAAGATCACCCAAGGGGCAGGCGCGTACATCTGCGGAGAGGAAACCTCGTTGCTCGCGTCGATCGAAGGACGTCGACCGGAAGTTAGCGTTCGGCCTCCTTATCCAACGACCGAAGGTCTGTTTGGCAAGCCAACGGTGGTCAACAACGTGGAGACGCTTGCCTGCGTCCACCATGTGCTCTCGGTTGGCGGGAAGGCATTTGCGGAGATCGGCACAGAGAAATCGACCGGCCCAAAATTGGCGAGTCTCGACGGCTCGCTGAATCGTCCCGGAATCTATGAGGTGCCGATGGGGACGCCGCTTGAGGTTCTTATCGAAGAGTTGGGCCAAGGATTCCGCCGGCCGACCAAAGCGATCCAGGTGGGTGGCCCCTTGGGCGGGATCGTGCCGTGCAGCATGATCGACAAGCTCACGTTCGACTTTGAATCGTTTCAGAGCGCCGGGTTCCTGCTCGGCCATGCGGGCATTATTGGCATACCTGAGAGCATGCCCATGATCCGGTACATCGAGCATTTGATGGCTTTCTGTGCCGTGGAATCTTGTGGGAAATGTTTCCCTTGCCGGATTGGTTCGGTCCGCGGGTCGGAGATGATGCAGCAAGCTGCGGGCGGTTCGGGCAAGATGGATCGGCAGTTGCTCGACGATTTGCTTGAGACGCTAGAACTCGGCAGCTTGTGTGGCTTGGGAGGCGGTATTCCGCTGCCAATTCGCAATGCGTTGGAGCATTTCTCTGAGGAGTTGGAACCCTATTTTTCTGATGAAACAGAAGGAGAGTAAGCCGTGGAGAACCACGAATGGACACGAATGCACACGAATTATGCCATTTAAGTAAATCTTCCCGACAAGATATTTGCAAATCCTATTCGTATCGGTTCGTGTTACGAACGATTAAAATCTTCGCGTCTTGCGCAAATTTATTTAGAGCTGTGAATGTAAGCCCCATGAGTGAAAAGAGATAGATCAAGTATGCTTTACAAGAAATTGAACCGCAGAGGACGCAGAGAGCGCAGAAAAAATCTTTGAAAAACGACCTCTGCGCTCTCAGCGTCCTCTGCGGTGATTAAAAAAGAATCTGACATTTTGGTTGCGGCTTTGCTGCGTTGGGTTTATTCGCGGTTTTTTTATGATGCAAATTTCAAATGAGGTGAACCATGTCTAAGACAAAAGTTCCCTGCGGGAAGGCAACCATTGACGGCACGCCCCATGCGATGGCCCATGGCGAAACCATCCTGGAATTTGTGCAGCGCTATGCTTCTCAGCGCAACGGCGATGCCAGGCAGATTCCCACGCTCTGCTACGACTCGCGACTGAAGCCGTACGGTTCGTGCCGCGTATGTTCTGTCGAGACGGCCGCGAGCGAAACGGGGCCGCGCCGAGTCGTCGCCGCTTGTCATACGCCCGTCGCGGAAAACATGCACATCTTTACCGGTTCGGACCGTGTGGTACGCCTGCGACGGAATATCTTGGAACTGGTGCTCACCGACTATCCCGACAAAAATGGGGATGCCAATGGAGTGGCTACCAGTGACGATGAACTGCAGCAAATCGTATCTGACGTGGGACTTGAGCGCGTCCGTTATCGCCCTGGCCAAAATCATCTTGACCAAGAAAAAGACTCCTCGCATCCGTACATGCTGTCGGATCTTTCGAAGTGTATCCTATGCTACCGCTGCGTTCGTGCCTGCGACGAAATACAGGGTGAATTCGTCCTTGCCACGCATGGCCGGGGGATGGAAAGCCGAATCATCAAGGGGATGGACCAGTCGTTTGCCGATTCGGCGTGCGTCGCCTGCGGTGCCTGCTCGCAAACTTGTCCAACCGGGGCGATTACTGATGTGTTTCGCCACGAGTCGAAGGTGCCGGAGAAAACCGTTCGGACCGTTTGCTCGTACTGCGGCGTCGGCTGCAATCTGGATGTTGCCGTGGTGGGCAACCAGATTCTCTCGATCACCGCACCTGAAACGGCCGAGGTGAACCACGGACATACTTGCCTGAAGGGACGCTATGCCTTCGGGTTTTACAACCATCCCGATCGGCTCACCAGCCCGCTCATTCGCCGCAACGCAGCGCTCGAACCGGCCACTTGGGACGAGGCGTACCAGTTAGTCACCGATCAACTAAAGCAACTGATCGCCGAGCATGGTCCCGACTCGGTTGCGGGGATTTCTTCCGCGCGATGTACGAACGAAGAAAATTATCTGATGCAAAAGTTCTTTCGGGCTGTTGCCGGGACGAACAATATCGACTGCTGTGCTCGCGTATGCCATGCGCCGACCGCTTACGGCATGCAGCAGGCGTTTGGCACCGGGGCGGCGACCAATTCGATTGATGAGATCGCCCATGCCGAATGCTTTCTTCTGATTGGTGCGAATCCTCGGTCAGGCCATCCCGTGACCGGGGCAAAACTCAAGCAGGCCGCGATGCAAGGCAAGCCATTGATCGTCATTGATCCGGTCGAAACAGAGCTTGCTAAGTTGGCAACCTACCATTTGCAACTTCGACCTGGAACGAACGTGGCACTGCTGAACATGTTTGCGTACTATATTCTTTCTGAAGGTGCCGAAGACCGAGCTTTTGTTGAGAGCCGTTGCGAAGGTTTTGATGAGTTTGCCAAGAGAATCGGCAAGCTCGATATTGATGCCATGGAAAAAATTATCGGTGTGGATCGGCTGTTGGTCAAGGCGGCGGCACTCGCCTACGCAACGTCGCCACGTGCGATGGCTTTCCATGGGCTTGGGGTCACGGAGCACTCGCAGGGCAGCCGAACGGTAATGCTGATCGCCAATCTGGCAATGATGACCGGGAACATTGGGCGGCTGGGCGTTGGCGTCAACCCGCTCCGTGGTCAGAACAATGTGCAGGGCGCTGCGGACATGGGCGTCCAACCGCATCAGGGAGCCGGCTATCTCGATGTCACCGATCCGGAAATTCAAAAACGGTACACCGAGCATTACGGCCGACCAGTTCCCGCGCAAGTGGGCTACAAAATTCCCGAGATGTTTAACGCCGCCAAGCGTGGCGATCTCAAGGCGCTTTGGATCATGGGCGAAGATGTCGCACAGACCGACCCGAACGCGGAGCATGTTCGGCAATCGCTCGAAAACCTCGAACTGCTCGTTGTGCAGGACATCTTTCTTTCGGAGACGGCCAAGCTTGCCGACGTCGTCCTGCCGGCGACTTCATTCTTGGAGAAGAGCGGGACATTTACCAACGGCGAGCGCCGGGTGCAGCGCGTGAATCGGGTGGTCGACCCGCTGCCGGGCACCAAGAGCGATGGCCAAATCGTCATCGACATGATGAACCGCATGGGCTACGCGCAGGCGGACTATACTCCCGACGGGGTCCTCGAAGAAATCGCGCAAATTGTCCCCTTCTTCCACGGTGCAAAATGGGAAGAATTGGGCGATAACGGCCGGCAATGGCCAATCCTCGAGGATGGAAGCGATACCCAGATTCTGCATCAAGAAAGCTTCAAACGCGGAAAAGGAAAATTCCACTTCTTCGACTTCGAGGAAAGCGAAGAGCTGCTCGCGCATCGGGGCGCATTTCCGTTCATCTTGACTACGGGCCGTAATCTGGTCCATTATAATTGCGGAACCATGACGCGGCGTACGCCCAATGGCCAGATCGTGGGAGAAGATGTACTGTTGATTCACCCGCACGATGCAAGAGTCAGGCAGATCGACGATCGGGATTTCGTTCAGGTGGTTTCCGATCGAGGGAAGGTTCGGTTTCGTGCCCAGCTTTCTACTGATGTGAAGCCGGGAACGCTCTACACAACATTTCATTTCCCCGAGTTGCTAGTTAATCGAATCACGAGCGACGTGACGGACGAAGAGTCGTTGTGTCCCGAATATAAAGTAACGGCCGTGAACATCGAGAAAGTATCCGCTTAATCCTACATCGCAGAGTAAATTAACCACAAAGGCACAAAGAACACGAAGAAGTTAAGCGTTTTTTGCAAACTGCCAGAAAGACCATGTCAGCAGCTTTCGGACATATGAAAAGCTTGAGTGAGAAATTAGAGATGGTTTTTCCCCTGCTTTCCAAATCCCCTTTCTTTGTGCCCTTCGTGCCTTCGTGGTTTAGCCCTGCCCTGTAGTACTAATCGCTTGCGGTTTTGCACAAGCATCATACGGAGATCAATGAGCATGAGTTATCGTTTCGTACTATCGGCTATCGTCTTAGCCGTCTCTCTGGCTAGTTGCCCACACGCGCAGGCCGCACAAACGACACCTGCAAAAAACACCCCGCCCAATATCGTCATCATCTTCATCGACGACATGGGTTATGCCGACATCGGCCCATTTGGGGCCGAGGGCTACGAGACGCCCCATCTCGACCGCATGGCGCGCGCAGGCAGGAAGTTCACCGACTTTCATGCGGCGACGGCAGTCTGCTCGGCGTCGCGGGCTGCGCTGCTCACGGGCTGCTATCCCGAGCGGGTGAGCATTTTGGGCGCTCTGTATCCCCATTCGAGCCAGGGTCTCAATTCCAGCGAAACGACGCTCGCCGAGCTTTGCCGTCAGCAAGGCTACGCTACGGCAATTTTTGGCAAATGGCACTTGGGGGATTACGAGCCATTTTTGCCGCTGCAACATGGGTTCGATGAGTACTTTGGCTTGCCCTACTCCAACGACATGTGGCCGCATCCTAATGCACCAAGCAATCCTCTCTCAAAGCCCAAGACGAGATTTCCTAACCTTCCCTTAATCGAAGGAAATCGGGTTGTTGACGACGATGTCACGGCTGAAGATCAGGCTTTACTAACCAAGCAGTATACGGAGCACGCGGTCGACTTCATCAACCGAAACAGTGAGCGACCATTCTTTTTGTACGTTCCACACTCGATGGTACACGTGCCCCTGTTTGCCTCGGAAGATTTCCTTGGCAAAAGTGGAGCGGGGCTCTTTGGCGACGTGGTGATGGAACTCGATTGGTCGGTGGGACAAATTCTCGACACGCTGGACAAGAACAACTTGTCGGACAATACGTTGGTCGTCTTTACTTCAGACAATGGTCCATGGCTCAACTATGGCGATCATGCCGGCTCGGCAGGTCCGCTCCGCGAGGGGAAGGGGACGATGTTCGAGGGTGGCTACCGCGAACCATGCATCATGCATTGGCCTGGAAAGATTCCTCCCGGGACATCATGCGACGAACTGGCGACGACCATGGACTTGCTGCCAACGGTTGCCAAGTTGATCGGTGCCGAAGTACCAACCGATCGGATCATCGACGGCAAAGACATCAGCCCCTTGCTATTCGCAGAGCCGAACGCCCGCAGCCCGCACGACGCGTTATACTGCTATTATGGGGGCCAGCTCCAGGCGATTCGCGATCGTCGTTGGAAGCTCCATTTTCCACATGGATATCGAACGCTCGCCGGCAAACCGGCGGGCCGTGGGGGAATTCCGGTGAACTATTCTCAAGACAACATTGCGCTGTCGCTATTTGATCTCAAAAACGACGTGGGAGAGACTACCGATCTCTCCGCTGAGCATCCTGAAATCGTCGAGCGTCTGAAAAAACGGGGCGAGTTAGCCCGACAGGACTTGGGCGATAAATTAACAAATCGCCAGGGCGAAAACGTGCGCCCTCCAGGAAGATTGAAGTAGGGAGTATGAACGCAGAGATTTTACATCATTGTCTCAGAATTCGGTCGTTCCCAATCCCGTAACCGTTCACGGGATGGAAGAAAAATGAACCACGAAGAGCACGAAGGACACAAAGAATAGAATTCTATTTTTTGAGAGGCTTTTCAATCAAGTCGATGAGGGTGCAAATTTAGCCTATTTAAGGTGAAGAGAAGAGAACCACGAAATAGACGAAACAGACGAAAGAGAGGGTTTTGCGAATACTGTTGGGCAAGTCTTTCCGCTTCAAATCCTGCGATCCTACTCCCTCACTTTTTTCGTGGTTTTCGTCTATTTCGTGGTTTTCCTCCGAATGGGTTTTCCGTTTGAATTCGCTGAGAAGCGGGAGCAAGCGATTTGTCCTCTGACTTCTTCGTGCTCTTCGTGTCTTTTGTGGTTCAATATTTTTCATTCCGTAAACGGCTACCCAATCCCCTCGTATGAGTGCCATAGCCCTCGGCGCAAGCCGTGGAGTTCAGGGCATGTTCACCTCACATAACCCCACGGCTTGCGCCGGGGGCTGAATTTGGTGTCAACGAAATTTGATTTAGTTCTCACTCATCCGTCACACACCCTTCGCTAGCACTCTTCACATTTTTGATGTACTTGTAGAGCGTACCCCGGGTCGCTTTGTATTCGGGGGCGGTCCATCCCTCGCGGCGGCGTTGCCACTGGTCTTCAGAGAGGGCGACATTGATGGTGTTCGCTTCGGCGTCGATGGAGATCGAATCGCCATTTTCGACCATCGCAATCGGGCCGCCGACTTGGGCTTCGGGGGTGATGTGGCCGACGATGAAACCGTGCGAACCGCCGCTGAATCGCCCATCGGTTAGCAGGGCGACGCTGTCACCTAGGCCCGCACCGACGATCGCGCTGGTGGGCGTCAGCATCTCCGGCATACCGGGCCCGCCTTGGGGACCTTCGTACCGGATGATGACCACGTCGCCCTTATTGATTTTGCTTTGCTCCAGCGCCGCGAGCATCTCCTCTTCCGAATCAAACACATTGGCCGGGCCGGTGAATTGCAATCCTTCTTTGCCGGTGATCTTCGCCACCGCGCCGTCGGGGCAAAGGTTCCCTCGCATGATGCGGATGTGGCCGGTCGCTTTGATCGGATCCGAGAATGGCCGAACCACTTCCTGGCCCGCTTTCAGATCGGGCAAGTCGGCCAGATTCTCAGCCATCGTTCGACCGGTGACGGTGAGACAATCGCCGTGGATCAACCCTTCGGCCAGCAGCAGCTTCAGCACGGCAGGCGTTCCACCCACGTCGTGCAAATCCTCCTGCACAAATCGGCCGCTCGGCTTCAGGTCGGCCAGCAGCGGCACGCGGTCGCTCACCGTTTGAAAATCATCGATCGCAAGCGGAACTTCCACGCTGCGAGCCATCGCCAGCAGATGTAGCACCGCGTTCGTCGAGCCCCCTACTGCCATAATGACAACCATGGCATTTTCAAAGGCCTCGCGTGTCATGATGTCGCGCGGCTTGATGTTGCGTTCCAAACAGACGCGCATCGCCTCGCCCGCCTCGATGCACTCGGCCAGTTTGTCGGGGTCCTCGGCGGGAATCGAACTGCTGTAGGGCAACGTCATGCCCATCGCCTCGATCGCCGACGCCATGGTATTGGCCGTGTACATGCCGCCGCACGCCCCTGCACCGGGACAACTCTGCTGAACGATTTGCTGTCGCTCTTCTTCGGTAATCCGTCCGGCCAGGAATTCGCCATAGCATTGAAATGCGCTGACGATATCGCGTTTTTGGTCGTCGCCGTCGAAGTGGGTAAAGCCGGGCTTGATCGTGCCGCCGTAAACCATGATACCGGGCCGATTCAGCCGGCCCATCGCGATCAAACAGCCGGGCATGTTTTTATCGCAGCCGGGCAGTGCGATGCAGCCGTCGTACCATTGGGCACCCATGACCGTCTCGATCGAGTCAGCAATCAGGTCGCGCGACTGGAGCGAAAAACTCATGCCCTCGGTGCCCATCGAGATGCCGTCCGACACGCCGATCGTGTTGAACCGCATTCCCACCAAGCCCGCGGCTTGCACGCCTTCCTTCACCTTCGCCGCCAAATCGAGCAGATGCATGTTGCAGGGATTGCCCTCATACCAACAACTGGCAATGCCGACCTGAGGCTTTTGCAGGTCTTCTTCCGTCAGGCCGGTGCCGAGAAGCATCGCCTGCGAAGCGCCCTGCGATTTGGGTTGGGTTACGTGACGGCTGTATTGGTTGAGGACTTGGGACATGCAACGCGGTGCTTTCGATGGTGGAAGGATGGAAGACGGCAAGATGTTCCCGAATGCAACGCACGGGAGTACCCGAGCCATTGTAGCCACAAACTGCTAAAATCGACCAGAGGTTGTGAGTGGAGGTCGTTTTCTATCCAACCGTTGTGATGTGCATATTCGGATAGAGATGATTCATGCCCACAGATTCAATACCAGTGACAGCCCAAGCCGTTGTCATTACAATGAATAGAATGGACTAAAGTAACGAGCTTTATCCGGCTCTCTACGCAGGTTACAAATATGCAAAACAGACTGCCATCCACGGCCCAATTCGAAATCGACGATTGTGTGGTGCTTGCTCGTCAGTTCGGTGCAACCAAGCTCATTCTGTTTGGATCGGCTATCGATTCCCCGAGTAGTGCCAGGGATATCGACTTTGCATGCCAAGGCGTGGAAGGATGGGACCTCTTCCGCCTAGCGGCTCAATTGGAAGAGTTGCTAGGAAAACGCGTCGATCTAGTTCCTATTCGTGCGAATGACCGATTCTCGAATTATGTTGCGCATCGCGGCCGAGTCATTTATGAATCTTCATGAGTTGCGAGAGCAGATTGACATCGAACGAGATTCGATAGATCGCACTTTGGCAGAATTATTGCTACTCAAGCGCGATCTTGCCGAGCGAGAGCCGAGTGTGCGTGATCTAGCTGCTGCAGGTCTTTTTCTTGCGAATTTTTATACAGGAATCGAGAACATCTTCAAGCGGCTTTGTCGATATCACGAGCTGGAAATTCCTGCGGGTGCCGACTGGCATCTTGAACTGACCAGAAGGATGACGCAACCGCTCCAAGAGGGGTGTCCCAAAAGTGTTCGGCACGAGATTTGCGCCACGGAAGACAGTCAAGCTGCGCAGAATAAGTAGGCTTGCGCCCCATGCCCATAGCGCGCATAATTTGCAGCATGGCATCCAAAGCGCGCGAGAAGAAGCGAAAGATCGAGGAGTCCGATATCACCGGACTGAAATTCTTTGACAAGCTTGCGCCTCTCCTGAATCGCCTCCACGACGATGGCTGCCAGCGCGATCGAGCCGGCAATCGCACACTGCACTACGACCAATATTGCATGCTGACTTTGCTCTATCTTTTCAACCCCATCGTCACCTCGCTCCGAGGCATCCAGCAAGCCAGCGAACTGAAAAACGTTCAACAGAAGCTCGGCTCTGCACGCGCTTCGCTTGGCTCGCTTTCCGAAGCGACCCGTGTCTTCGATCCGGAACGACTCAAGGAAATCATCACCGAACTGGGCGATCAACTGCAGCCGCTCGCCGGAGATAAACGGCTCAGCGACATCCAGCAGACAATTACGCTGGTCGATGGCTCGCTGATCGCAGCGCTGCCCAGCATTATGGAGGCTTCCTGGCAGAAAGCAGCCACGGGCAACGGGATGGTGAAATGGCGGCTGCATACGCACTTCGAGATCCTTCGCGGAGTACCGACACGCATCGACGTGACCCCCAACGGTGGCGGCGAGCATGATGAACGGGCCGTACTGGAGAGAGTCCTTGAAGGAGACCGACTCTATGTGGCCGATCGTGGCTACGCGAAGTTTACGTTGTTCAATAAGATCGTTGCTGCGAAAAGCAGTTACGTCTGCCGGCTACGAGACAATAGTGTTTGGGAAACGGTCGAGGAAAGATATCGTAACGATGATGCAAAGATCAACGAAATCATCAGCGATGAGGTGGTTCGCTTTTCTAAAAGCGCGGCGAGCAGTCGGCCGGACCACCCGATTCGCGTGATCTGTGTGCGCATCAATCCACACACGAGCCGCGGCAAGTACCGTGGCGGTTCGAGCGGCGTCGACAGCGACGGCATCTTGCGAATTGCGACGAACCTGCTTGATGTCCCGGCCGAAACGATCGGTTTGATTTTTTCCAAACGGTGGGCCATTGAGACTTTCTTCCGGTTTTTCAAGCATATTTTGGGATGCCGGCATCTGCTGAACCACGACCAAAACGGCATTGCGATACAGACGTACTGCGCGATTATCGCGAGTATGCTGATCGCACTTTGGACTGGGAAGAAGCCAACGCTTCGCACGTACGAGATGATTTGCTTCTATTTCTGCGGCATGGCCGACGAAGACGAGCTGATGGCGCACATCGAAAAATTGAAGTCACAAGACTAGCGGGGGAGCTGCTGTTCGAGATTCCTACGTTCCTTCACGCTGCGCGGTCGCCGACCAATCAGGGCGACCCCATTATCCGACAGCCCGCCGAGGTGAGCGAAGCGACGGCATTCCGGGCACTTCAGGACCAGTGGAAATCAAAACAAAAACCTATTCAATTCCCGTGCCGAACACTTTTGGGGGTGTCCCGCTTTACTGGATCTCGAAATGGCAAAACAGCTTGGACCATATCGACAGTTTCGCCATGTCATCCACCACGGCTATGGATTTCGTCTCCGTTGGATCGACATGCAATCAGGTATTTCAACGGCACCGGCAATAAGTCGGCAATTTCTGAAAGCTGTCGAAACTCACTTGCTCAACTTAACATGAGTCCAGTTTTGACTTCCCCGCTTTTTGGAAAGAACACCAGGTTGTATATCCACCCGAGAGATTGCAGACGTCATAACCACGCTGCGCAAGCACGCGGGTAGCCAAATAACCCCGGATCCCCACCTTGCAGTACGCAACCACGGGTCGATCTTTGGGCACCTCGTCGATCCGCTCGCGAAGCTCGTCGATCGGAATGTTCACCGCCCCATCGATATGACCTTGTGCGAATTCCTGTGGTGTGCGGACATCGACTAGAAACCGTTGGTCGTCGCCCATCTTCTCTAGCAACGTCTTTTCTAGCGATATCTTTTCTAGTGACGGGGCATGGGTCACCGGCTGATCGCCACGCAGCACGCCCGCGGCGACAAAGCCAGCCATATTGACGGGGTCTTTGGCCGAGCCGAATTGCGGGGCGTAGGCAAGCTCCAGTTCCTCCAGATCGTAAACGGTCATGCCCGATTGAATTGCCGTCGCCAGCACATCAATGCGTTTGTCGACTCCTTCGCTACCCACAATTTGTGCGCCGACGACCAGGCCGAGCTTGCGACAAAACAGCAGTTTGATCGACATCGGCTTGGCTCCGGGATAGTAGTTCGCATGATGACTCGGATGGATGTAGATTTTTTCAAAGGGAATGTCGGCTGCTGCGAGCACTTTCTCGCTATGGCCCGTCATTGCCGCGGTCATGCCAAACAGACCGACGATGGCGGTACCTTGTGTTCCCCGGTAACGACTCTTGCGACCCAGCAGATGCTCGGCAGCGATGCGACCTTGCCTATTGGCGGGACCGCCCAAGGGGATTTGCGTCGGCTTGCCGCCGACAAAGTGGCTCACCTCCACGGCATCGCCCACGGCGTAGATGTCTGCATCAGACGTTTGCATTGCGGAATTAGTGCAAATACCCCCGCGCGGGCCAACTTCCAATCCTGCCTCGACGGCAAGCTGGTTCTCGGGCCGCACGCCAATGCTCATCACGACAAAATCAGCCTCAAGCTCCAACCCTGACTTGAGTCGAACTCGAAGTGATTTTTCTTGCTGATCGAATGCCTCAGCAGCGTCGGAAAGATGTAGCTTGACACCTTGCGATTGCAAATGTGATGCGATGGGGACAACCATCTCGGCATCCCACGGCGGCAGAATCTGATCGCTCAGCTCGACCACCGTGGTTTCTATGCCCCGATGCACAAGGTTCTCGACCATTTCCAAGCCAATAAATCCCGCCCCGACAACGACCGCTCGTTTTGCACCGGCAACCACTTCCTGCAGTCGGTCGGCATCGCGCAAGTCTCGTAGCGTGTAGACCCCTTCCAAATCGATCCCCGGTATTGGCGGCCGCAAGGGCGATGCGCCCGGCGATAAGATCAGCTTGTCATACGGCTCTTCGTACTCTTCGCGCGAGACAAGATTGCGAACCGAGACAACTTTGCGCTGACGGTCGATGGCCGTGGCTTCGGTACGCGTACGAACATCGAGCCGATAGCGCGTTTCCAATAGCTGCTTGGTCGCTACCAGGAGATCCGACCGCTCTTCAATCACACCGCCCACAAAGTACGGCAGCCCACAATTGGCAAACGAGGGGGCTTCACCACGTTCCAACAGTACGATCTCGGCATCTTCGTCCAAGCGTCGCGCCCTTGCCGCGGCGGATGCCCCACCTGCGACAGCACCTACGATGACAATTTTCATTTGTGCGATCCTTCCAGCCCAAAAATTAAGTTGAATCATTGATCACGGGAGCAACAAGCCGTGTCGCAAGATCCAGACACACGATTCCAAGGCATTTTGGCAAGTAACATGCCCATCCCGCACCAATCGGAGACTCCTGCAAAAACCAATCCGCATCCTACCGCCATAGGTAGCAAAACCCAAAGCGGATGAACGAAAAGGGCCAACGCTCCACCCAAAGCCACGAGAGAGCCGGCAGCAATACGGACTTGGCGCTCGAGCGACATGGCCGCCTTTCCACGTTGGACTGGCAGGCCTGCGGAATCCCAAGCCGACGTGCCGCCATCAATGCTGCAAATATCGTCGAAACCGGCCGACATCATCTGCTCACATGCCATTCGCGACCGATTGCCCGACCGACAGATAAAGTAGACCGTCTGCGATGCATTTCCGTTCAATTCGCCTGCCAGTGCCGTAGGATTCAACGAGTCAAGGGGGATGTTTCTTGCTTGCACGGCATGGACTTCGCGAAATTCGACGGGGGTTCGAACATCGACGAGCGCGGGCAACGTGCCATTTTCACGTTTCTTGCTTTCGCAAATTTTTTGAAATTGCTCCGGAGAAATTAGCGGGATAGGCATGTGTGGTTCCTTTCTGGCTGGTGTACCGGTTTCACGGTTTTGATCGTAAAATCATCGACGGGTGTCAAATCGTTTCTCAACACACTCGAGGAGGCTGGCTAAATGGGGTTCGATAATTCGGTAGTAGCGACGCTGGCCAACTTTTTCGCTATCCAAGAACCCGCATCGCTGCATCAAACGCAAATGCTCAGAAGCCATGTGGCTAGCAATTCCACACGACTCAGCCAGTTCTCCCACGGTATACTCATCTCGAATCAGCATTTGCACAATCCGCAAACGGTGCGGGTGAGCCAGTATGCGCAGACACTCGGCCGCCAATTTCAGGTCCTCTAAATTGGTCAGTCTTTTCTTTTTGGCAAACTTCGCTGGCATGATTTGACCTTGTCTATTAGTCAATATATCGGAATATTGCGACATAGTCAACACTTTATTTCAATCGGTAACATTTTTTATAGTCGTTCACGGAATGAAAAATACTGAACCACAAAGGACCCAGCGCAGCAAAGCCGCAACCAAAGAAGAAATAGCCACAAAAAACACGAAAAGGCACGAAAAGAACTTATAAGGCTAGTACCGCAATTCAATCGAATTTGTAGGTTGGACACTCCTGCCCGACGGGTAGGAGCACCCGTTCTACTGTCAAAAACGAATGAATTGAGGTACTAGCGAATCACGCGAATGTCAATGATTGTCATCCTCCCGATTCATTCGCGCCAATTCGCGTGCCATGATTTTTGTGGTTTTCGTGTTTTTTGTGGCTATTTCTTCTTTGGTTGCGGCGTTGTCACGCTGTGCTCTTCGGGGTTCATTTTTCTTCCATCCCGTGAACGGTTACCGTTTTTTATTAGAGAATTTTTGGGGAGCTGCTGGAAGAGGAGGTTAATCGGCTTTGTGGGTAAATATCTCAAAGTGAGAAGAAGATGAACTACATAACACAGCATGGAGAACACGGAAAAAGCAGCCCTGAATACCCATCGAAAGACGGGCGTGATTCGTTGTTTTCTAGGGGAACGAAACTCGGTGCTCTCTGTGGTGAAATTCCTTGCCTGTTTTCAGTTTAAGACTCGTGAACGGTGACAGAAATCCTTATTCACATTGCCCGATATCTTCATCGGCCTCGCTCAATGCGCGTAGATAGCCTACGGCCGATTCCAGATCGTCGACTGCCACGCCGCGCTCTCTTCCAGCGAGGTCACAGTCGGCCAGCAAAACCAACTCCTCGCAATTTTCACCCGATTGTAACCGCCGCCAGGCCCTTGCCCCCAGCGTGCCATCGGCCTTGGCGATTGCAGCCGGCAGTTGCTCGATAAACCAAGTGGTTCTCGGCGTAATCCAATTCACCAGCGCCGTCAAGGTTGCGGCAATCGGCTTGCGACGGTCGATCGCTTGGCCCACCTCGTGCAGCAAGGCCGCGGTGAGTAGCTCTTCGTCGTAGGCTGCTTGGTCGCGGACAAGCCAAAACACTTGCAAACTGTGGTAGAGCGCATCGCCCTCGGGATGGCGCTGGCGAGGCAACACTACCTCGGCTAAAGGTCGAAGGAGGTTCTCATAGTGCGTGAAGCGATTCCCCCAGTGGTTTATGGAATTGGCCGACGCTAAAGCCTTGAGTTGCTCCCCAATCTCTTCGTCCGTAGGCATCTGATAAGGGCGCATACCGCCCGGGCAAAGCCGCTCGATTGCCGTGCGCAAAGCGTCGGAAAAGCGAAGATCCGAACGCTCGCAGATCAACCGAGCCGCTTCCCTTGCGAGTTGACGGCGTAATTTAGTGGGTTTCACGTTAAAATCACCAAAAGAGGGGTGCGGCGCGGCCGCTGGCCGCAACCAAAACAGGTAGGATCCTCTCGGTAAAAACAGCTTGTAAAGCGAGCGGCAGATGAGTATTTACCAAGTACTAGGTGGGCGGCAGAATAAAAATACCAGCACGCAGCGCAAGCAAGTGGGTCTCGCACACACTCGCTTGCGCGTCGTGCTAGTATTCTGGTAAATTTTCATCTGCCGCTCGCCTAATCATACCCCTCGGTGACAAATCACTCCACAGCTTTCACCCCAGGAACAGCCGAACAGATGCTCTTTCTCCAATCGTTGAAACCGTTATATTGGCATTCGTAGAGATTATAAGTGGTCAAAACGCTATAATGGCGAACCGTTCAAGGCCTAATTCCATTTTTTGCAACCGTTAAACAGGACGAAAGGAAAATGAACCACGAAGAGCACGAAGGACACAAAGAATAGAATTCTATTTTTTGAGAGGCTTTTCAATCAAGTCGATGAGGGTACAAATTTATCCTATTTAAGGTGAATGAAAGAGAGCCACGAAATAGACGAAACATACGAAAGGGACTAGGGTTTAGGGACTAGGGACTAGGGACTAGCCCCTAAACCCTAGCCCCTCAAAATCCCCACGGCTTCGTGGTTTTCCTCCGAATGGATTTTCCGTTTGAATTCGCTGAGAAGCGGGAGCAAGCGATTTGTCCTCTGGCTTCTTCGTGCTCTTTGTGTCCTTTGTGGTTCAATATTTTTCATTCCGTGAACGGCTACTGTAAATGATTGTCATCCTCCCGATTCATTCGCGCCAATCCGCATGATTCGCGGGCCATATTTTCGTGTTTTTTGTGGCTATTTTTTCTTTGGCTTCGGCTATTCCGAATTCCACAATCCGAAATCCGCATTTCCCTTGGAGTTTCCATGACTTTGCACATTAAAAATGGCCGGATTATTACAGCCAACGACGATTATGTTGCCGATATTCTGTGCGATGGCGAGACGATCTCTCAGATTGGTCCGGTCATCGATGCGCCACGCGATGCTGAGGTTATCGATGCGGCCGGCAAATATGTTTTCCCGGGGTTTATCGATCCGCATGTTCACATCTATCTGCCGTTCATGGGCACCTATGCCAAAGATACGTACGATTCCGGCAGCCGGGCGGCCTTGGTGGGTGGCACGACGAGTCTGATCGAAATGTGCTGCCCCAGCCGAGAAGAAGATCCACGCGAAGCGCTCGAACTGTGGAAATCGAAGGCGACCTGTTCGGCATGCGATTATTCGTTTCACTTGGCCGTGTCGCGCTTCGACGAGGAAACTCCTGCAAAAATCCGCAAAATCGCCAACCAAGGCATCGCCTCGTTAAAAATTTTTCTCGCCTATCCGGGCTTCTTTGGAATTGACGATCGCGAACTGTTCGACACGCTGGCGCTGGCCAAAAAGCTGGGGCTGATCGTCACGGCCCACTGCGAAAACGAAACGCTTCTGAGCCGGTTGCAACAGCGTCTGCTGGCCGAGGGAAAGACGGGCCCCGAGTGGCACGAGCCTTCGCGTCCGACGCGAGTGGAAGCCGAGGGCGTGCATCACTTGATGACCTTTGCCGAGTTAACAGGCGCCCATGTTTACTGCGTGCATACTTCGTGTCGCGAGTCGCTTGAGGCGATCCAGGCAGCCCGGCTTCGCGGTGTTCGGGCATGGGTTGAGACAGTCGCTCCCTATTTGGTGCTCGACAAATCGCATGCCGAGCAGCCTGATTTTGAAGGGGCAAAATATGTGATGTCGCCCCCACTGCGCGATAAAATCCATCAACCGGTCCTCTGGTCCGCCATCCAATCTCGGCTCATCAGCACCGTGGCAACCGATCATGCCCCCTTCGACTTTGTCGGCCAAAAAGAGATGGGCAAGGACGATTTTACGCTCATCCCCAACGGGATTCCGTCGATCGAGCACCGAATCAACTTGCTCCATACCTACGGGGTGCGCCGCGGGCTGATCGACCTCTGCACACTGGTCGACGCCGCCAGCACGCAAGCGGCCAAGCTGTTCGGCCTCTACCCGCGCAAAGGCACCATTGCCGTGGGGAGCGATGCCGACCTGGTTATTTTCGACCCCGAGTATCGTGGCAAAATTTCGGTCGAGGCGCAATTGATGGACATCGACTACAGCGCGTTCGAGGGCTGGGAGATAGAAGGGCGTCCCAGCACCGTCACGGTCCGTGGCAAAGTGCAAGTTCGCGATGGCAAGTTTGTCGGCGAACTAGGACATGGAAAATTTCTCGCGCGTGTGCCGACGCATTTTTAGGGTAGGCGCGAGATTCTTAATTCGCGCCTCATAACTGGCGACTCAAAACTATCCTCGTGCAAGCGCATCGCTTTGGTCGACAAAATCGTCGCCCGACCATTCGGCATCGTCGCGGACCATTTTTTTCGACGACAAGTCGTCGGTTTGGGAAGCTGCTTTCTTGGCGGCGCGGGCCTCGGCTTGTCGTTTTACCAAATCGGCATGTGTCGTAAAATACTGCACACTGTGGCCTTTGAAATCATCGAGCGTCTCGAAACCGTGCTTTTCCATGAATGCCAAAAGGTCTTCGCACATCGATTGAACAATGCGATAGCCAAACTTCATCACACCCGTGCAAACCTGGACCGTGTCGGCACCTAGCAGAATAAACTGCGCGGCGTCGTTGCCCGTTTCGACCCCACCAATACCACTGAGCGTACGGTCGGAAAATTCATCGCGAATCACCTGGGCAATTTCCATCACCATCCGCAACGCAATCGGCATCACCGCACGAGAGGAATAGCCTCCTGGCGTTGTATAACCTTCGACCGAAGGCTCCGGCCGCAACGTGTCGAGATCGACACCCACAACACTTCGGATCGTGTTGATCGCGCTAACCCCCTCGCATTCAGCACGGAACGCAGCGCGAGTGGGATCTTCGATGTGCGTGACGTTCGGCGTCATCTTCGCCCAGACAGGCACCTTGGCCACCTCGTTGACCCAGCGGGCGACCTCTTCGACAATCTGAGGATTTTCGCCCATGGCCGAGCCCATTTTTCGCTCGGGCAATCCATGAGGGCAAGAAAAATTCAGCTCCAGCGCATCGACGCCCAAGTCCTGGCAACGCTCGGTGATCTCAACCCAGGGATCCTTTCGGTATTCTTCCATGATCGAGGCGATGAGAATACGGTCGGGATATTTGTCTTTTACTTGCTTGAGTTCGTCGACCCAAGTTTCAAAACTTCGGTCGCTAATCAGTTCGATATTTTCCCAACCAATGATCTCTTTCGAATCGCGGCCACGCAGGCGCGCATAGCGCGGCTGGACATTAACCACCTTCTCGGCTTCGAGGCTGATCGTCTTGCAGATGACCGCGCCCCAACCTTCGTCGAATGCTTTGCCAATAACATTGCCATTGGTGCCGGGTGGGCCCGAGGCAATGACAAACGGGTTGGGGAGTTTTAGGCCGTTGACGGTGGTTTCTAATGTGGGCATCGTTAGGCCTCTAGGGATGAGAGGTGACGGCTATCTACAGGGTAGCTGTCCGAAGTTTGTAAAGCAACGCATGCTTTCGCGGTCCGTCGTAGTCGACGGCGCTAACGAACAAGAAAAAGGTCCTAAAACAATCGTGATGATTTGTCCTATGCCGTTTCCAAATTTGCCGAACCGGCTGAGAATTCGAAAACGGGAGCAGTCCTTATCGGTTCATCACGTGATTTCAAAAGGCGCTCAATCCCACGAACCGTTTCAGGCGAGAAAATCGCATCTCCACACACGGAGCATACCTCCGCTGGCACACCTTCAATGACAACCGTCTGGCCGCCATGCGTCACTGCATGGACAACAATCCGATCTTCATAATCGCCGGCACAACCTTTGATGGAACATTGCATGAGGTAACTCGCTTGAAAATCTACGTGTCGGTGCGACAGAAACTCGAATAATAAATCGTCTACGGTTCCCGCTCTGTGGGAGATATCCACTTCGGCATCTGTGGTTCGTAGACTGTAATGATTATAAGCATATGCTGTCCGGTAGTACAGACAATGGTTAGCGCTCTGTGAACTCCGTCATGCCAGGAGCGTAATTCAGATCTTGACAAGCCGACGTCGTGAAGCACGCCTCTGGCGGCGGCGCTGGTTGGCCTGATCAAGTTCGCGCTGGCGATCTTCGCTGCGATGCTCAGGGTGTGCCTTGAGCCATCGGTCAGGTAGCAGCTCGGAGAGCTGTTCACGCTGGTCCCTTGAAAGCGATTCGAACGGGGTTTGGGCGTCGCCCACCCGCAAGTACTCGGGAACGATCTGAGGAAGCCGGACGAGAACATCGTTGAGATACGGGGTGACGTGGACATGATTAGAACGAGCACTCTGGATAAGCGTGTACCAGACGCATGCCGCGCGACCACCCGCATCGCTCCCAAAAAATTGGTAATTTTTTCTTCCAATAACCGAGGGGCGAATGACTCTTTCTGCCATGTTGTTATCGATCGCATAGCGCCCGTCGGTTGCAAATCGCGTCATCGCGTTCCAACGATTGAGCAGGTAGCCGATCGCTTCGGCCAACTTGGTCGAAGGCCGTACCGTCGGCTGCACTTCGGTGAGACGATCGTGCAGAAGGGCAAGAATGGGAACCGACTCGCGCATGCGCACTTGTCGTCGCGTTTCCACATCGGTATCGGCCAGGCGATCCTCGATGTCGTACAGTTGCCAGATCCAAGCGAGCGCCTCGTGCGCAAGTGGCTGCGTTGAGACGGCGCACGCTTCGTCGAACTTCCGCCGCGCATGGGCCCAACAACCCAGATCCAGAAGTCGGCCATCCGATTCCTTGACTAGGGACGTGTAGACACTGTAACCGTCGGTTAATAATCCGCCTTGAAAATCATCAAGTATTTCCCGCGGACCTGCGCGGGATCGATCAAGTCGATAGTCAAATAGTTGGTACGGATGCTGGTCATCGCCAACGTAGACCCAGAGATAAACCAGCTTGGTCGCCCCAGCCCCGGGACGCAGGACACGGGCCGTGGTCTCGTCGGCCCGTACATAAAAACTATCCAGTACTTGGGTGCGAATCAGATCCCACACCGGCAGCAGACGCTCGCCCGTTCGCACCACGGCGTTGCTCAACACGCTGCGGTTGAACCACATCGTGGTGGTGGAACGAAGCTCTTCCTGGAGACGATACAGGGGCAGGTGACGCTCGAACTTGGCGTGTGCCAGCCAGGCTAACGTGCTGGCCCCAAATATCCCTTTTTCGTTGATATTGGGTGGCTTTTCGCTGGTGACGATCTGCTGGCCATCCCGGCTAACAGGGCAACCGTAGGTAAACCGAACGTGCTCGGCGATGTAGGCGCTAGACTCAACATATTCTAGTTGCCGTGAGATCTGCTCGGAGATCACCGTCCGCTTGCCGCCACATCCACAAGGACAATCGAGTTCTTCCGGCGGCAGTGGGTGTTCAAAACGCTGGACCGGCAAGCACTCGGGGAATTCAAAACGTTTGCGCTTCTTACGGCGTTTCTTGCGTTTCGAAGACGATTCATCGTCTGGCTCTTCTTCGTCGGTCGCCTCGTCATCCTCGCTAATCTCGTTGCCCTCGATCGACTCGGGATCAAAAAGAAGCTTTTGATCGGGAGAAGGGATAAACCGTTCACGCCGTGGAGAAAAGAGTGCCTTACGGAGTAAGGTGATTTGCTCTTGCATCACCTCGATGTGATTCTGCAACGATTCAAGAGTTGCCTGTTGCTCGCTATTAACCCTTTTGAGATGTGCGATCTCGGCGCGCTGCACTTCGATCTCTTTTCGGAGTTTGTCGGATTCCATCGACAACGTTTCGGTCCTTGAAGGTGCGTCACGAAATGGCAAATGATCACACACCGTTGGTGTAGAACACACATGTTTATTTATCGACAATTCACGTTGCGCGTCAAGGTGGTTTCCAAGGCGATTGAGTAATTTGTTTTGCCTGCTCACGACGCCACCACTTGCGACGTTTGACACTCGATAGCTCGATGCCTTCCAGCAACAATCGCAGGTCGTCCACATGCAGTGTCAAGTAATCACCGGGGGATGCAATCGCCCCTCCATGGTCGGCGCCACGTAGTGTCTCGGACGTTCCTCGTTCAAGATGCTTGTAGAGGATGATCGTGCCGTCACCCGTGAAATAGAGTACCTTCAACCGGTTGCGGCGTCGGTTGAAAAACAAGAAAAGATCTCCGTCTTCAATCTGTTTGCCAAGCTCCTTTTCGACGATACCGATTAATCCACAAAAACTTTTACGCATGTCCGTGGGAGCCAACGCGGCGAAGACTTTTATTTGGGATGGCACAATCAACATGACGCCACCTCACGCAACGCCTGCAATACGTCCTTCACTGTCTCACAATCGGTGCCGTGAGGCACATCCACAAAGACTCCCTGCTGCGGCAAGTGAATACGCAGCGTGGACGCAGGTGTCGTCCCCTCGATCCGCACAGGCACCAGTTGGGTGCCCTGGACGGCGTTACGACTGGTTTTAAGAGACTTGGTCGAACGGCTCCCCTGCTCTGGGGAGGCTTGCTGCTCACGGAACTTACGCTGCCAGGCATAATAGCTGGTTTGTGTAATCGAGTTCTGGTGGCAAAACGCCGCGATGCTCAAGCCGCTTGAGGACTGCTGTTTCAGTAGGCCACGCCAGTGGGACTCTTGGGATTTGTTTCGATTGGTCATTGTGCTCGTTCCTGGAATAAAGGGAATGGTTCACCTCTATTAGGATAGCGCGCAATTTTGGGACGCTGTTCACAGAACGCTTACAGACAATGTGCAAGTTTCGATCGGCGGCCGTTACACCGTGCATTAAACAGCAAGCACCACGTTAATGCTGGGGATAGTTTTCCAGGATGACTCCATCGGCAATTGCTTCAAGAACCTCGTCAAGCGAAATCAATCTGGCTACCATCTCCTTCTGGGCGTGGAAAGTAATTCGGAACGCCCCATCCGCCGCTCGCTGGCAGATGCCAGCTAGCGTTGAGGAGGCATCGATTGGTTCAGGTTCGTTCATGAAACGATTGCTTTTTCCGCGATGGTGTTTCTTTCGCAGCCACACGATGGGGATGCGGTTACGAGAACATCGTAGCAGCGAAAGTACCGGCGAGGTAGCAATGTCTTGCCGTATGGCGAGCGGCAGATGAAAACTTACCGTAGCCGAAGTCGTTCACGGAATGAAAAATATTGAACCACAAAGGATACGAAGAGCACGAAGAAGTCAGAGGACAAATCGCTTGCTCCCGCTTCTCAGCGAATTCAAACGGGAAACCCATTCGGAGGAAAACCACGAAATAGACGAAAACCACGAAAAAAGTGAGAGAGTAGGATCGCAGGATTTGAAGTGGAAAGACTTCCTCAACAGTATTCGCAAAAGCCTCTCAAAAAATAGAATTCTATTCTTTGTGTCCTTCGTGCTCTTCGTGGTTCATTTTTCTTCCAACCCGTGAACGGCTACGGCTGGTAAATTCTCTATTGCCGCTCGCCGTAATATCGAGATGAACGATCTTGTGCCAATTGGCCCGTTTCAAGACAATCACGCTGGACTATTTTGTGTTGCCAATGTGCATGGAGGTCTTGGTTTGCCACGTGTTGTCGATCAGAAGCGAGCGGTTACTAGCGCCAGTCGACTTGCGTGCAGCGCGATGTTTGTGGCAGGCTTCTCATTGCTAGCAATAGTTTTGTCGCCGGTCGCGGGGCGTTGGCATCGTGCATGGCTGATCCGGCAATTGGCTGCACGTGTTTCTCAAACGGCCGATGCTCAGGTTGAAGTGCCGATTCGTCAGCTTGCCCGCTTGGGATTGCCCGCCATCGATCCGTTGGTTGCCACCGCCGCTTCGGAGCGTGCTGCCCAGGCGTATGCGGCTCATGAAGTGGTTAGCGATCTGTTGACGACTTGGGAAATCGAAGCGGACACAGCAGCAGCGACCAACGATTTCGGCATTCGGCTCGGTACCTTGGCCCGTGCGCTGGCTCGGGTTGTCGACCGACTCAGCCCTACGGGCAAGCATTGGGCGGAGGGGCTGGCACTTCGCATTTTGTTGCATGCCGAGCATGTCGCGCCCAACCGCAGTGCCGAGGTGCTAGCAGATTGTCAGTCCATTCTGGCGTCCGTACCGCCTCGCGGGCCACGGCTTCGCAACCTGCCGCGAGCGGCACAACCGGCTGGCTTGGCAGAATCGCCCCCACCGCTGACCAAACCTCAAACCGATCTGCGTCAATTTGCGGCAACCGGCGAACTGGCCGAACGTTTGCTTATTGCAAAACCTTTGCCGCGACTCGCCGAGTTGCCCGCGGCAACCGACGCGAGCCAAACCAGATCGCCCTTGCCTACCGGGACGCCTTCGCACGCGCAACCCAACCGCAGCGATTGGTCGCCCGAATGGGGATTCGGGCAGCGATTTAATCCATCGGAAACAATTTCTCAACCTATTGAATCGCTAACGAATCGTGCAACCACTCCGCGTCTGTTAGATGTTCCCACCCCCGACGAAATGCAACGGCACCGCCAGCAACTACGCCCTCTCCCCCTTCGTAAGTTGATTGCCATGTTGGGCACGGCACACGATTTCGAGGCAGCCATGGTTTTTGCTGTGATCGAAGAGCGAGGTCTGTCCAAAGCGGAAGTGGCATTGGCCACCTTGTTGGTGTCGTCGGAACCAAGCAGGCGATTGCAATTGCTGGAAGAACTTACGCAACTACCCGCGGCAAGCGCTCGTCGTTGGTTGCGATGGCTGCTTGACGACACCGAGGGAGAAGTACGTCTCCGTGCTCTGACGATGATGGCAACCACCGGCGATCCACGGTTGTTCGACTTGGCCCGTCAGCGAGCCGTGGAAGACGCCGACCCACGCGTCGTGAAACTTGCCGCGAAGATTATGCAGTCGCAGAAATAAGGGCAAGAAAAACTCTGTGTGCTGCGTAGGCCCCGTGTGCTGCGTTGCAGCACGGCTAGCTGCGTTGCGACGCACGACAACTATCGCAAGCGGCGATCCTCAAGCGGCGTGACACGACTCGCCGTGACATGCGCTCGGCGATACTCGGGCATATACCCTCGCGTCCCTTGGATGCCGATGCGCTTGCCCACGTAAGGCTGCAAGTTCACATCCGGCGTGGGGGTGATGAACGAAACGACTTCGCCCTTGTCGTCGACCAGCGCATATTGGGGCGCTTTGTTGCGACGCGAGACCACCGGTTTGAGCAATCCGACCGCATCATAACGCACCTCGTTGGGGGCATCCTCCAAGGTACCTTCGGTGCCCGAAACAATTCTGCCAACGGCTGAATCTTTGCCACGAAGATCCGCCAGCGCCCTTTGCCGAGCGCTCTGGTCCCGCGGATCGAGCCGGAAGTCGGAGGCAGGCTCGCCATCAAATGGATCGATCCGCGTTGTGTCAATCGCTGCATCGCTTCCCTTCGCCAGCAAACTGTTAGGCTGCACGATGCGAGGATCGAGACGCTTCGAGCGGATTAGCTCGAATCGGGTAATTTGATCCTGGAAATCACGGATTCGCGTGCGCTCGGTCGACGAACCGGCTTGGCTAAGCAGCGCATCGGCTTCGCGCCGCAACGCATCAAACTGCCATTGCCGCGGCTCGTTGAGGACCGTTTGCGATAGCCGCAACTGGAGTTCCTCCAGTCGCTCTGTTTGATTTTGGCGCTCTGTTTGATTTTGTGCTTTCGCAGAGAAACCACGGAAGCGCACCCGGGGTGGGCTGGCGAAGACGCTAGCGTCCGCTGAGGTTGCTGGAGTGGGAACCGCCGGTTGAGTTTGAACTGTTACTTCGTTGGTTTGGTTTTGGGTTAACGATTTCTCGGCAGGTGAGCCGTCAATGATGTTGATCGCCTCGACATCCACCGAACGCTTCGCCTTGGCCGCATGTTGTGCTTGCCATTGCGACTGCGGACGGGGTACCTGTCGATTGGGTACTTGAGTATTTTCCATCGGCGGTTGCCGAGAAATCCGGCTCGCTTCGATCCAACGAAATTCTCCCGCAGGCGCCATAATCGCCAGCCAATGACCCTCGGTGGATGGAACTTTCGGTGCCAGTTTTACCAACTCACCTCGCTGAAGCATGACCTGCACGGCACTGCGATTGGGCGCGAGCGCACTGCCCACTCGGGCGACGGTCTGCTCGTCGAGAATCTCGGCGGTGCCATCGCCAACGATTCGCACTTTGTGGGCCTCGACCCAACTAAAGCTGCCTTCGGGCGGCCTGATGGCACACCAGATGCCGCCATCGTGACGGAAGACTTCGACCGCAAAACCCTCGGGCAAAGCCGCCGTGGGATAGTGTCTTCCCCCCGGCCCGCTGCGGACGAAGGCTTCTGGCCCGATCACGTAAGCAACGTAGGGAAACTGCTCACCCGACTGGGCATGGGCGACAGGAAGATGCACAGCAAACCCCAACAGCAGGCTTGCAGTAGCAATCCATGCGGTGCAAAGGTTTGTCAACCGAATCGGCATGTAAGTAAAATAGGGCATTGTCGTTAGCGCCGTCCGCCAGGACGGACTCCCATACGATGACTTATCACTTGGAACCACAACAAAGGCTTATACGGAATCTCACGCCTCTGCTCAAGTCCGAGTCGACTGATCCGGAGCAACTGCTAGCTCGCCACAGGCGAGGGTGTTACGATGGGTAATAGCAGCTAGCAGATCGATTGAGGCAAACCATGCAAATTGAGCAACTCGGGCCCTACAAAATTGGCAAACGGCTTGGCAAGGGCGGCATGGGCTCGGTCTACGCAGCAGTCGACAGCCAGTCGGGCCAGCACGTTGCGGTCAAGGCACTCAGCCCCCAGCTAGCTGCGGCCGAAGGGTTCCGCGAGCGGTTTGAAGCGGAAATCGATTCGCTCAAAAAATTGCAGCATGATAGCATCGTGCGGCTCTACGGCTACGGCGAACAGGATGGCATCCTCTTCTACTCCATGGAATTGGTCGACGGCACCAGTTTGGAAGAAGAGCTTAAAGCAGGCCGACGGTTTGATTGGCACGAGACTGTCGACATCGCCGTCCAAATATGTCGAGCGCTGAAACATGCCCACGACCATGGGGTGGTACATCGTGATATCAAACCGGCCAACCTGCTGCTCGGCGCGGGTGATCGCATAAAAATTGCCGACTTTGGTATCGCCCGATTGTTCGGCGGCACGCAACTGACCACCGCCGGAGGTGTGCTGGGGACGGCCGACTACATGTCGCCCGAGCAAGCCGATGGTCGGCCTGTCACAGAAAAGTGTGACCAGTACAGTCTGGGCGGCGTGATGTATGCGCTGCTCGCCGGCCGGCCGCCGTTCCGTGCCAAGACGATGCCCGAGATGCTTCAGCTCCAACGGTTTGCCGAGCCGGAGCCGCTGCGCCGGCTTGTGTCCGATACGCCGGAGCAACTCGAACGACTTATCCACCAGTTGCTTGCCAAGGAACCGGCCGACCGGTTTCCCAATGTGATGGTGCTGGGTCGTCACATGGAAGCGATGGCCAAGGCCTTGTCACGACCGGTGCGTCAAGAGCCGACTGCACAATGCAATCTGTCGGAGGGTTCGGGAATCGACTTGCTTTCCGATGTGACGAACGAAGCGTTTGACTTGTCGACCCGAGAAGAAGGGCAAGCCAAGGACATTTCGCCGCTGTTTCCGACCGGCGCTGCGAACTTGCCAAGCCAGATATTCGATGCCCCTACCGTGGCTGACAGGAGTGCCGAACAAAGCGCAGGGGATTCACCCTCGACTCCTACGGAAGCACCGAAGACACCTGCTGCAACAGATCACTTCACAACCGTCGACGCAGACAAGGCACGCAGGCAGCGGCAGCAAACTCGCCATGAACGCATCGTACTGGCCACGCAACTCGCCGGATTGATCACGGCGCTAAGTCTGTTGGTCTGGAGCGGATGGTGGTTAACGCGTCCGGCATCGGCAGACGACTTGTATGCTCAAATCATGACCACAATCCAAGAGAATGGAACCGAGGATCTGCGCGTTATCGAAGGGCCCTTGGAGGAATTCACCGATCGTTTTGGCACCGATCCCCGTCTCTCGGAATTCGAGCACTACCGTGAAGAACTCGAACTACAAAAAATGGAACGGAAGTTGAAATTCAAAGCCGCTTTCGGCGGTTCCCATGAAATCAGCCTCGTGCAGTGGCTTTACACTGAGGCCCATGCCGCGGCAGGCGATAGCCCCGAACGGAGCCAAGTGATGTTGTCGTCGCTGCTCGCACTCTACGGGCCGGCTGTAAGCAATGGGCCTGCGGTAAGCGATGGGCTGTTAAGTGAAGACGACCGCCGCTGGTTAGTTTTAGCTCGACGTCAATTAGACAGACTTAATACGCAAATCGAAAAGCAGGCGGCCAACCAATTACCCGCATTGCGCGAGCGTTTGGAAACGGCAATAAAACTACAAAAAACCAATCCCGCCGCGGCACAGCGCATGGTCAAAGCAATTGTCGATCTCTACGATGAAAAGCCTTGGGCAAAAGAAATCGTCAAGCAGGCTCGTAGCAATATACAGGAGTAACCACGAATTGCACGAATAACACGAATGATTTTGTGAAGGGTCAATGATGGCTGAGATTGTTTTTCGGGAAGAAAGTTATCGTATCATGGGTGCCTGCTTTGAAGTCTACAACGAAATGGGGTGTGGTTTTCTGGAGGCCGTGTATCAGGAGTCTCTTTCTCTTGAATTTAGAGATCAAGCGATTCCATTTATCGACCAAAAGGTACTGGAACTTCGATACAAAGGACACAAGCTGGAAGCAATCTATAAACCGGACTTCATTTGCTTCGAATCGATCATTGTAGAAATTAAAGCGATCAAGCAACTGACCGACAATGATCGAGCGCAAGTCCATAACTATCTAAAAGCAACTGGTTGCAGACTCGGGCTACTTATCAATTTCGGACAACACCCCAAAGTCCAATCTGAGCGGATTGTCTTTTAAATCTATTCGTGTAATTCGTGCTATTCGTGGTTAATTCTTTTTAGGAAATCAATGACTAATTTAGCAAATACGATCAACCGTCAGCGTAGTATCGAAGCCTTCGAGCGTGCCCAGCAGTTGATGCCGGGGGGGGTAAACAGCCCTGCCCGTGCTTTTGGTGCGGTGGGCGGGTCGCCTCTGTTTATCGACCGGGGTGAAGGAGCCTATCTGTGGGATATCGATGGCAACCGCTACATCGACTATGTCGGCTCCTGGGGGCCGATGATTTTGGGGCATGGCCATCCGCGCGTCGTTGCTGCCGTTCAGCAGGCATTGGCCCAAGGGACCAGCTTTGGCGCGCCGACCGAAGCCGAAAACCAATTGGCCGAGCAGATTGCGGATGCGGTCGCGTCGATCGAGAAAGTCCGTTTGGTCAACTCGGGGACCGAGGCGACGATGAGCGCCATTCGGCTGGCACGCGGTTTTACCGGTCGAGACGTGATCGTTAAATTTGCCGGCAACTATCATGGGCATGTCGATAGCCTGCTGGTCGCGGCAGGCAGCGCGGCCGCGACCTTGGGCGTCCCCAGTTCGCCCGGCGTGACGGACGGCACCACGCAAGATACGCTGGTGCTTGCCTACAACGACGTTGCCGGCCTGGAGGAAGCGTTTCGCACAACGGGCGACCGCATCGCAGGGGTCATTTTCGAACCGGTCGTCGGCAACATGGGCGTGGTGCGGCCGAGCGATGAATTTTGCCAAGCTCTGGAGAAACAGACGCAGCAGCACGGTTCGCTATTGATCTGCGACGAAGTGATGACCGGTTTTCGCGTGGCGTATGGCGGTGCGCAGCAATGGCTCGGTCTGTCGCCCGACTTGACGACGCTAGGTAAAATCGTCGGCGGCGGGCTGCCCGTGGGTGCTTACGGCGGTCGGGCGGAAATCATGGATCGCGTTCTGCCGGCAGGCGACGTGTTTCAAGCCGGCACACTCAGCGGCAACCCGCTCGCCACCGCCGCCGGCAGCGCGATGCTGCAAGAGCTCAAGGAAAACCCGCCCTACCAGCGGCTCGAACAGCTTGGAGCGAGACTCGAAGCCGGCTTGCATCAAGCAGCCGAAGCTGCCGGCCTGCCACACACAATCGCCCGCGTCGGCAGCATGATGACACTGTTCTTTAATCCCGACGTGGTCGACTGCTGGGAAGTCGCCAGCCGCTGCGACACGCACCGATTCGGCCAATACTTTTGGGGCCTCATCGACCGGGGTGTTTACATGCCATGCAGTCAATACGAATCGCTATTCATCTCCGCCGCCCACACAGAAGAGGACATCGACCGCACCATCGCCGCAGCGGGTGAGGCACTGCGTTAGCGTCGTCGGGTGCCACTGCTGGCTTGTCCAGCAGTGTGAAGTGGAGGATTCCCGTTCCCCACTGCTGGGCAAGCCAGCAGTGGTACCCGGCGCTGTTGGGCGACAGCTACCCGATAGAGACCAGCAACACGAGAACGGTTGCGAGGGCCGCGACCCCTTGAAATAAACGCAATAGCCAGCTTGGCTGCGAAGGCTTGCACAGACGAAACACCAGCGCAAGTACACAAAAACTTGTAGCGCAGCAGGCATCGAACACCATTATTCCCGTGAGAAAACGCTCTCCAGCAGGCGCTACAGTAATGACACTTGCAGCAAGCAAGGCAAATAGGAACAGCCCGCACAAATACCAGCAAATAGCAGAAATAGAATTCATGGTGCTTGGATGCCGCACAACGGAAGGCATTCACGACACCGCCCCAAACGAAGCGAACCATGTGTGAATCTGATTCAATTGTACCAACATCGACGCGATTTGCACCACTGCGTTAGCGTCGTCGGGTGCCCAACAGCTTTGCGTGAAAGCCTTGTTCGCTGCCTGTTATGGCACCCACACGCGAATGACTGTCTTACCGTCGGCATTAAAGTCCGCAAACTGGTTTGCAGTATCCCAATCCACATTTCCACCGCCACCGCGAATTGCAACGGTACGCTCTGAAGACGGGACGGTAATCACGATTCGGCGAACAACTGTCTTGGTCCGCTGGTCAGTTAACGTGATGTCATACGCGTCGCCATACTGCGGCGACAGCGGGGCCATTATAGATAATTCGTAGATGCCATTCGGGGATTCGGCGTGAACACCACCGCGCATGCCCGAGTGATTCAAAAGGTGATAAACTACGACGAGTGCAATCGCCGACAAAAAACCACCAATGAATGAGTTGCGTTTGGGGAGTTTCAAAGCAAAACCGGAGCTGCGAACGGAGGACACGGCGGCCGCTGCCCTTTCCAGGCTGTCCGTGTTATGAATTAGGAACTGATTATATCGAAGCCTGGGCGGTTTGCATCACACTGAGGCGACTTGCCTTGCCGCTAGGCATTGTTAATCGCGCCTATTTCGTCTCCTAATGGAGAAGAAATCTCTATTCAGTCGAATTGCTTTCCAGCACAACAGACACCAAAGTAGAGCAAAGCTGCCCATAACTGTACCAATAGCTTCATCTTCAAGGTCGCGATGCGCGATAAACGCGAATATCAGCGCAAAAACAAAGACTACCGCCAATGCTTCGCGCAACGAGAATTTTGGCCATTTCCATCTATTCCTTGAATTACTTGGTGCCTTAGGCATAACAACTAACGATACGTGGACTAACGGGGTTTCTTAATAAGTCAAATTGTCGGCAAGCTTGGTCACGCTCTGCGACCGTGGCTTGTTGGCAGTTACAAAGATCGTCACGAAGATGCCTCCCCCAATGAGTAAGCATACGGCGGAAAAACCGCCGGTAAACTGTGTGGCCATGCGTTCAATTCCACAGAGCTCGTAATTTGCAACCACACGGTGAGGAATATCGGCGAGCTGGGAAGCGGGCTGCTGGACGTTCAAAAATAGCTTGTATTCGCCGGGCGGAACAGGGGTGAAACGGAATACCGGGACTGGTTGCTGCCGTGTCTTTTGCCCTGGCCATGTTAGAGAAAAGCTATCGGCCGTAAGATTCTGTTGAAGCACTGTGTTACCAGCGGAATCTGCGATCCGAATAGTCGCCTTCACGCCTGAGACAACACGAAGTACTTCCTCGGCGGATACGCCGGGTAGAGAAAATTCTACACAGAGCATCTCTTTGCATGTAAAGTCGTACTTCGGGCAAAACGAGGTGTGAAAGCTTCCCGCACGTCCGAATGCATCGTCAAAGGATGCAAGTTCCGTGGCGGATGCATCGCCACATCTAGGTTAGCGCTCTGTGAACTCCGTCATGCCAGGAGCGTAATTCAGATCTTGACAAGCCGACGTCGTGAAGCACGCCTCTGGCGGCGGCGCTGGTTGGCCTGATCAAGTTCGCGCTGGCGATCTTCGCTGCGATGCTCAGGGTGTGCCTTGAGCCATCGGTCAGGTAGCAGCTCGGAGAGCTGTTCACGCTGGTCCCTTGAAAGCGATTCGAACGGGGTTTGGGCGTCGCCCACCCGCAAGTACTCGGGAACGATCTGAGGAAGCCGGACGAGAACATCGTTGAGATACGGGGTGACGTGGACATGATTAGAACGAGCACTCTGGATAAGCGTGTACCAGACGCATGCCGCGCGACCACCCGCATCGCTCCCAAAAAATTGGTAATTTTTTCTTCCAATAACCGAGGGGCGAATGACTCTTTCTGCCATGTTGTTATCGATCGCATAGCGCCCGTCGGTTGCAAATCGCGTCATCGCGTTCCAACGATTGAGCAGGTAGCCGATCGCTTCGGCCAACTTGGTCGAAGGCCGTACCGTCGGCTGCACTTCGGTGAGACGATCGTGCAGAAGGGCAAGAATGGGAACCGACTCGCGCATGCGCACTTGTCGTCGCGTTTCCACATCGGTATCGGCCAGGCGATCCTCGATGTCGTACAGTTGCCAGATCCAAGCGAGCGCCTCGTGCGCAAGTGGCTGCGTTGAGACGGCGCACGCTTCGTCGAACTTCCGCCGCGCATGGGCCCAACAACCCAGATCCAGAAGTCGGCCATCCGATTCCTTGACTAGGGACGTGTAGACACTGTAACCGTCGGTTAATAATCCGCCTTGAAAATCATCAAGTATTTCCCGCGGACCTGCGCGGGATCGATCAAGTCGATAGTCAAATAGTTGGTACGGATGCTGGTCATCGCCAACGTAGACCCAGAGATAAACCAGCTTGGTCGCCCCAGCCCCGGGACGCAGGACACGGGCCGTGGTCTCGTCGGCCCGTACATAAAAACTATCCAGTACTTGGGTGCGAATCAGATCCCACACCGGCAGCAGACGCTCGCCCGTTCGCACCACGGCGTTGCTCAACACGCTGCGGTTGAACCACATCGTGGTGGTGGAACGAAGCTCTTCCTGGAGACGATACAGGGGCAGGTGACGCTCGAACTTGGCGTGTGCCAGCCAGGCTAACGTGCTGGCCCCAAATATCCCTTTTTC
The DNA here is from genome assembly GCA_965249435.1 of Lacipirellulaceae bacterium. Classification (GTDB taxonomy): domain Bacteria; phylum Planctomycetota; class Planctomycetia; order Pirellulales; family Lacipirellulaceae; genus JAJRWS01. The sequence continues at coordinate 148,590 of CBDFMC010000022.1, read as the reverse complement.
GTTGATATTGGGTGGCTTTTCGCTGGTGACGATCTGCTGGCCATCCCGGCTAACAGGGCAACCGTAGGTAAACCGAACGTGCTCGGCGATGTAGGCGCTAGACTCAACATATTCTAGTTGCCGTGAGATCTGCTCGGAGATCACCGTCCGCTTGCCGCCACATCCACAAGGACAATCGAGTTCTTCCGGCGGCAGTGGGTGTTCAAAACGCTGGACCGGCAAGCACTCGGGGAATTCAAAACGTTTGCGCTTCTTACGGCGTTTCTTGCGTTTCGAAGACGATTCATCGTCTGGCTCTTCTTCGTCGGTCGCCTCGTCATCCTCGCTAATCTCGTTGCCCTCGATCGACTCGGGATCAAAAAGAAGCTTTTGATCGGGAGAAGGGATAAACCGTTCACGCCGTGGAGAAAAGAGTGCCTTACGGAGTAAGGTGATTTGCTCTTGCATCACCTCGATGTGATTCTGCAACGATTCAAGAGTTGCCTGTTGCTCGCTATTAACCCTTTTGAGATGTGCGATCTCGGCGCGCTGCACTTCGATCTCTTTTCGGAGTTTGTCGGATTCCATCGACAACGTTTCGGTCCTTGAAGGTGCGTCACGAAATGGCAAATGATCACACACCGTTGGTGTAGAACACACATGTTTATTTATCGACAATTCACGTTGCGCGTCAAGGTGGTTTCCAAGGCGATTGAGTAATTTGTTTTGCCTGCTCACGACGCCACCACTTGCGACGTTTGACACTCGATAGCTCGATGCCTTCCAGCAACAATCGCAGGTCGTCCACATGCAGTGTCAAGTAATCACCGGGGGATGCAATCGCCCCTCCATGGTCGGCGCCACGTAGTGTCTCGGACGTTCCTCGTTCAAGATGCTTGTAGAGGATGATCGTGCCGTCACCCGTGAAATAGAGTACCTTCAACCGGTTGCGGCGTCGGTTGAAAAACAAGAAAAGATCTCCGTCTTCAATCTGTTTGCCAAGCTCCTTTTCGACGATACCGATTAATCCACAAAAACTTTTACGCATGTCCGTGGGAGCCAACGCGGCGAAGACTTTTATTTGGGATGGCACAATCAACATGACGCCACCTCACGCAACGCCTGCAATACGTCCTTCACTGTCTCACAATCGGTGCCGTGAGGCACATCCACAAAGACTCCCTGCTGCGGCAAGTGAATACGCAGCGTGGACGCAGGTGTCGTCCCCTCGATCCGCACAGGCACCAGTTGGGTGCCCTGGACGGCGTTACGACTGGTTTTAAGAGACTTGGTCGAACGGCTCCCCTGCTCTGGGGAGGCTTGCTGCTCACGGAACTTACGCTGCCAGGCATAATAGCTGGTTTGTGTAATCGAGTTCTGGTGGCAAAACGCCGCGATGCTCAAGCCGCTTGAGGACTGCTGTTTCAGTAGGCCACGCCAGTGGGACTCTTGGGATTTGTTTCGATTGGACATTGTGCTCGTTCCTGGAATAAAGGGAATGGTTCACCTCTATTAGGATAGCGCGCAATTTTGGGACGCTGTTCACAGAACGCTTACACATCTAGTGTGCATGTGGTAATATTTTTCAAGATTGCAGAGGCCTGTTGTAAAACTCAGTACAGCCAGCGTTATAGCAATGGCACGTCCGATGCTCATATGCTCATTCCTCGCAGTTCTCACTGAAAGCTCAAAGTTCCTCAACAAAAGAAAGCGACCTTCATTGTACCACGACCGGTGTTACTGACAATATACCGAAGGTGACTCCCATGACCTTTTACTTTTGAAATTTCAGGGACTCATCGGGGGCCACTGCTGGCTTGTCCAGCAGTGTGATGCAAGTCCCGACGACCACTGCTGGGCTAGCCAGCAGTGGCACCTGGCGGCGCGGCGACCGATCAGGTTTGGTGTCAGACAATCCAATTTAGAGTGCAACTCTATTTGGCGAGAATGTCTATGTTTGGAATCACCGTCGTAAAGTCCTGATTTGGGTTACAGACATCAACATCGCCCACGTAATGACCTTGTTTGAGAGCCGTGAGCGTGAAGGTTATTTTGAGTGTTTCACCGGGTGAAACACTTTCTCCAAAGTCCCAACTCCGCAGACCAAAAATATCCATGTGGCCCGTAGGCAGTGGAGTGATCGAGACGACATCAAAACCACTCAGGAAATCAAAGTCCACATCAATACTATCCAAACGAATCGATTCGGAATGCAGATTTCTGGCTTCCAAAACCAGATCAAAACTCTCATCCACGACCACGGATTTGGGACACCTCAATCTGACATCTAGTGTTGGCTTTTCAATGAGAATCCAAGCAATTCCAATCACGATGACGAGCCCAGACATCCCCAAGAGCACCAGAACTTTTTTATTCATATTAGGTCAGGATGTTGTGCGCGAGCATAAGTGGCTCGCACAACAGGTTTTCCTACGTCAAGTAATCGGTAAGTCAGTTCACAGTCTGCAACCGTGGCTTCACTTCCGAACGGCTCCTCAATTATCTGGTCGACTCGGCGAAAATACAAGCGATTTTTCTGGGGCGAATCTCCTGTTGGACAGGTATATCGGTTACCCCCGTTGCGATGGCGACGAAGCTATGACAAGTGTACAATGTATCAAAGGATCGCCGGCTGCATGGAATGGAAGGGGATTGCTAAGCGAATCTGCGGGTATTCTGTGTTGCTGGAAAGTCTGTTAAATGTTGGTGGAGAAAGTCAAATGGCGGATTTAAGGCTGAACCTGAATCTGGGAGAAGAATTACAGCGATTCGTTAACGGTCAAGTCGAGGTGGGCGAATTCGACGGGCCGAGTGCTTATGTTGTGGCACTGATTTCGCGTGCGAAAGAGGGAAAGGAAAAGCTTGAGGAATTGCTGATCGAAGGATTGGATAGTGGGGATCCGATCCCACTCGATGACAAACAGTGGAGCCGAATTCGAGGTGAGGTCACGGAAAGACTCTCCGATGGCCAATAAAATCAGCATTCGTCCGCGTGCACGATTGGACGTAGTCGAGTTGGCAACTTAGGCGAGCGACAGATGAGACATTTACCTTACGCCGTCTTCTCCAAGCCGCCTGCCTGGTTCAGCTTGTTGTAGAGCGTTTTGAGGCTGACGCCTAGTTGCTCGGCGGCTAGGGGTTTGCTGCCGCCGGTTCGCTCTAGGGCGTCGTGGATCGCTTCGATCTCTAGCTCGCGGAGCGACATGGGGCCGCGCTTTCGGCGTGCCGTGCCGATCAATTGTCGAGAATCGAATCGTTGCGGCAGATGCTCTCCGCGGATCGGGCCCTCGCTGCATAGAATGGTCGCGTGTTCGATCACATTGGCCAGCTCACGCACATTGCCGGGCCAGATGTGGCCGCACAGCATTTCTATGGCACCGGGGGAAATTTGCTGGTCCGCCGATCGGGTACCGCGCCGATGCCGGGCCAGTAGATGCTGAGCCAAAATCGGCACATCCTCGATCCGCTCGCGCAATCCCGGCAAATTGATTTCGAACGTGTTGATCCGATACATCAAGTCTTCGCGAAATTCCTCGTCCGCAACCATCTCCGGCAAATTGCGATGCGTCGCACAAACCACGCGCACGTCGACCACAGTGGATTGATTCTCGCCAACGCGACGAATCTCGCCACTCTCGAGCACACGGAGTAGCTTGGCCTGCATCGACTTGGGAAGTTCGCCAATTTCGTCCAGGAAAATCGTCCCGCCGCTTGCCACTTCGAACAGGCCCGTGCGATGCTCATCCGCTCCGGTGAATGAGCCTTTGCGATGCCCAAACAGCTCGCTTTCGATCAGCGTCTCGGGTAGCGCTCCGCAGTTGATCGCGACAAACGGCATCTTAGCCCTTGTGCTTTGGTCGTGCAGCGCCCGAGCAACCAGTTCTTTGCCCGTGCCCGTTTCGCCGAGAATCAGCACGGTCGAGTTCGTGGGCGCGACTTTGCGAATGAGCAAGCGGACCTTTTGCATGGCCGGCGTATTGCCGATGAGTGTCGGCTCGCCCGTCAACCGCTGGACCTGATGCTGGAGCGCACGGCACTTCTGTTGCAGTTGCCGCTTGTCGGCCACGCGTTTGAGCAGCGCTTCGATCTCGATCAGTTTGCACGGTTTGGTCAGATAATCAAAAGCGCCGTGTCGCAGGGCGGCGATGGCGGTGTCCATCGACGACTTGCCCGTGAGCACGACCGCCTCGGTTTCGGGCGAAAGCTCCTTGGCTTTGGCAATAACGCCAATGCCATCGAGGCCTGGCATGTCGAGGTCGACGATGATGCAGTCGTAGCTGTTTTTTTCCAGTGCCGCGACGGCGGTCAGCCCGTCGGGGCAGATTGTTGCGGTGTGCCCCAGCCTGGGCAGTTCCAGCTTCATCAGCTCCTGCAGCGAGGGTTCATCGTCGGCAAACAGTAGGGTCAATCCTTGACCTTTAGGCGGCTTCGTAGCGATGGTTTGTCTCCTTATCCTTTTGGCCAGTGGGCAATGAAACAACCAGCCGCGAACCTTTTCCGATGCCTTCGCTCACCGCTTCGATCTCTCCTTGATGCTCTTCGACAATTCGATAGGTAATCGAAAGCCCCAGTCCAGTGCCCTGGCCCGAGCGGCGGCGCGTGAAGAACGGCTCAAACAAGTGCTTTTGCACATCTTCGGTCATGCCACAGCCATCATCTTGCACAACAATCTGAGCCATCGTCCCTGCATGTTGAGACGAATCGCGCCTGACAGAAACCCGAACGGTCCCGCCCAAGTCGACACTTTCCAACCCGTTGGTAATCAGATTGAGCACCACCTGCTTGATCTCTTGGGCATTGACTTCGGCGATGACCGGATCACCATCAGCCAGAACGATATGTTTGTCTTGATATCGGCCCAGATGTTGCACCATTTCGATCACCCCCTGGGCAAGCTCGCGGAGCTCGGTGCGGTGCCGCTGGGAATCGCCCATGCGGGCAAAATCGAGCAGCTTCTCGGTGATTTGCTTGCAGCGGAAGGCTTCGCGCTGGATCATTTGCATATAGTTGTGAACGACTTCGATGTCTTCAGAACTGGGCGGGTTTTCCAGATCGAGCAAATCGGCCATGCGACTTTCTAGCGACTCGCTGCAAAGGGCAATCGAAGCGAGCGGGTTGTTGATTTCGTGGGCCACGCCCGCCGCCAAAAACCCGACGCTGGCGAGTTGCTCGCTACGAACGACTTGGTTAGTTCGCTCGCGGACCTGCCGATCGAGATCATCGCGTGTTTCCCGAAACCGGTCGGTCATGGCATTCATGGCCTCGGCCAACTCACCCATTTCGTCGCGAGTTTGCAGCCCGATGTGATAGTCAAATTTTCCCGCGGCGACTTCACGCGAGCCACGGACCAATTGCCGGAGCGGCTCGGCGATCCATCGGTAGAACATCCGCGTGGAGATACCCAGCAGTATCGTAGCAATAATGGCAGTGACCCAAGCGATGAAAATGGCAACCCGATATTGGGCTTTGACCTCGCCGGAAAGCTGGCTCAAACGCTCGTGCAGGTGGCTGGGTAGCTCGACAACCAGTTGGCGGAGCTGCTCGACTTCATCGCGTAATTTGTCGATCCGAAATCGGTCGAGCAGCCAATCCTCATCCAATTGATCTCCGTCAATCAATTCAAGCAACTGGTCGATCTGTGCAAGCGTTTTGCGTTCGTGCTGGTCGTCGCCCAATCGTGAGTCGGCGTCGATCGAGTTTTGATTGAGCTGACGACGGTAGCGATCCAGTGCGGTCGTTAGCAGTTCGAGCTGCGTCCGATACCGCTCGCGCAGGAGCCGTTGGTCCAAGGGATAATCGTGCCCACCGGCCATCGGCTCTCGCGTGCCGCTGGCAAGCACGTCGACATCGACGTCGGTTATTTCTAGTCGATCACTCGCTTGGCTGAGTGTTTCGCGCAGATCGCCCACATGGTCGCGTACTTTGCTAGCCAATGGCAACTCGGCCGATCGGGCGCTGAGGCTTTTGACCAGCCCCCGATAAGCATACAGCCCGTAGTAGGCGCTGCAGAAAAGCGCCAAGACCGAGACCAACAAGAGTCCCAAGCCAAGTTGCAATTTTTTACGAATGGGCCAATGCGAAGGCACGGCGACCTCCTTGTCGCGCGAGCGGGGCGTACGGGCGGCTTCTTCCTGAAGCCATGCAGGGACCGGGAGTGTAGCATCAGGAGTATCCCTCGGGCAAGAACAGAATAGGCCTTGTCAGAAAACCTGAGCCGAACGCGCTAGCGTCGGGCGAACCTGCGAAAAACATCGAACCTAAACGTCCGAGGCTAGCGCCTACGGCTCACATTACGGTATCATTGAGGTTTTCAGACAAAGCCTAGAATCGCACAACGCGTCGCAACAACCACACGCCCACAAGTGCTAGCACGATGTTTCCCAGCCAGACCGCCTGTGGGGGGATGGTTCCATCTTTGGCCATGTCGAGGCAACCCGCCAACATCGGGTAATAGACGATTAGGATCGGCAAGAAGCAGGCGAAGAAGCTGCCCCAAAATTCGCCATGACGACGACGAATCGCCATCGGCACGCCGATCATTACGAAGCAAAGGCAGCTAAACCCGCCCGCCCAGCGGCGATGCGGCTCGGTGTTCAAGCGGTGCAGCCGTCGAGCCGAGTCGTGCAGCGCACTCTGATAATGATTCCACGACGCCCCGGATAGCTCGAACATTCGTCCGATGCTGAGCGAGTAGGCAATGCTTGCAGCCATCTCTTGTTTGATTTCGTCGATTTGCGTTTTCTGCTGGGCAAGACTGGGGCCAATCTCTTTAAGCGGAAGATTCGACGGACTGCGAGAAAGCCCACTCCCTCCACTAAAATCATCGAGTGAAATTTTTAGTTCCCGCTCGCCAGGGAGCGAGGCAGAGCCTTTTCCTTCGAAATCAATTTCGGCATTGACCAACGTGAGCGACACGGCATTCTGCGCAGCGTCGGCTTGCAGCGACGCTTCGTCGGCGGTGATCGTCCATGCCGACTTGCCGGGCGAAGCGTAGAAAAGAAATGTCGGCCGGATCAGTTTTTTGCCCTCCACACGTTGGACATTCACTTTCAACTGCTTGTTGCTGAACGATCGCGTCGTCTGCAATCGGCCGTAAACGATTTCTTCGAGTGATTCGAGGATCACCCGCTGGACGCCGCCCCGACCCCAAGAGACAGCCACGTCGTTGAGCACCACGGCGCCAAAGCTCACCAGGGTTGCCAAAATAAGGGTCGGCCAAACCATTGTCATCGGCGAGATGCCAAGCGATTTGACCGCGACGATTTCGTTCGACGCCGCCACACGGCCATAAAGACTGGTGACCGCAAGCAGCATGGTGCCAGGTACGGCAAACTGCATCGCCTGAGGCAGCATGTAGGGGAGCATCCGCACGATGGGCAATAGCCCCAGGCCATTGTCGACCGCTTCCTTGCCGATCAACACCAAGAAAATAAACGCCGTCATCATCGCGAGCGTAAGCAAGAAGACCTTGAGCAGGTCGGCCAAGATATATCGGGTCAGAATTCGCATCGGCGTGGATCTACTGTAGCAAGCAGCCGGTGTGGTGCAAATAGAGGTGGTTGGGGGCTGGGGGTTGGTGGTTGGGGTAGGCGCCGTGTGCTGCGTTGCAACACGGCTAGCCGTGTTGCAACGCAACACACGGAGCATTGCTAGCAGATTACCCCAGTCGGATGCTTGAATCGCCATCAGGCTGGGGGCCATTTTCTCGCAGCGCTGCCATCAACCGTCGCACCGCCCGGCAATAGGCAACCACGGCCGCGTCGAAATCGCCTCGGGCGATCGCCTGGTGTGCTTGATGACGGCTCGTTTGAATCTCTTGCCAATCGAATTGCCAATCGTGTTGGTCTTCGAGATCTTCGAGTTGGCGGACAATATCGCTCAAGGATTCGATATTTTCCGCCCTGGGTTGGCACGCGTAGCGGCGATAAGGCCCCTTGCCATGCCGCCCATTCACGGGAATTTCCTCCGCCGCTTGCGGCTTAGCAAACTTGCGACGTAACAGGATTACTATCCATGCACACCACACAGCGCCAACTCCTACACCCCACCACGATGTCTCTCCGAGAAAAGCAAATACACCGAGCATCACTACGCAAACGAGAGTCAACAATACCGTACCCACAACGAGCCAGTTCTTGGAGTCGCCCGACGACTGGTTGCCCGACGACTGGCCGACCGATTGGTTCGCATCCGAAGAATTGCCAATGGAATCGAGTTCATACGATTGCCCATTGCCCAATTGCTTGAGGTCGTTCACTTCGGCCACGACGACGGTGATGTTATCAGGTCCACCCAGCAGATTTGCCAAATCGACCAACGTCTGGGCAGCCTCGTTGGCGGGAAGTGTTGCCACGACCATGCCGATTAGCTCATTGCTCAACGGGCCAGTCAGACCATCGCTACAGAGCAGGAATCGATCCCCCTGTCGCAACGGAAAAGGGCCTTCGATGTCGATATTGACCGTGGGATTGGGTCCCAACGAACGGGTGATAACATTCTTGGGCACGTAGGCAGGCACATCTTCTTCGTTGGCCTGCCCTGCCGCGGCCAGTTCCCACACAAGGCTGTGATCGAAGGTTAGCTGCTCCAGCGAATGCTCGCGAAGCCGGTAGACACGGCTATCGCCCACATGGGCGGCCAGCGCTCCGCATGGCAACAGCAGCAGGCAACTGCACGTGGTGCCCATGCCATGGAAGTCGACGCTGTCTTGTCCTTTGGCGTTGATCACATGGTTGGCGTCTCGCACGGCACTGGCCAGTGCCTCGTCGGGCGACAGGTCGTGCTGTTTGGCGTAGCTGTGCGGGATGGTGTCGGTCGCCATTCGGCTCGCCAATTCGCCGGCCGCATGGGCACCCATGCCATCAGCCACGACCAGCAGATGCCCTCGGCTGCGCCAGATTTCTGCATTCTTTGCCAGCGAGACGGCGTAGGAATCTTGGTTACTCGCCCGACGCATGCCGATGTCGCTCACGGCCGCACAATGGAGCCCGGCAACCGTCTGTTCCAGCTTGGAGTGATTTCGCGTCATTGGGCAGATTCCGGAAGTATTCGTGCCTCAGCGCGCCGTGCTATCGCTAGCACCAACCCCCAGGCCAGACCCCTCAGTGCTGTCTATTCTATCGTAAGCGGGTGCTGCTTAACAGGCTTCATCCTGGGGGGTTGGGATACGGTTGCCGGCCAATTCGTCCTGGCGGACGGCGCTAACGGGGCGTAATTGGGATGGCTGCATTAACGCCGGGTTTCTACACTTCTGCTCCATTTCACTCGCCCGATCTGAATGCGCTGATGACTCGAACCCGCAAAAGACTCGCATGGCTCTCCCTGGTGCTGATGGCGCTGCTGCCTGGTTGCTTGCGACGCCGGATGATTGTCCGTAGCAATCCGCCCGGGGCGATGGCGTATGTCGACAATCAACAGATCGGCACGACGCCCTGCTCGACCGATTTCACCTACTATGGCACACGCGAAATCAGGCTTGTGAAACCGGGCTACGAAACGTTGACGGTCAATCAGCCGATCCCTGCGCCGTGGTACGAAATTCCGCCGCTCGACTTTGTGAGCGAAAATGTTGTGCCGCGAGAAATTCAAGATTACCGCACGCTGAGCTACAACCTAATTCCGCAGGTCATTGTGCCAACCGATCAACTTCTCGGCCGGGCGGAGCAGTTGCGGCAAACGACCTCGCAAGGGGTGCTGCTGCCTGCACCGGGGCGGTGATGCCGGGGTCGGCAGCCGTGTTGCAACGCAACACACGGCGCCCCGTGTGCCGCGTTGCGACACGGCTGCCTTCCAATTCAATACTGCCGCCCACCCGTTCGCGACTTTATCCGTGCTTCAGGTTTGAGGACACCGCGTAGGACCCGTGACGGGTCTCGGGCGACTTTGTCGGTGATCGTCCGCACATCATCCAAAATCGGCCGTAGCTTGCGGCTCATGAATTCGACATTCGCGATCAGACGGCTAGCGTCGGAAACCGTGATGGTCACCTGATTCATGGTCGTCCTCAATTGGTCAGCGAGCTTTCGGTCGTGGATCAACATGCCGATCGTGCCCTTGCTCGCGTTGATCGACTTGGTAAACAGAGCCACTTGCCCGAGCAGTTCTTGCAGATTGATCGCGCTTTTTTCCAGCGAAGCGACGATCTCATCGCCCCGCTCGCCCAGCGGGCCGGTTAGCCCTTGCAGGTTTTTCAGATTCTGATCCGCCGACCCGATGGCCCCCTCGATGCCTCCCATCACTGCCCTGATGTCGGAGATCAGCGACGGCATTTGTGCGAGGCCCTCTTTCAATTGTTTTTTGAACTCATCGTCGCCGAGGATATCGTCGAGATGCCCCATGACGGAGCTGAACTGGTTCATGCCGGTTTCCATCGATTCGACCAGTCGGCTAAGCCGCTCGACGTCTTGCTCGCCCAAGACGCTATTCAGCCGGCCAGCCAACGCTGCGACTTCGTCGCCCGCCATGCCGAGCGACATGATCGTTTGCTTCAAATCGCCCTGCAAGTTGGCCATCAGTTCCATCGGGTTGGGATTGTGAATGCCGCGAACCGTCGTCCCGGGCGCAACCGCTTGGGCATCTTTCTTTGGCCGATCGGGCACGAACTCAATCACCGCATCGCCAATTAGCGAAGCCTGCACGCGGGCGATTTCGTTCGTCTTCACCACCTTGCCTTGGTCGATGTTGATGGTGATCTCGGCTCCATCGTCGGTATCGATGACATCCGCCACCCGGCCAATCAATATTCCGTGCCTGCGCACGGGCGTGTTCGGCGCAACGCCCGGGGCCTGGTCCACCAGCACCTTGATCTGATATTTCTCGCTAAACGGTGCCCACGAAACGTTGCTGTTCACCACAATCAGAATGGCTGTGATGAGCATCGTAGCAAAGACAACGATACCAACCCAAAAGCGTTTGGTCCGATCGTTCATGGCTATTCACCTTCCTTGGAGAGTTCCATTTCCGTCATTCGATCACCCGCCTCGCCGCGGACGAATTGCGAAACACGCCGATCGCTGGCGGCGTCGATTTCTTGGGGCGTGCCATCGAAAATGATTTGAGGTTCGGCGGGGTCAAGTCGTGCGAGCGGGTAGAGCATCACCACCCGGTCCGCCACCTTGCGGGCGGTTTTCATGTCGTGCGTCACAATGATGCTGGTTCCCGAATAAGTATCGCGAGTGTGGATCATCAGTTCGTTGATCACGTCGCTGACGATCGGGTCGAGTCCGGTCGTCGGTTCGTCGTACAACAGCACCTCCGGCTGCATCACCAGTGCCCGAGCCAGGCCAACCCGTTTGCGCATGCCGCCCGATAGCTCGGCAGGCCGTTTGCCCAGCACGCTCGTCGGCAAGCCAACTTCCGCCAACCGGGCCAGCATTTCTTGCTCGTGCTGACTTCGAGATTCATACCGATGCTGGCGGAGCGGGAACAAAATGTTCTCGGCAATGGTCATGCTGTCGAACAAGGCGGAATTCTGAAACACAAAGCCGAAACGGGTTCGCTCGCGGGCAAGCTCCATTTCAGACATCTGATCGACTCGATGACCGTCGAACAGAACGTACCCTTGTTGCGGACGAATGAGGCCGATGATGGTCTTTAAGAGCACCGTCTTCCCACAGCCGCTTTCGCCAATCACCGCCAACGATTGGCCGCGAGGGATCGAGAGCTGAATATCGCGCAGCACCTGCTGACGTGCGAAGCCGACGCTCAGCTCGTTGATGGCAAGGATCGTTTCGGTATTGGCTGCTACCATTATCAGGAAACCGTTTATGAGACAAAGGAAAGATAACCACGAATAGCACGAATTACACGAATAAGACTCGATAGTTTACATCTTTCGGATTGTTATTGGTTTGACATGCGATGTTGACCATTGAAACCTTTCTTCCTTATTCTTTATTCGTGTAATTCGTGCTATTCGTGGTTTTTTCTTTTTCATTGAAACAACGTCAAAGGGCTGGATGGCCAAATGGCCAGGTAAATCGAATCCAACAAGATGCTCAGGAACAGGTCGAACACAATAATCACCACAAACGAATAAACAAACGCAGTCGTCGCCGCCCGACCAACGCCCTCGGCGCCCGGCTCGCAATGGAAACCTCGGTAACAACTCACGATGCCAATGGTTGCGCCGAAAAAGACGCTCTTGACCACGCCATAAAACAGATCCCAGTTTTCGACAAACTTGTTCGCGTTGTTCCAATAGTGAAAAGAGTCGATGTCGAGGATATTGATGCAATACATCGAGCCGCCCACCACGCCCATGAACACCGCCATGATCGTCAACGACGGGATCAACAGCAGACAGCTCAGGAAGCGAGGGACGACCAGATACTGAATCGGGTTGGCACCCATGCTCGAAAGGGCGTCGATCTGCTCGGTCACGCGCATCGTGCCCAACTCGGCCGCCATCGCGCTGCCAACACGGCCGGCAAGCATCGTCGCGGCCAGCACGGGTCCCAGTTCGCGGAACATCGACTTGTTAATGACACCGCCAAGCTGTGTTTCCAATCCGAAGCTGCGGAACTGGTAATACGACTGCACGGCCAGCACCATGCCAATGAATGTGCCGGTCAGCGCCACAACAGGCAGGCTGAGCACGCCGATTTGATACATATTGTTGAACAGGGTGTCGCGTCGCGGCAGTCGGGTGAACATCCAGACGATGGTACGCCAAACAAAGAGCGTCATGTCGCCGAGCGCTTCGATCGCGTCGATCATATAGCCGCCCAAGCCGGCAATCGAATCGCCCAACGCAGCAAAAATGCCTCTGCGAGGATACTGGGCGCCGGTGGTGAAGTCGGTTCCGCTGGCCATGTTTAATATGCTTGTGTTTCCAAATGTGAGCCGTCGGCGCTAGCCGCGGGCAGCCTGCCAAAAAACTGACGGCTAGCGCCGTCGGCTCATTTTGCGCGCATCCCGCCCCTTCCACTGGAATCGACTGACAAACCCTGACGCTTGAGCCAAGTCCGAGGCTAGTGCTTTGTCACAGCTTAATTTTAGGGTTAGCCGTTAGGGCGCTAGCCCCGGTTCATGCAGTAATAACCGTGGCTAGCGCCAAAACGGCTAATCTGCTCAATCCTAATTCTTGGCTGTGACAAACCACTAGCAACGATTTGTCTAACGAGGCTAAACGCGTAGAATAGTGAGGCTTTCCATATATTTTACCGTCCGGGACGCTTTTCCATCAATTTTGCGAGAATTGCTTTGACCTCCGCCCACTCTCTACGTCTTTTACTGATAGCAGAGCCAATGCCGGCTGTGCCAGCAGAGGCCGTGCTAACAGAAAAGACTAGGTCGGGGCTCCTTGTGAATGCACGGCTCGAACAGCACCCCCTCGAACAGCAAATCGACGTGGTCTATCGCTATGCGATGCGACTGATCGGCGATGAGCACGAGGCGAGCGACCTTGTGCAGGAGACGATGCTTCGCGGCTGGCGATGGCGGTATCGATTGCGCGACCCGGCTGCGATGCGCGTTTGGTTGCTACGGATTGCAACGAACCTGCACCGCGACCAACTGCGAAAGAAAACCGAGACGCCCCGGCTACTGGTCGAGTCGTCGCTAAGCCGCGAGCGGCCGGCCGCCGGTCGATTGATCCAAAAGGAAAACGTTGCCCAGGCGCTGGCGGCCCTCGACCGCTTGCCGACGCGGCAGCGGCAGGTGATGCACTTGGTGACCGTCGAAGGACTGAGCCAAGAGGCGACGGCCGAGGTGCTGGAGATTAGCACCCGTGCGGTAAAGGCCAGTTTGTCGATGGCGCGAAAACAGTTGCGCGTGCAGTTGAAAGAACTTTACGACGAAGTCTGTGGGAAGAAACGATGCCCGAGCGAATAAAATTTAGCGACGATGCGATGGTCGGTGATATCGACGCGTGGATTGATGATCTGCTGTCGTCGGATGAGGCCCGACCGAGTGCGCCCGCGGCGTTGCATGCGCAGGTGCGGCGCGCGCGAAGACGCAAGCGATGGGCCGCTTGCGGCTTAGCGGCAACCGCGGCCGCGGCGACACTTGCCGCCGTGCTGCTCTGGCCACAAGTGAAACAGGATGAGAGGCAGGCTCATTTATCCACCGCTGAAAATCAAAACCCGCTGGTCCGGAAGTCCGTCCCCCCGGTCCGCAAACCGGTCGCCACGTTCGTCGCCCGGAGCGATCTGATCGCCGTGCCGATCGTAAGCGGCGATCCGACGGTAACGATCGTGCAAATCTACCCGACAATCCAGGCCCAACGGCGCTGGCGTCGCCAAGCCGCCTTTCGAGCGATTCTTTCCGCAACCCAACTGAAACCAACAACCCCCGTCCGCGGAGGATAATACCATGTCGATCCAAACCTTCTTGAGCCATGCTCGCCAACATGCCAACCAAGCGTTTTGCACAGCCATGCTTGCGATGGTAGCCGCAGCTTGGCTTGCTGCGCCCGCCATGGGGCAGGAAAAAGAATCGAGGCAACAGCTACAACCCCCAGTGCCAAGCGAACCCCATCGCGACCCGCCAAATCCTCAAGCGCAATTTGAGCCACCGCTACTTCAACCAACGCCGCAAGCCGCAGGTCAAAATGATCTGCAGCAAAAACAGTCTGACCTCGCAGAGATTGTTCAGCAACAGAAAATCGAACTCCTCAGGCTACGCAAAGCGCTGGAACAACTCGTAGCGGAACATCAGCAGATTGAAAGTGAAAAGCTAGTGAATTTACCACCGCTGGAGGACGGAACAATCCAGGCGTTCAACTTGAAGAATATCGATCCGGGCGTGCTTGCCGAAACTTTGGAAATGCTGCTTGGTCCGAACCAAGTACGGCTTGTTCCTGACGCTGAGCATAGCACCTTGCTCGCGTATGCTAACAAAGAATCGATGCGTCAGATTCAAGAGATGATTGTGCAACTTGATGCAACTTTTAAATCGTCGGAGTCGGCAAGTGGAGAAGCCGAACCCGAGGAGCCGCGATCGCTGATGGTGCGGATCTTTTGGCTGGCCGACGGGTTGCCGGAATGGGAAGGCATATCAACAGGAAATTTATTGGACTATCTACCAGGATCGGTTCTAGAAGCAGTCGAGCGGCTGGGGCTCGAAGGACCGCGGTTGGTTTCGCAAAGCACCGCATCTGTCGTGATTGGCGAAGAAGAGGAAGGGAGCGAGTTTCATTTTAAATTTCCCGCGATCGCGATTGGCGCACCGTTGCAGTTCCAAAGCCATGGCGAAATGATGCTCGAAGAAAGGCCTCGAATGAATCTCCACGTGGAAATATCGGGGGAAATGGGGTCATTCGAACTGGGGGGCCGGCTCTCCGCCCCGCTAGGCCACTACATGGTGCTCGGCACGGCGAATTATGTCCAACGCAATCATGCCCAAGACCAACTCACCACCTCGCGCTTCGCGTTCGTTGTGCAGGTCGTCGAAGCAGAAAGCTTTGCACCGGAATAAGTTAACTCGGAAATTCCAAAGTTAAACACCTATTGAGCTTAGCTGGACTTGAGCTTAGCTGGACATCGCCACTTTCGAGAAAATACAAGCACGAAGCGCAAGCGAGTGGGTTTGTCGCAAATCACCCACTCGCTTGCGCTTCGTGCTTATATTTGGCATCGTTTGTACAAAAGTGGCGCAATGGCGCATCGCGTTTCACTCGGGCACCGTGTGCTGCGTTTCACTCAGGCGCCGTGTGCTGCGTTTCACTCAGGCGCCGTGTGCTGCGTTGCAGCACGGCTGCTACTCGTCTTCGACGGGTGTCTCCCCGCCACCTTCGGCCACGGCGCCGACCGGCTCGGGCTGCTCTTCCTGTTTGGTGACCATGCCCTTAAACTCCAACTGCTTTTTTCCGCCGACTTTTTTCATGTCGACGCGGATCGTGTCCTTGCCGACAAATTCACCCTTGAGCAACTCCTCGGCCAGCGGGTCTTCGATGTAGGTTTCGATCGAACGTCGCAACGGTCGGGCGCCATAGTCGGTGTTCGAGCCTTTTTTGATGAGGAATTCCTTGGCGTCGGCGGTCAGTTCCAACGCCAGGCCCCGTTCCTTCAGTCGGCCGAGAACTTTGCCCAACTCCAAATCGACCACTTCCTTCAAATCGTCGACCGTCAGGTGACGGAAAACGATGATTTCGTTCACCCGATTGATAAACTCGGGCCGAAAAAACCTTTTCGATCTCGTCGGTCACACGCTTTTTCATGCTCTCGTACGAGGCATCGTCTTCCGGCTTGGTGAAACCGAAGGCGGCTTCGTTTTTGATCGCGTCGGCGCCCGCATTGGTCGTCATAATGAGAATCACGTTGCGGAAGTCGATGTTGCGGCCGAAGCTGTCGGTCAGTCGGCCTTCTTCCATCAGTTGCAGCAGCATGTTGAAGACTTCCGGATGAGCCTTCTCGATTTCGTCGAGCAGCACAACCGCATACGGCCGGCGTCGGATTTTCTCGGTGAGTTGGCCCCCCTCTTCGTAACCGACGTAGCCGGGCGGCGCACCGATCAGCCGGCTGATGTTGTGCTTCTCCATGTATTCGCTCATGTCGATCTGAACGAGCGCTTCTTCGTCGCCGAACATAAACTCGGCCAGCGCTTTGGCGAGCAGTGTTTTGCCAACGCCCGTGGGGCCTGCGAACACAAAGCAGCCGGTCGGCCGTTTGGGGTCTTGCAATCCGCTGCGGCTTCGGCGGACCGCCTTGGCAATGGCTTTGATCGCCTCGTGCTGGCTGATCACGCGCTTGTGCAATTCGTCTTCCATCTGCATCAGCCGCATCGTGTCTTCGGTGCTCATCCGCGTGAGCGGGATGCCGGTCATCTTCGAGACGACCTCGGCAATGACCTCTTCGTCGACCACGCCGCCATTTTCGCGCGACTTTTCGCGCCATTCTTTGGTGATCTGCTGTTTCTTTTTCTTCAGTTTGTCGGCCCGATCACGCAGCGAAGCAGCCTTCTCAAAGTCCTGCTTGGCGACCGCTTCTTCTTTTTCGTGGTTGAGCCCTTCGACTTCGTCGTCGATCTCTTTCAGATTGGGCGGCTTCGACATGGTCTTGAGTCGCACCCGAGCACCCGATTCGTCGATTACATCGATCGCCTTGTCCGGCAGGCAGCGCCCGGTGATGTAGCGATCCGAAAGCTCCACGGCCGCGTTGACCGCGTCGTCGGTAATCTGCACGCGATGATGCTCTTCGTATCGGTCTCGCAATCCTTTCAAGATTTCGACCGTGTCTTTCACCGAAGTCGGTTCGACCAGCACTTCCTGGAATCGGCGAGCCAGGGCGGAATCTTTCTCGATGTACTTGCGATATTCGTCCAGCGTCGTAGCGCCGATGCACTGGATTTCGCCGCGAGCCAAGGCCGGCTTGAGCACGTTCGAGGCGTCGATGGCGCCTTCCGCACCACCGGCACCGACCAAGGTGTGCAACTCGTCGATGAACAGGATCGTGTTCTTCGCGCGGCGGACTTCGTTCATCACCGCCTTGATTCGTTCCTCGAACTGACCCCGGTACTTCGTGCCGGCAACCATCATGGCCAGGTCGAGCACAACGATGCGACGCTCCAAGAGCAGTTCGGGCACATTGCCCTCGATGACCCGTTGGGCGAAGCCTTCGACGATGGCCGTTTTGCCGACGCCTGCTTCGCCGAGCAGCACGGGATTGTTCTTCGTCCGGCGGCAGAGGACCTGGATCGCCCGCTCGATTTCCTTTTCACGGCCGATGACCGGGTCGAGCTTGTTTTGCTTGGCCAGCTCGGTAAGATCACGTCCAAAGCTGTCGAGGGCGGGCGTTTTGCTTTTGCTGCTTTTACGACCTTCGCGTTCCTCGCCCCCCTCGCCGCCTCTTCCGCCGCGGCCCGCTTCTTCGCCTTCCAGGCCATGCCCAAGCAGGTTGAGCACTTCTTCGCGGACTTCTTCCAGCTTGAGACCCAGGTTCATAAGGACTTGGGCGGCGACGCCTTCCTGCTCGCGCAGTAGGCCCAGCAAAATATGCTCCGTGCCGACGTAGTTGTGGCTCAGGTGTCGGGCCTCTTCCATCGAGTACTCGATCACCTTCTTGGCGCGCGGCGTCTGCGGCAGCTTGCCCATGGTGACCATGTCGGGGCCGCTTTGGACCAGCTTCTCGACTTCGAGGCGGATCTTGCGGAGATCGACGTCGAGATTTTTCAGCACGTTGGCTGCGACGCCGCTTCCCTCTTTGATCAGCCCCAGCAAGACATGCTCGGTACCGATGTATTCGTGATTGAAACGCTGTGCCTCTTGATTGGCAAGCTGCATTACCTTGCGGGCTCGATCGGTGAAACGCTCGTACATAGCCACACTCCCGTTCTGTTATCAGCAACCGACTATAATTCGCAAGCGAGTTAAGCCGCAAGCGGCAGGTTGTCGGTTTGTTGTTGCTCGTCTTGAGCGTGAAGTTGTTCTTTTTCTCTGGCGATTTCATGTCGCCATGGTTCGGCGGCTTCGAGTCGCTCTAGTTTGTCGAGCTGTTCGCTCGCTTCGACCGTGCGGCCCAGGTGCCGCCACAAGGTGGCAAGCATCAGCCGCGCTTCAATATCCTTTTTATCATATTTTAGCAATTGCCGCAGCAGTTGCTCTGTTTTTATCCAATCGCCAGCAAGATAGCTCCGCTGCGCTTCGCCGAATAGCCGGTCGCTGCGATCATTCGGCTCTTCGGTTGGCTGGTCGCCCGAGGCCAACTCGGCCACATAGCGTCGCCAATCGGCACGGCTTTCCAACCAAGCCAAAAACCAAATGACCGTCAGCACGCCGTATCCAACCAGCCGCGCTTTCGGGGCCATCCACTCGGTCCAAACCAGCGTTGCCACCAAGAGCACGTTCAGCAGCACCGTAAATCCTACTGCCAGAATCAATCCAGCCCAAGACCCCCGATTCCACAAGTGGGGAAGCCCAGGCCATAAATGGGCCAACCAGTGCATTTTCGGCTGCTGTCGGGTTACCATATCATTGTCGCATGGAGCCGACTCTTTACCATGGCACGGCCATGGCGTGGATCAGCCCCGAAAGTCTAGCCTGCGAATGGGAGGATTCAAGCCAAGTAGAGACGGAGCCTCGGCTTACGACCACAAAAAATGCGGAATTGATAGTCTTTACCGACCCTGCAGTCCCTCCTCTACACCGCACAGCCGACACAAAGGACATTTGTCGTTGCGGGAAGAAGGGAAAGATAACGATAATACGGCTTGGCGACCAGCGCGATTGGCGGCTGTATGCTTTTTTTTGGAACGCCCAGGGGTTGCAACCCCTGGGCTTTGCAACCTCCAACAATCCACGCACTCGCAACTGCCAGCACTTCGTACCATGACGCCAACCCTACGCATCATCGACGCCTCGATCAACCGTGCCACCGAAGGGCTGCGCGTGGTGGAAGATTATGTCCGTTTTGCTCTCGATGACGCCCATTTGACCCATTTAATTAAGTCGGTTCGACACGACCTGGCGGATGCTTGTTCCGCTTGGCCTGCGGCCCAGCTTCATGCGGCTCGGGAAACACGGCATGATGTGGGTACGCAAATCGCCACGGCGGGTGAGTCTGTGCGGCCCGATGCGGCCAGTGTGTGTGCCGCCAGTTTTCAGCGAGTGAAGCAATCGCTGCGTAGTTTGGAAGAAATTAGCAAAACGGCTAAGCCGCAAGCGGCTGTGGCGCTGGAAGCGATTCGATATCGGGTTTATACGCTAGAGCGTTGTGTCACGCTCGCCACTGATAGCCGACGACGGTTGGAGCAGGTCAGGCTGTGTGTGTTGGTCGATGGTCGGACGAACGAAGCGGCGTTTGACGACTTAGTTCGCGGGCTGGTCGCGGCAGGTGTGGGGATGATTCAGCTACGTGACAAAGGGCTTAGCGATGCGGAGCTAACGGCCCGCGGACGGCGGTTGGTGGAATTGAAACACGACACGCTGGCGATCATCAACGATCGGCCTGACATTGCCGCGGCCGTGCATGCCGATGGCGTGCATCTGGGGCAAACCGACATGCGTGTGAAAGATGCCCGAACGATCGTTGGCCCGCACCGGCTCGTCGGCGCGTCGACCCATTCGATCGAACAAGCACGAGCCGCTGTGCTCGACGGGGCGAATTACCTCGGCGTCGGGCCAACCTTTCCGTCGACGACCAAGTCGTTCGACTCTTACCCGGGTCTGGATCTGCTTCGCCAGGTGGCATCCGAAATATCGCTGCCGGCGTTTGCGATCGGAGGAATCGATGCAAAGAATCTGCCCAACGTGCTGGCGACCGGCATCGGCCGGGTGGCAGTTGGCGGGGCGGTCGTTGCGGCGGAGGACCTGTGTGAAAAGGCGGGCGGCCTCCTGGGAATCCTACACACCGCCAGGACTCAACCACCAGCTTGCGCTGGCGGCTAATGTGATCGTGAGTATGATGTAGCATTGCCGTGTGCTGCGTTGCAGCACGGCTCATTCGACTAGCCGTGCTGCACGCAGCACACGGGGCAACACGGGGCAACACGACAATTCCGCAATCCGAATTTCCTCATGCTTCACGCAATTATCATGGCCGGGGGAACCGGCACTCGATTTTGGCCCGCTAGCCGTGCCGCGACGCCCAAGCAACTGCTGCCGCTGGTCGGCGACGCGACCATGATCCGCCAGACGATCGACCGGCTCGGCGACTTGGTCTCGCCGGAGCGGACGCTCGTCGTTACCAACCGGCGACTGAATCAGTCAATCGGCGCGCAACTGCCCGAATTGCCGGCAGCGTCGATTGTCGGCGAGCCGTGCAAACGCGACACGGCGCCCTGCATCGGGCTTGCTGCGCTGTTGGTGAGCCGCAAAGACGCAAGCGCCACGATGGCGGTGATGCCGGCCGATCATGTCATTCGGCCGGAAGCAAAATTTCAAGCGGCCATTCGGCAGGCGGCCGAGTTGGTCGATCAGCGTCCGGGGCGGATTGTCACCTTCGGCATTCGGCCCAGCTACGCGGCCGAGACATTTGGCTACATCCAGCGCGGCACAGCCATGGAAGTGGCCGACGGCGCGGCACGGGCCTTCGCCGTCGAGCGGTTTCGCGAAAAGCCGAACGCCGAGACAGCGGCAGAGTTTTTTGCCTCCGGAGAATATTATTGGAACTCGGGAATTTTTGTTTGGCGGGCGAAGACCATTCTCGATGCACTCGCCGAGCGGCAAGCCACGATGCTGGGACATTTGCAGAAGATTGTCGACGCTTGGGACTCGGCGGAGCGGCAGGCGGTGTTTGATGCCGAGTTCGAGGCCATCGACGCGATTTCGATCGACTACGCGGTGATGGAACATGCAACCGATGTTGCGGTGATCGAAGCGCCGTACCAGTGGGATGACCTGGGCGGCTGGCAATCGCTGGCCCGGCTCGTCGGCAGCGACGACCTCGGCAACACGCTCGTCGGCAAGCACTTGGCGATGAACACGTCGGGAACCATTGTTAGGTCTACCGATGACCACTTGGTTGTCGCGTTGGGGATGAAAGATTGCATCATCGTCCACACGCCCGACGCCACGCTCGTTGCCAACAAGCACGACGAAGAATCGATTCGCGCCGTGGTGAAGGAACTAGAATCCCGTGGGTGGGACGAATATCTCTAACCATGCTGCGCCGTGTGTCGCGTTGCGACACGGCTAGCCGTGCTGCAACGCAGCACACGGGAATTTGCGAAATGATCCACTCCACCCGCATCGCAGGCATCGACTTTGGCACGGTGCGCATTGGCATTGCCGTGGCCGATTTGTCGGTCGGTATTGCCGGACCCTATGAAAACTACACCCGGCGGAGCGAAAAACTCGACGCCCAATACTTCCGGCAGTTTGCCACCCAGGAAAATATCTCGCGGTTCGTTGTGGGCTTGCCCGTGCATCTCGATGGCCGCGAAAGCCAGAAATCGCGTGAAGCACGTCAGTTCGGTTCATGGCTCGCGGAACTGACCGGACTGCCTATCGACTATTTCGACGAGCGTTTTACCTCGGCCGAGGCCGAGGCGCTGCTTGAGGCTGCGAATCTCACCAAAAAGCAACGCAAGGCGCGGCTCGATCAACTGGCGGCGCAGATCATGCTCTCGGCCTACCTGGAAGCAGGATCGCAATCCCAAGATTGTCCCGGTGGATTGGATTGATGCGCAAGCTAATTTTCGGCTGTGGCTATCTGGGGCGACGCGTTGCCGAGCGTTGGCGCGATGCGGGGGCCGAGGTAACCATCGTCACGCGGTCGGACGATAAAGCGAACCAACTACGCGGCGAAGGATTCCAAACCTTGGTCGCCGACATCACACGGCCTGAAACTTTGGACACTCTGCCCGAGGCCGAAACGGTGCTCTACTCCGTGGGGTTCGATCGTTTGGCCGGTCGCTCGATTCGCCAAGTCTACGCGGGAGGCATGCAAAATGTGTTGATCAGAATGTCCAAAAAAACTGAGCGACTAATCTACATCAGCACAACGGGCGTCTATGGCCCAGCTCGTGGCGAATGGATCGACGAACGTTCGCCCACCAATCCACAACGAGATGGCGCAAAGGCATCGCTCGATGCCGAACAACGGATTGCGGCCCATCCGCTTGCGGGGCGAGCCGTTGTGCTGCGGCTGGCCGGCCTCTATGGACCAGGACGAGTTCCGTATGAGCAAAAGCTTCGAGCCAGTCAGCCGCTGGCCGTTCCGAGCACGGATTGGTTGAATCTGATCCACGTCGACGATGCCGCGACGGCGGTCGTGGCAGCAGACGGCTGGGGAAAAAAAGGTGTCAGGAACCTTTTGTGCGAAGCACCTTCTGGGCCGTTCCGGCAAAAGGTTCCTGACACCTTTTTTTCCGCAAACATTTTTTGCGTATGTGATGGCCATCCGGTCGTTCGCCGCGACTATTATCGAGAGGTCGCTCGGCTGCTTGGCACCCCCGAACCACGATTCGAGCCAGCCTCTCGCAGCTTAAACTCTGCCGCTTGCGGCTTAGCAGTCCGATCCAGAGAAAATAAACGCATCGCCAACAAAAAAATGCAACGCGAACTGGGCGTCCGACCTACCTACCCCACCTATCACGAAGGTTTGGCTGCAATTTTGCAGTAGCTTGCGAATCGGTTGGCTACCCCCTATCATCATCAGAAGTACTTGCCCTCTTAGGCGAGCGGCAATAGAGAATTTACCAGCCGTAGCCGAAGTCGCCCAACCGCAAAGATCGCTTCGATGCTCGAGCGGACCCCCCTGTTTCCTCATGTCATTGAACTCAACCACCAAGCACGGCGGCGGATCAGTTGCAGCGTCTATCTGATCTATGATGACAATGCGTGGGCACTGATCGACATCGGCTACGAAGATGCGGTCGAAGATTGCATCGATATTATTCGGCAGCTTGATTTCCCGTTTAGCCAATGCAAAACGCTGATTGCCTCGCACGCCGATGTGGACCACATCCAGGGTTTGGCCACGGCCAAGCAAATCTTGAAGACCTCAGTCACCTGTCACCCGCTGGCGGCAGGGCCACTGGAAGCGGGCGACAAGTTGACCACCTTTGCCGAGATCACTGCACAAAACATTCATCTCGATATGCCGCCGGTGGTCGTTGAGACCAAGGTCGACGAGGGTGACTCGATCCGCATTGGCGACCTGGAATTGGAAGTCTGGCACACGCCGGGGCATACCGACGGGCAACTGTCGTTCCGCATGGGCAATCTGCTGTTCTCGGGCGACAACCTATTCCGCGATGGCTGCGTCGGGGCGATTGACGCCCACCATGGCAGCAACATTCCCGACTTTATCAAGTCGCTGGAGCGTATCCGTGCAAGCGATGTCGAGTGGCTGCTTCCCAGCCATGGACCCGCATTCCGCAAGGATGACCAGCTTATCGACAACACGATCGCCCGGCTGGAAAGCTACCTGCACATGGCCGATTTCGGCACCTGTGCAATCGACTGGCCGCTGATGGACCAGTGGGAGCAGGAGTTGGTCGAAGGCAAACTGCCATCGTAGGAGTCCGTCCTGGCCGGCGGCGCTAACGATACTGCAAATTTGTCGGCACGCTCCAGTTAGCGCCGTCCGCCAGGACGGACTCCCACGCTACCAGCACCCACCAACCAACTCGTTGCTAGCAGCGCTCCGCCCGTTTGTAGCGATTGCAACGAATATTCCCTCAACCTCGACATTGCACGCCGCCGATGTTATCTGCATGGAATGCCAGCCAAGGGAATTCAGAGGGGGGAATTCTATGATCCGTCGGACCTTTTTTGTGGCGTGCTGTACCGCAGCCACGCTCAGTTGCTTCGCCAGTGCAGACAAAGCCAGCGCCCAACAGGCGTATGGTCGGTCGTGGGGCTCTACCTACACGACGCAAGACTGGGAGCGATTTTACCACTACCCGTATGTCTACTATCCCCAAAATTACTGGGGAAATGAGTATTACCGTAGCGCGGATAGCCTGTATCATCGCTATCCGCCCGAGATGCGCATCCCGGTCTACAATCGTCGTTGGCACAATTACTACCCGAACCGGCGCCGATATCACAGCGGTCATCACTTTGTGCTTGATGTATTTTGAGCCGCGGTGGCGAGACGGTAATAGACTTCTGCCGCGCGATCGAGTTGGTCGATCTCGATCCACTCGTCCTCCGTGTGTGCCTGCTCGATCGAGCCAGGGCCAAACACAACGGTCGGAATGCCCAGTTGGCTAACGACTGCTGCATTCGTTCCAAACGCAGCACCCATAAGCTCGCACGGCTGGTCCATGGAACGCACCGCGCTTGCCACCTGCTCGGCCAAGCGGCTGTTCTGGTCGTCGGCGAGGCTGTCGCTTACCAGCCAAGGCTCGTCGTGGGTGATCTGGCATTCGCCTACGCAGGCCCGCTCGGCCACATAGTCGACCAGCTCGCGATAGGCCATTGCAGGCGATTCTCCCGGAACCAATCGGCGATCAATGTCGATGACCGCATGGTCGGGCACCGTATTGACGCCGGTCCCGCCGGCAATCGTGCTCACGCAAACTGTCGGGCCTCCACAGAGGGGATGGGGCTCTCGATGGGTTAATGTTTGTTGATGAAATTGATCGATCGCCCGCACCACCTCAGCCATCGCGACAATGGCATTCTCCCCACACTCGGGCCGCGATGAATGAGCAGCTCGGCCGGTCACATGACAGCGCCACCGCGCGACGCCCTTGTGTGCGACAACAACATTCAGCGACGTTGGCTCGGCAACGAGGGCTGCCTGGGGTCGTAGCGAGCGAAGCCGCTCGGCCGACAAGGTTCCCGCGACCAACCCGGGCTCTTCATCAGGAGATTCCCACACGTTGCAAAGCGCGCGGATGCCGCTAAACCCATTCTCCTCGTTGACCGTACACGACAAAAGAATCGTAGGCCGACTGTCACTTGCCGGCCCACTGTCGCCTGCCGGCCTACTGTCACTTGCCGGCTTAGCCGCAACCGCCCCAGCCTTCAAACGCGTCAAGGCGCTAAGCATCGCCGCCATCGCGCCTTTCACATCGCACGCCCCACGCCCCCAAATTCGCCCTTCTGACTCTTCGCCACCGAACGGCGAAATTCGCATCCCATCGACGCCCACCGTGTCCTGATGCACATCCCACAGCACCACGCTCGGCTCATCGCCAGGACCGGGCTTACCAAAAACAAGGGGCTGGCCAAAATGACCCGGAACAACGGTAACCAAGTTTTCTCTGCCCGGAGAGACCTGCTGGCGGGCCCAGTCCCACTGCTGCGCCTCGCAAAACTGCTGTAAAAACCGGGTCATACGGGCCTCACCCGTCAGGTCCAATTCAGCCTTGGAACCAAAAGCCGGGTTCACCGAGGGGATTTGGACGAGCTGCTGCAACAGTTTTTTCGGCTTGGTCGTCATTTTTTTGAAAATTGCGAAAAAATGTGTTTGAGACGTAAATCGTTGTGAGAATAGGGATTAGACTCATTATGCCAAAAAAATTTGTGTCTTTTTTCGCCAAACGGTTGCATTATCTCAAACTGGCAACTAAACTCCAGGCTGCGTGGGATTCCTGCGCTAACAACCCTCCGCAGGTTGCTGCCCCACTTGCGGAGGGATTTTTTATGCGCTGGGCTGGTTGGTTAGCCGCCGGACTTGCTCCGGCGATGCACTCCGCGCTGGGGCAAACCCGGCGGCTAACGGTTCGTCCAAAAAAATTGGTTCTCTATTTCCAGCGACCCAAACGTTTATTCTGCCGTTGCTGGCTTGGCAAGCGTCGCATCTGCGATATGGTTGAGGGTTTGCATACTCGAGCCTGGGGGTTGCCACCCAGGCTTTGACTATTTTCTTTCCCCTGGAGACCATCATGGCCGACGGTTCAATAAATCGCAATGCGGTCGAAGCGCTGCTGCAAGACTTTCCCGATCCGGAAACCGGACGCAACCTTGTGCAAATGGAGCAAATCCGCGACCTGACAATCCATAATCATCGTGTGGAATTGACCATCGGATTGACGTCCTACTCGGCACCGCTATGGGAAGAAACCCGTGAAAAACTACGGGACCGGTTGCAGACCCGCCTGCCCGGCTCTCCTGAGGTCGAGGTGAAAGTGACCGAACACCATCGTCCTGCGGATCCGATTGGCGGTATTGGGCTGTCGGCCAAGAGCGTAATCGCGGTCGGCTCGGGCAAAGGGGGCGTGGGCAAAAGCACCATTGCCGCGTCGATTGCCTATGGCCTAAAAAATGCCGGTTGCAAGGTCGGTCTGATGGATGCCGACGTCTATGGCCCCAGCATTCCCCATCTGCTGGGCGTTAGCGGCAGGCCGACAGCCGTGGAGAAGCGGCTCCAACCGATTTTAGCCGACGGAATGCCTGTGATGAGCATGGGCTTTCTGGTACCCGCAGAGGAGGCGATCGTTTGGCGTGGCCCCATGCTGCACGGGGCGATTACCCAATTTCTCCGTGATACCGACTGGGGAAATCTTGATTATCTCATCATCGACATGCCGCCCGGCACGGGAGACATCGCGCTGACGCTCTCCCAACTGTTGCCACTAACCGGAGCGGTGGTGGTATGCACTCCACAGGATGTGGCGCTGCTGGACGCGGTGAAAGCCGCAGCCATGTTCCGCAAGGTGAGTATTCCTCTGTTGGGATTCGTCGAAAATATGAGCTACTTTCTCTGTCCCGACAACGGCAAGCGTTACGACATCTTTGGCTCGGGCGGCGCGCGACGAAAGGCCGAGGAAATGGAGATCCCGTTTCTGGGCGAAGTTCCCATCCAAATTGCGATTCGCGAGCGGGGCGATTCGGGCAACACGGCCGGCAATTTCGACGACCAGTCGGCCGCCCCCTATTTCGAGCGGATATGCTACCAACTGATCAAAAACATCGCTACCGACCGTCAGGCAAAGCCACCGCTGCCCAGTCTCACGGTCCTGTAAGCCGCTGCCGTTTACGGCTTAGCAAACCGTTTTTATGGCTTAGCAAAAAGGGCCGCCCCGCACATGCGGCAGCGGCCCCCCTTGAAATTTGCGATGAATCCCATCGCACCCATCTTCTCGAAGGCACGTTGCGCGCGAAGACTAACTCTTCTTCTTACGCTTAGCTTTCTTCTTCTTGGCGGCCTTCTTCTTTTTTCGCTTGACAGTCTTTTTCTTAGCGGCCTTCTTCTTTTTCCGCTTGACCGTCTTCTTCTTGGCGGCCTTCTTCTTTTTCCGCTTGGCCGTCTTCTTCTTGGCAGCCTTCTTCTTGGCAGCCTTCTTGCGCTTCGGCGCTGCCTTCTTCTTCTTCGCGGCTTTTCTCTTCTTCTTAGCCACAGTCACTCCTCCATAATAAAGTGGTGGTAACTCCACGATCCAACGACTATGTGGAAACGAATATGGAAGTCACCTCAAAGAAACCTGCCACCGATCCAACGGTGACATGAAAGGTTTATGGGTTACGACATGTTCGGAAGCGAAACAAATCACTTTAGAATCGAAACATGTCATCGCTGTTATCGATCGTCTTGAACAACAAATGATGAAAAAGTATTCGCACTTCCTTGTGCCGTTGAACGTATTTGTACGTATTCGCAAAATTTATGCAACACTTTTTTAACAAAAAAATGTGCCGATTGACATTTTTTTTATTTCGACGACCCGTATTTCAAAAAATAAATTCCATCGAATCACATCAAATGATGGAAATAAAGACATCGAGAATGGTACCGGACGGATTCAGAACAGCGCAACGGTGGTTCCGCTTTGTAGACGTCCGTTGGGTTGGAGTACGTGGCGTTTAACACCAAAGATGGACCATGCTTTCGGATTCAAACAGCGAAGATACATCGCTTGAAAACCGATTCGATTTTTGCTCGTTGGATACTCCGCTTGAGCATTCCAACTACGGAGTACTTGGGACCAGACAATGGGACCAACTTGCCGTCGGATGTGAATGGGATCAAAACCGTACCAGTCATCTTTTGCCTTAAAAATAGGGGTTTTTCTCTCCTGTGCAAGACCATTCAGCGCACCGCTCAACGCTTCCGACCGTTGCTGAATTTGTTCTAAACCGAGCCGGCAGGAGGGAAAGAAAAGCGTCCGTAGCAATCGATATTTTGCATTGCCAAGATTGCGTATCGTACCGATTGGCAAGTCGGTCATGACGACTTTGGCATCGAAGCGTTGCAACCGATCGAGACACTCGCCGACCCACTCGATGATCGTCTCGACGGACACATCGTACGCAATGTCGTTGCCCACATCCGTAATGAGAGCGCATGTCGGCGCCTCGGGACGTCGCTGTAAAAAATCCCAAAGATCGCTCTGAAGAATTCCACAAATTTTTTTTCCAAAAAGAGAAGATTTTTGGCCATACGACCTCCCATGCCCCTTCGCAACGACGATTTCCAATGGTTCACCTAACAACCGTTGCGCGGTTTGCACAACCGTTGGAAAGAGTCTTGAGAGATTACTTGCGCCGAGTAACACAACTCGCGGCAGGTCAACGGCCGTCTCATATTGGGATTTTTCACCGCTCATTGTTGCTATTTATCAACCATTTTTTGTGAAGCAAGGTAATGCAAATGGTTTAGGCGAGAAGATTTTAGCCGTTAGCAGTTAGCGTTTAGCCAGAGAAGTATTTGGAGGTATCGCGCGAAATTTTCTGGCTAACTGCTAACCGCTAAACGCTAATAGCCAACCGCTATTTATCAAAAACTTGCCTGATAGGCCCTGAGCGTACGGTAACTGGCGTACGCGAAGTAGCCAAAAAATAAAACCAAAAAGAGTTCTCCAAACATCAACAATCCAAAGATGCTCATCAGCCCCGCGCAAACCATCGAGATTTGCAACGAGAGAATGATCCCTTGGCGCGGTTGGTTTATTTGACATAGCTCACGCGACACCTGCCCGCCATCTAGTGGGTAAATTGGCAACAGATTCACGCAACCCCACAATATGTTGATAAAGAGCAAATAGTAAATCAGGATGTTCAGCAGCCGCGATTCAAACGGTTGCCAATAGATCGTGGCAAAGGGCATGGTCATCTGCACGCCGGGAAACGTAGGCTCGCTGCCAAGCCATAGCCAACCGATCTGGTGGCCCGAGAGACGAATCAATACGGTAATCAGCAGGGCCAACAGGAACCCAGCCCCCGGCCCAGCCAGTGAAATGAGTATCTGGCTCCGGGTCGACCGATCGCAATCGTCGCAAGAGGCCAACCCGCCAAAGGCGGTGAGCGTGATCCATGGCCGACCGCCAAATCGCCGCTGCAGCACGGCATGGCCCAGCTCATGTACCATAATCGAGACAAACAGGGCGACGATCCAAACCAAGACCTCTGCCGGGGGCGACCGGCCATGGGTTCCCAGCAGTAGGGCTATGAGCCAAAAATAGGGATGGACGCGCACCGGGAACCCCAACACACGGAAGTGCAAATCAGCCTTGGTTGGGGACGGTTCGCTTAGCAAAGTGGTAGTTGGTGGTTGGTGGTTGGGGGGTGTCAGTCTTTAGGCGAGCGGCAGTTAAGAACTTACCTTGATAACCCGATGCGTAAGCGAGGGACATAGGATAACGGGGTAATTCCCTCGCTTACGCGTCGGGTTAAGATTGGTAAATTCTCATCTGCCGCTTGCCTTAGAAGGCCGAAACAAGCTCCGCGCAGTTCCGGCCTACGCAGCTTCGGCACCTTGCTTTTCACGCTTTTTATCCATTTGCGGCAACTCGATGGGATCGGCTGCCAATATCCGGCTAATGTACTCTGCCGCTCGTCGCGATGCGCCCCCCTGCCCCACTTGCTCTCTTAGCTGGGCCAACTGGCTGGCGCACTCGTTCCTTGCTTGCCTATCGGTGAGCCAGGTCACGACGTGCTCGGCAATTGGCTCCGACTTGTCCTCATAGGTCAAATACTCCGGCATCAGCACATGCGTGTCTCTCGGATCGTCATGATCGTAAATCCCGGCCGTGCGATCCGCAAAGGGATCCTCGGCCGTGAGCAAGTTGACTAGCGTGATGTACCGCACCTTGCGGAGGAGATATTGCACAAAGTATCCAAACCGCGTGACTTGATACAAAATGACCGTTGGCTTGGCATGATACAACAGTTCGAGCGATACGGAGCCCGAGCAAGCCATGCAGCAATCTGCGGCGTGGATTAGTTCCGGTGTACGGCCCACATGCACTTCCATCGGCAGGTCGCTTTTTCGGATCAGCTCTCTAATCATTTCAGCCTGATGCGACTTGAATGCCGCAACGGCAAATCGGACGTTGGGCACGCGCTGGGCAACCATTCGCGCCGCTTTGATGAAGGCACCCATATTGCTGCGGACCTCTTGGGTACGGGAGCCAGGCAGAATGGTAACCAACGGCACGGTTGATTCGCCCAACCGGCGCAAAAACGATTCATCCAAGCGTTGGCTTGCCAGTTCATCGAAATAGGGATGTCCGACAAACGTTGCCGGACAGCCGCGCTCGCCGAACCACTTTGGTTCAAACGGCAGTTTGCAGAGCACATGGTCGACAAACCGTCGCATTTTTTTGACCCGCCAACTCGCCCAAGCCCAAAGCTGAGGCGTGCCATAATAGATCACCGGAATGCCATGCGCCTTGGCCCGACGGGCGATCCACCAGTTAAAACCTGGGTAATCGATGAGCACGACTGCGTCGGGGCGGTGGTGGCGAAAGGTGCGATCCGCCCGACTCAGCAAGCCAAGGAATTTGTGTAAGTTCAGCAGCACCTGGGCAACCCACATCACAGCCAACTGCGTGAGATCGGCGTGCAACTGGCAGCCCGCCTCGGCCATTCGGGGCCCGCCATAACCGACAAACTGCCAATCGGGGTGCAAGGTGCGTAGCTCACCAATGAGATTCGCCCCATGCAGATCCCCGCTTGGTTCGCCAACGGAAAAGAAGATTTTCATCCCGGGTCCTTCATCTTATTTTACCCAATCTCGATTGAAATTGTGCTTAGCCGCCGGTCTTGCCCCGGTGATGCACTCACACGCCGGGACAAGCCCTGCTGCTAACCGTTCGAGCAAATAATCCAAAACGAGAAAGCATTTTGACATACATTCCACGTGCCGGAGTATGGCAGAACCGGCACCAACGCGGTAGTTCAGTTCATTTGGGGTGAGCGGAGTGCAAGCATGTGAAAATATTATCGCGCACGAGAAAAGGCATGTCGACAAAAGGCCGACATGCCCGTGATCGTCTATTCGGTGAGAACAGAGTGATTACTTTTTGTCGCTGCCTTCCTCATCATCGTCCCCCTCTTCGTCATCCTCGAAGGACGATTTCTTATCGCAGTCTTTCTCCTCGTCGTCGCCCTCTTCGAAGGACGATTTCTCATCGCTGTCCTTCTCATCTTTGTCGTCACCCTCTTCACACTCACCGCAGTTGAAGAAAGAAAGACCATCGCCATTGCAATCGTCGGCCACAACGCTCGAAGACATTGCCCAGCAAATCATTGCCAACGACATCAACCCCAACAACCAACTTCTCTTATGCATCGCTACACTCCCTTTCAAAAAAACCGACTTTTGTACATTGGGCGGATTGCCCATACGCTCCGATAGGCCCGCAAACAAGCCAGCCCACGATAAGCTTCATTCTTCAGCCGATGCTCTGAAAAGTCAAGCTAATTCCAGAAAGTATCATTCGAGTGTTAGATAGCATACCGCCCGATAAACTGTTCGTAACAACTCAGGGTGAACGCCATCGGCTGTCTGCTATCGGCTGTCTGCCAGAAAATGCGTATCGTTCGGCAGTTCTTTTGCTGAAAGTCGATAGAGAGCCTATGCGGCTGGCTGATAGCACACGACAGCAAATCGGCTTATTCGGGGTATTCGGCCAGCACCTGTCCGGCCGAATGGCGAGGTTCCTCAAGCCGAAAGGTAAATAGCGCGGCAAGCACTAGGATGATCGCTCCTCCCAGAAAAACGGTTTCGTAACCGAACCAAGTAACCACTTGGCCCACCAAGGCAGAAAAGATCACCACCGGTGCTGCCAGGCTCAAGCTGATGGTGCTCACATAGCGGGCCTGCTGGTGCTCGGGAGCAATCTCAAGGGCATAGTTCATCAACAACCGGATTCCCACGGGCGTAAAACCGAGCGGCAGAAAGATGATCCAAAACATGCTGCCCCCAATTTCCGGCGGCAGCAGAGCCAAGCCGGTTGCCCAGAGCGGTGCCAGGACGGCTCCGAAACAGGTCACATGCAGCGCGGCTCGATTGCCAAACCGATCGGCTAGCGGCCCGACAAGCAGCGTGCAGAGAGCGGTCGCCCCGTTTTGCACCGCAAGCCAGAGAAGTAGATTGCCTCGCCCAAGCCCCAGCCGCTCGCGACCCATGGCTTGGTAGTGGGGTAAGAGCATCAACATGGCGCCAAACAGCGCGGCAGTAATCGCCAACCGGCGGCAACGCGAATCGTCGCGCAATACGTGCCAAGTTTCTACCAACTGGTCCTGGACACTTCCATTGGAACCACGAGGCGTGTCGGGCGACTCCTCAAGCAGAAGCCATGCCGCAATGGCTGCAAAACCGAATAGGATGGCTGAGGTGAAAAAAATCGAGCCGAATCCCCCATCCTCGCGGGCGAGCCAACCAGGCATCGTTACCATCACCGCGGCAATGGCTAGCGGCGCTCCAAAAAGAGTCGCCAAAGTAAAGAGCATTCCGCGACGGTTCGCGGCGATCAGCTTTCCTTGCACGGTTTGGAGCGCTAGCTGGTTGCAACCCAGCGTCGCGAAGAAGCAAGCATAGAGTGCAAGAAAAACCCAA
Organism: Lacipirellulaceae bacterium; assembly: GCA_965249435.1. Taxonomy (GTDB): domain Bacteria; phylum Planctomycetota; class Planctomycetia; order Pirellulales; family Lacipirellulaceae; genus JAJRWS01. The sequence continues at coordinate 115,495 of CBDFMC010000022.1, read as the reverse complement.
ATCATCCAACCGTGAACCGAACCATCGGCAGCACGCCAAATTCCGGACCACCAAACCAGCGCCAACGCGGCAAACGTACCAGCCATTCCTAGCGTGGTGAGCGCCAGCGCCCGTTTTTTGTAGCGTCGCTCGCCGAGATATTGGGCGTAAAGCACCGGTGGGATACTCTGCCCCAATCGGTTGAGCATCGGCAGACAACCTCGCAGCGCACCCCCGCCGCCGAGGAAGTCGACAAACGCGGGCATCACGATGCTTTCGGTTTTGAATATCCAACCGATGCGGACGATTATCTGGTAAGCAATCAGGCCGAAAAAGTTTCGCTTGCTGTTGGGCATAGGGGCTATTTGAAATGGTTTCGCTTGTGTCACTCGCACTTTCAGTGGCCGCGACTGTTTAGCAGCAGTTCCAAATAGCTGCTCCGCTCGACCTGTGACAAGCCCAACTCGTCGGCTAGTCCGAGAATCGCTCGCTCGGCCGAGTCGACTTGGGGCTGGTCGACAACGATTTCCAGTTCGATGAATGAGCCGGCTTCGTCGGCAATCCCCCTTTCGCTCAATAGACCTAGCCCAACAACTTCGTCGAGAGCCACTTCCACTGTCCACTCGCCGCGGGTTAGATGGTAGCATTGCCGCTGCTTTTGGACTTCGGCCACGCGATGGAAACCGAGTGCTTCGAGAATCGCGAAGCCGCAAGCGGCTCCTTGGTCGCCGTCTGCAATCGCCAGCTCCAGTTCTTGGCGTGTTTTTGTCGTGGCGCCTTGCTTGGGGCCTTTATAGGTTAGGCAGTTGGCTTGACCTACGCGGCGAATCCGTAGCGCTTCGTCCGTGGCGGCAAAATCTCGCTGGGGGTGGGCATAGTAGATGTCGACCTGCGCGATCGGGTCCTCGGCTTGTGCGCCAAGGGCAAGCAGACGCTGGCGCAGATCGTCGGGCGAGGCAATGCGGTATTTTTGTTCTACTTCGATGGGCATGGTATTTTTGTTCCAGCCTACACAATTTAATCGGCCAGGTAGACCGACTCATTGAAAACGGCCTGCGCTTCAATTCGCTCGGCCACCGCTTCGGCGTCTAATGCCCACAACGGACTGATCTCTACAGCCACGCCACCCGCCACCGTAGCCCCGACCGCCTCGAGCCAAGTGCGAGTCTGGTCCGCCATCATGCGGCGCACATACTCGGGCGTATCCTTCTCAGCGCCGGGGGCATTTTTCAGCGGGGCGAAGGATTCCTGCTCGGCATATTCCACGACAATCGGCCGCTTGGCTTGTGGCAGAAGGTCAAAAATAAATCGCTCGAACTTCAGCGCATTGGGCTGATCCGGATCAACAGGCTCGCCTTGATCTCCGATGTGCGGCACTTTTTTATGGGCGATGTGAAACGGCAATGAATCTTTCAGCGACAAGCTGCGCTGGAGAAACGCAACGTGGAACACATGAATTGCCACACTGCCAGCCCAAAACGTTAGCTCGTCATTGGCATCCAACCGCTCGGCCACGTCGGCGGGGAAATCGCTGTACTCGATCACATGCAGTCGATCGTCGATCATCACAAAATTGCCAAGCTTGTCGTGCGGATCACTTTTGGCGACGGCCAGCGAGGTAAGCTCCGACTCGGTCAGCAGATGCGTGCCGAGAAGCTCCGGATCGCAAATCGGTGCCAGTGGGTTGTCGACTTGCAAGTAAAACAGATCGCGGATGCCTCGCACCTGCATGTGCCGAATCGCATGGCTTGCCTCGAGTGCTGCCAGCGTGCCGCCATGGCCATCGGGCGAGAGAAACAGCTCGCCCATGCTCGACATCAGCAGCTTTCCCGTTTCGGCGTCCACCGCCGGCATCGAACCTTGGCAAAAGAGAAACAAATCGGACTCATCCAAACCAAGCCGATCATTTTCATGGAGAAATCGCACCGTCGCATCATGCGTCGTGGGGCTGGTCATCAAGTAAAGAGGAATCGTCACGCCGTAGCGTTTCGAGAGGGCACGCACTTTTTCGACGTGGATTTGCAGCAGGGTCGCTTGGGAAAACTGACCTATCGGATAGAGGCTCTTGGGCAAATCAAATCCGAGTCGGGTGCCCTGCCCACCGGCGACCAGCAGCACACCCACTTCGCCGGCGCGCAACGCTTCGCTGCCCCGCTCGCATGACTGGTCGGTAGTCATGCCCGACTTGGTGCCAGCGCGTCGCTCTGCCAACCGCACCGCTTGGGGTGGCTCGGCCTGTCGAGCCAAAGCAGACCAATCGTGCGTGTCGCCAGCCCTGCGGAAAAGTTTCTGAACGAGTTGCAGATCGACGCTTTCAATCTGCCCGGCAAGCAAAGCCTGCTGCCTGGCATCCAACTCCTCCCAAAACTGCAAGACATGCTCCTGACCGAACGAGGCCAGTCGCTGGCGAAGGAGACAGAAGTCAACGGCGTTAGGTGAGTCGGTCATGGGGTGTGTTCGGCTTCAATAAAACGCGGCTGCCAGCCTACCAAATAATGACAATCAAAATATCCATTGCCGAACCCAGGCATAGGCCAGTAGGCATAGCAGTGGGAAAATGACAAAAATAATGCCGTAGGTGACGATTGATGTCCACACAGAACGGGGCCAACGTGCCATAGATAACTCAACTCGGGGTGGAAACGGGGGATTCAATCGCCCGGCGAATCGCCCATTATCAGGCCCCCACTCGCTTCTGACTAGTCCCAACGGCCGCTTGCGGCTTAGCAAAGCTACGGAAATCGCATCTAATTCGCGGATTCCGCTAAGCCGCAAGCGGCGGCCACATGAAGGTTGAACCCACCACGGTCCACCGTTTATACTATGCCTGTTCTTGTAAACCTCGCATACTTTGGAGAATTCGATCCGTGGCATCTGGAAAATATCTGTTCACTAGCGAAGCGGTTAGCATGGGCCATCCCGATAAGCTAGCCGATCAAATCTCGGACGGCGTGCTGGACGCCCTGTTTGCACAAGACCCGCAAAGCCGCGTCGCCTGTGAAACGATGGTCACGACCGGCTTGGTCGTGATCGCCGGCGAGATTACGACCGAGGCCTTTGTCGACATGCAAAAGGTCGTTCGCGACGTGCTGCGTGACGTCGGATACTTGGATGCGTCGATGGGCATCGGAGCGGATCAATGCGCCGTGATGGTCACGATCGACGAGCAAAGCCCCGACATTGCCCAGGGTGTTGACGATGATACAACCAAGGGCAAGGATATCGGCGCAGGCGATCAAGGTCTGATGTTCGGCTATGCTTGCAATGATACGCCCGAGTTGATGCCGCTGCCGATCGCACTATCGCACCGGATTCTCAATCGGCTTACCGAGGCACGACAGAATGGCGACGTCGACTGGCTCCGGCCTGACAGCAAGAGCCAAGTGACCGTCGAGTTCGATGGCAACACGCCCGTGCGGATTGATACGGTCGTCGTCTCAACGCAACATGCACCGCACGTGTCGAACGATGATATCCACCGGTACATCATCGAAAAGATCATCAAGCCCGAGCTTCCGGAAAACATTTCTTGCGACGACATCACCTACCACATCAACCCCACGGGCCGATTTGTCGTGGGCGGACCGCACGGCGACTGCGGGCTAACCGGGCGGAAAATTATTGTCGACACTTACGGCGGTTGGGGCCGACATGGGGGCGGGGCCTTCAGCGGTAAAGACCCCACCAAAGTCGACCGTAGCGCTGCCTACATGGCCCGATACGTGGCGAAGAACATTGTCGCGGCGGGGTTGGCCGACCGCTGCGAAGTTCAGCTCGCCTATGCGATTGGCGTTTCGGAACCGGTGAGTATTCGCATCGACACCGAGGGGACCGGAAAGATCGACGACGCGCAAATTTGCGATTTGGTGCGAGAGCACTTCCCGCTCACGCCAGCCGGCATCATCGAACACCTGGACCTGCGGCGTCCGATTTACCGCAAAACGGCCGCGGGGGGTCACTTTGGCCGAAGCGGGCCGGAATTCACCTGGGAAAAGACCGACCAAGCAGAAAAACTGGCCGAGGCGGCGAGCCAAAGCGCGGCAGCAAGTTAAGCCGCTTGCGGCTTAGCAGCTACAGCCCTTCAACCCACGAACCCAATGCACGGATGCACGCATGGCTGCCGATTCCACCCATGATCCGATGTCGGCTGATCCGATATCAGAACTGATGTGCTCGACTGCTCCGCAAGGTCCGCGCGGTCCGCAAGGAACGGGCATCTCGTGCGGGTGGCTAAAAGCAACCATCCTCGCCACGGTTGCCACGCTTATCACTGCCGGGTTGGTGCTGGCGGTGCGACGCTTCGATGGGGCGTTGGTCGAGCCCTTATCACGCTGGCAAATGCTCGCCACGGCGATGATCGCCACGGCGCTGGCAGCCTACGGGCGAACGGCTTGGCAACACGCATTTTTCCCCGGCTATTCCCAAGGCGGCCGGCGGCAACTTCGCTGGTTGGACCTGCTGGTTGGTTGGGGTTCGACGCTGGGGTTGTTGCTGATGGCGGTCGGCTGTTGCTACCCGGCCGAGCGCTTGAGCGACTGGCTGATTTGGTCGCCGTTGTTGGTCGCGGACCTGTTTTGGCGGCAATCTTTTTTTGATGGCGGAAAACCTTCGCCCAGCTTGGTTGGATTGGAGAATGTTGAGCTGGAAAGTGTTGAGCTGGGAAATTGCGAAACCGCAAGCGTCGAGTCAGAAGATATGGCGGAGGAACAACTGTTGCAGCAGCTGTTCCGTGTTCGCCATGCGGATGGCCAGGAAATGATCTACGGCACGCTGCGAGCCGACTTCGCCGTGGGGCAGCGCAACGCGACGCTGCATGTGGGCTTCTGCCCACCCCTGTCGCATCGGCCCCAGATAGAAGCCGAGCCCCAGGAAGGCCCGGAATGCACGATAAAAGTGGTCCAGGCTTTTACGCACGGAGCACAGCTCGACCTGCGGCTGGCCAAGCCGGCCAAGCCGGCCAATGAGCCATGCCATGTGCTGATCGACTTGGCCGCGCTACCCAGAGAACTTTCGCACGCGAATTAGTACTACAGCGCAGGGTTTAACCACGAAGGCACGAAGGACACAAAGAATAGAATTCTATTTTTTGAGAGGCTTTTCAATCAAGTCGATGAGGGTGCAAATTTAGCCTATTTAAGGTGAAGAGAAGAGAACCACGAAATAGACAAAACACACGAAAGAGAGGGTTTTGCGAATACTGTTGGGTGAAGTCTTTCCGCTTCAAATCCTGCGATCCTATTCCCCCACTTTTTTCGTGGTTTTCGTCTATTTCATGGTTTTCCTCCGAATGGGTTTTCCGTTTGAGTTCGCTGAGAAGCGGGAGCAAGCGATTTGTCCTCTGACTTCTTCGTGCTCTTCGTGTCCTTTGTGGTTCAATATTTTTCATTCCGTGAACGGCTATACCTTTGTGGTTTGTATACCCTGCGCAGTATCATTAAGACTCGCGTTGTGAGTGCCTAGGCGGTGCGGTATAATCCGTGCATTGTTAGATATTCAACAACGAATTTCCGCAAACCGTGCCACGGGAGATGAAACGACGGTCGATTTACGCATAGGTCTGGGCGAAGATACGCATCGCACCGCACCGGTCGGACCGTTGCGGCTGGGAGGGATCGATCTCCCTCACGACCGGCAATTGGTTGGCCACAGCGACGCGGACGTGCTCTTGCATGCAATCACCGATGCGCTGCTGGGCGCGGCCGGGCTGCCTGATATTGGCGAGATGTTCCCCAACACCGACGAAGCAAACCGCGACCGCGACTCGGGCGAAATGCTCCAAGCAGTTGCTAAACTGGTGGCTAGTGCCGGCTACCAGATTGTCAACCTCGATTGTGTCGTCGCCGCCCAGCGACCCCGTATTGGCCCGCACAAAGAATCGATCAAGCAGCGGATCGCCCAGTTGCTCGCCATCCACCCAAACCAAGTCAATCTGAAAGGCAAAACGGGCGAAGGCGTCGGGCCTGTGGGCCGCGAGGAAACGATGGAAGCTCGCTGTGTCGTGTTGTTAGCTGTCAGCTCTCAGCCACCGGCAATCAGCCAGGAAAGTACCAGCCCTAAATCCTAGCCCCTAAGTCCTTGCCCCTTCCCTCACCATGACCACCCAAACCATGATGGAAAACGTAACGCTCTCCAAGCCACATGCGACGCTTCAGGTTTACAACACCCTGTCCAAACGCAAAGAACCATTTCGTACGGTGCAGCCGGGCAAGGTCGGCATCTACCTCTGCGGGCCAACCGTTTATGACAAAGCACACATCGGTCACATGGTCGGCCCGGTGATTTTCGACTGCATCAAACGCTATCTGGTCTATTGCGGTTACGACGTAAACTGGGTGGTCAACATTACCGATGTCGACGACAAGCTGATCAAAAAAGCGAGCGAGCGTGGCATGTCAATGCTTGATGTGGCCGAGGAGAACATTGCCGACTACAACGAGAACCTGGCAGCCTTGGGCGTCGATCAGATCGACCATTTTCCGCGTGCAACCGAGTGCATGGATGAGATCGTCGCACTGATCGAGTCGCTGGTCGAGCGCGACTTCGCTTACCAGTCGGAGGGCGACGTCTATTTTGACGTCACGAAAGACACCGGCTATGGCAAGTTGAGCAATCGGTCGGTCGATGCCGTACAGGGCGAAGGGGGCTCAACCGCCGAGCGGAAACGGAATACGTCCGATTTTGCTCTGTGGAAATCGGCCAAACCGGACGAACCTTCCTGGGAAAGCCCCTGGGGAAACGGTCGGCCCGGTTGGCACATCGAATGCTCCGCGATGAGCCGCAAACTGTTGGGCGAAACGTTCGACATCCACGGCGGGGGACTCGATTTGGTCTTCCCTCACCATGAAAATGAACTCGCCCAAAGCGAATGTTGCCACGGAAAACCAATGGTGACCTATTGGGCACATAACGGCCTACTGCGAGCATCAACCACCACCGGCAAAGTGGGCGGCCGCGGCGAGTCCGCTTCAGCGGACGGCGCTTCGGACAGCGAAGCCGCAAGCGGAAAAATGAGCCGTTCCAAGGGCGCCGGGGGCCTTGCCGACCTGATCGCCCGACAAGGGGGCGAGCGAATCCGCTTTTTCCTCCTCCGAACCCATTACCGAAGCACCGTCCTGTTCAACGAGCCCGCCATCGAAGAGGCCGGGCAAGGTCTCAACCATTTCCACCGGCTATTCAAACGGTACCAACGCATCACGGGAGACGACTTCTATGCGTTCTATGCGCTCGAAGCTCCGACAACGCGCGAAGCTGGGCATTTCGATGCCGGCGCCGACTCCACACTACAAGCAGCAGCCACCTGCCGCGACAAATTCCTCGCGGCCATGGACGACGACTTCAACACGGGCGGCGCGATCGGCGAATTGTTCGAGCTGGTAAGGCTTATCAACAAATTCTGCGATGATTCTGGACTGGAAGGAAAAGGTAAAACCAACGCGGCCACCGTCGATACCTTCAACGGGCTGCTCACGACGCTGAAAGAACTGTCGAACATCTTAGGTATCTTCCAGCAGCCTCCCGCCGCGGCGGGCGGTTCCTCCGACAAGCTACTCGGCCAACTGATGCAGCTGGTCATCGATCTGCGCACCACAGCCCGAGCCAACAAAGATTTTGCCACCGCCGATATTGTACGCGATCGGCTGGCAGATATCGGCGTCACACTAGAAGATCGCGCCGGCGGCACGGAATGGGAAGTGGAAGGATGAATGGGGAAGGATGAAATAAGATTGAAAAAAAACATGGCGGAAAACAATCGCGACTTAGCAGAGCGAACGAAAGCATTTGCTCTTCGGATTATCCGACTTTACTCTGCACTACCAAAAACGACAGAAGCACAGGTGCTTGGAAAGCAGATGCTAAGAAGTGGCACCTCGGTAGGAGCACATTACCGTGAAGCAAAGCGTGCGCGTTCAAATGCTGAATTCATCAGCAAGCTAGAAGGAGGACTTCAGGAGCTAGAGGAAACCGGCTATTGGCTAGAGTTGCTCTGCGAAACAGATATCGTTCGTGCTTCCTTACTGTCAGACCTGTTGTCGGAACAAGACGAACTCACAGCCATTCTCGTTACCTGTGTGAAAAGTGCTAAACAACAACGCTGAAATTCATCCTTCCGATTTCATCCTTCATCCTTGCTTATCATGCGTATTCTCGGAGTCGACCCTGGACTGAACATCACCGGTTACGGTGTGTTGGAGATTGTCGACCGGCAGCCCCGGTTGGTCGAGGCGGGCGTGGTGCGCGGCAAGTCGCGGGGATCACTGACCGAGCGGGTTCTTGAAATCCATGAGGGCGTTGCCGAAGTGGTGCAGTCGCTCCGGCCCGATGTGATGGCGCTGGAGCAACTCTATTCGCACTACGACCGGCCAACAACCGCCATTCTGATGGGCCATGCGCGTGGCGTGATCTGTCTGGCGGCTGCGCAGAACGGAATTGAGGTCGTGGACTACGCAGCCACGCAAATCAAAAAAATCCTTACCGGCAGCGGGCGGGCGCCAAAGCAGCAGATCCAACAGGCCGTCGAACGCGAACTGAATTTGTCGGCTCTGCCCGAACCGCCCGACGTGGCCGATGCGCTGGCGATTGCCATGTGCCACTATTACCTGGCGCATGGGGCGGCAGGTCTGTTGATGAAACAAACAGGAAACGGTTAGCTATTAGGAAGCGGTCAGCTATTAGCGGTTAACCAGGAAATGATGCTCTGGCTAATAGCTAACCGCTAATAGCTAACTGCTAACCGCTAACCACTAATAGCCAACTGCTGAAAGTCATGATTACAAAAATTACAGGCACCCTTGCAACTGTTTCGGGCGACAAGCTATCGCTGACCGTCGGCCCGATGGAACATGAAGTCTTCATTCCCGAGTTCACGCGCCGGCATGTGCAAGAGATGATCGGGCAGGAAATCAGCCTGCACACGATTGAATACCTGGAAGGCAATCCGATGCAAGGTCGGTTGACACCCCGCCTGATCGGATTTTTGAGTGCGATTGAGCGGGAATTTTTTGAACTCTTCTGCCAGGTTGACGGCGTGGGCGTGAAAAAAGCGCTCCGGGCGATGATTCGGCCCGTGCAGGAAGTCGCGGCAATGATCGAAGATCAAGACGCCAAGGGGCTGAGCACACTGCCAGGCATCGGCCCGGCCACCTCGGAGCGGATCATCGCCAAATTGCGCCGCAAAGTGCCGAAATTTGCCTTGCTAATCGCTCGCGATGCACCGGCACTCGGCGACATCCAACGGGACCTCGTCGGCGAAGCGTTCGAGGTGCTCAGGGCATTGGGGCACAGCGAATCAGACGCCCATCGGCTATTGGACGAAGCGCTCGACCACAAGAAGAAATACAAAGATGTCGAATCGCTGCTGCATGCCGTGTATGAACAACGCCACGGTTAAGGAAAGGCGAAAACAACTAAACAAAGTAACCGTTCACGGGATGGAAGAAAAATGAACCACGAAGAGCACAAAGGACACAAAGAATAGAATTCTATTTTTTGAGAGGCTTTTCAATCAAGTCGATGAGGGTGCAAATTTAGTCTTTTAAGGTGAAGAGAAGAAAACTACGAAATAGACCAAACACACGAAAGAGAGGGTTTTGCGAATACTGTTGGGGAAGTCTTTCCGCTTCAAATCCTGCGATCCTACATCCCTCACTTTTTTCGTGGTTTTCGTCTATTTCGTGGTTTTCCTCCGAATGGGTTTTCCGTTTGAATTCGCTGAGAAGCGGGAGTAAGCGATTTGTCCTCTGACTTCTTCGTGCTCTTCGTGTCCTTCGTGGTTCAATATTTTTCATTCTGTGAACGGCTAAAAAATAAATAACAAAAAAGACAAAAGCCCAGGGATTGCAATCCCTGGGCTTGCCTGTTTTTTTTATTTATTGACCGCTATTGCTCGTCGGTCGTTGGCTGTTCGGCTTGTTTTTCTGCTTCTGCTGTTTCTTCTTCGGTCGGCAATGTCGAGGGCCCCGATCCTTTGCCAATCATGTAAGCCGTGACCGCGGACAAACAGAGCCAAAGCATATTTAAGTCCTTTAGTGCATTGGCCGGTTTTATAGCCATCGCACCTCGGTTGCTGGAAACGTCAGGCATTGCAAGAATTTCTTGACTCGCAGGTGACGTATCGCTTGGCTCGGCAGTCTCACTCTCTTCTGCCATCGCATCGGCGATCAGAACAGGTTGCGAGGCTTTCTCTGCCTGCTTCCTCATGACCATCTCTTTGGCTTTTCCAGCACCCATGACCGCTGCCAAGGCTAACAGCGCAGCGACGGCTCCGCGAAAAAATCCGCCGCGTATGTCGGCCGAGGCTGCCTTATGCACCCCCAATCCAACAAGCAAGCCGACCGGCCAGGCAATCCAGCCATATTCCGACTTCGTGGCGTACTCGATTCCTACCCAGGCCGCTGCACCAATCGCACCGCCCACAATCCCGCCAAACAACCACTTAAAGAAATGCATATTTCTACGCCTCGGACAAAGATGAGAAAAGGCTGCAAGGAAGTGCTACTTGCATTACGCATTGGCACGAACGCCCCTGAGCCTAAGCTGCTGATTCAGCAATGTCAAGAAAGCCGTCTCGGTGCAAATTAAAATCGCCCTATTATCCCTGCTAGACCTGTTTTTTGGCCTTAACCGGCGATCTGTCCGATCACGGCTACTCATCACTCATCACTCATCACTCATCACTCATCACTCATCACTCATCACTCATCACTCATCACTCATCACTCATCACTCATCACTCATCACTCATCACTCATCACTCATCACTCATCACTCATCACTTCAAACCGTCACCATCGTCTCGGGCATTTCCCGCAAAAACAGGTAGACCATCACGGCAAGCCCCACAGCATCTTGTGCCAGGGTGTCAAACGCCACGCTACAGCCAACCGTGGCACTCAAATAGACAAATGTCGCCGCGGTCACGAGTGAAACACCGCAGAGAAAGTTGGCCGTGAGGCTAATCGTTTCGGTACGGGCGGAGCGCAGCTCCCGCAATTCGCGGAAGAATTGATACACGATCACAATAAAGAGAATCGTGCCCAACAGGGCGTAATCACCCAACGCGGGAATGACAATCGCGGCGTCGTACAAGCCATGGGCAAACACTAGCAGGCCAAACAGGGCCAGCGCCTGCGGTCCCCAGGCTTTTGGATATCGCAGCCCGCGATAGAGGGCCAAGCCAGCCAGCCCGGTGAGCGTCATGTGGAAAGGATTGGCGGTGAGAAATCGTCCGAGTGCATCGATACCACCGCTGCGAAGGAAATAGCCGGCGTTCTCCGCCATAGCAAAACCGAGTCCCACGCAAGCGGCAGTCATCAGTGCCGCGAGTTCATTACGCTGGCGCAAGAGCAGTGGCATCAGCGGCAACAGGCAGAGAAGCTTGGCCAGTTCTTCGCGCAAGCCAACACCGAGCACAAAGTATCGCAAGCCTGCGGCAAGCTCGAAGTCTGGATGCAAATTCCAATGCGCCTCTTGCCAATAGTTGAAAAACTGTGTTGGCCAGACACTCATGGCCCCCAGCAGCAGCGCCGCCACGGCAAGCGCCAAACGCGGATCGCGGAAACCGCGAACACCGGCCGCTTGCAACGCAAACGCCAACCAGCAACAGCCGGCAAATCCCGCCAATGCTGCTGGTCCAAGTTGTCCGAAGCGCCGCTGCAGATCGACACGAGGAATGGCCCACCAAAGTTGCCACCACTCGCCTTGCTCAGCCAGCACGTCTAATCGCTCGACGCCGGCCCGCTCCGTTTTGGTCGGCAAAGGGGATGTCGTATCGCTATGAAAGTGCTGTGCCAGATATCCCAGGGCGATGCCCAGGGCAATGATCCCTAGAACCATTCGCCACAAAAAAGCGGGTTGGCGAGTTTTGTTGCGGAGATCATTGCGCCAATTCATGACAGCACTCTACCGTAAATTTGGCTCAACGTACAATCGATATGTCGTGCGAGGATTCACGCTATCGGTAATGGTCAGCGATCTGATATAGTACCGCAACCGGCAGTTGCTACGCGCCGTGTGCTGCGTTGCAGCACGGCTACTCCGCATTCCGAAATCCGCATTTCGCATTTTCCTCATGTCTCGCGAACCGATTCTATCCGCTGAAGATTCAACGCCCCAATCGCCGCCGGCAGAGATTGAGGTCCAGCCGGCCACGCGCGAGGAGGACATGGCGCTGCGCCCGAAGCGGATGGAGGATATGATCGGCCAGCGGTCGGTTTACGAGCGACTGAAGATCGCGGTCGATGCCGCCAACATTCGCAACGAACCGCTAGGGCACGTTTTGCTGGATGGCCCGCCGGGGCTGGGCAAAACGACCTTTGCCACTTGCATCCCCAAGGCGTTGGGCGCGCGGCTGCAAATCGCGAGCGGGGCATCGCTGGCCGCCCCCAAGGATTTGCTCCCCTATCTGACCAATGCCGAAGAAGGATCCGTGCTGTTCATCGACGAAATCCATCGGCTGCCCAAGACGGTCGAGGAATTTATGTACCCGGCCATGGAAGATTTCCGCATCGACATTGTCCTGGGCGAAGGCGTCAACGCGCGGACCGTGAACATGGCACTGAGGCCATTCACGCTGATTGGCGCCACGACGCGGACCGGCTTGCTCTCCGCCCCGCTCCGCGACCGGTTCCAGGTCCGCGAGCATTTGGAATTTTACAGCCACGACGAGCTGTCGCAGATAATCGGTCGCAATGCGGCCAAGCTGAGAATCGCCATCGACGACAAATCGGCCATGAAAATCGCGGTCTGCAGCCGCGGCACGCCGCGGGTAGCGAACAACCGCCTGCGCTGGGTACGCGACTATGCCACGAGCAAGGCGGACGGCGAAATTACGCTGGAGGTTGCCGAGGCAGCCTTGGCCATGCTGGGCGTCGACCACCTGGGGCTTGATGGGCAAGATCGCAAGTATTTGAAGACCATCTTGCGCGTCTTCCACGGCGGACCGGTCGGCGTCGAGGCGGTCGCCCACACGCTCAACACGGCCACCGACACGCTCACCGACGAGGTGGAGCCATTTCTGTTGCGAGCCGAGCTAGTGGTCCGCACCCCTCGCGGCCGCTGCCTGGCCACGGCCGCCTACGAGCATCTGGGCGTCGAACCGCCGGACGACTTGGCCAATCCCTATCTGCCAGCCGATGACGAGCCTCTCGGTGAGGATATCATCGGCGAAGAGCCGTCGTTGCCGTTGTTCGAATGACCGACTTATAAGGTTGTTGGCCGGAACGAGCAGTAGCGCTGTTCCGGCAAGGCCTGTATGGCAGCCCGTTGATAAGGTACCGCCCTGATTCGCTCTAAATTGCACGCTAAGAAATTGGCAGTCTTCCAGGGTAATAATCAGACAATCTGCTGTCTCGCCGTTGCTGCTTCGGCGTTTCACGCCGACGCAGTTAGCAACTCCCGATTCGAGCTGTCAGGCGATGTGACCGACCGCATTTAGCGATGTGCTGTTCGTACAGTCGGGCGAACGCCGACGGCAGTTAGAGATTTTCCGGTTGCGAACTGGGCAACCGAAGCGCTTACGAAAGAATCCCTTGATCTATGTAACAAATAGCGGGTTTGCGCGTTGAACTCTATGACATGACCGAAATGCTTCCCAAGCCTGAAAACAGCATCGAAGATGACTTGGTCGTGCGGGCTCACGAGGATCGAGAGGCTTTTGGGAAACTCTACGACACGATTTATCCACTGATTTTCCGCTATTGCCTGCGTCGCGTGAGCGATCGAAGTCTTGCCGACGACATCACTTCGACTGTGTTTTTGAGCGTTGCTGACAAGATCGCAACCTTTGAAGGAAACACATTCCAGGAGTTTCGGCGATGGGTATTCACTATCGCGACTAATGAAATCAATACCGATTACCGCAAGACGACCAGACGTCGGGTCTTGCTGGTCGATGCTGCACACTCAGGTCGGCTTCCAGGCCAGGCCGGAGCTGAGGTAGTCGATCTGAAGTTTGAAGGCGACGCATTGCAAGAAGTAATCATGCGATTGAGCAAACGGGCGCAAGCTATCATCACTATGCGATTTTTCTCCGAGTTGCCGTACGAAGACATTGGCCAAATTTTGAATATCTCGCCGGGTGCGGTCCGAACCGCCGCCAGTCGCGCTCTTGCTCAGATTAGAAACGAGTTACGGAGCGAATGATGGATTTCAACGAACAAACACACTTCGACGAATTGATCTGTGACTCTCGATTTGATGATACTGTTCACGAGGATCAACAGAACGCTCTCCGCGTCAAGGTCATTCAGACGTTTGACGAGTCACGACGTGATATGACGAGTGTCGAGCCAGCTGTTCTTGCTGAGTGGAACGCGAAGCGAGTAATGAGCATTGCTGCTGCCGTGGCTGTTTGCTTGCTCGGAATCGCAATATATTGGTTTTCTGGCTCTGGTGATTCAAGCAACAGCACGCTGACCGAGCACCGCGTCGATACAAGGGCAATTATTGATGCCATGCTCGTGGCATCGCTAGCCGAAGTCGATGCTTTCCGAGACGAAGATTCCAGCGGTGCTTTCTTTCGTGCATTGGCGTTGTCCCAACAAGGACACGAAGCAAGACTGCTTGATTCGGAGGCAAAGACAATGGATTGGTACTACGAATCAGACTTCCCACGACCCGCCGACTCTCCGAAAGGTTGATCCCATGCGTCTGACAATGTTTGCTTTAAGCTTCCTGTTACTGACGGCCTGGCTGTTGCCAATGAATAGCCTAGCCGATGAATGGAAACCGCCGAAAAACCCAGACCCCTCGGCGATTATGCGCGAAGCGAAGGCCGACACGGCTCGCGGCAACTACGAGGTGGCGCTCGCGAAACAACTGTGGTACCACAACAACGCCGTCAAACTGAAACCGGGGCAATCAGGCGTCCGGCTTTCCTTTGCGTTGAGCAATTGGCTGGAGCTTGGCGAGGCCTATCCGCCTGCGTTGGAAAAGATGCGACAGATTCGGGACGAGACCGAAAATAAAATTCGTGACGAGAACCGCGTACGCGTCAACTTTGAAGATTTTCATGATTTCGTGGCACTCAATAAGACTCTGCGACAAGAAGAGCGAACGGCGGAGATATTCAAATGGCTCGATGAAGCAGACGAGGAAGATGCCAAACGGATGTTCAACGTTGCCGAGCCAGCTCTCATTAAGCAAAAAGCTTACGAATTGTGCGGTAAGTACATCGACCCCGACCATGATGTGTCGCGGATCGGCGACAGCTACTCGCAGGGCCTCAAGATGACGAAGCGGTTTGGCAAGAAACATGAAGAGTATGTTAAAAAGAAATTGCTCAACGATGCCGCCATACTGGTTGCGATCCTGGCCAAGAACAACCGTCAAGCAGAAGCAAAGAATGTGGCGGCGGAAGTTAAGAAGTTTGTTTCGGACGCAAAGCTGTCAAAGAAGCTCAAACGTGCCTTGGACTCCGCTTTGACCGGATCGGTACCAACTCCATGGCCGTAGTTTGGCGAACAGTCGGTGTGAGACGCCGACTGCCCGCAGCAGCAGGTCCGGAACCGCACAGGCTTCATCATCCGACGCAGTTTGAGGGCAGCTTCGAATCCCAAAAACGGACGTTGCACTAAGCGTTTTTGGGATTACTCTGATGCTAACCGCCGCGTAAGGACTCATCTCGCTAGGCTCGCTCCGGTCTGCAATCCGATTTTTTAGGCGAACGGTAATAGAGAATTTACCAGCACGTAGCGCAAGCAAGTGGTCTTATGCACACACTCGCTTGCGCGTCGTGCTTGTATCCTGGTAAATTATCAACTGCCGACGCGCCTTACAGCCCACTGTCCGGCACCACTTCGCCATCGGCGATGGTCGATAGTCGCTGCAACGTTGTTTTGTCGACCGAGTCATCGATCCCCTTCACATGGCCATCGAGATAGACGAAGTGCGTGATCCCGTCGTGCTCGCTGCCGAATTTTTCGGCTGAGCGATCCTGCGGGCCTTGGGCCAATCCATTTTCTGTTCCTGCAAAAATGGTTTTGGGCGTATCCCCCGCGAAAAAAGCCGTGTCGCCCTGCTCGTAGTGCTCCATTTCGGGCGCGGCTGCGACTTCTTCAGGAATGTGCCGTTCTCCCACGGCTAAGGTATGCGACAAACCATCGGTTACATTTCGGGCTCGCACCTTCGATCGGGTAAAGATCGGCCCGGAGACCAAGCCAGGCTCTTCGTCCATATACGGTTCCGTCGGGCCAATGCCATACCTGAAGTGCATTCCTGCGTTTGCCGCGTAGTCGCCACCGGCAGCGGCACCTTCCACGATGGGAGCGCCATCGTTGTTGTCAAAGTTTCGATCCGCCGCAGGAGAACGACGGCTGGGACAATAAAACGTGTCGACCGGAATGCGCATCGCCTCGACATTCGCCTGATCATCCGCTCGCTGCTCAGGATCACGGGCTTGGTAGATCGCCAGTTTTTCTAAATAGGGCAGCAGTCGAAACGCCCAGGAAACACTAAATTGATCCACCCGAATACGACCGGGCGGATAGATCTTTCGGGTATCATGATGCGATTGAACTGCCAGACCGATCTGTTTGAGATTGTTCGTGCATTGCGTTCGTCGGGCACTTTCGCGTGCTGCTTGAATCGCAGGCAATAGCAACGAAACCAGAATGCCGATGATGGCGATCACGACCAAGAGTTCGACGAGAGTAAACCCCTTTTTTTGAGAAACCAATTTTCGCATGACATAATTCTCCCGTGGGTAAGATTGACAAACGTGGAGAGTGGTGTTGCGGAAGAATCAAAAAATCGTTTCGCTCCGCAAAGGGCGGACAACCAGGCAACCAGTTTGGTCAGGCGGGCGTAAGCTGAGGCGGGATGCCTTGGATGGCACTGGCTATTATTGGAACACAAAAGCGAGGCGCGTGTCAAATTCAACGATGCGTAAACTGCGAGGATTATTCTGTTTTCAATTCAATATCGCCTGTTTTTTTTAGTTTGACGGTCGTGTAGCCAAAGGCCGAGGAACAGCGGTACCAGTGCCATCGCGGCCCATTGGTAGCCGGTCAAATTGCCCCACAAGCGTGCTTCAGGGCGGATCCACTCGGTCGCGAAGCGATAGACCAAATAGGCCAGGATGTAGAGTTTGATGAGCTGATAGCGAAACATACTCCGCCGCTGAAACCAAACGAGGACCACCGCGGCGAGCAAATGAAACGCTGTTTCGTACAGTTGTGTGGGGTGCCTTGGCTGGGTGTCGATTGTCGGGAAGACCATGCCCCAGGGCAGCGTCGTTGGTGTGCCGTAGCAGCAGCCGGCGGAAAAACAAGCTAGCCGACCGATGCCCACCGCAACGGCGACTGGCACGGCGAAAGAGTCGCCCGTCTTGGTGCGGACGCCGAGCGTCCATTTGGCAAGCTCCACGCCAAAGTAACCGCCAACCAAGCCGCAGAGGATCGTCTTGCCGTCGGCGAACCAGGCTGCGCCGGAGAGCAACCCCTCCCAATCAGAGAGAACGAATGGCAACTTGGCGCCGAGCATCGCACCGCAGAAAGCACCGAGGCCGAGGCCCAGTTTTTCTCGCGGCGAAACCGCAAGCGATTGCTGAGAGCGGCGGCTGAAATAAACGCCGGCTCCGACGGCACTGGCCATGATTAGGGTGTACGCGGGATTGACCATTTTTCTTTACACCGAGAGAAACCACGAAATACCTAGCGCAGCAAAGACGCAACCAAAGAAAAAATAGCCACAAAAAACACGAAAATCACAAAAATCACAAAAATCACAAAAAACATGGCCCGCGAATCACGCGAATTGGCGTGGATAAATCGAGAGGATGACAATCTTTTACATTCGCGTGATTCGCTAGCCTTATAATTTCTTTTCGTGCCTTTTTGTGTTTTTTGTGGCTATTGTAAATCTTTGCGCCAAACAAAGAATTTGACCGTTAGTAGCACGAAATACACGAAAAAAGAAATTGATTCGATGAGCTTCTTAAACCCTTTTCGTGTTTTTCGTTTTTTTCGTGGTTCCTCGTTCTTTCAAACATTTTCCCCTGCGTAGGCCCTGCGCTCTCCGCGTTCTCTGCGTTGAAGTCCCTCTTCTTGCAGCGGCGGCAAGGGCACATGGCCATCGCGGTAGAGGACGTTGTATGCCGAGAAGGGGATCACATGTCCGCTGGGGAGCAGGTGGTGGACGCACGCCTTCATCAACTGTCGAACATCGAAGTTGTACGCATCCATGAACGACGTGGTCGTGATGCGGAAGACGTCCTCGGGGTCGAGATCTTCGGTGAGGACCCGTTCGAAAAATTCCTCGGCTATTGCTGCGAGTTGGGGGGGAGTGTTGGCCGCCGTGTGTTGCGTGAGCGCCGTGTGTTGCGTTGCAACACGGCTGGGGTTGCAGCCACCCTGTCCGCATGGTTGGCGGGAAAGATACTCTTGGATTAGCTGCCGGGCGAGCGGGCGATTGAACGTGATGCGGCTGCCAAGCAGGTCGAGATGGTCGGCCAGTTGCATAAACCGAGCGAGCGGCACCAATTGGTCCCCACCGCAGCTACCGCTGCGATAGGCGTAGGCCAACGTGTGGGCATTGGGATGGGCACACGGCAGCGGTGTGAAATCGGTCTCCTGCCAATCGCAGCCAGGCAACTCGGCCGTTTGTTCGGCCACGCCACGAATGACATCGGGAAACGTGATCCGCTGTTCCAGCTGCTCGGGCAACACATAGCGGCCCGTGTAGGTGGCGGGCTGGAAGCAGACGCCCGTGATCCACGACCGCTCGGCACCGAACTGCACGAGCCGGCCCATCTGATCTTCGTTCACACCGGGTTGCAGCGTGCAAACCAGCGTGGTTCGCAGGCCTGCTTCGCCGAGCGCCTCGATCGCCCGCAGCTTGGTCTCGGTGAGCGACTCGCCGCGGAGTTGCTGGCAGGCGTGGTCTTCAAATCCGTCGAGTTGAAAATAGATTTCCGCCCGATGCCGGTACTCGGCCAACTGCTCGACGAAGGCCTGGTCGCGGGCCAGCCGAATGCCGTTGGTGTTGATCATCACGATGTCGATCGGCTGATCGCAAGCGTAGCGAAATATCTTCATGAACTGGGGATGGATAGTCGGCTCGCCGCCGGAGAGTTGCAGAATCTCGGGTTGGCCTTCGATCTCGACCAGCCTGTCAATCGCCCGGCGGCAATCGCCCGCCGAAAGATGCACCCCGCCCGGGGCGCTGGCGGCGAAGCACATTGGGCAAGTGAGATTGCACGAAGTGGTGATCTCCAGTAGTCCAATGCACGTGTGCTGCTCGTGCTCGGTGCATAGCCCGCAGTCGTAGGGGCAGCCAAGCCGCGGCTCGACGCCGAACTGCTGCGGCACCTTACCCGGCTGGCTGTAGTCGGTCCGGTCGAACCATCGCACATCGCTGCAGACAAAGTCTTCCCGTGGGCCATGCGTGGGGCACCGCTTTTGGAAATAGACGCGCCCATCGCGCGCAATGATCTTCGCCGGCACCAGCGCCAAGCACTCCGGGCAAAGGCTTTGCGTCGTACCGAGAAACGTGTAATCGCGATAGATTGTTTTCATTGTTTTTCTCCGCGCTCTCTGCGTCCCCCGCGGTCAGTCAATCCCACGGCTCGTTGATATTTGCATCGTGCCGGTAGCGGCGACGGATCCACTTGATGGAACGCGCTACCCACCTTATCGACACGCCGGCGATAGCAAACATCAGAATGCCTCCCAAGAACCATCCCGGGCCGCCATATGAATTGTCAACTGAAACGGCCAACAGACAAACTCCGCAAAAGCTGCAAAACGCTGCCACGCCAACCACCACAGCCACAACAGTCGCCACGCCGAACGAACCGATGAACAGCGTCACCTTTTCCGTACTCGAGACGGCCAACCCAGACGCTTCGCGCCGTCGCACAACCATGGCCGTGCGGACGAAGACCGGCACTAAAAGCACGCACATCGGCACCGCCAATCCCGGTGCCACGGCCAGCAGCCCAAAGCAAATCGACGCCAGCGTCATGACGAGCATCAGCGTGCTGAGCGAATAGGAAAACGGCTGTGGAGCTACGGGCGGTGCAGCAGGTTGGTTCGTTGCCGAATCGTCTCGATCGCAAGTCGGAAGAATCCAGCCACCACATAACCAGCAGAGGCGGCGGTCGCGCAGCTGATGCGCGCCGCACTTGGGGCAGTTGGTCTCAGCGACGGATGAATCCGACGGCTCTCGTTGCGGTTTGCTCACGGTTGGCTCCCGTCTTGCCGGGATAACCGTTGGGCATAGTCCTCGGCCATGCGTCGCGTGCGGCGGACGATTTGGCCAACCAAGATACCACTCAAGGCAATTGCCACCAGCACCACCAGCTGGTGGTAACGGGGCACTTGCAGATTGACGCCGGTGGCATGGCCGAAGGTTTCGGGCCATTTGGCGACGCCTTGGATGACGATGTAACCGATGGCCGAGGCGACCGTCGCCAGGCGGACTAGCGGTAGGCTAAGCCGCAAAGCGGCGAGGATGATAATTAGAAAGTAGCCAACGACCATCGGGCTACGTGGGCCGGAGGAGATACTGAGCACGCTGGTTAAAAACACGGCGTCGCACAAGGTTGAGGCGACCGATAGCCAGCGGGGAAAGTAGCGCTGCCGCAGGGCGAAATGCACGGCGAAGGCCGTCATGGTCCAGGCCAGGGCGAGCAGCGTGACCATCACATGGAACCGCCGGTCGATTTCGGCGTCGCCCGCCAGTTGCAGAAATCCCCACTCTGGCAATTTTCCCTGACTGCTGAAATACGTCCACAGGTGAATCAGATAAAACGTGCCGATCGCAATGATCCGCAGCAGATTGGCCCGGGCTTCGCCCTCGTACTGCTGCCAGCGCTGGGTGATATGCCAGGGTTGATTCTGTTCGGTGCGAGACATCGGGCCGCCGCTCCTTCGGAAACAGAGATGAGAAGAGATCGATTTGCGGCCAGTATACCCGACTAGCGAGAATTTCCATGGGGTGTTGAGCAAATAAAACGGTACTAACCACAGGCGGAAACCGTGGCAGCGCCAAAACCGCGGCTTGCGCCTGCGGCTCAGGAGAACTACCAAGCCGCAATCTCAGCCCCCGGCTTTGCCGGGGGGTTGCGGAACGATCACTATCTCTACCAAGCACGGTTTTTCCCCGAGAGCATTTTCCCAAAGGCAACTTTTTCCCGAGGGCAACCCCCCGGCAAAGCCGGGGGCTTAAATGGATCATCGAGACTTTGCAGTTCTCCTTTGCCCGTGGCTAGCAGCCCATTGACACCCCAGGCCCGCAAACATTAGACTCAGTGATTCGCACCATTTGCCCCCATTCTCACCGAGCCCAGCTATGGCTGTTCCCAAACGCAAACATTCTAATTCCCGCTCCGGCAAGCGTCGTTCGCACGACAGCTTGCGTGCTAAGCAACTGCAATCTTGCGCCAAGTGCGGCTCGCCTGTGCTGTCGCATGTTGCTTGTCCCAACTGTGGGCATTACATGGGACGCACGGTCGTCGCAATGGAAGAGTAATTTCCTACGACAGCAAGCACCGTGACGAAAACCGCGTTTCTATTTCCAGGGCAAGGCGCACAAACGGTCGGGATGGGTGCTGCCGTCACCGAGTCGCTGCCGGCGGCTCGCAGGCTGTTTGACCGAGCCAGCGGCACCCTTGGCTACGACTTACTGGAGCTATGCAAAAATGGCCCGGCAGAAAAACTCAACTCAACGGTCCATAGCCAGCCAGCCTTATTCGCTTGCAGCTTGGCTGCGATAGAGCAGTTGAAAGAATCGGCGCCGGAATTGGTTTCCACCTGCTCGGCTACGGCGGGCCTGAGTTTAGGCGAGTACACCGCGTTGGTATTTGCCGGGGCGATTGATTTCGACGTCGGCGTGCGGCTTGTGCAACAGCGCGGGCAAGCGATGCAAGACGCCTCGGATGCACAGCCGAGCGGCATGGTCAGTCTGTTGGGGCTAGATCGCGACAAAATCGAATCGCTCTGCAATGAAGCGCGAGGGGATGGCGTGCTGCAAATCGCCAATTTCCTCTGCCCGGGCAATATCGTGGTTTCAGGGAGCCAAGAGGCCTGCGAGCGGGTTGCCCCCTTGGCCGAGGCAGCCGGGGCGATGAAGGTCATTCCGCTCACCGTCGCCGGAGCGTTTCACACGCCCATCATGCAGCCGGCCGTAAAAAAACTGAAGGGCGCCCTGGCCAACCTAGACATCCGCCCGCCACGAATCCCCGTGGTCTCGAATGTCGATGCCCGGCCACACACCGATCCTGACGAAATCCGTGCGTTGCTAATTGACCAAGTTCTCAAACCGGTACAATGGGAAGACTCGATGCGCCATCTGATCGACGAGTTGGGCATCGAACAGTGCTACGAAATTGGCCCCGGGCGCGTGCTGCGAGGCTTGCTCAAGCGGATCGCCCGAAAGTTGCCGTGTGAGAGCGTTGCCGTGTGAACATAGCTGTTAGCGATTAGCCATTAGCTATTAGCCAGAAAAGTTGACGGCTCCGACAAAAAATCTGACTAACAGCTAATAGCTAAGGCGAGCGGCAGTTGATAAGTTACCAGAATACAAGCACGACGCGCAAGCGAGTGTGTGCATGGGACCCACTTGCTTGCGCTGCGTGCTGGTAAGTCCTTTTCTGCCGCTCGCCTAACCGCTTCTCTCCCCCAGGACAGAACCATGACCACTAAACCATCCCAACGCACCGAGGCACGACGCATTCAGGTTGATCTCTCTGGGCAGTCGGCCATCGTTACCGGCGCCTCGCGTGGTATTGGCAAGGCGATTGCCCTCGCGCTGGGCAAAGCGGGGGCCAAGGTCGCCTGCATTGCTCGAAATATGGAAAAACTGCAAGAAACGGTTTCCGAAATCGAATCGGGCGGTGGCACGGCAGCCCCCTATTCCTGCGACGTGACCGACTCGGCCGCGGTCAGCAAGGTGATCGAAGGTGTGATCGAAGCTTGGAAAAAGCTCGATATCCTGGTGAATAATGCTGGCATCACCAGCGATACGCTAATTCCCCGCATGAGCGACGAAGATTGGGACAGCGTGATTACCACCAACCTGCGATCGGTCTTCCTATTCACGCGGACCGCGTCGCTTCCCATGATGCGGCAGCGGAGCGGGCGGATTATCAATATGTCCAGCGTTTCGGGCATCATGGGCAACCCGGGCCAGGCCAATTACTCGGCCTCGAAGGCAGGCATCATCGGCCTGACGCGGAGTGTGGCCCGGGAACTGGCCAGTCGAAAAGTGACGGTCAACGCGATTTGCCCCGGCTTTATTGCGACGGAAATGACCGACGCCTTGGGCCCGATCGTGCAGGAAGAAGTGAAAAAACGTGTTCCCGCCAAGCGTTTAGGAACTGTAGAGGAAATCGCCGATGCGGTGCTCTACTTGGCTAGCGACTCGGCCTCGTTCATCACGGGCCAAGTACTCACGGTCGATGGGGGCCTGACGGCATAATCACCTAGACAACCCCCCTAGGAAACGGTATACTTTGACCTCCCTTGCGAAGCCGCTCTATCTTGAGCGGTTTGCACAGGACTGAAATCTTACCCAATGTTCGCCGCCGGTTATGCGACCGCACGCGGTCGGCTTGAGTTGTCGTAGATTTTTGAAACAACCGCATTTCCGCATGAGAAGGAGGACCATCAACGTGGCCTCAGTAATGGAACGAGTTACGGACATAGTTTCCGAGCAGCTTGGTGTTGACAAAGACAAAATTTCCCCCGAAACGTCGTTTGTAAACGACCTGGGCGCCGATTCGCTTGACACGGTCGAATTGGTCATGGAACTAGAAGAAGAATTCGACGTGAACATTCCCGACGACGCCGCCGAAAAGATCCAAACGGTTGGACAGGCTGTCGATTTTATCGAACAAAACGCCAAAGGCTAATTTCGATTGCGGATTTGGGATTGTGGAATGCGGAATTGCCGCCTCGCAACGTGATACCAGCCGTGTCGCAACGCGACACACGGTTCTCTCAGTAATGGACAAGTGGTGATGAAACGTCGCGTTGTCGTAACCGGAATCGGTGCCGTGACGGCACTCAGTTGCCAGGTGGACCAGCTATGGCAAAAGATCCTTGCCGGAGAGAGTGGCGTCGGTCCGTTGAATGCGTTCGACACGTCCGACTACAAGGTGAAATTTGCTGGCGAAATCCAAAATTGGTCTGTCAACGGGTTTATCGAACGCCGTGAAGTAAAGCGGATCGATCGTTTTGCCCAGATGGCCATGGTCGCTGGCATCAAGGCGGTCAACGACAGTGGCCTCGACTTTTCCGAGGAAGACCAGTACCGCTGCGGCGCGATCGTCGGTTCGGGCGTCGGGGGACTCAATGAAATTGAAGTCCAAGAGCGGCGGTTGATTAGCAAAGGCCCCGACAAGGTTTCCGCCTTCACCATCCCCAAACTGATGGTCAATGCCGCCTGCGGTCATCTCTCGATTCGCTATGGGTTGCGAGGGCCCAACTTTGCGGTGGCGACCGCTTGTGCCAGTGCAACCAACGCGATGGGGGATGCCTTCAAGTCGATCCAGTACGACGATACGGACATCATGCTCACCGGCGGCAGCGAGGCGGCCATCACGCCGATCGGCATGAGCGGCTTTGCTAATATGAAAGCCCTCTCGATGCGCAACGACAACCCGCCAGCCGCCAGCCGACCATTCGATGCCGATCGGGACGGATTTGTCATGGCCGAGGGCGCTGGCATACTGGTTTTCGAGGAACTGGAACACGCCAAAGCTCGCGGAGCAAAAATCTATGGTGAAATTCTTGGCTACGGGGCTAGCGCCGATGCGGGCCACATCACCCAACCCGACGCCCATGGCACCGGTGCCGCCCGGGCGATGAGCTGTGCGCTCCGCGACGGCGGCCTCAACCCCACCGACATCGACTACATCAACGCCCATGGCACCAGCACCCCCTTGGGCGACCGTGCCGAAACGATCGCGATCAAACGGGTGTTCGAGGACCACGCCTACAAGCTGAATGTTTCGAGCACCAAGAGCCAATTGGGCCATTTGCTGGGTGCGAGCGGTGGTGTTGAGATCATTCTCAGCCTGCTAGCATTACGCGACCAGGTCTGCCCGCCGACGATCAATCTCGAGTCGCCCGACCCCGACTGCGATCTGAACTACACGCCCAACAAGCCGCAAGAGCGCAAGATCGACTACGTCATGAGCAACAGTTTCGGTTTCGGCGGGCACAATGCGTCGATCGTCGCCGGCAATGTGGCGTAGCATATTAGCGGTTAGCATATTAGCGGTTAGCTTTTAGCGGTTAGCTTTTAGCCAGAGGAGAATTTTGAAACTTCTTGCAAGGTTATTCTGGCTAGCCGCTAATTGCTAATTGCTAAAAGACATGGAGGTTTGCCATGAACCTATGGGAAAAAGGTCGATTCATCCATCGCGCATGGCGGTATCGGCTCCGTACCGAGGCGGGTCCGATCCGATTTATGTTCGAGCATTTGCGCCGAGGCGACACGGCACTGGACATCGGTGCGAACAAGGGGGCGTATTCCTATTGGATGAGCCGATTGTGCGGGTCAACGGGCCGGGTTTTCGCCTTTGAGCCGCAGCCCGACTTGGCGAAGTATCTCGAACGGGCCAAAACCGCCTGTGGCCTCTCCCAACTGACCGTGGCTGGCACAGGACTTTCTTCGACCGCAGGCACCGGTTCGCTGTTCAAGCCCGATGGCAATCCCCTGGGAGGAGCCAGCTTGGAAGCGATGGACGGCGAGGGGACTCGCATCGACGTGCGTACGATCACGTTGGACGAATACCTGGCCGATGCTCACTTGGCAGACGCTGTGGCTCGGCCAGTCCGATTCATCAAATGCGACGTGGAAGGCCACGAGCTGGAGGTGTTTCTGGGCGGCAAACAGATTTTGGAGGAAGACCGGCCGGCGATGGTCTTCGAATGCCAGAACTTCCGCCACGAAACGGGCCAGATCGGGCGCGTGATGCCGATGTTTGAGGAGTTGGGCTATCAAATCTTTTTCTTCGACGGCAGGCAGGCACGCCCCTATGCCGAATTCGACGTGGCGCTGCATCAGGCAAACCGTGGCGAGGGATACCGCGACAACTTCTGCCTGCTGCCACCAGCCCGTGCGATGTCCCAGGCCGCTTGAGCTGGCTGGCTGGACTTGAGAGTAGGCCGGAACGAGCCACGCGAGTTCCGGCAAGAAATGCCTGCATTGCCGGAACTGCGCATAGCTCGCTCCGGCCTACAGAAAGCTTGCACGCCCACTGGCAAGGCATACCCCCCGGCAGCCGGGGGGTGAAATTGTCGCGTAGCGGGCTTGTGGGTCTGCGGGGTCGCTTCTATACTCCGCGCCCCAAAAATGGCCCTTTCGAAGGAGAAACCCGATGCCGATCCGCATCGCGATGCTTACGTTGTTCAGTCTACTGCTGGCCACGACCGTAGTGGCCCAAAATCCGTCTGCCGGTAACGCATCCGCTCGGCCTGGTGCCAGTGGTTGGCGAGCGCCCTCGGGCAATGCGCCGGCCGGCGTCGAAGTGGCCCGATACGACAATGAAAAACCGGTCGCCGGTGCGCCTGCTGCAAACGCGGAATTGGGAATGCGGAATGCGGAATTGTCTCGGCCGACGCGTGCCCGGGTTTCCAAAGGCAACGGTACGTTGCCCAACGACCATGGCCAAGTTTGGCGCGACTACGATATTAGCCCCTATTCGCTACGCGTGAAAACAACCAATCATCCCGAGCAAGCCATCGTCGACTGGATTCTGCGTGAGACGGGCTATGAGGCTTGGCACTCAACACCGTTTGCAGCACTCAGCGCCGATACGCGGACGCTACGCGTTTATCACACGCCGCAAATGCAGTCGATCGTCGCCGACATTGTCGACCGGTTTGTGAACAGCCAGGCCGACGACTATGGTTTTGGCCTGCGGATCATTACGATTCGCAACCCCAACTGGCGAGCACGGGCCATGCCACTGATGAAGCCGATTCCTGTAGAGTCGCCCGGCGTGCAGGGTTGGCTGCTAGCGCGCGAAGATGCTGCGCTGTTGATGTCGGAGCTACGCCGTCGGACCGACTACCGCGAGCACAATCCGCCGCACCAGTTGGTCAATAACGGCCAATCGCTGCTGGTCTCCTCCATGCGGCCACGCTCCTACACCAAAGGCATTATTCAAACCCAATCGACTTGGCCCGGCTATCAGCCCGAACTGGGCCAACTCGACGAAGGTTTTTCGTTGGAATTCAGTCCGCTCCTGTCGATGGATACCCGCACGGTCGACGCGGTCGTCAAGCTGCGGCTTGCCCAGGTTGAAAAAATGTTGCCCGTGAAGCTGGAAGTCCCCACATCGATCGCCCCGAACCAGCGGACCGAGGTGCAGGTGCCCCAGATGACGATGCTGCAATTGCACGAGCGATTTCGCTGGCCAACCGATCAGGTGCTGCTCTTGAGCCTGGGCGTGGTCGCCACGCCAGGTCCCAAGAAGCCGAACATGCTCACCGACGCCCTACCGTTGCCCAAATCGCCCCCACGGGCCGATGCCCTGCTGTTTGTCGAAAGCAAGGGCCGTGTTGCCGCAGCGCTGCCCGGCAGCACCCCCCCGACCGCCACCGCCAGCCTGCCTCAGAGGACCTATCATGGAAGGTATTAGCCGTGTTGCAACGCAACACACGGGCGGATTAAGGAATGCGGATTGCGCCCCGTCCCTGGTGGCAAAAGGCCGGATTGCAGAATAGAATCTCTTGTTCCGCATTCCTCCCGTGTGCTGTCCCGTGTGTCCCGTGTGCTGCGTTGCAGCACGGCTGACTTCATTACGCAATCCAAAATTCTATGCCCAACAATCGCCGTCGCGTCGTTATCACCGGGATGGGCGTTATCAGTCCGCTTGGCAATTCTCCTGCCGAATTGTGGGAGAATCTGAAGGCGGGTCGTAGCGGCGTCGATTTCCTGCAAAGCCTGCCACCGGTTGAATCGCCCCATGGAAAATCAAGCGTTCGATTCGGCGGCGAAGCGCGCGACTTCACCGGAAAAATCGACGACTATGGCGATCTCCCCAAAGACCGAAAAAAGGCGATTCGCAAAAGCTTGAAGGTCATGTGCCGCGAAACGATGATGGCGGTCGCCGCCGCACAGCATGCGGTCGCCGATGCCAGATGGGCCGACGCACCAATCGATCCCGAGCGATCGGGCATCGTCTTTGGCAGCGACTACATGCTCAGCCCGCCGGAAGATTTTTATGATGGCATGGTCCATTGCGGCGTGGGACAAAACGACTTTCGATTTCCACAATGGGGAACCGAGGGACTGGGCGACATGAATCCGCTCTGGATGCTCAAGTTTTTGCCCAACATGCCGGCCAGCCACATCGCCATTTTCAACGACCTGCGAGGCCCCAACAATTCGCTCACCCTCCGCGAGATTGCCGGCAGCATGGCCATCCGCGAGGCGGCCCAAACCATCGAGCGGGGCCACGCCGACCAGATGATCGCCGGCGCAACCGGCACGCGCATCCATCCGTTCAAAACGGTTCACGCCATCCAAACCGAGCAGCTCGCCAGCCCGGAACTCCAGCCCGCCGAGGCTTCCCGACCGTTTGACAAGGATCGCACGGGGATGGTCGTTGGCGAGGGTGCCGGGGCGTTGGTGCTGGAAGAATTCGAATCAGCCCGATCGCGCGGTGCGACGATTCATGCCGAAATCCTCGGCACCGGCAGCAGCACCGTGACCGATGCCTCTCTGCACGCCAACCGGTGTGCCGCCCTGACCGGTGCTATGCGGTCGGCACTGGCCGACGCGAATCTTTCCACCGAAGCGATTGGCCACCTCAGTGCCCATGGCTTGGGCACCACCGATTGCGACTGGGATGAAGCGGCTGCCATCGCCCAGCTTTTTGGCCCGCAGGCCGAGCAACTGCCCGTCGCTGCCGCGAAAA
Organism: Lacipirellulaceae bacterium; assembly: GCA_965249435.1. GTDB lineage: Bacteria > Planctomycetota > Planctomycetia > Pirellulales > Lacipirellulaceae > JAJRWS01. Next base: position 86,646 of record CBDFMC010000022.1, on the reverse strand, counting down.
GCTACTTCGGAAACCTGGGCGGCGGCAGCGGCATCGTCGAAACGGTCGCCAGCCTGCTTGCGCTCCGTGAAGGCAAGCTTTTCCGCACACTCAACTTCAACACGCCCGACCCCAACTGCCCGCTAGCGATCGCCGCCCGCGACGACATCCCCGCCGGCCGCAGTTTTCTAAAACTGAGCGTCACCCCCCAAGGCCAAGCGGCGGCGCTGGTTGTTGGACTTTCGGATTGAGTCCTTTTTAGAGGTTCTTCAGGGAATTTAGTGGCTACCGTTCGAGGAAAGCATCTCAGCCCCCGGCTTTGCCGGGGGGTTGCCTTTGGGGAAATGTTTCTTTTGGGAAAATGCGCTCGGTGAAAAGCCCTGCTTGGTAGAGATGGTGATCGTTCCGCGACCCCCCGGCAAAGCCGGGGCTGAGATTGCGGCTTGGTAGTTCTCCTTTTCACACTAAAATCTAGCCATTAAAATTCCTGAGGAACCCCATAAAAAGATTGCACCATGGGCAGGGGGTGGTTAGACTCACCAATGTGGAGATTCCACAAGAAACATCAGTAGTTCCAAATTCAGCCCCCGGCGCAAGCCGTGGGGTTTTATAAGTCGGACGATGCCCTGATAACCCTGGAGCAGTTTCAACCTTTCGGCACCTCGAAAAGGACCCGACTAATGAAAACAACGACGACGACCACAATTTTGACTGCACTACTCGTTCTCATATCAACCGGACATTCCGTCGCCACCGCCGGTACGCTACGAACCGTGGCGCTCACCGGAGATGCAGCCCCCGGCACGGGCAGCGGCGTCAGCTTTCCTAGTTTCTTCGGTGTTCCAGTCCTCAATGACGCAGGCCAGACGGCGTTCACTGGGTTCCTCACCGGCACAGGGGTGATCTTTAGCAACAACTTTGGTATTTGGTCAGAAGGGGGAGGCGCCGGATTGGCCCTCGTTGCCCGTGCGGGAAATGTGGCCCCTGGCACTGGAGGCGACAGCTTTACAACTCCCTTTTCTAGCCAATCCACTTTTAGCATTCCTGTCCTCAATGACGCAGGCCAAACGGCGTTCGTAGGATCCATCACCGACACAAGGGCGGGCGGTCTTAGCAACAACCGTGGCATCTGGTCGGAGGGAGGAGGTGCCGGATTGGCGTTAGTTACCCGTGCGGGCAATGTGGCCCCCGGCGCCAACGGTGCCATCTTTTTCAACCGTGGTAGTGACGAATTCAGCAGCCACCCTGTTCTGAACAGCGCGGGCAAAACGGCGTTCCGTGGACGCCTCTCTGGTACCGAGGTAGACAACAGCAATCGTTTTGGTATCTGGTCGGAGGGGGGAGGCACCGGATTGGACCTGGTGGCCCGTGATGGAGATGCGGCCCCAGGTACGAGCAGCGGCGTCAACTTTTCCGGTTTAGGCTCAAATTTCTTTATCAACCCAGTCCTCAATGACGCGGGTCAGATAGCGTTCAGAGGGGACCTTACTGGCATAGGGGTGAACGGCAGCAATAGCGCTGGCATCTGGTCGGAGGGTGGGGGCACCGGATTGGCCCTTGTTGCCCGCGAGGGAGATGAGGCCCCCGGCCACCGGCGTTGCCAGCTTTAACCGTTTTGGCAACCCAGCCCTCAATAACTCAGGCCAAACGGCGTTTTTTGGAAACCTCACCGGCACAGGGGTAAACGGTAGCAACAACTCCGGCATCTGGTCGGAGAGTGGAGGCACCGGTTTGGCCCTGATCGCTCGTGCGGGAGATGAAGCCCCCGGTACCGGCGGTGCCAGCTTTGACGGTTTTGGCGCTTTCGCCTTAGTCCTCAACAACGGGGGCCAGACGGCATTCATTGGATCCCTTACCGGAACGGGAGTGAACGGTAGCAGTGACCTTGGCGTCTGGTCAGAGAAGGAAGGCGTCGGATTAGCCCTGGTCGCCCGTGCGGGAGATCCGGCCCCTGACACCGGTGGAGTCAACTTTTCCAATTTCACTAATCTGATCCTCAATGACGCAGGCCAAATTGCGTTCCGTGGGGAAGGCACCGGCACGGGAGTGGGCAGTGGTATCTGGGCAGAGGACCCGTCGGGCGTTTTGAGGCTCATTGCCCGTTCAGGCGATCTGCTCGACGTTGATGATGGACCGGGCACCGATTTCCGCACAATCCGCTTCCTCAATTTTATCGGCGACAGTGGCAACGGAGATGGCCGACCGAGCGGTTTTAACAATTTGGGACAGTTGGCGTTTTCGGCCAGCTTCACTGATGGCACGAGCGGAATCTTTGTCTCGAATCTGGTAGCCATCCCCGAACCGGCAACTTGGGTGCTTGCGGCACTGGCAGCGCTTGGCCTATTCGTTCGACGATGGTGAGCTAGCAGGTAGGCTTTGCGTGTGATCAGCAATCAATCAAGATCGGGAGCCTTGCTGGGGTAAGAATCGCCTTCTCGTTGAATAGGAGCTTTGAGATCGGGTGCCATTCTGAGAAACTGTTCGAGCAAACCTGATTCTGCCGGTTTTATCTTATCTGCGGACCACTTGCTTACAATACTAGCATTCCAAGGACCATGTCAAAACAAGAATATTGACAAAGTTGACAAGTGTAAACACAATAATGAGATTGAATAGATGAGGTAGGCCCAGGCATCCCGATAAACATATCGAAAAAGCCATTAGGTACGCCGAGGATTTGGGCTGGAGGGTGGAAATATCGAAAGGACATATTTGCGGCAAGCTTTATTGCCCAGAAAATAGCACGGACGGTCATATTGTATTCGTGAACTCGACACCACGAAGCACGGAGAATCACGCACGGCACATTCAAAGAGAAATCGATCTTTGCCAGCACTGTCGTGATGGTGGTCAAATTTGCCTCTGATACGGGTGAAGGTAGCAATGCAAAGAGATTGTAACACCGAATACGATTTCACTTTGGTTCTTACTGGAATAAGCGAACTAGACGAGAAGACTGCGGAGGCGTTCTATACTCACGGCTGCGATGATGCGACCATAAGTGTTCGCTCAGGTCGGTTTTACGCCACTTTTTCTCGAAGCGCGGTAAGCTTGCAAATGGCGATAACCAGCGCTATTCGGGACATTCGTGCGGCAAGTGTAGGCGCTGATGTACTGAGAATAGACGAGTGCAATCTTGTCACTCAGGCAGAAATAGCCCGCAGAAGTTATCGCAAGAGACAGCAGATCAACCAGTATATTCAAGGGACTCGTGGCCCTGGCGGATTTCCATCACCCGTCTGCTGCCTATGTGAGGACCACGCTTTGTGGTACTGGTGTGAGGTCTCCTATTGGCTCTGGGAAAACAACATGGTCAAAGAGGATGTCTTTCGCCAAGCAGAAGAAATCGAGCTGATAAACAGTGTTCTTGAATTTCACCGGCTCAAGCATGAAAAACCGGACAGGACTCAAGGGGTGATTGAGTCCGTCGAAGCCTGAGGAAACGAAACACAAATCGCCGCCGAAAGGCGGTTTTTTCATGCGCTTTTCAAACTGACCCACTACCGAAATTCCAAACTGACCCACTACCCGGCATTCTCAGCCGCTTGACACTCGGCGGCCCCGCCAGTAAGCTGGCCTAATTACGGACCGACTTAAGTCGGGGTTGTAAAAGGAGTTTTGACAAACGGACGCGGTCGCGTCAGACGAAACGGGGCCGGGTGGGGTGTCTCTTCGCTCTGCACCGTGTGCTAAGCCGTGTTGCAACGCAACACACGGCGCGCACGGCGCAGACCCACCACTCCCAATCGCCGCATACTTACACCGCTGAAAACTTGATTAGCCATGGGCAGCGGGCGAATACGCCGCCAAGGAAACAATATGAATCCCGCTGAAGTGCTCCGAATCGTTGATGCCATCCATTTGGACAAAAATATCGATAAGGAAATCGTCTTCGAGGGCATTGAGGCTGCGCTCGTTTCGGCAGCTAAGAAGCACTACGGCGAAGAGGCGGAAATCATTGTCCAAATCGATCGCGAAGATGGAACCATCACAGCCTTCCACGATGGCGAGCCGCTCGACTCCGAAGAAACGGTCGGTCGCATTGGTGCCCAAACCGCCAAGCAGGTGATGATCCAGAAGATTCGTGAAGCAGAACGCGATGCGCTTCATGATGAATACACCGAGCTGATCGGCGAAATGGTTAGCGGGATTATCCAGCGTTACGACGGCGGCGCTGCCACGGTGGCGCTGAGCAACGTCGAGGCAATCCTCCCTCGAGGCGAACAGATTCCCGGCGAAACGCATCACGTCAACGAGCGTGTTCGAGCCACCGTGTTCGAGGTCCGCAAGGCGGGCAGCCGAGTGAAAGTGATCCTCAGCCGAACCCGACCTCAACTGGTCCAGCGGTTGTTCGAGCAGGAAATCCCCGAGATCATCGATGGCGTCATTGAGGTCCGAGCCATGTCGCGTGAGCCGGGCTACCGCTCGAAGGTCGCGGTGGTGAGCAGCGATCAGCGCGTTGATTGCGTGGGTGCCTGCGTCGGAGTGCGCGGCAATCGCATCAAAAATATCGTCGACGAACTGGGCGGTGAACGCATCGACATCGTCCGCTGGGACGACAATCTCGAGGTGCTGATCCCCAACGCCTTGCAGCCGGCTGAGGTCGATCAGGTGATCCTCTGCAAAATGCTTGGCCGAGCCATTGTGCTTGTCATCGAGGATCAGCTCTCGCTGGCCATTGGTCGCCGCGGGCAAAATGTCCGGCTGGCGAGCAAGCTATCTGGCTGGGACATCGAGATTATGACGCAAGACGAACTGGCTGAGTCGATCGATCGGGCCGTGCAGGGCTTCAGTTCCTTGGAAGGCATGGAACAGGCGTTGGCCGAGCGACTCGTCGAAGAAGGCTTCCTGAGCTACGACGACCTTTCGATCATCGAGCCAAGCGACTTAATGGAAATGGGCTCGCTCAGCGAAGACCAAGTCAATTTGATTGTCGAGCAAGCCGAAGCCAAGGCGGAAGAAGCCGAAGCAGAAGCAGCGAAAGCCCGGCGAAAGAAACGCGAGGCAGATCGCCTTGCCGCCATCGAGGCCGAGAAGGAAGAAGCCGAAGCCACCGAAGCGGAGAACATGGTCGACGCAGATGCCGAGGCACCGGAAGAAGATGCCGCCTCTGCCGAGGCCCTTTCGGAAGAAACCCTGTCGGAAGAAACCCTGTCGGAAGAAACCCTGTCGGAAGAAACCCTGTCGGATGAAGCCCTTTCGGAAGAAGCCCTGTCGGATGAATCGAAAACGGAAGAAGTCGTACCGGATGAATCGGAAACAGCGGCAGGTGTCCAATCCGCGGAGCAAGAAGAAGCACCTGCCGAGGAAACATCTGCCGAGCCGGCCGAACCGGTTAGCACTGATTCGGACCATGGCACGGAACCGAGTGGGGATTCCCCAGAAGAGAATCCCCCAGAGGAAGTCGCTCAGAAAGTTGATAGCGGAGATCGTTCCGCATAGTACACTTGAAAAGGTCGACGCGAAAGTTTCGTGTCTTGGGTGGAGGATGATCGTCATGGTTTCTTAAGCATCGAAGCATTTCGCAAACCTGGCTTTAGTCCCTAATAAAAAACTAATTGTCGGTTTGCACGGAGATTTTAATTTGGCCGTTCGTATCTATTCATTAGCGAAGGAACTGAAAGTCGACAGCAAGGAGCTGGTCGATATCTGCACGAAAGTAGGTATCCGCGGTAAAGGGTCTGCGCTGGCTAGCCTGTCGGACGAGGAAGTTACTAAGCTGCAAGATTTCTTCAAAGGCCCTTCTTCTCAACCGGCCGCCCCATCCAGACCCAAGGATCTGGCCCCCGAAAAGCCGACAGGCCGATCGCGCACCGGCAAAATGCCGGTCATTGTCACCCCTCAGGAAAAAGCTCCTTCCTCGCGAAAAGCATCCGACGGATCCTCCGACGCAGCAGCCGCCGAATTGGCAGAAACGGCTGCCTCGGATTCCACGGTACCACCTGAGACTTTGGGGCCACCTGAAACTTCGGACAAGGAGCAAAAAACGCACGACTTACACTCGCCGGGTCCCTTGGCTCGAGTTATGCGCAAGGACGATTATATTGGCCCGGGTCGAGTGGGGGGGCGTCTTCCTACTTTGGGTGGAACCAAAGCTGACTCTCGCGACGAAAAACCCTCGGGGTCACAGCCACGCGCTCGACCGGTAGTCAAGCTGGCTCCCCTGCCCAACGTGAAACCCCCGAAGCCGTCGAAAAAAGCAGGCGAACCGGCAGCACAAAAGCCGGATATGAAACTGCCTGTCGATACCCTGAAGGCAAGCAAAGACGGCAGCAAACCGTTGACCGCCCATCTGCGACGGCACGAGCAAACGCTTGAGGAATCCAAACGACGCTCGAAGAAAAAAGAGGAAGAATCAGATAAAGCTGGTACCGCCCACGGCAAACGAGGAAAAGCGAGTGGCGGTTCAGACGCGGGTGCCAATGGCAAAAAAGGCGCCCCCATGCTGGGTGGGCGCGAGCAGCGCCAACTCAGTCGACAACGCCAAGGCCAACGCAGGGGCACCTATCGGCAGGGCCGTCGGATTACGCGTCGAACCCGGCGTTCGGGTGTCAGTACCGCAGCTCCGCGCAAGGACAAAGTCGTCGTCGAATTGCCTTGCACCGTGCGAGAGTTGTCCGAAGCGGCCGGCATCCCCGCCGCACACATCCTGCGAATCCTCATGGAAGAAGGCGTGATGACAAACATCACTGCCATGATGGATCCGGAACTAACCGAGTTTGTTGCTGAGGAACTGGACATCGACGTTGAGTTCAAGGCGACCGTCAGCTACGAAGATCAAATTCTCGAAGATATTTTACAGCAAGAAGACCCGGCGGAAAGCCTGCAACCACGCCCGCCGGTGATTACCTTCCTGGGGCATGTCGATCATGGCAAAACTTCTCTTTTGGATCGCATTATCGGAATCGACGTCGTCAGCGGTGAAAGCGGCGGGATCACCCAACATATTCGCGCCTACAAGGTCGACAAAGATGATAAACAAATTGCGTTCGTCGATACGCCCGGGCATGAAGCATTCACCGAAATGCGTGCCCGAGGGGCAAATGTCACGGACATCGCCGTTTTGGTCGTTGCTGCCGACGACGGCGTCATGCCGCAAACCGAAGAAGCGATCAGCCATGCCCAAGCGGCTGAAGTTCCGATCGTTGTCGCGCTGAACAAATCCGATCTACCCGGCGTCGATATCAATCGGGCCATGCAAGGCCTCTCGGCCAACGAGTTGTTGCCGAGCGAGTGGGGTGGCGACGTCGAAGTCATCAAAACCAGCGCCATCACGGGCGACGGCGTCGATGAACTGTTGGACACACTGCTCACCGTGGCTGAACTGCATGAGTACATGGCGAATCCCGATCGCCCCGCCCTGGGAACCTGCATCGAAGCACAGCAGGAAACAGGCCGTGGTGTGGTTGCAAAAGTCCTTGTCCAAAATGGAACGCTCCGCGTAGGCGATATTCTCGTTTGCGGCCAATCGCATGGTCGTGTGAAAGCGATGTACGACACGCTGCATCTGGACAAGCGTTTGAAAGAGGCAGGCCCAAGCACGCCCGTCAATCTAACCGGCCTCGATATTGCCCCCGGTGCCGGAGAACATTTCTATGTTCTGGATGACATCGTGAAGGCCCGATCGATTGCCGAGTCGCGTGCAAAAGCTGAACGCGAGGTTTCGTTGGGAGATGTCCTGCCGCATGTCACGCTCGAGAATCTGTTCGATCGTCTCGAAGGAGCTGAAGAGGTTCAAACGCTTAATATCATCCTGCGTTCCGACGTTCGTGGATCGATCGAGGCAATCCGAAAAGAATTTGAAAAGCTCGACCACCCCGAAGTCAAAATTAAAATATTGCAAGCCACCGTGGGCGGCATTACCGAGGCGGACGTCACCTTGGCCGATGCGTCGGACGCCATTATCATCGGCTTCAATGTTGTGCCTGACGAACTAGCACGAAGCATGGCTGACAAACGGGGCGTGCAGGTTCGCCGTTATGAGGTGATCTATAAAATCACCGAGGACTTGAAGGCTGCATTGGAAGGTTTGCTCAAGCCGGAGGAACACGAGGTCGATCTCGGCCGAGCGCTGGTGCAACGAACTTTCAAAATCAGTCGTCTCGGCACGATTGCTGGCTGCCGTGTGTTGGCGGGAAAAATCGAGCGCAACGCTCGAGCACGCGTCATCCGCGACAACACGATCATTGGCGAATATCCGATCGATACGCTCCGTCGGGAAAAAGACGATGCCAAGGAAGTCCGCGAAGGTTTAGAGTGTGGTATTAAATTGTCCGGTTTCAACGATGTGAAAGAGGCCGATCTCTTTGAAGTCTTCCGTATTGAGGAGAAGAGCCGAAGTTTCGATGATTGAGTTCTTAGCGATCAGCGGCCAGCTTTCAGCGATCAGTCTGAAAAAAATTTGATGACCGGTAAACAAAGGCTGATCGCTGATGGCCGGCAACTACCCTTCCCAACTCCTTCAACAATCGCAATTCTTTCACAATTTCTTGAAGCGACATGACATCTCGACGAGTTCAAAAGGCGGCACAGGCAATTCGCGAGGTGGTCAGCATGGCCATCCTGGCGGACCTGAAGGATCCACGCATCGAGGGCGTCACGGTCACCTATGTCGAGGTTTCTGGGGACATGCGTTTGGCCAAAGTACATGTCTCGGTGATGGGCGACGAAACGGCTCAAGAGCTTTGCTTGCACGGCTTGCGAAGTGCGGCCGGATTTTTGCAACAAAAAATTTCTCGTCGCATCGATACGCGATATACCCCTCGACTGCGATTTGAACTCGACATGGGAGTAAAGAAATCGATCGAGATTGCAAAAATGTTGCACGAAGTGCTACCGGAAAAGAGTGACGAGGAGCCAGGGGTGAGGGGCGAGAGTCTGGATCCGAAAGCTGAAAGCTGATAGCCGAAAACACAATTTACAACCTTTGATAGAGAATTCCCATCTATGGCAACCTCCAACCGTGCATCGCTAATCAACAAGACGGTTAAGATCGTCAAAAAGCATTACAAGCCTGTTGCAATACCACAGGATCGGACATTATTCGAGCACTTGTTGTATGCGTGTTGCTTGGAAAACTCGTTGCACGAAGCCGCGGACCAAGTATTTGAAGTGCTCACTCGGGATTACTTCGACTGGAACGAAGTTCGGGTCACCACGATCCGTGAGTTGAGCGAAGTGATGAAGCCGCTGAACGATCCGGTAGCTTCAGCAACGCGGCTTAAACGCGTCTTGCAGAGCCTGTTCGAGACTCACTACTCGTTTGATTTGGAATCATTTAAAAAGCAAAATATCGGGCAAGCGGCAAAGCTCTTGGCCGACTACAAAGGCGTAACTCCATTCGTGATCGCCTTTGTAATACAAAACGGATTGGGAGGACATGCGATACCGGTCAACCAAGGATTGCTGGATTCTATGTACGCGGTCGGGATTGTTTCCGAAGCCGAAGCGGCAAAAGGTGCCGTTCCCGGCTTGGAGCGAACCATACCAAAATCGATCGGAACCGAGATCGGTACGTTGCTGCATCAGCTAGGCGTCGAGTTGCACCGCAGCCCCTATGGCCCAACCATTCGGAAGATATTGCTAGAAATTTCTCCTGACTGCAGATCCCGCCTCCCGAAACGACCTACCAAAAAGAAGCCGGCTCCTCCCGAGAAAAAACCTGAAACACCTGGCAAGACCGTCAAGAAAACCGCCGTCACTGACAAAGTCGAGCCAGCCGCAGGCAAAAAATCTCCCGTCAAGAAAAAACCAGCGACAAAAACTCCGAAAGCCAAAAAACCAACAACAAAGGTAAAGAAAAAGATCGTAAAAAAGAAAGTCAAGAAAAAGACAGCAAAACCGTCGAAGGTAAAAAAGAAAAAGGTCTCGAATAAGCGACTGGCAAAGCGCAAGCCTCGATAACAGAACCACAAACCGCTTGCGGCTTAGCAATATTCGCCTCTCGCTAAAACACAAAGATTCGACAAAATGGCTGGACATTCGCACTGGGCAGGGATCAAGCACAAAAAGGCCGCAGTCGATAACAAGCGTGGCAAGCTTTGGAGTAAGCTATCCAAGGCAATCATCGTTGCAGCACGTGCTGGCGGCGGTGATCCGGCGATGAATCTCGCCTTGAGGTATGCCATCAATGACGCCAAAGCGGTCAGCGTCCCTAAGAACAACATCGAACGGGCCATCAAAAAAGGGACGGGGGAGCTGGAGGGGGGCAACTTCGACGAAGTGATTTACGAAGGCTATGGCCCGGGCGGCGTGGCCGTGTTGTGCGAAATTCTGACCGACAATCGTAATCGCACCGCTCCGGAAATACGCAAAATTTTCGAGATCGCCGGCGGCAATCTGGGTGCCACCGGTTGTGTCGTCTGGATGTTCGACCGCAAAGGACTACTGGTCATCGAAAACTCGCAGACCGAAGAAGAAACATTATTCGATTTGGCTCTTGAAGCTGGGGCGGACGATGTCAGTGCGGTAGACGGTCGTTTTGAGGTCACTTGCGAGGTCGACGCCTTTGTCGCAGTTTGTGAAGCGGTGGACCAAGCGAGTATCAAAACCGAAGTCCGCGAAATTGCCCGCATTCCCAAAGACACGGTCGACCTGGATATCGAAACAGCTAAAAAAGTCCTCAAAATGATGGACAAACTAGATGACCATGATGATGTACAAAGCGTGGCAGCGAATTTCAATATCCCTGAAGAGGTAATGGAGGAGATGTGAAAGTGATGAGTGATGAGCTTTGCGTCGCCGGAACAGCGCTACCGCTCGTTCCGGCCTACGAAACTGCCGCTCGCCTAACACTCCAGAACGTAGGGTATGGTATTCGGCGTAGCCGCCGACGCTAACGTGCGATCCTTGCTCCGTTAGTCTTTTCCATGGTGCTCTACTTCGGGCCAGTATTTCTGGAAATCGAATTCCGGGCTGTTGTCCAGGTCGTGGCATTCCAAGCATTTCTTGACGACCGTGCCAAGCTTTTGCCCTTCTCCATTGCCTTCGTTGCCAGCGACTATTAGGCGCATTGCCCGTCGGCGTTTTCGTTGTTCTTTCTCACTCACGTCTTCGTCGCCCGATTCGGCCGCCACGTGAGCGGTACCCGGGCCGTGGCAATTTTCGCAACCGTTGGCCCGCAAGTGGGGCGTTTGCTTCAAACCGGTATAGCCCGAAGCGTAGGGGAAATATCGCTGGGCATCCCAACCGGTGACGTGGCAACTTAAACATTCGGGATCGAAGTGCCGAGGCGGGTCGAGGTCGACGAGTGTTTGCGTTGCATGGGCGTGTGGTGTTTTTTCAAAGACCTCGGTCGCTTCGGTATGGCAATCGGCACAGGCCTCAGATCCCACGAATTGGCCTGCTGAATGCTTGACTCCCATGATCCCCAAGCCTTCGAATCCCAACAGTTCAAGCTCTTTTTGATATTCTACCATCATCGCCTGCATTTCTGGTGAATCGCCGAACCGTGCATCGAGCGGCACACGCTGATACCGCATCAGGCTAGCGGGATCATCGTACAAACCCACAACGGCAACATACATTCCTTTGTGGCCCACTTCGATTAAATGGTTGGTGGTTCCCTCGATGTCATCGGCCCGGTTTGGCGGTTCTTCCGCTCCGCCGGTGGTCGCAACCAGATTGAACTGCGGATAAAGCTTCGCAAGCTGCCGAGCTTCGTCCGAATCACCATGGACCAGCAGCACTTGCCAATCGCAATGATCGGCTGCCAGTTTTGGTGCAATTTCGTTGAGCGATTCGGCCGGATCGATCCAGGTGATATCCGGGACATTCTTCAGATCGGCCTGATGCTTGGAACCCAACACCGAAGTCACGCCAATGCGTTTCCCCCCCGCCTCAATCACCCGGTATCGAGAGGTAAACCCACTATCAAAACCAAACAAAGCGACGTTGGCCGAGACCAGCGGGTTCGCTTCCGGATCGAGATTGGCAATCACGTAGAGCACCAGATTGGTATCGAGCTGCAATTCGTGCGTGCCAAGACCCACGCCCGAGTAACCCAGTTCCACGAGCGATTTGAGCGCATAGCGAAACTTCGTATTGGCCTGCGGTCCAAAACGACGAATCTGGCCGCCCAAATCAAGTGCCACCAGTGGCCAGCCTCGCTCGCGGAGTTGCTTTATCAGCGCATGGCGGCGTTTGAGTCCCCCTTTTTGATTTTCCAAACCGGCACAACCACATGGTTCGAGATAGCCATCCAATTCACCAGAAAAAAGAATCGCCACTTGCGGCTTGGGCCAATCGGTGAAGATCGGTCCGCCCAGTTGCACTGCCTTGGCATGTGCCGCATCATCCGCCGCGGCAGATTCTCGGCTGTTTGCTTGGGAGCAAAAGAAGCAGCCAATTCCAACGGTCCACACAGCCAAAAAACAAGCTGCCCATCTCGCAAAAATCGACTCCGAAAAACAGATCGCACGGTGTTGCATAGTCAACCACTTCTCCACAGGTGTTGTCATTACTCAAACTAGAAACTAGCAAGAAATTTCACCACAGAGGGCACGGAGAACACCGAGTTTTTTTCCCTAGAAAACATCGAATCATGCCTTTCTTTCGATGGATATTCAGGGCTACTTTCTCCGTGTTCTCTGTGCCCTCTGTGGTTCATCTTCTTTTCACTTTGAGTCATTAAGATTCGCTAGAGATCGATAATCGTAGCGTTATTGCAGAGGATTCACCAGAGCTTAGTCCTAACATCACAAAGCAAATTAACCACAAAGGCACAAAGGGCACGAAGAAAAATAAGAGAATGTTGCAAACTGCAAGAAAGTACTTCCCAGCCAACAATTTCCTGGCTACTGGAATAGTTTGTTTAAGAAAGATTGGAATGTTTTTTTCTTACTTTATTTCTTTGTGTCCTCCGTGCCTTCGTGGTTCAACCCTTTGCAGTAGTATTCGATGGACTCGATCACCGGCGAAGCTCCAGCTACCGCTGGACGGCGAACTCAACTCGAAGCTTCAGTTCTGGCGTTTGGGGATGCGTTGTGGAGAGGACAATCTCGGCGATCTCATCAAAATCCTCGCCTCGGCGAGCGAGCGGGCGGGTCCCCACGGGCACCTCGACGGTTAGCGGCACATGCACAAGGTGATCGTTCATCTTGTGCCGCTCGCCAAGTTTGGCCTGCAATTCTTTGGGAGTGACGCTGGAAATTTTCAGCTTGGTGCTGCTGGCGTGCTCACCGCGGATGGCAATGTTGAGCCGCGTTTTTTTGCCCTCGTCGCTGCGAAAGAGCCCCAGCCTGAGCAAACCCCTTTTGGCGATCCAGCTAGGTCCGAATATCGAGATGTCGCCAATGACGTTGGCCAGCAAGGGGATCTCGACTTTCGGTGATTGCTCAAGATTGGTTTCCGTCGAAAGCCAACCGTAGATGGGCCCCAGCGTGCGGCCAGCATGCAGCGTAGCAACAATTTTCACGCCAGCCCGTGCCTCCGGATTGGGAAGTTCGCTCTTCTCACATGACTTGATCTCGACGCTGATCTGCTCGGCAAGATTTTCTTCCTTGAATTTGCGTGAGAGGATTTCCACATCCTCTTGCAGAAATGCCATCAGATAAACTTCGGCCCGTGCCGTCTCCCCCGCTTGAACATTGCCAAAATAGAGTTTGTCAGGGGATAGGGCTGTCGACTCGACGACTGCGCCCTCAACAGTCAACTCAATGCGAGACTGAGTAGGGTCGTCCGTCAGCAACACCGCTCCATGCCGGAACGGACCTGGCGGTGTTTTTGCGGTCCACTGCAGCACCACCTCACCCTCACTGCCGGGTGGAATATCGTTGTTGGTTAGATCTCCCACGGTGCATTTGCAAGTGGTCGAACCAACTTCGATATGCAACGGGCCGCCGCCGACGTTGTGTACCTTGAAGGCATGTGACAAGGTCGTGCCCCGCTGCATCGAGCCAAAATGATAGGTTGTTTCGTCAAACTTTGCCAAAGGGAGCTTGGTGTCTTGCGTTTGCTCTTGTTCTTTGGAGCTAGCCGATTGCGGCTCATCGGTTGTCCTGGTATTTGTTCTCCAAGGCCGAGCCTGAACGCCAGCCAAAACGGCCCCCAAAACAACGCCGGCCACCGCGGCGGCCAAAATTAATCCGATCGTTGATTTCATGCTTTTGCCGCCCAAATAAAAACCGAAAAAAGGAGTATAAGAGCCACGGATGAAACACAGATTGAGCACGGAAATAAGCAACTTCGATTTCCTCAACAACCATTCTACCTCAATAGCTCGCGGCAGCGAGTGAAAAATTGCTGGTAATCCTCTCGCTGATAATCAGGATAGGTCCAGTCGAAGCTCCGCCACTCGCCACGTCGGAAACTGAGCGTTACTTCTGCATAAATTCCGTCTTGTAAATAGATGCGGTGGGCATGATCCTTCGTCGAGGCAAGCACCAGCTTGGCTCGCGTGAAATAGCCCGGGTCGAGATTCAGTGGCCGCGGCTCGGGATGGTCTGCCTGGCGAGCGTACTCGATTTCCCACTGGTTGGTTTGCTGTTTCACTCGGGCGAGCATCTGCGGATCGACAGGCTCGGCGAACGCAAAAAACTGCTTTCGCAAGTCCGAGCCCATCGTGGCGGTGTAGTAGTCGGTGTCAGTGAAGTCGAAGGGGTAGCTGGTTAGTGCGACCGCTCCAAACTCCTCTTGAGCTTTCTTTAACCCCCATTCCAGCGCCACCGCATACCTGCTGCTTGCGGCAATGATTAGGAGGACGGGCGATGGCGATTGAATTTGTCCCATGACGCTTGCGTCTTCGCTATGACTTCGACAGTAATTTGATGCCGCATTGGTGCAGTCCCAACTCGCGTCTCGCAACTCATAACTCAATACGCTTTTGCAAACAGCGCTCGCCGCTCGCTTGGCTCGCCGGTGAAGATGCACTTGCCCGGCTTGCGGTCTCCATCCACCGGCACGCAGCGGGCGGTTACCTTTAGTTTTTTCAGCGCTGCTTCCATTACAGGCCCGTCGATGAAATGGCTATACGCTAAACCGCCATGGGCTTCAGGGCGTTCGACATTTTTGGGCGTGAAGAATTTTTCAAACTCGGCCAAGTCGTCGATCTCGACAGTCACCGCTTCTCGGGCGGCTTCGGCACGATGGAACAGCGTCTGCTGCATCTCGGCGAGCATGGCCGGGACTTGGGCAAGAAAAGCGTCGCGTGGCATGCCCTGCCCTTTTTCATCCCTATCTCGCCGGCCAACGAAGACGCCCCCGCTCTCTACGTCGCGGGGGCCAATGTCCACACGCAGCGGAACCCCCCGCTTCACCCATTGCCATTTCTTCTCGCCACCGCGCAGGTCGCGATCATCCAGTCGCACGCGGACCGGCTCGCCATCATATTGCTGCTCGCCCAGTTGCTGTTTCAGCGACTCGCAATAGGGCATCACCTTGGCCCGTTCTTCGTCGTTGCGGTAGATCGGCAAGATAATGACATGCGCCGGCGCAAGTTTCGGCGGTAGCACCAGACCATTATCATCGCTGTGCGTCATAATCAACGCGCCCACCAACCGGGTCGACACGCCCCACGACGTGGTCCAGGCGTAAACTTCCTCGCCCGATTGGTCTTGGAATTTAATTTCTTGCGCCCGAGCAAAATTCTGACCAAGAAAATGGGACGTGCCGGCCTGCAACATTTTGCGATCCTGCATCATCGCTTCGATGCTGTAGGTGGCGACCGCCCCGGGAAACCGCTCGCCGGCCGTTTTCTCGCCCTTGACGACCGGCATCGCCATCGCGTTTTCAGCAAAGTCGGCATAGATGTCGAGCATCTGCCGCGTCTCGTCGACCGCCTCCGCCTCGGTCGCATGAACGGTATGCCCCTCTTGCCATAGAAATTCCGTGGTGCGCAGAAACATCCGCGTTCGCAATTCCCACCGGACCACATTGGCCCATTGGTTGATCAAGATCGGCAAGTCGCGATACGACTCGACCCAGCGCGCGAAGGTCGCGCCGATGATCGTCTCGCTGGTCGGCCGCACGATGAGTGGTTCTTCCAGCTTGGCCGACGGCGCAGGCCGCAACCCCCCTGCCCCATCAGGCTCGAGTCGGTGATGCGTTACTACCGCACACTCTTTGGCAAACCCTTCGACATGCTCCGCTTCCTTTTCCAGAAAGCTCATTGGAATAAACAACGGGAAGTAGGCATTCTCATGCCCGGTCGCTTTGAACATTACGTCAAGCTGCCGCTGGATATTCTCCCAAATAGCAAAGCCCCACGGTTTGATGACCATGCAGCCACGCACGTCGGATGCCTCGGCCAGGTCGGCCGCCTTGACCACTTGCTGGTACCATTCGGGATAATTTTCTTCGCGTGTGGGGCAGATCGCCGTTTTCGGTTTTTTGGACATTCGGGAAGGGGCTAGGGGAAATAGAGATATCAGCCGTGCTGCAACGCAGCACACGGGGGGACAGCCGAGCATTCTACGGCAAACCGGTCTCGCGGAACATTGCAGACTGGTACAGCAACGTCAATTTCCTCTCTGGCTGCCCGTTGCCACTTCTCGGCTGGAGGCATAGAATCGGGCGTTTGTCGTCAATCCCGTGCGATGCGTTGCATCGCGGCGGCTGCCCGTGTGCTGCGTTGCAGCACGGCTGATATTTCTATTTCCCTAGCCCCTAAATCCTAACCCCTAGTTCCTTCCCCCCCATGACCACCCGACGCTACGTCAGCCAATTGGGCCACAATGAATCGATTGACCAGGTTTTTCTGGCTTCGGACAAGCAGCTTCGGCCCAACAAAAATGGGAATCTCTACCTGCAGGTCGATCTGTCCGACCGCAGCGGTTCGATCAACGCGCGCATGTGGAACGCCAGCGAAAACGACTACAAAGGCTTTGAAAACGGCGATTACGTCCATGTCGACGGGGCGACCCAGTTGTTCCAGGGGAACACCCAGCTGATCGCCAACCGAATCCGCAAAGCGCGACAGGACGAGGTCGACGAAGCCGACTTTGTCACGCTGCAATCGGAAGATGTCGAAAAGATGCGGCGCCGGTTGGAGGAGATTTTGGGCGGCATCCAATCGCGGCCCCTGTCGCGGTTGGCCGGTGCGTTTCTCGCCGATGGGCCGTTTATGGCCAAGTTCACTCGCGCCCCGGCCGGGATGAAGAACCATCATGCCTACCAAGGCGGACTGCTCGAGCATGTCGTCGGCCTGATGGAATTGGTGCTGGTCGTCGCGCCGAAGTATCCGCAACTCGACGGGGAGAAGCTTCTGATCGGCGCGTTCTTGCACGACGCGGCCAAGATCGACGAGCTGTCGTACGACCGCGACATCGCCTACACCGACGAAGGCCAACTGCTAGGGCATCTGGTGCTCGCCGTTTTGATGCTCGACGAAAAGGTCCGCGAGATTGTCCAGAAAGATGGCCAACCCTTTCCGAAACAAATGCTCACGGAAATCAAGCACCTCATTATCAGCCATCACGGCCAGTACGAGTACGGCAGTCCGAAGCTGCCGATGACGCTCGAAGCGATCACACTGCATCTGCTCGACAACCTCGACGCCAAGCTGGCCAACTTTACGCAACTCATCAACAACTGCCCCAACGTCGACAGCAACTGGACGCAGTACTATCCCAACATGGGGCGGAAACTGTACAAGGGGGTGAAGAGCGAGGGGTCCTAATGTAGAGTTCTTCAGGAAATTTAGCGGCTACCTTTTGAGAAAACCATTGAAGCCCCCGGCTTTGCCGGGGGGTTGCCTTCCGGAAAACGTTGTTTTCGGGGGGAATGTTCTTCGGGGAAGTGCTCTGATTGGTGAAAAGGTGGACTGTTACGCAACCCTCCGGCAAAGCCGGGGGCTTCAATGGAAATAATTCCCGGAATCCCTTATTTATGTCGAATCTCCAAGATGCCATTCTCCGCCATGTGAACGATCCGAAATATCGGGCCGTCAAGCCCAAGGTGATCGCCAAGAAGCTGGGGCTCGAAGAGGACGATGTTTCGCGGGTGAAGAAAGCCGTCAAACGGTTGGTGCGGTCGGGCAAGTTGGCCTATGGGCCGAGCCATTTGGTTTGCAGTGTTTCGCCCAATCATCCGACAGCGGAGGTTGGCAATCAGCCCGCGAAATCTTCTCAAAAAAAACCGAAGCACATCGTCGGCACGTTTCGACGCATGGCCGATGGCTACGGCTTCGTACGCCCTGAGGGTACCTCGGCCAGTCAAGGCCGCGATGCCGATATCTTCGTCCCCGCCAAATCGACCGGCGACGCAGCCAGCGGCGACACCGTCCGCTTGCGGCTTAGCGACAGAATGGGCCGCATGGGAAAACCCGAAGGCCGAGTCATCGACATCGTCGAGCGAGCCACCAACCGATTCGTCGGCACCTATTTCGAGCAGGGCGGCATGGGCCTGGTACAGGTCGACGGCAATCCGTTCACTGCACCCATCTACGTCGGCGACCCCGGGGCGAAGGGCGCTCGCGACGACGACAAAGTGGTGCTCGAAATGGTCCGCTTCCCAACGCAACTCCGCGATGGCGAAGGGGTGATCACCGAAATCCTCGGCCAGCGCGGCCAACCGGGGATCGACACGCTGTCGGTCATCCACGAGTTCAATCTGCCGGGCGAGTTCCCCGAAGACGTGCTGGAAAACGCACGCCAACAGGCCGAGGCGTTCGATGAATCGATCGACGAATCAAGCAGCAGGCGAGACCTCACTTGTGAGACAATCATCACGATCGACCCGGTCACGGCCCGCGACTTTGACGATGCCATTTCGCTTGAGCGGCTAGACAATGGCCATTGGCAACTGGGTGTTCACATTGCCGACGTATCGCATTTTGTGCAACCGAAGAGCGCGCTGGACCGCGAATCGCTCGATCGGGCGACGAGCGTCTACCTGCCCGACCGGGTGATTCCGATGCTACCCGAGGTGATTTCTAACAACCTCGCCAGCCTGCAACCGGACAAAGTCCGCTACGCAGTCACCGCGATCATTGAGTTCACCGAGGATGGCGCTCGGGTAGCCACCGAGTTGATGAAAAGTGCGATCAAAAGCCGACGACGGTTTACCTATGAAGAAGTCGACCAGTTTCTTGCCAATCGCAAAGCATGGCAAACCAAGCTGAAGCCGGAAGTCCACGCGCTGCTGGGACGAATGCACGAGCTGGCAATGATGCTACGCGGGCGACGATTCGAGCGCGGGTCGCTTGAGCTGTCGATGCCCGAGCTGGAAATCGAGCTCGACGCCGAAGGCCGCGTTTGCGGTGCTCACTTGGCACAAAACACCGAGAGTCATCAGATCATCGAAGAGTTTATGCTTGCTGCTAACATAGCGGTCGCCGAGACGCTCGCCGAGCAAGGCCTGCTCTTCCTGCGGCGCGTGCATGGCAATCCCGATCCGCGGAAGCTGAAAGCGCTGACCGATTTCGTCCGCGAGTTGGGCCTGCAGGTCGATAATCTGGAGAGCCGATTTGAATTGCAAAAGCTGCTTGAGCAGATCCAAGGCGATCCGTTCGAGTATGCGGTCAACTACGCCACGCTCCGTTCGATGCAACGGGCCATTTACAGTCCTGAGGAGGATGGCCACTACGCGCTGGCAAGCGACTGCTACTGCCATTTCACTTCGCCGATCCGCCGTTATCCCGATCTGACGATCCACCGCTTGATCGAAGCGCTGTCGACCGGCCGCCCGCCCGAGCAGCAAATGGAATCGCTACTTGCCCTCGGCGACCATTGTAGCGAGCGCGAGCAGCGCGCCACGCAGGCGGAGCGCGAATTGAAAAAAGTTAAACTGCTGCATTACATGGAAAACAAAATCGGCACCGAGCTGGAAGGCATCATCACCGGCGTCGAGCGGTTTGGTCTGTTTATCATGGGCACCGAAATCCCCGCCGAGGGGTTTGTGCATATCACCGCACTGGCCGACGACAATTACCGCTACGACCGCACAGGCCACGTCATCCAGGGTTTCCGCTCGGGCAATGCCTATCGGCTAGGCGATCGGGTTCGCGTGGCGGTTGTCGCGGTGGATGTCGACAAGCGCGAACTCGACTTCCGTCTGCTCGGTCAGGTGGCTGGGGAAAAGAAGCAGAGCGCCAAGTCTGTCAAACGAAAACCAAAACGTGGTCCGAAGGGGCGCAAGAAAAAACGTCGCTAAAAGCCCAGGGGTTGCAACCCCTGGGCTTTGGCGCGGTAACGCAGTAGAATGCGTTCTACCTTCAACCGTCCTGGCGGACGGCGATAACGCTTACTCTGAAATGTCACGCATGGATTCTACGGCTCAACCCGCCCGTACTCCGCTCCACGATTGGCACGTCGCCCATGGCGGGCGGATGGTCGATTTTGGCGGTTGGGCGATGCCAGTACAATACAGATCCATCGTCGAAGAACATCGGGCTACGCGCAACGCCGTGGGACTGTTCGACGTTTCGCACATGGGTCGGCTCCATTTCTCGGGCCCGGAAGCGGGTCAGTTTCTCGATCGCCTGCTCACGCGACGCATCGCCGACATGCAGGTTGGCCAGATTCGCTATGGGCTTATCTGCAACGAGCACGGCGGCATTCTGGATGATGTGCTCGTTTATCGGTTGGCCGAGCAGTTTCAAATGGTCGTCAACGCTGGCAATCGCACAAAGATCGTTGAGTGGATATCGAAAAACATCGCCGGTGATGCTGTTCGGCTTCACGACTGCACCTACGAAACGGCCATGATCGCGGTGCAAGGTCCGCAGGCGGTGCCGCTGGTCGATTCGATTCTCGAAGGAAATCTGTCGGCCATGCGATACTATCGTGGCACCAACTCGCAGATCGCGGGCCACGAGTGCTACGTCAGCCGCACCGGATACACAGGCGAAGATGGCTGCGAATTGATCGTCGACGCAGCCCATGCCACGCCGTTGTGGGAAACGCTCATGGAGCGCGGTGCCTCTGCGGGTACTGCCGCCATTGGG
Source organism: Lacipirellulaceae bacterium (assembly GCA_965249435.1). Lineage (GTDB taxonomy): Bacteria > Planctomycetota > Planctomycetia > Pirellulales > Lacipirellulaceae > JAJRWS01. Next base: position 65,786 of record CBDFMC010000022.1, on the reverse strand, counting down.
CTTGGCGCTCGGGACACACTGCGGCTGGAAGCAGCCATGCCGCTGTACGGACATGAATTGACCGATGCAGTCAATCCCATTCAAGCCGGTCTTGGATTCGCACTGAATCTGAAGGATCGCGAATTTGTCGGCCGCGATGCGATCTTGCAGTTTCAAAAGCATCATGACCAGCCGGTGCGGATTGGTTTGCAGTTGGATGGCAAGCGCGTGCCGCGCGAGGGCCAGGTGATATTGCAGGGTGACCAGGCGGTGGGCGAAGTGACCAGCGGCACCTATTCACCCACGTTCGAGCGACCGATTGCCATGGGTTACGTCAAGCCGACTGCCGCGGCGCCAGGCGAGTCGCTCTCCATCGACATCCGCGGAAAGCAGCATCGGGCGACCGTCGTCCCGCTACCGTTTTACCAGCGAGGGAGAGCTTAAGAAGGATTAGGATTACCAGAAAACACTGAGCCGAACGCGCTAGCGTCGGGCAGCCAAGCAATAGATTGCCCACACCCCCACACCCCCACACCCCCGCGGCTAGCGCCGGCGGCTCACTCTAAAATCAAGCTGTGACAAAGCACTAGGGAAATGTTTCAAGAGAAAAAACAAATTCCATAAGGAGCGACTGTTTTGAAACCGGAAGAACTGTTATATGCCAAAACGCACGAGTGGGTTTACGTTGAGGACGTGGATGACGAAAAAGTTGCCACGCTCGGCCTGAGCGCCTTTGCCGTCGAAGCGCTCACCGATCTGGTGTTTATCGAACTGCCCGAGGTAGGCAAACAGGTAAAATCCGGGCAACCGTTTTGTGAAGTCGAATCGGTCAAGGCGGTTAGCGATCTCTACGCACCAAACGATGGCGAAGTCGTAGCGGTGAACGATGCGCTGCCCGACTCGCTAGAAACACTCAGCGACGATCCCTACGGCGAGGGCTGGATTGCCAAAATCAAATTCACCGGCGACCCGGGCCTCGGCAAATTGATGGACCACGCGGCCTATCAGAAACAATGTGCAGAAGAATGAAATTGAAATGACCAATGTCTAATGACTAAGGGCTCAGATTTTGGTCATTCACTTTTCACATCTACAATCATACATCTCACATCCAACATTCCTCCATGCCTTATCTCTACAACACAGCCGAAGATCAGCGTGAGATGCTTGCCGCAATTGGGGCGACATCCGTGGGTGAGTTGTTTGATTCGATTCCCGACGAGCTGAAGCTCGCCCGCCCGCTTGGTTTGCCGGGGGCGATGTCGGAAATGGAGTTGGACGGGCACATTCAGTCGCTTGCTGCGAAGAATCGTCATGCGGGAGAGTTGGCCTGCTTTCTCGGCGGCGGGAGCTACGACCACTTCGTTCCCGCGGTGGTCGACGCGGTCGCTTCGCGGAGCGAGTTCTACACGTCGTACACGCCCTATCAGGCCGAGGCGAGCCAGGGGAATTTGCAGGTGGTGTTCGAGTATCAGTCGCTCATCACACGGATGACCGGCATGGAAGTCTCCAACGCCAGCATGTATGACGGCGGCAGCGCCACGGCCGAGGCGGTGTTGATGGCCACCGGCGCGACACGACGCGACGGCAATGTCGTCGTGCCCAGCAGTTTGCATCCGGAATATCGCGAAACGATCTCCACGTATCTGAGAAACCTGGGCGTTGAGGTCATCACGGTGGAAACGCCCCATGGGGTTCTCGAAGCAGAGCAGTTGGCCAAGGCGGTCGATAACAACACGGCCGCAGTCGTTTTGCAGCAACCCAACTTTTTCGGCTGCGTTGAAGATGCCGAGGCGGTCGCCAAAATCACCCATGATGCCGGATCGCTTCTCATTTCGGTATTCGATCCAATCAGCCTTGGCTTGCTCACCCGGCCGGGCGACTACGGAGCAAACATTGCTGTGGCCGAGGGACAGTCGCTCGGGACGCCCATGTCGTACGGCGGGCCGTACTTGGGCATCATGGCGTGCGACCAAAAACTAGTGCGCCGGATGCCGGGCCGCATTGCCGGGCAAACGGTCGACCGTCGCGGCAATCGGTGCTTTGTACTCACACTGCAAACCCGCGAGCAGCATATCCGCCGTGAAAAGGCGACGAGTAATGTCTGTACGAACCAAGGATTGTTCGCGCTGCGGGCCACGGTTTACCTAGCCCAATTGGGACCACAGGGGTTGCGCGAAACGGCCAACCTCTGCTTGCAAAAGTCGTGTTACGCAGCCGAGCAGCTTTGTCAGCACGAGCGGTTTTCGATGGCGTTTGATCAGCCAACGTTCAAAGAGTTCGTCATCCGCGATGCGGAGAACCGCGTCGACGAGTTGCTGCAATCGGCCACCGAGCATGGCTACCTCGCGGGCTTGCCTCTTCGCCCGTGGTACCCGGAGCTGTCCGATTGTTTTTTGGTTGCGGTGACGGAGAAGCGGACGAAGGCGGAAATTGACGGGTTAGTGCGCAGCTTAGCAAACGTAAATACAAATGCACCGGTCATGGCATGAAAAACACGCGTGATACAAAGCTACTGTTCGAACTCTCCCAGTCGGGCCGTCGGGCGGCGCGGTTGCCGGTGTGCGATGTGCCGGAACGGCCTGTCGAGGAGTTGTTGCCCGCTGAAGCGGTCAGCGCCAGCCCCCCTGCCCTGCCGGAGCTTTCCGAGCCGCAGGTGGTGCGACACTTTGTCAATCTGTCGACGCAAAACATGAGCGTCGATACGCACTTCTACCCGCTTGGTAGCTGCACGATGAAATATAACCCGAAGCGGAATGAGCGGGCAGCCGCCCTGCCCGGCTTGGCCGATCTGCATCCTTATCAGCCGGAAAACACGCTGCAAGGCATGCTCGAAATGCTCTACGAACTGCAAGAGATATTGCAGGAGATTTCCGGGCTCGATGCTTGTTCGCTGCAACCGGCGGCCGGGGCGCATGGCGAATTGACAGCCCTGATGGTCGCGGCCGCCTATTTTCGCGACGTCTCTCGAAGCAAGGGGGACCAACGCAAGCAAGCCCAGCAGCGGACCGAAGTGCTCGTGCCCGACAACGCCCATGGCACCAACCCGGCCAGCGCAACGATGGCCGGGTTCAAAGCGGTGACGGTAAAAACAACCTCAGCCGGCTTTGTCGACATGGCCGACTTGGCCGCAAAGCTGAGCGAGCAGACGGCCGTGCTGATGATCACCAATCCCAGCACGCTTGGTCTGTTCGAGCCGAACATGCGCGAGATTGCCGATCAGGTTCACGCCATTGGCGGGCTGATCTATTTAGACGGTGCGAACATGAACGCGATCCTTGGCATCTCGCGGCCTGGCGACTGGTCTCCTGGGAAGGGAGGTGCCGACATGATGCATTTCAATCCGCACAAAACCTTCAGCGGCCCCCACGGCGGCGGCGGTCCGGGAGCGGGGCCAATCTGTGTGACCAAAAAGCTTGCACCCTATTTGCCGGTGCCGGTGGTTGTGAGGGAGTTGGGAGACGCGAGACGCGAGACGCGAGTTGAGGAAACTGGAGATGACAACTCGCGCCTCTCAACTCCCAACCCCCAACTCCCTTTCTTCCGCCTCGACTTCAATCGCCCCAAGTCGATTGGCCGCGTCCGCGCGTTCTTTGGCAATGTCGGAGTGCTGCTACGGGCGTACGCCTACATCCGAACCCATGGGCCTGACGGGTTGCGGCGTGTTTCAGAAAATGCCGTGCTCAACGCCAACTATCTGCTGAGCCGCGTGAAGCACATGCTGCCCGTGCCGCAAGGCGACCGGTGCATGCATGAGTTCGTCGCCTCGGCGGCCAAACTAAAGGCAGAGAAAAACATCTCGGCGATGGATATTGCCAAACGATTGCTGGACTATGGATTCCATGCCCCCACGGTTTACTTTCCGCTGACGGTGCCCGAGTCGATGATGATCGAGCCGACCGAGAGCGAGAGCAAGGAAACGCTCGACGCCTTTGCCGAAGTGCTCTTTCATGTTTTAGAAGAGGATGCGGAGTTGCTGCATGATGCGCCGCACACCACAAGCATTAGCCGCCCCGACGAAGTGCAAGCTGCACGCCGACCCGTGTTATCCTGGCCAGAAGCCTAACGCGAGCGGCAGAATAAAAATTACCTGCATGCAGCGCAAGCAAGTGGGTCTAGCACACACTCGCTTGCGCGTCGTGCTAGTATTCTGGTAAATTTCCAATTGCCGCTCGCCTAAAAGACCATTTTTGTGACAAGCTCCACAATAACCAATTCCATTCAGGCCACCGCTTGCCAACTATTGGTCGACCGACCTGCACCGGGACCATGGAACATGGCGGCAGACGAAGCGATGCTCGACGCCGCAGTGCAACAAAACAGCACCTCGCTCCGTTTTTACCAATGGCAACAGCCGATGCTATCGCTTGGTTACTTTCAGTGCCATGCTGATCGCGGATGTCATCCTCGAAGCGAGTCGCTCCCCCTGGTGCGGCGATTAAGTGGCGGAGGCGCGCTGTTGCACGACAAAGAACTCACCTACTCGTTCGCGCTGGCAGCTTCCCATCCACTTGCCGCGCAAAGCCGATCGCTTTACCGGCGAACCCACCTGGCGCTCGTCGACGCTTTGCAAGAATTCGGCATCCATGCACATCTTCATTCTGCTGGTAACAAACAAGAAGAATCCGGCATCGACCGATGCGCCGATGCAACTGTTGGCGGCGCTTCGGACCAGCCGTTTCTTTGCTTCCAAAGATTCTGTCCTGAAGATGTGCTTTTGCCTGGCAGCGATGGGCATACTACCGCCAAAATTGTCGGCAGCGCCCAACGACGACGTCGCGGTGCAATACTGCAACATGGCTCGATTTTGTTAGCCACCTCCCCAATCGCATCGGAGCTACCTGGCATCCGCGAATTGACAGGAGTCGACCTTGCCGCTGACGAGCTTGTAAAAGCTATTTCAGAGCGTCTTGCGGAGAGTCTGGTTTTGGATTTATTACCAAATAAACGGCTGGCATCCAGTGATCGGCAGATCGCAAACCTCCAAATGTCCAAGTACAATCAAACCGTCTGGAACGAGCGGCGTTAAGCCGCCAGGCTCGACTAACCGATATTTAGACTAAGCGACCCGGGCGCTTCAAGCGTCGACGCTTGAAGCGTCCGGGTCGCTGAAGCAAAGCATTTTTCGGAATTCCGTGAAACGACTTTGTAAGAGCGGCATGCATGAATTATAATGATAATGGCATACCTCTGGCAGGGGGTGCCCGACGTGAGTCTGCCGGGTACAATTCCATTGCCCGGCGGGTGTAAGCTTGGGTCTGAACATTTAGGAAAAAGGGCCGCGGCAGAGACAATTGCTACCAGCCCGCTTCGCGGCATGTTATGCTCGCCTGTAAGGGACTCTCGCCAAGGCGAATGCCGCCATGCCGCTTTCCTGGCATGACTGCCGGCAAAGGTCGATTTTTTGCCAAGGTGGGGATCTTGGCCAGCATGGCTAGGCGGCACCCTGCTGCCAGACTGTTGGCACACTATTTGAAAACGCAGTAAATACCATGGACGTAACGCTTAAAGTATTAGAGGGCGCCAAATCAGGTGGCAAAATTGCGATTAAGAAGGACAAATTCCTCATTGGTCGCAGCAAAAAATGCAACCTGTGCGCTGGTACCAGTTCGATCAGCCGCCGACACTGCGCTATCTTGCGCAAGGAGACTCGCGTCACGGTCAAAGATCTTGGCAGCCGAAATGGCACACTTGTCAACGGCAAACGCATTGACAAGGAAGTGGAATTGAAGTCGGGGGACGAGTTGGCCGTAGGTCCCTTACGATTCCTGGTGACGATTAGCCATGGCATCAGCAATTTGAAGCGAGCCAAAGTGCAGTCTGTTGCCGATGCGGCTGAGCGTACTGCCGATTCCGGGCAAGCCGATCTGCAGGAAGATGACATCTCTTCTTGGCTATTAGGACCGGCCCCTTCTTCTGCCATGAATGAGACGCAGACCATCCGCTTGGATGACACAAATGCCGCTGAAATGCAAAAAGCGATGAAAGACCTCGTCGAGCAGGACATCGAATCGACAGACACCACTGCTCAAGAAGCACCAGAGCAAGAGGAGACTTTATCGGACAGCGCACCGAGCACAGAAGAGCCGGCCGACGATCCGAAAAGCAAAAAGAAGAAAGGTCCGGGCAAGCTACCCCCCATCTCCAACAAACCTTCTGCAAAAGATAGCCGCGAAGCGGCAGCCAACGCATTGCGTTCATGGAGCCGTCACCACTAGATTCCACATCAGATTCCACAGACATGCAGAATTTTCATGATGGACCACGAAAAAACCGACCGTAACAAACTTCGCTCGAAAAAAATCTGCTCAGAAAAAAGCAGTGCAGCCCTGTTGGGTTTGGCTTTCGATGCCGATGATGGGCTGAAGCGGATTACGCGTGGGCCAAATTTTCTTCTCGCAGGCGGTTCGGTCGACACGCATGGGGTCATGCAAGAGACCGCCATCAAGATCAACGAGCATCTCGACCGCAAAGGCAAACGGCTCGCGGATGTATCTGTCCAGGAGCTGCGCCATCTCGTCGAAGAGATTCATGGCTAAGCCGCAAGCGGCCGCTTGCGGCTTAGCGCTAGAGTCAAAGGATCAAACACTCCACGAAAAAGACTCTGCCGTGGGTTGGTCGGCTGGTGCATTAAAACCAGCTCCTACTAACTCGGTGCTTGCCTCGTCATTCTGCTCCGGATTCGTTTCGAGGTCTTGTACATCGATCAAGGATGCTTGTTCTGCCGGTGATTGTTTGACATAGTCAATCGATCGAATGACTTCCAGTATTTCACTACAGGTAGGAAACATCCGACCACTCTTGCGCTTGTAGTCGTCCATCGCGCTCATGAATTCAACTTCCTCGACGGAGTAGTCTCGTTCACAGGTGGTGGGGTCGATTTGTCGACGGCGCTGAACTTTCTTTCGACGCTCGAGCGCTGGCGCTGCCACATTGTCTGCCCCCTCGCACAGCTCTTCGACACGCCGATCGGTCTTCTGGCGACGATCAATTTTCATTTCCTCGTCAACTTTTTTGATCAAAGTTTTTTTGCCGGAACTTTTTTTTCTGGGATTTTTTCCCCCAGAAGAAGATTTGCTAGTTGTATTCCTATTGCTGGCAGGGCTTGAAGCCGACTTGACACGCTTTTTGGACGACGCCTTTTTCTTGGCGGTCGTCGTGGTTTGCTTGGCCTTAGTAGACCGCTTTGCCGTTGTCTTTGTGATTTTCTTGGTAGCCACGGGGAAGTTCTCCTTGCAGGACTGGCCGGGGGACTGGCCCAGTTTGTGCGATAACGGGCGATACGCTGCCGATGCAAGCACTCATCGGAATGATGATTGCGTAAGATAGAGGATTCAGCAAAAAGGTCCGCCTTGCGTAAATTTGCCGGTTGGTGCGGATTTTACGGCTTGAGGGAACTTTTCGGCTATGCGGTAGCAGGGTGCCCTATCTGCTGCCGCTCGGCCCTATCCGGCTTGCAGTAGACCGGTCCGCCTGCTACTTTTCCTCCACTTCTTGGAGAAATTCTGGATAGTCCGGCTCCCATGCCTGATGAGTCTCGCGTAAAAAACCTCACGGAGGTGCATGCCCCCAGGTGCGTGCATTGCCCCCCATGCAACGATTCGCTCCAACCTATCAGCCCTCGAACATGCCACCGCTATTGGTCATGCCACCGCTATTGGGCATCACGATCATGGTGTTCTTGGGAATCATCGCTGGCTGCAACCAAGTCACTTCGCAGGCGCTCAACTCCGAAGGAGTCCGACTCTATCAAAACGGAAACTACCCACAGGCGGCAGAGCAGTTTCAACGCGCCATCGCCAGTGATCCGAACTCGGGCACCAGCTACTACAACCTCGCTTCGTCGTTGCACAAAAGTGGCAAACTCTACAACCGGCAAGACGACTTGCGACAGGCGGAGCAGTTGTACAACCAGTGCCTCGACTACGACCCCAACCATGCCGAATGCTATCGCGGTCTGGCCGTGTTGCTCAGCGAAACGGGTCGCAACGATGCCGCGTTCCGTCTGTTGGAGGGCTGGTCTGACCGAAGTCCGCAACTGGCCAACCCGCGCATCGAACTTGCTCGGATGTTGGAAGAAACCAACAACGTCCCCCAGGCGACAACCCGACTGGTCGAAGCGCTCTCGATCGAGCCGAACAACAGCCGGGCGCTAACCGCCTTAGGCCGATTGCGAGAACAGTCGGGCGACCGAGCGCAAGCGCTCGCCAACTACCAGCGTTCGCTAGCGATCAACCGGTTCCAACCTGAAATTGCCACGCGGGTAGCCGCCTTGCAAGCCGCCGGCAACGCCCCGCCGATCATCACTCCGCCGAACGGCACCCGCACCGTGCAACAACCTTGGCAGCCGACGGTGCGGTACTAAGGGTCCGGGTCGCCTGCACTGAAAAAGTTCCGGACAGATTGAATTCTTGCTACAATTGCACAGAGCAATACCAATCGTCTGTTTACTTTGAATTCTCACACTTCCGGAATCTCACTCCGCGCGGAAGATGGCGATGTCTACGATTCCTTTCCACGATTTAACTTCTCAATTGGAACTGGCCGATCAACTGCGCATCGGGAGAGAAAAAATGTTCGAGCCCCAAGACCTGCCCGGGCGCTATGGACGTGTCGTCAAGGCGTTGGATCATGTACTTGATATCTTGGATTGCGAAGCGGTGGTTGGCGGCGGCTGGGCCGTTTGGCGTCATGGATTTCTTGGCCGAGTCACTCAGAATATCGACGTCGTTTTGCCTTCGGGCCAGGTGGAGGAATTTCTTCGCGTCGCATCCCTCAGCGGTTTCCAACGCTTGCCCGAAGTCACGGGACGATGGCCAAAACTAATTCACAAGGAAACAGATATTCTGGTTGACATTCTTCCCGAAGGTGGGCGACCCGGCACTCCATCTCGACCCGCGGCAACAACTGTACCCCATCCGTCGCAACTCGGCGCTTCGGGAACCTCACTACGCTACATCAACTTGCCTTCTCTCGTCGAATTAAAAATAGCTGCCGGTCGGACTCAAGACTTGGCTGACATCATTCGTCTGATTCAGGCGAACAAGGATCGGGTTGAAGCCATTCGCGAACATCTCAACGACATCCATGCGGATTATGCAACTGCGTTTGATCAACTCGTCACTCGTGCGAAAGACGAGGCTCAATAGTCCCAAATTTACGCAATTGCTTTTGAAAAGCCACACGCATCAGCAAGCCCAAGCAATCAGCCGTCAGCGATCAGCATTTAGCCAGAGAGCTTTTTTCTGGCTGAATGCTGATCGCTGACGGCTGATTGCTACTTTGTAGTTGCTAGCTCCTCAAGCAGTTCACATGCTGCTCCGAGCGATGCTTGCCCGTCGCATCGCTGCGCCCACCGGTGGCATTGCTCGTTTGTTTGATTGCTGGTGAGCAACTGATCCAAACAACGGGCGACCGCGGGCCCTTGGAATTTCTTCCGCCGCAGAAAGTTGCCCACGCCGAGCCGCTTGAGCCGCGTGGCATTGTCGAGTTGATCGTAGGCCATGGGCATTACAAGCTGGGGCAGCCCGCTGGCTAAACCTTGGGCGCTGCTGCCGATGCCGCCGTGATGGACAAAAGCGGCCGCATGGAGCAACAACTGGCTGAGCGGCACGAACCCAAAATGCCGCACCTCCGGCGGCAATTTGGCTGGCAATTGGTCCGCGTACTTCGTCAACAAAATACCGCGTCGTCCAAGCCGACGGCATGCGTCCACCGCCGCGGCAAAAAAAGCCTCGCCCTCGGTCATCGCCGAGCCGGGCGTAAAGACAATCGGCGGCTCTCCGCCACGCAAGAATTCGTGTACGTCCGCTGACAACCCCTCCTCGGTCGCACGATCCCAAAGCGGAAAGCCTGTCAGCGCCGTTTGCGGGGGCCAATCGGATTGAGGCGTGGCAAACCAATCGGGAAACAGTCCAATCACGCGTTGAGGAGAGAAGTGCCATTGGTGCAAAAATCGCGTAACCGGCGGCAAGCCATGTTCCCATCGAAACTGATTGATCTCCCCTCCGATCCAGCGATCGACAACCAACCGATCCGCCAGCCAAAATTGCAATCGCTTCAGCCACCGAGGAACCCTATCTCCCAATAGCATGTTGAACATTTGCGGCGAATGGTAGACGCTGCGAATAACAAGTGGAGCAAAGTGAAAACTTGCCAGCGGCACACCATGTTTTTCATGAAAAATCCGGCTCGCCAAATCGAGCGGGTGAGCGCCCAGTACCGTCTTCCCAGAAACATAGTTCACTTCGACGATCGCATACAGTTCACGCAAAAAGCCGACAATGCCCCATTGCATCACGAGCTTCGGGCCGCGAAACCAATGCCAAGCATCGGGGTGATGAACGAATTGGTCATACTCCTCGGCGGTGCCGATGGGAAGCAGTTCTAGTTGGGCCGACTCAACGACCGGCCTGAAGTGAGGATTGGCGATGATCGCCACCTGGTGCCCGCGATCGCGCATCGCCTGGCCCAATCCAACCATCGGATGGACATCGCCGTAGCTTCCCAGTGCTGTCAAAAGTAGTCGCATGAGGCGTCTTATACAATAAGTGTAAGCCGTAGGCGCTAGCCTCGGGCAACCTGGTGTTGGCGGTACTCACATGAACGCCCGACACTAGCGCGTTCGGCTCACGTTTTGAGGCGAAGCCAATAAATGGACATGATTTATCGTCGCATTTCGTTTGCCAATGAGCAAGGAGTTGCTTTGCTGACCGTTACTGTTGACAATAGAAAATCGCCCTCATAATCGCTTCGTAAGGAATTTGCTCTAGCCATGACCGACGACTCATCGCACGACGACGAACTCGAATTGGAACCGATCGATCCGGCAATCCTTGAGCACGAGCGCCAACGAGCCGAACGCAAAACACGCGAGGCCGACACGGCGGTCGACATCGACGAGCTTTATCGGAACGTCGAACGGGACGATCCACTAAACCTGGATGACCTGAAACAATTTCGATTCACGACGCGGCATCTGCTGATCCTCACGGCCTTGCTTGCCGTGGTGATGACGCTGTGCGAACTGACATCGATTATTACCGGATTGTTCATCTCGTTTATCATCGCGCTGGCCTCGGGCTGGTTTTACACCCTTCGGCGCGAGCGACGGCAAGATGCGGCCGTGGAAAAACAGCGCCGCGAAATGGAGGCTCGACATGCCGCCCAGCGAGAAGACGACGCGGAAGGGACCCCTCGACTCGAACAGCCAGTAGCCGTCGACATCAACACCGCTTGGCAAGCAGCCCAACACGAAAGCCAGCCGGAGTTTCGTTTTTCGTTTTCGTTGAAGGAAATGTTTGTCGCGTTTACCATTGCCGCGGTGCTGCTGGGACTGATAAGCCTGTTCGGTCGCAACTCAATGGCGATGATCCTAGGTTTGACAGCGCTGCTTGGTTTGGTGCTGCACGCCATGGGGTTCGATCCGCCGCCGATTTTCGTTTTTGGCTGGTGGATGCTGCTGGTGCTTTATCTGCTGGTCGGTTTGTGGGTGGCCGTTAGTCCGCAAGTGGCAGTCGCTAAACCGCAAGCGGCCACGCATCTCGCCGCTTGCGGCTTAGCAACCACAACCATCCCATCTATCGGATGAGTGCGAACAAAGAAACCATGCGCATCGTCAAAAACGTCACCTGCACCGCCTGCGGCTGCACCTGCGACGACCTACGGCTGCAAGTCAACGGCCCATCGGAAATTGTTGAGCTCGAGCCGGCGTGCCCACTCGCAGAGAAGTGGTTTTTACAACCACCGTCGCAACAGATGGTCAGTTGTCGGATCGACGGCAAACCGGTCCCCTGGGAACAAGGCTGCAGGCGGGCGGCCGAAATTCTATCTTGCGCACACGCTCCACTTCTCTTCGGCTTGGAACATACTACGTGCGAAGCGCAACGACTGGCCGTCGCGATTGCCGATCGGATTGGTGCTGCGATAGATCCAACAACCGATACGTGTGAATCAGCCAGTCATCGCGCGATTCAAATAGTCGGCTCGCCAACCGCGACACTCGGCGAAGTCGCCACGCGAAGCGATTTGGTCCTCTATTGGTTTGCCGACCCGAAAACAACGCATCCTCGGCATTTGGACCGCTACGTCCGCCCGTCTGATCGTGAAGTGATGGTCGTCGACCAAAGCAAATCGGCAACCGCTGACTTGGCCGATCTCTTTTTGCAGACCGATGCCCATGCCGGATTTGAAGCCTTGGGGATTTTGCGTGCCTTGGTGGCGAATGTTTTACTCGACGCCGCTCAGGTTCAACGATCAACAGGCGTCGAGCTGTCGCGTTGGCAAGCGTTGGCCGGCCAACTTCGCACCGCGCAATACGGCGCGTTTTTTTACGACTCTTCGCTAGTTTCCACTGCCGAAGTCGAAGCCTTGTTGGAGCTGGCTCGCGATTTGAATCAGCATACGCGATGTGTTGCACTCAACCTGGGCCGAGCTGGCAACGCTGTCGGGGCACAGCAGGTGCTCACTTGGCAAACCGGGTTTCCCGCGGCGGTCGATTTTTCGCATGGTTTTCCGCGTTATCTGCCGAGGGAAGCTTCGGCAGCATCACTTCTGGCCCGTGACGAAGTCGATGCGGCACTAGCGGTGGGTTGTGATCCTTGGTTGCATTTGGCTAAGCCGGCAAGCGATTGTTTGGATTCGATTCCGTTGGTGGCAATCGATAGCCGGGAAACGGAAACTACCCGACAGGCGACGGTTGCCTTTCATGTGGCCCGTGATGGGATTGAATCGGGCGGCAGCGTTTATCGTAGCGACGGTGTGCCATTGCCATTGCGACCGGTGCTCCAGTCGCCCCATCCGACTACCGAGGCTGTGCTGCAATTAATCGGCCAGCGGATTGAAGTGATCGAAGGAGTGCGAGTTTAGGCTACCCTTCCACCAACGCCAACACCTCGGCAAAAGGTACATGGCCAAGCTGGCCGAACTCGGGCCGACCGCGCAGCTTGGCTCGCGTCGTGGCAGGCGAATTAATGCCGCACAAGAACCGTGCCAACTGACGCGGCGTGCGGAGCGCTTCGTGTCTCTCGCTGCGCAAACGCTCGACGAGTTGACTATCAGATGGCTGTAACTTGCAACGACCCGATGTCGGCAACGGCTGAGCTGGTTCGCCTAAGCAACGACCACAATGCCCGCAGTCGGTCCGCTGTTCTCCAAAATAAGCGAGCATGAAGCAGGTCAAGCAGCCTTGGCTTTCCGCGAGCGAAACGACATCGTGTACGCGGGCAATGTCGTGCTGTTCACGCTGCAAAAAACGCTCGGCCAATTGTTCGACCAACTGCCGACGATCCTCCGGTTGTCGCAGCCGCCGATAACCTTGCCGAACCCCTGCCGCCTGTACGACCATGTCGCCCTGCTCTTCCAGATAGCCAATCGCCGCGACGACGCGCTCGCGATCGACACTCAAGCGTTTTGCCGCAGCCATAGCGTCGATGGAAAACCATGTTTTTCCTTTCCTGGCGACTCGAAACAGGTTGCCCAAAAACTCCGCTCGGGCTGGGTCGAACTTAGCGAGAATCTCGGCCGAGCTGCGCAACGGCTGGAACTTGAACTCCGTATAAAACGGCCCGGTCGATTGCAGGATGCCAGCCAACTCCAGGTAGGTCAGCAATGTTTTGACGACTAAATCACGCGCATCATGTCGACGTGCCAAGTCGTAGACACTCACATCGAACTGCTCGTCCGCGCTGAGCAATTCCTCAACCATCGCGGCAACCGTCTCGCGCGTGGGCGTGTCGCCATAAGAAAAATTCTCCAGCGTAATCACGTCGTCGGCGCAGGCAAACATCTCGCAAACGGCCCGCTCGCCATCTCGGCCCGACCGGCCGATTTCCTGCATATAGCTTTCCAGGCTCTTGGGCAGATTGTAGTGATAAACGGCCCGAATGTTCGCCTTGTCGATGCCCATGCCAAAGGCAATCGTGGCGACGACCACCATGTCGTCGGAAGCCATGAACGCCTCTTGGATTTCAGTCCGCTTTTCAGTTTTCATGCCAGCATGATACGCGCTGGCGGGGAAACCATGGCTGGTCAAGTACGTGGCAATTTCCTCGGCCGTGCGTTGCAGTGTGACATAAACAATCGATGGCCCGCGCGGGCGCTCGCGCAGTCGGTCCGCCAACTGCTCGCGTCGCTCGCCGTCTGTGCAAGGGGTCACACGCAGTTCCAAGTTGGACCGATAAAAACCAGTTTGCACCATGTCGGCTTCGGCAATGTCGAACGTCCGTGCAATGTCGTCTGCCACTTCGGGCGTCGCGGTGGCGGTCAGCGCCAAGACACGTCCAACTTTGAGCCGCTTCGCCAGCGCGGCAATCTTCAGGTAGTCGGGCCGAAAGTTGTGGCCCCATTCGCTAATACAGTGTGCTTCGTCGACCGCCAGCAGACTAATCGATTGCCGCTGTAGCAACTGCAGGAACCGTTCGTTCCCTAGCCGCTCTGGCGAAACATACAACAGCCGCGTTCGGCCTGAGCGCAAATCGTGGTAAGCCTGGACCGCCTCTTCCCGCTCAAGACTTGAATCGAGTCTTGCCGCGGCGACGCCATGTGCGATCAAAAAATCGATCTGGTCTTTCATCAGCGCAATGAGCGGCGAGATAACCACGGTCAAACCCTCGAGCGCCAGCGCGGGCAACTGGTAACAAAGGCTTTTGCCCGCGCCGGTTGGAAATACGGCCAGCGTCGATCGGCCTTCCAGCAAGCGAGAAATCACCTCGCCCTGTCCGCCGCGAAATTCGGTAAAGCCGAAAACCTCCTTGAGCAACTCCTCTGCTTGAGGAGGCAGCGTGGCCGTAGGCACATCAATGGTCGCAGGCATGATCTGATTCCTCGCTGTTGGAATATCTTTGCGGGGGGAGGGGAACTGGCCTTCACACGTAAAATACTGTACGTGTGTCCATGCGTCAATGGGTTGCTGGAAAACAATTCTGAAATAGGGGAAAGATAGCCACAAAAAACACAAAAAGGCACGAAAAGATTTTTTAGCCACGGATGAAACACGGATTGAACACGGATAAATTGATAACTTTGTCGTAGAAAAACCTTCTCTTTTATCCGTGTTTCATCCGTGTTCAATCCGTGGCTTTTCAAAAAAGTGTGTCAAAATAACAAACTTTTACGAGTTTGTCTTACAGGCGACCTCGCCAGAATCTATGGGTAGATTGCCGTAGATTCGAGGGTTTCAGCCTGTTTTCACCGCTGTTCTCAGGAATTTAACAGCGTTGGCGATTTGGGGGTTCGACTTCTGAGCAGCAGCGCAAAGCACGATTTCTTCAGCTCGGTTTTACTCATCATCGACCTCCCCATCTTCGGCATTGCTTGGCTAAGCTTCTATCCTTCCATATCCGATAAGGGTAATAATTGCATTCATAGTAAATAGGGCCCTCCATTCCAAGGCGGCTGATCCCTTGGGTGGATTCCAAGAAATTGGCCATCCTCCATCCTCTTGTTGTTTTTCAAGCAGGTCGTCTAAAAAAATGTCGATAACGTTATCCGAGAATAGAGAACGAAAAGGGTGCGTCGGATGTGGTGCGAAGTGCAATGGGGTTAATGCATAATCTTCGGTTGGAGCATCGCCGGCGAAAAACTCGGCGTGTGGGAGTGTCTCGCCAATGATCGACATGATTTCATCAGACCGATTCTTGTCAGGAATGTAACTGGCAAGATGCGAAGCCCCTAATAACACATGAGATTCCCTTTGGGGCGCGCTGGTGAGCATCTCAATGCAAGTATCTGTGGCCAGACTTAGCCAAGGGCATGAATGGCCATGATAATATAGCAAGCCGCACAAACCAAGCGTGGGATTCAACCGAGGGTTCTGGACCGCTTGGCCCTGCCAGTGATCGGCATGGTCGTAATCGAGAGCACTGGCGAATATGGCTGGTACCAAGCCATTGTCTGCCGCAATGGAAGCCAAGAACTTTGCGCTCGTCGTCGCAAACTCAAGGCTCTGAATTCCTGCTGCATGCAAAGATGATAGCCCGAATTCAACGAAAATAGGCTGACTTGTCGGACATCGAAGATCAGGTTCCAGCGCATGGCCCAGCCCGCCATCTCCATTTTGATACGCTTGCAACGCGGCTAGCACCGAGCTTTTCTCGCCGCCATCAAATATCGAATCAAAGATTCGACGCTCAAGCAACCGGCCGTGGCCATAGATAAAGTTCTTTGCTCTGGATACTGCATCTCGCATGTCATCTCCAAGTAATAAAACCCGCAGCAGTGCCCCGAAGCATCCATCGTACAAGGCGGCAGTTATGAATCAGGATTATTTTCAAGTTCACGTGCTTTCGACAATGCTGACGCGACCAATCCCGCAGGAACGGATACGACCCCAAGCCCTATCAACAGGATAAGGAATGTAAACACACGCCCGCCGATGGTCACAGGGTACACATCGCCATAGCCGACAGTAGTTAGCGTGATGACAGCCCACCACAAACTGTGAAAAACAGAGCTGAAAGCATCTGACTGCGCTTCATTTTCAAAATAATAAATACCGACCGCTGCAAAGTAGAGAAGGATCATTGTCACAAAAAGAAACAGTATGATTTCCTCTTTTGCAATCAGAAACGCACGGTGAAATCGTTGAATGGCTGCATTGTAGCGGGCAAGCTTGAACGCCCGAAACAATCGTAGGAGGCGGAAGGCACGGATCGAACGTATATCAATGCCTAGCGACAAGTAAAATGGGAGAATTGCTAATAGGTCGATAATGCCGAAGAAACTTGTTGCAAACTTGACTTTTGACGTCGCGACCAACCAACGCAAACCATATTCTATCGTGAAGATGCCAATACAGGCGATCTCGAAAATTCGCAGTGCGCGATGTGTTACATGACTGAGGTTGGGCAGGGTCTCAACGGCAAATGCGATTAGTGACAAAACAATCAAAACCTGAATACACAAATCGAAGATTCGACCCCAACCGGAGTCATTGCGTTCGATAATCTGCTTGAGGTCTGTCACTCTATCCATCCTACCGATATTTAAGCGGAAACCGTTCGGGGTGGCGGATCGAGTTGAGGCAGAGGTCGATATCTAGCTTGGGCCAATGAAAATGGCCCGGCGACTCTTCTTGGACCTCAAAAATCTCGGCGACCGAAGCCTGCTTGAACCAGGGAAATTCGTCGTAGGGTAAAAAAAGTTCTTCTGCCTCGACAAGAAGCCATATCCCATGCGGCGAGATGTTGGTGACCTCAATTTGCGAAGTGGTTTTTCCAAGCTTTGACGAACTCATAGTAATGTGCCTTGATTGTGGATTCGATTTGTCGCAATTCAAACTGTTTTAGCCGATGGTTCTTTGCCAATTCAACGTTCGGCTCGAGCCAATACTTCGCTTCGCCCTCTTCTGAACGCACATGCACATGCATGCGTAACTCTTCTCGCGAGAAGAAGAAGTAACGGTATCCACCTTCTCGAAGAATGGTTGGGCTCACGTTGACTCACCTTCCCGCATGAAATCTCTGACTACTAGAGCAGTTCCCCAATGACGATTCCGCT
This sequence comes from Lacipirellulaceae bacterium, assembly GCA_965249435.1. Classification (GTDB taxonomy): domain Bacteria; phylum Planctomycetota; class Planctomycetia; order Pirellulales; family Lacipirellulaceae; genus JAJRWS01. Next base: position 48,311 of record CBDFMC010000022.1, on the reverse strand, counting down.
GGATATTGTAGGGTGAGCCAAATTCACGAGGCCCACCGTCAACACTAGGCATTGGCGAGTGGAATGTGGCTGGTAACCACCTCCTGTAAATCTAGCTTCTTACTCGCATTGTCGATGTCGATCCCGACTAGATTTCCTTGCGAGTCGTAATCGAGGACTACGCCATCGGAAATCTCTCGGCTGTCAGCGCTTGACTTCGAGCACAGATCGATGTAAAGCGAATCTGTCTCAGGATAATAATTGAGTTTCACGGCCGAAATCTCCGGTCTAGAAAAGCGTTGTGAACGGTAAGTTTGTCTTCGAGAGTGATAACACGTAGGAATCGACCATCCAACTCGTCCACGGCCGCCCAGAACCTACAACGATTGCCCTCTTGCGGTTCAATTCTGAGTGGATTCTGAACAACACGAAGGCACATCTCCTTGGTGAGATAGGGTCGTTTTCGAAGAACTTCCTTCTCGAAATAAGGTGTGAAATGATATTCCGTTTTCACGCCCAGTCCTCCAGAACGTCAAATATCTCGTCGCGAGATGCCCGCTCAGTCTGCTGACCTTCTCGTAGGACTTCGGCCAGCGCAAGTTCTTCCAAAACCTCGGCGAAAACCTCATGCAATAGTTCTCGCTTCTCATCAAGCGTTTCGGCCATGGCCTCTTTAACAGTCGGTTGAAAAAGTAATATTTGACGCAATTCATAACCCGACGCGTTAGCGAGGGATGCCCAAACAAGCGTTTTTTGTCCCTCGCTAACGCGTCGGGTTACGATGTCGACTTTTTCAACGGGCTGTTAAGAAGCTCTTTGAAGACGGCGTTATCAGGATTTGGTTGGGTCATGATCCCCATTATATCGAAAAACAGGTCGTCTCCAACCAGAATCATGCTTATCCCACGATATTTTCCGAGCGTTTGACCGCTCCATCGCTTTGCGATAGATCGACGTGCGTATAGATCATCGTGCGTTGGATGTCTTTGATACAGCCTTCAACCAAGCCCTGACATTCGCCTCCAGCACATCCAGCGGCACGGCTCCGCTGCGGAGTACCACGTCGTGAAACTCGCGGACGTCGAACTGCTCGCCCAGCTTTTCCTCGGCCAGGTTGCGTAGCTCCCGGATTTTCATTTCGCCCGTCTTGTACGCCAGCGCTTGCCCCGGCCAACCGATGTAACGGTCGATCTCGGCCCGAATGTTGTGCTGCGACATGGCCGAGTTTTCGCTCAGATAGTTGATCGCCCGCTCGCGCGTCCAACCGAAATAGTGGATGCCCGTGTCGACGACCAATCGGCACGCCCTCCAAATTTCCATCGTCAATCGTCCGAAGTCGCTGTAGGGGTCTTCGTAGAGGCCGACTTCCCGGCCCAAGCTTTCAGCGTAGAGCGCCCAGCCTTCGATATAAGCAGTAAACCCACCGTAGCGACGAAAGCGAGGCAGGTCTTTAATCTCCTGTTGCAAAGCAATTTGCAAATGATGTCCCGGCACCGCCTCGTGCAGCGACAAAGCTTCGACCGTGAAAAGGGGACGGCTCTTCAGGTCGTAGGTGTTCATGTAGAAAAATCCGGCCCGGCTGCCGTCGCCGGCGGGGCGCTGGTAGTAGGCGGCCGTCGTGCGCGGGGCAATGTACTCGGGTACCGACCGCACGCCGTACGACATCCGGGGTAAATGCTTAAACAGCCTCGGCAACTGGCCATCCATTTTCTTCAGCACGAACGAAACTTCTCGAAGTAGTTGCTCCTCGGTTTTGGCATAGAACTGCGGATCCTCACGGAGGAATTTTACGAACGCGGAAAAATCGCCGTCGAATTCGACTTTCTCAATGATCTTGGCCATCTCGGTGCGAATCCGTGCCACCTCGACCAAGCCGATTTGGTGGACTTCCTCGGGCGTGCGATCAAGCGTCGTGTACCGGCGGACTCGGTGCCGATAAAACTCTCGCCCGCCGGGCAGCGCCGACGCCCCAATCGAACCGCGTGCCTGAGGCACATATTCGTTTTCCATGAACGTGCGAAATGTGCGATAGCCCTGCACCACGCTCTCTGCAATCGCGTCACGGGCCGCGGCTCGCAATCGCTCGTGCTCTGCAGCGGAGACGGTGTTCGGGAATTCCTCGAACGGTTCATACAGCAAACTTTTCTTGGGATCGTCGACAATGTGCGCATCGATCGCTTTTTCCCAACCGATTAAGATCACCGCGGGCAGCACTTGGCCCGTGGCGATGCCTTGGCGCATCAGTTCGATGTGACCGCCCGTGTATTCTGCAAAGCTGCGCAAGCGAGCGAGATAGTTTTCATAATCTTTCGTGGTTCGCAGCGGCACTTCGCGGCGGAGTTCCGGGAAATTGATGTGGAAACCGCTGCGGCCCGATATTGGTATCCAATGGGTGTGAAAGCGGTGTTCGGCCAATCGGTCGGAGAGCTGGCGGTGCAATATGTCGCGGCTTGTTTGCTCGCTGCCGGTTAATTGATTACGATCAATCGTTTCGAGTTTTTGCAGAAACACTTTGGTCTGAGCATTCCGCCGATCCGAATCGGCCACGGAAACTGAGGGCAGCCGATCGTTGTAGCGATGATCTCCCACCGCGGTCGCCCAAAGGGGGCTTTCGCGCATGTTGTTTTCCCAGATTTCGTCGAGCAATTGGGTAAATTGTTCGCTGGCCGGGTCGGCTGCAATGGATGCCGTACCACCCAATTGGGCAAAGAAAACAAAACAGCAAAGCATGAAGGCCCTATTCGTGGTGCCGACATGGCTGAGATGAATGACTTGAAAAAACATAGGTGCGAATACCTTTGATGCATGGTGAAAACTTTGCCGGATTATAGAATAACTGTAGGCTGGAACAAGCCCCACGCAGTTCCGGCAAGGTGGGCACTTCTTGGCATTCTATTGCCGGAACAGCGCTCCGCTCGTTCCAGCCTACAAGTCTCAGGATAATGGTTGTATCAGAACTGCGGTTTAATGTGCTCTGTCCAGATTTGATGAACCGCATGCCCATCCGATGTGGAAATCATTCCAATTCGACCTATTAGCAACGATTGTTCGAGGCAATCCAATCGGGACAAGCGAACCGTCGAAGCCACTCGCAATCCGACTGACTTCCAACTCCGAGAGTGGCACGTCCCTCGGTGATCGTGGTTCAGCAGAGGTAACCGCCGCGACAACAACATCGTCGGCATCCAACCACAAGACCAGCACCGGCCGCTTCTTGGAACCACTTGCATCGGTGAAAGGTATGTCCGCGACCCAAAATTCACCGGGCTGAATAGTCATTGTATAGCCCTTCGTCTTCGGTTACGTAACTATTCAAAAACGCCGTATGATCGCGAGTAGAGTCGCCTTCACGATGTGTGCCATCGGCGGACTGCTGAACCGGCTTGATCGTGACAAGCCAATGCCCCGGGCCGAGAATATTCGCTGCGTCCTTTGGCAAACTAAGCATTTCGCCCGGACGCAGTTCGATATCGTACGTAATTTCCGTCAGATTGGATTGCATCTTGTTTCTCCGCCCGAGAAGAGAGGGCACACACGGGTCCATTCTACTCTCAAACTTAGTGAAGAAAAAGAACAAATATGAACCTTCACACCTAGTGATTGTTGGTAAAATAGAGCATCATACAAGAACTGCTGGAGACTTGGGATGGCTGGTTCGGAAATCAAACCGGGTGAAATGGTCAAAGACGTTCGCTTGGACGATGACACCTTTAGTGTAGATTTGGCCGATGGCCGGACAATTACGGTTCCGTACGCTTGGTATCCACGGCTACTGCATGCCACGCCCGAGCAACGAGCGAACTGGCAAACCTGCGGCAGTGGCTTCGGGATCCACTGGTCTGATCTCGATGAAGATTTGAGCACGGAAGGACTCCTGCGCGGCGCACCTGCTGCGGTAGGAACTCAATTGCAGCACGACCAATCGGCATAGCATAGGGATGTGCGGCGAATGAATTAGTCTGCATCCTAACTTCATTCTCATGGAGAACTCACTCGCAAAAATCGCCGGAGGGACTTTTTACGACCCGGCCAACGGCGTCGATGGCCAGGTGCGCGATCTTTGGATCGACGGCGGGAAGATTGTTGCAGCACCCATCGATCCGGAGGCGCGACCGGCGAAAACGATCGATGCCGCTGGGCTGGTCGTTATGCCGGGCGGCGTCGATATGCATTGCCACATTGCCGGACCGAAGGCCAATGCAGCTCGACTGCTCGTGCCAGAGGAAAAGCGCCCACCGGCAATGTTACACCGCACGGCCGTCTGCCGTAGCGGCACCCTGGGCAGCGTGCCCAGTACGTTTGCCACCGCATACAAATACGCAGGCTTGGGTTACACCACAGCATTCGACGCGGCCATCCCGCCGCTCGCTGCGCGGCATGCGCATCATGAACTGGGCGACACACCCTGCCTCGACAAAGGTTTTTTTGTGCTGGTGGGAAACAACCACTATATCATGCGCTCCATCCAACAGGGACAACTTGATCAGTTGCCGATGTATCTCGCTTGGCTGCTCGGCGCGTCTAGGGCGTATGCCCCTAAGTTAGTGAATCCGGGCGGCGTGGAAGTTTGGAAACAGACGTCTGCCGCTCGCACGCATGGACTGGACGATGCCGTACCGGGCTTCGATATAACGCCGCGGCAAATCATCCGCGAGGTGGTCCGTGCGGCAGTCGGGTTGAACCTTCCCCATGCGGCCCACATCCATTGCAATCAGCTCGGCATGCCGGGCAATTGGTCGACGACACTCGAAACAATGCGAGCCGTCGAAGGGTTGCGAGCACACCTAACGCACATTCAGTTCCACAGCTACGGCGGCGGTGATGCGGATGAAGGAACCTTTTCGAGTCGCGCCCAGCCGCTGGCCGAGTATGTCAACACGCACAAAAATCTCACCGTCGACGTGGGGCAAGTGCTGTTCGGCCGGACGATGGCCATGACGGGCGACGGTGCCGCCGGCTATTTTTTGCACCGATTGTACGGCGATCGGTGGACCAATTGCGACGTTGAAATGGAAGCGGGCTGCGGCGTGACACCAATCGAGTATCGCCAGAAGTCGTTGGTGCATGCGCTGCAATGGGTGATTGGGCTGGAGTGGTATTTGTTGGTCGACGATCCATGGCAAGTGATGATGAGCACCGATCACCCCAACGGCGGCTCGTTCTTGGCCTATCCACAGATTATCCGGCTGCTGATGGATCGTGCGTTTCGTGAAGAGATGCTCAAGTTGTGCCCGGCCGAGGTGCGCAATCGTTCGACGCTGGCCGACTTGGATCGCGAATACACGCTCGGCGAAATCGCGATCATCACTCGCGCCGGACCAGCCCGGGCGCTGGGGCTAAAAAACAAGGGCCATTTGGGTCCCGGCGCCGATGCTGACATCACCATCTATACGCCCAACGAAAACCGGCAGATGATGTTCGAACTGCCGCGGATGGTCATCAAGTCGGGCGAAGTCATCGTCGAGCAGGGCGAAATCCGCAGCACGCCGATGGGCAAAACACTGCACGTAGCGCCCGAGTTCGATCTCGATTTTACCCGAAATATCCGCCCTTGGTTCGAATCGCACTACTCGGTGCAATTTGATAACTACGCGATGAGCGACACGACACTCAGCGATGCGGAAGTTGTTGCCTGCGGCTAAGTAGTACCTATCAGAAATGATTAGCCGTTCACGGAATGAAAAACATTGAACCACAAAGGACACGAAGAAGTCAGAGGACAAATCGCTTGCTCCCGCTTCTAAGCGAATTCAAACTAAAAACCCATTCGGAGGAAAACCACGAAAGAGACGAAAACCACGAAAAAAGTGAGGGAGTAGGATCGCAGGATTTGAAGCGGAAAGACTTGCCCAACAGTATTCGCAAAACCCTCTCTTTCGTCTGTTTTGTCTATTTCGTGATTCCCTTCTATTCACCTTAAATAGTTCCCGTTGATAATACTCCCTTTCCGACCGACTTTGGGAACGGCGCGGGGCGACGAGCGGGCGAGGGAGTTGGCTTGTTCGGTTTTCTGTGGTGGGTCGGCGTTGTTGCGCCGCAGCGCGCGTACATCGCCTTACGTTTACGAGTTGTTTTCGGTTTTTGCGTCCGTTCCGCGTCAGCCTCCTGAGGTTTTTGCCAGGATCGTTAAGTTGTGACAGAACACGGCGCTGCCAACGGCGGACGTGAAATTCTTAAAGCCGCGAAAACAACAGCGAGCCAGGCGAAATGCTCGCTTTAAGCACGAGATCGTGCCTTCGATTCCGGCGCGCCACTGCTGCCAAATGCCCATCATCGTGTCGCCGAAATCTCGCGTCCGCCGAGGCACGCCCAGGTAGTCGACCTGTTCTTCCAATTCCTCGTAGGTGTCCTCGTCCGGACAGAAGCCCATGTCCGCGGCGACCGTTTTGGGCCGGCTACCGTACTTCTCTTCGTGTCGTTCGAGTACCGTCTCCAGGAGTTCGCTGTCGCTTACATTCTTCTCCAACACAACGTAATCGGTAATGAACTTCTCCTTCGACTGTGTGAGCAGCACCTTGTGACCGAATTCGACTGGCTTGCCACGCCGTCCACGCATGATCAACTCCGCATGAGATTCAAAAATGCTGAACACTTTGTCGGCATTTGGAACCTGCTCTCGATCGAACGCGCGGCGCCGAGCCACTTCGGCGACCTGCCGCATCACCGGCAAACGGTTCGCCAGCGACTGGGCAATCGTCGCCAACTCGACACACGTCGAACGTTCGGCCCAAGCGACGAATTGTTCCGCTTTTTCCAGAGCTTCCTCGACCCGGACGATCAGCGTCTTCATATTCTGGCGGACCTGGCGGAGACGCTTTTTGTTCGTGCTATTCGAGTAACGCGTGACGAAAAGATGCAGATTTTTGATCTTCTTCGCGTGAAATCGCCAAGGACAACGGAGTGGGTCGAGTTCTCGACCAGTCGACATTTCTCGGGCAGCCACGCGATAGACGTCCCACAGCAGGCTGGAGTCGGTCGGCCAGTGAATATTGCATTCGGTGACGGTCGTGTCGGTTCGCACATGTTCCAGGGAGACCGTTTCTTCGGCGACGACGCCGAGGGCCAATAGGTGATTGATCCGTTCCCAAGTCTCGGGCTGAATCGCGCGAAATGCCTTGTTCAGCAGCGTGAAGTCGATGGTCGGCTTTTTCAGCAGGCGGCAAAACCGCTGCAAGGTTTCGCTTTCGGCAATCCGGATCGACGCTTCCCGATAGTCGAGTCCTTCCCGTTGCAAGACGAGGATCGCGCGAAACAGGTTTTCGCTGGTGAAGATCGGCTTTCGGCCGCGTGCCGACGTCGTCTGGCTGAGCTGTTCGAGGTCGCGATGGACCACATCGAGAATCGCGGGCCGGCTGTCCAGCAACTGGCCGAGCGTTTTGTACTCGTCACGATAATCCCGTACCGTTTGGTTGTCGGCCTTCTCGTTGGCCCATCCAAAATCGAGAATCGCTTCAGCTTTCAAACGCATCGCCCGCTTCTCCTTGGGTAAAATGGCTCTTTGATTCGTTCTGTTTTCAATAGGATAACGATGCGTCTTTTTCTTGCTACACCAAAACCGGCCCGCCAGACGAATTTCACAATATTCTGATTTGGGAAACAGGAACTACTTAGGTTTCGTGGGGTTCGATGACGCTCAGTCAGAAATTGAAACTCTGAAAAAGAAGATGAGTCTTGAAGAAAACCTAGAGCTTCGGTGTCTTATTTCATCAGTTGCTGTGCGAAGTTCGGTTGCTACCGAAGAGGACGTATCGTTACTCGGAGCAGGCCTGCAAAATGGCAACCTGACGCGGAAAACCCGGCTGATTTGCCTCGAATCGCTCTTTTTAGCGGATTCAATTGGTGGTTTTGAAGAGGAATGCCGCACACTCTTGGATGCTGGTAATCTTTCCGATTCTACGTTTGGGCGATGCATGCTGGCGGCCGCTTGTACTGCCTTGGGTAGAGAAATTCTGATTGATGCGATTACAACTGAATCGCCCCCATTTCCTCCAGAACTCACGTTTCCTTTACTTCGGGACCGCATCAGTAGTACGAGTCCATTATGGACTCGATTATTACCGGTTGCCGAGCGCTTTGCATTAGCTTCAGGAGAATCTATTGCGACAAGGATTTTCGCCGCTGAGATTGCATCAAAAGGTGAACCAAGTCGTCCATATCGCAATGAATTTATAAAGGCTGCTTTAGAATCGCAAGAGCCGGCTCTGATAAAATGCGCATTTGAGGACTATTTTTTGAGAGATCACAATGCCTATGTTTATGTCAACAGGCTTACCAAACTACTAAGTACCGCCGATGTCAATATGCGACGAAAAATCCTCCTGATGTTTCCGTTATGCTGTCCTGACGAGATACCTCACGATTATCGTATGGATGTACAGGTCTTTATCGAAAAAGCTTCTTCAGATTCCGATGAATTAGTTCGCCATGTGGCTCAGAAACTGGCCAGTCGATATTCAAGTATTTCTCGATAGCTGTGAAGTTGGCTGCCAACCACTTACGGGCTCTACGTCGGTCCCAACCATCTCTCCGATCTCGACACAACGATTCAAGACGAAATTGAAGACGATCCGCCGGGTGAATTGCTCGTCTGGAATAACGACGATGACAATGAAAATGGCATCGAGGACTACCTCGAAGTCAACGGTCCAGTGGCAGGCGAGGACGATCTATTCAAGATCGCGATGAGCGGTCTCATGCTCCGCCGGCTGACGAGGCCTCCAAAGTCTTGCCACAAAAATGAACAGCTACTTGCCCATATTACATAAACTTCCGGATGCCCTCTAAAAGAAGAGCCGCTTTTTTTGACTGGCTGCGGCAGGGGGGCAGAGCTTGCCCTTGATGAGAATACTCAATGTTCAACCGAGGCAAAGCAATCTCTGTTGCCTACTTTTCACAACGACAGCAAGCACCACAGCAGCAACCTTCGAGACATAGCGTCGGCGAAAGCCCGCACTCGACGACCAGCATGCCCTGTGCTTTGCGTAGTCTTACTCTGGCAATTTTAAGCTGGACCACTTGTTGGATTAACTCCGACTCGGCTTCGTAAAGTCGACCACGCGCTTTGCTCAATTCAAAAACTGCCACATCTTCGACATCGCGTTTTGCGGTCAGTTCGTACAACCGTTGGCGACGTTGCTTGACGGCGCTACGAGCGAGCACCACGCGCTGCTGCTGTAACGTGATTTCGTAGGCGGCGCCTTTTATCTCGGCGGTTGCCAATTGCTCGGTGTCGGTTAGCAGCAAGGCGAGTTGCTTGCAACGAATGGGCACTTCGGCATCTGTGCAGCGGATGCAACGTATCGTATGGATAAGACCATCGATTGGTTCCACCGACCCAAGCGTACCATCGGCCACGGCGATGACACCCCGTGCAATCGGCAGCGTAACCTTTTCCAATTGGCAGATCGTGATTTCCAAGCCGCGAATGTCTGGCCGGTTGTTTATCCCCAAGGCAAGCTGCTCGCCCGCATCGATGGGGGTTAAATCGGAGTGCCAATCAATCTGAGGCCATAAAAATTCATGTTCGCCCATGGGGCAGACAAGCAGTTTCTGGAGTTGACCATTGAGCTGGATGCGAAGAAAATCGAGTTGCAACCGCCGATCTTCCAACTGGCTTAAGCTCACCGCAATTTCGCCTCGATCGATATCGACCGGAAGACCTTTTGCATGCAGCTTCTCGGCCCGGCTGAGCGACCTCCCGGTTTCTTCCAAGGCCATGTCAAGATAGTGCCTTCGTGCCTCTAAGCCGGCCAATTGATAGAAGGCCTCCAGGGCTGAGCCGGCTGCTTTATTACGTGCGTCGGCCGCATGCAGGGCGAGCAGATCTCGCTCAAGACGAAGATTCTTACGGACATTGCGAGTATCGCACTCGATGACAACACGTGCCCAGTATCGTTCCAATTCGACAAGATTGGCCAGATTGGCATTGGTAGCAGCGCTGCACTGACAGGTCGTTGCCTCCAGCAGTTGATACGTCTCACTCGGTGCGGGTAGAGGCACCAGCCCACATGCCGTGTATTGCATTGCAACACGGCTGCAATCGGGCAATATCTCGACCAGAGCCGGTGGCCCGTCATCGGCCGCTGTCAACTCATAGGTACATGGGAAGGTGGGTGTGCTAGGCACGCACCCCGACGAAGAACAGCGGCATCCGGCGCCTGTCACCGTGAGCATTACAAGTCCGATGATAGCAAGATGCCGAATAAACATAATAACCGTTGGGATGGGTCTAATCGTACGGCCGCAGAGTAGTTATCGATTGCCGGATGTGCTTGTCGGAACAGTTGCCAGCAATTTTCCGTAAGATGCGCTGGGGCAAACTTTGCCGATTGTTTGTGTTGCAGCGGTGGCGAAAGCCGGTGGGGTGAGCCAGGGCTGTGCATCGACCGTGCGAGTCCCTATGGGGACGCCAAGTGGATGGAAAAGACGGCCCGCTGACTAGGCCTCGAATCGACCCAGCAAGACCGGGGACGGCCGTGAATGTTGCTCAAATAGCCGAAAAGTACCGGACACTTTTTTTCTCACACACTTGCTCAACGACGCTTGATGACTTGCAGAGGGAACCAATAGAGGCTAGGCTTTGTTTCAAAACCTGAGCCGAACGCATTGGGCTTTGTCAGAAAACCACGAGTTCGGGATTGTTTGAGCCGTAGGCGGCGCTAGCCTCGGGTGATGGGCGGTCGGTTTTCGCCTTGATACCCCCCGATGCCAGCGCGTTCAGCGCACTGTTTTCTGACCTAGTTTCTGACCAATGCCAAGTACGAACATCTGGAGAATTAAACGATGTGCAAACGAGTCCCAGCAACTGGGCGGATCGTAGTACGAGCGAATGTTATTGGCGGCATTGTGTTCGTCCTGTCTCTAGCGTTGTGGCAGATACCCCTGCGGGCTGAAGATGGCCAAAGCAAACCGGGCGACGACCGGCCCAACGTGATCCTCTGCATGACCGACGATCAGGGATGGGGCGACACGGGCTACAATGGGCACAAGTTCGTCAAGACTCCTGTGTTGGACGAGATGGCTACGTCGGGGCTGAGGTTGAATCGATTCTACGCCGCCACCCCGCTCTGCTCATCGACGCGTGGCAGCGTGATGACGGGCCGGCATCCCAACCGTTTCGGATGCTTTTCGGCGAATATGTCGATTCGGCCAGAAGAAACCACACTGGCCGAAGTTTTGCAGAAGGCGGGCTACGCGACGGGCCATTTCGGGAAATGGCATCTTGGTCCGGTCAAGGCGGGGACTCCCATCAACCCGGGTGCCAGCGGCTTCGACCAATGGCTCTCACACGACAATTGGTTCGATCTGAATCCGGAACTGAGCCGCAACGGCCAACCGGCTCGAATCGTTGAGGGCGAAAGTTCCGAAGTCGTGGTCGACGCGGCGCTGCGGTTCATCCGCGAACAGACCGCGGCGAAGAAACCGTTTCTGGCGGTCGTCTGGTTCGCATCGCCGCACGATCCGCACGAGGCGCTGGCCAGCGACCGGCAGCCCTACAGCGACCATTCCGAGAGTGAACAGAATTATCTGGGAGAAATCGCAGGGGTGGATCGGGCTTTGGGCACGCTCCGCCGTACGCTCCGCTCGTTGGGCGTCGCCGAGAACACGTTGCTCTGGTTTAACAGCGACAACGGCCCGACCGCCGTCGGTTCCACGGGTGGGTTGCGGGGACAGAAAGCCGAGCTGTGGGAAGGAGGCATCCGCGTGCCGGGAATTATCGAGTGGCCCGCGCAGATTCACAAGCCGATCGCGACCGACATGCCGTGCGGCACGATCGACATCTATCCGACCATCCTCGACATCCTCGGTTTGCCGCTCGACGAGGAAGTTCGACCCCTCGACGGGATCAGCCTGCTTCGGTTGATCGAGGGCAAGATACACAGGCGACCCAAGCCGATGACATTTTGGATCTACCCGGCTGGCCCAGAACGCCGCAACGAGCCGTATCTGGACATCGACGACGCAACCGGCTGGTGGCGGACCTTCCGCAACAACAAGCACCCCAAGGCGAAAACGAAGAACTTTGGCGGCCACGCCGCGCTGATCGGGAACCGCTACAAACTGCATAAATTGAGAAGGAATATCGAGCTGTACGACATCATAGCCGACCCCGCCGAGCGGAAGAACCTAGCCGATGAAAAGCCGGAAGTTGTCGCCCGGATGAAGGCGGCGCTGGAAACTTGGCAAGCCTCCGTTGAAAAAAGTTTGAGCGGACAGGACTATCTGAACCCCGAGGAGAATTGACTCGATTCCCACGGTTACCAAAAAAATTGGGAACGACAATGAGAAATAATAACGCGAGACGTTTCAAGCATCTTGCCATCGCGGTAGCGGTCGTTGTCGCGCTGCCATCCTGGACTGCCGCAGCGGCGAACGATTCGCCCAACGTCCTGTTCATCGTCATCGACGACTTGAACGACTGGGTCGGTTTTCTCGGCGGGCATCCTCAGGTCAAGACGCCCCACATGGATCGGTTAGCGAAGCGCGGCGTCGTGTTTGCCAACGCGCATTGCGCCGCTCCCTTGTGTATCCCGTCACGGGCGGCAGTTTTTAGTGGCCGGCAGCCGTATCACACAGGCGTTTACTACAACGGCCAAAGCCTCCGCAAAATGCGTCCCGATCTGGTGCTGCTCCCTCAACATTTCAAAGCGCACGGCTATCAAACCTTCGGCACAGGCAAGCTGCTGAATAGCCAAGATCGGGATCTGTACGACGAATCGTACTTTACACAGCAACGATGGAGCCCGTTTACGGGAAAGCAAGTCGCGTATACGGCTGAGGAATTGCCGAGCAAACGGGCCAAGCCCCGGCACGTTGTCCCGTGGGGGCCCGATCGCCCCGAGATTGTGCTGCCGCTGAATGGCATGCCCAGCGATCGCAACCCCGATAAGCCGAGCGGCGAATCGTTTGACTGGGGGCCGCTGGATGTTCCCGATAGTGAAATGGGGGACGGAAAAATCGCCGACTGGGCCGTGGACCGACTGCGCCGCGACGGGGACGGAAAGCCGTTCTTTCTGGCCGTCGGCTTCTATCGACCGCATATCCCTCTGTTCGCGCCTCGGAAGTACTTCGAGTTGTACCCGGCCGAGTCGATTGTGCTTCCGCAGGTACTGGCAGGCGATCTGGATGACCTGAGCCCCACGGGCCGCCGCTTGGCACTGGAACCGGTTTACGCCGGCAGCCACGCGACGGTGCTCAAGTACGGGCAGTGGGACGAAGCGGTCAGGGCATACCTGGCATGTGTCTCGTTTGTGGACGCCCAGATCGGCAAGTTGCTTGAAGCACTTGACCATGGTCCTCATGCCGACGATACATTAATCATTTTGTGGAGCGACCATGGCTGGCATCTTGGCGAAAAGCAACACTGGGGCAAGTGGACCGGCTGGGAACGTTCCGCGCGCGTACCCCTCCTGGTCGTCCCGTCGAAAGCTAGCACCCAGCACTTCAAGACGGGCAGCGTTTGCCGGCAGCCTGTCGGATTGATTGATCTCTATCCAACGCTCAATGAGTTGAGCGGTTTGCCCGCGAGAGCGGATCTGGATGGGGTTTCGCTGGTATCCAACCTGCGTGACCCCGAAGCCATTGACGAGCGTGCCGTGGTCACAACATTCGGCGAAGGGAATTACTCCATTCGCGACCGTCACTGGCGATGGATTCGATACTCGGACGGATCGGAGGAACTCTACGATTGCAAGAACGATCCTCATGAATGGAAAAATCTGACAGCCGACCCAAACCATGCACCGGTGAAAAAACGCCTAGCCAAGTGGTTGCCTGACAGGTGATTTCTCGGTGCGTTGGTACTGTTTGTTCTGGTTTTTAAATTGTTCTGGTTTTCAAACTCCGGCTTGGGAATCAGGAAGACGACAACACCGAAGGAGAAGGCAAGCGATGAAATTGAATTCTTCACAAATCTTTCGAGCCAGCCGTTGGATGAACTTGTGCGGCCTGTTCCTGGCGGTTGCGCTGTGGCTCTCCGTTGTTCACCCATGCTCGTCGGCCGCCGATGTCCTGGGAAAGGGCCAGAAAAAGTTGCTGCGAGCAGGCGCCTGCGCCATCGACATCACGCCAGAAAAGTTTCCCGTTTCCAGAAATGGAGGCCTGCAAGACAGGCAGGCTACCATTGCCTACGATCCGCTGCATGCCCGTTGTCTCGTGCTGGAGAACGGCGAAACGCGCATTGCGATTGCGGTCTGTGATAGTACCGCGATCCCGCGCGATATCTTCGACGCCGCCAAAGCAAAGGCCTCGGCCCGGACGGGGATTCCTGTTGAAAATATGCTCCTGTCCGCGACGCATACGCACAGCGCCGTGACCGTGACAGGCGTCTTTCAGAGCGAGCCGGAAGAGGCGTATCGAAAGTTTCTCACGCAGCAGATCGCGTCGGGAATCATCCGGGCGGCGGCTCAACTCGAACCAGCGCGCGTTGGCTGGGCCGTGGGAAGCGACCCGACCCAGGTGTTCAATCGCCGCTGGGTCATGAAGTCGGGGTACAAATACTTCGATCCGTTTGGGCTGGGTACAGACAAAGTCAAGATGAACCCACGTCCCGGAGGTCCCGAACTCGACAAGCCGACCGGGCCGGTCGATCCGCAAATCGGCATGTTGTCGGTGCAGTCGCACGACGGTCGACCGATCGCGCTGTTGGCCAACTATTCGTTACATTATGTGGGAGGCGTACCGTCGAACATGTTGTCGGCCGACTATTTTGGCGAGTTTGCACGGCGCTTCACGCAGCGCATCGGCGCGACGAAGCTTGACCCGCCGTTTGTCGGAATCATGTCCAATGGAACCAGTGGCGATATCAACAACGTTGATCGTCGAGTGCCGTATGATCAGAGGGATATGTTCGAGCAAATTCGGATCGTCGCTTTGAGTGTGACTGACGAAGCCTACAGGGCCTATCAGCAGATCGAGTACCACGACTGGGTTCCCCTGAAAATGCGCGAGGCGGAGATCGATCTTGGTGTTCGTATCCCCACACAGCAAGAGGTCGCTCGCGCCAAGGAGCTAATCGAGAAAGCTGGCCCCGGCCCGTACAAAAAACTAGAGGAGCTTTACGCGCGCGAAACGCTGTTCATGGCCGACTATCCTAAAAAAGTCTCCGTGAAGTTGCAAGCCATTCGGATCGGCGAACTGGGAATCGTCAGCAGTCCCTGCGAAACATTCGCCGAAACGGGACTGGCGATCAAGTCGGGCAGTCCGCTAAAACCGACTTTCACGATCGAGTTAGCCAACGGATACAACGGCTATCTGCCCACATCCGAACAACATGCGCTGGGCGGCTATGAAACGTGGCGTGCCCGTTCCAGTTATCTGGCCGTCGCAGCCGAGTCAAAACTGCGCGCTTCGCTACTTGACCTACTCCATCAAGTTGCGGCGACCAATCCGATCGCGCCCCGGCATTAGCGATATAAAAATCGCCACAGAACACCCGGCGCTAGCGCGTTCGGCTCAGGTTTTCTGACAAAGCCTAATTCTCTTTGGCCTGATACACCTTAACATAGTCGAGACACACGGTGTTAGCATTAAAGTTGCGAACGGCAATGCAGCCGCCATGGGTCAGCGGTTTCCATTGACAGTTCGGGAACTCTACCGTGCCCGTGTCGACGTGATCTATCACGCGGCGACCGTCGACGTCAAAGGTAATATGGTTGTCTCGAACCTTCAATACAAACTCGAACCACGTATTGGCTGGCCTGTCGGCAAAAGGTGACTTGTAGCTCACGAGCACCGATATCTTTGAGAAGACAGGCCGCTGGGCGACGAAGAGCTTAGACATCTCCGCACCGCCCAAGTAACGAAAATTGCAGCTCCCCTGGTCGCTACGGAGGATCCCGATGCTGTACAGTTCCATCAGGCCCGTTCCCGCATAGCGGAGCATTTTGGCATCGGGACGATCCCAATCAAAAAGGCTTCTGTAGCCGGACCGCTCGGTGGGATTGGCGTTAAGGGCCGCCCGATAAATAACATCCCTTTTTTTTCTCGAATTGGCTAGACTTCCAGGGTGAGCGGTCCCCCATTCTCTTGGCGAAGGAGAAAGCCATGGTTCCCTATCTGTCGGTAGTTTGTGGACACATGAAGGCGTTTTATGATTCATTGTCCGAGAAAGACCGCCGCCGTTACGCTGCGGTAGAATCGGAAAAGCTGGGGCATGGGGGCGTCGAGTACGTTGCGTCTGTGCTGGGCTGTGACGAGAAAACGATTCGGAATGGCCGCCATGAGGTGAGCCAATTGCCGGTGGATGACGCCGAAGGACGGGTTCGAAAAAAAGGGGGGTCGAAAAAAAGCTAGCTTTGCTGCACCTGACCTGGAGAACAACCTTCGCCAGGTCGTTGCTGACCATACGGCAGGCGATCCAATGCGTGAAGACGTGGTGTGGACCTATTTGTCGAGTACGGAGATTGCCCACGAGCTCGATCGGCTGGGAACGCCCGTTTGTCCAGACACTGTGCGAAGCTTGCTCGATGAGTTCGGCTTCCACAAGCGGCAGGCCGAGAAAACCAAAGCGATGGGAAATACCCCTTTCCGCAACGAGCAGTTCGAGAACATTGCCCAACTGAGGCAACAATACCTCGACTCTCCCAACCCAATCATTAGCATGGACACCAAGAAAAAGGAGCTTTTGGGCGAGTTTTTCCGTACTGGGCAGTCGTGGTCCGATGGTGCGAATGCCGTATTTGATCACGACTTTCCCAGTTACGCGGACGGCAAGGTCATCCCGCACGGGCTGTACGACCTGAAGCGTAACACAGGGCACCTCACTCTCGGAGTCAGTCACGACACGAGTCAATTCGCTTGCGACAGCTTCCGTGTGTGGTGGCAACGCCACGGCGAGCGGACGTACGCCGACGCCAAGTCGATTCTGTTGCTGTGCGATGGCGGAGGAAGCAATAACTGTCGTCACCACATTTTCAAGGAAGACCTGCAACGATTGGTCAACCGGATTGACATTCCAATTCGCGTCGCCCATTATCCACCGCATTGCTCGAAGTATAACCCGATTGAACACCGTCTTTTTTCTCATGTCACTCGCGCCTGGTCCGGTGTGGTGTTTCGCACGCTTGACGTCGTCACAACATGCCTTCGACGAGTGTGGACTCGCACCGGGCTGAAAGTCACCTACGCGGTACTCAACAAGGATTATCAACTCAAACGGAAAGCGAGCGAACGTTTCCTTGACTTGGATCCCATACAGTTCGAAGACGTATTGCCCGATTGGAATTACACCGTAATTCCTACCGCCTACTGAAAACCGGGAAGTTATTTATCGGCCACTCCTAAAGTAAAGCAGCGCCCGATTACCGGCGTCAGCGCGGGCCCGAAACTTGACGAGCAGATCGCCCCGCAGACGCTTCCGCAGCCACAAAGTCGAGTATTTGTCGCGCGTGTTCACCTCACTGCTTAGTGTTTTGATTCTGAGGAAGCTCGTATCCGCATCTTTCCCCGTCGAAAGCTCCGCAGAACCATCCAGCTTCCACGCCTCATGCCACGAATCGTCCGAGAAATCTTCCTCATACACCGATACCCATGCAACGGGTACTTCCAACCCATGGGCCGCTGCGGCGAAGACCAGCAAGATAACCAAAATCGTGCTCTTTGCGATTATCAAAAAAAAGTTGGTCTTCATGGCAGACCTTCCGTAAGGGTTGTATTTGAAATGACCGAGAATGTGTTCGTAGCGAGTTATGCCACCGCTACGAATTGAGGAAATAAGACCGAGTAGCATTGTCAGAAAACCCTGAGCCGAACGCGCTGGCGTCGGGTGCCCATGGGAAAACCGATAGCGTCACATCATCCGGGGATAGCGTCAGCGGCTCAATTATTTGCATCTGCAACTCATCAGCGCCGTCCTCGCTGAAGTCGACAAAGAATGGCAAACCGGAAAGCATCTTTTCTACACTACTTGTCAATACAGTGCAACAAAAAACTTTTTCGACAGCTCGTGTTACTAACGGCCAGAATCTGCGCACCTAGCAAAGATTATCGATGATCGAACATGAGGATATACTCTCGCAAAGGAGCGAAGACGTATGGAAATCACAGTGTCCGCCAGCTACAATCAAACCGGTGTTGGTACATGTCAGCGCACCCTTGTTTCTGTAAATAGTTTCGTGCAGGGACACCCTGGTTCTGCCAGGATGATTGACACGTTGTTAGCGCTCTGTGAACTCCGTCATGCCAGGAGCGTAATTCAGATCTTGACAAGCCGACGTCGTGAAGCACGCCTCTGGCGGCGGCGCTGGTTGGCCTGATCAAGTTCGCGCTGGCGATCTTCGCTGCGATGCTCAGGGTGTGCCTTGAGCCATCGGTCAGGTAGCAGCTCGGAGAGCTGTTCACGCTGGTCCCTTGAAAGCGATTCGAACGGGGTTTGGGCGTCGCCCACCCGCAAGTACTCGGGAACGATCTGAGGAAGCCGGACGAGAACATCGTTGAGATACGGGGTGACGTGGACATGATTAGAACGAGCACTCTGGATAAGCGTGTACCAGACGCATGCCGCGCGACCACCCGCATCGCTCCCAAAAAATTGGTAATTTTTTCTTCCAATAACCGAGGGGCGAATGACTCTTTCTGCCATGTTGTTATCGATCGCATAGCGCCCGTCGGTTGCAAATCGCGTCATCGCGTTCCAACGATTGAGCAGGTAGCCGATCGCTTCGGCCAACTTGGTCGAAGGCCGTACCGTCGGCTGCACTTCGGTGAGACGATCGTGCAGACGGTCAAGAATGGGAACCGACTCGCGCATGCGCACTTGTCGTCGCGTTTCCACATCGGCATCGGCCAGGCGATCCTCGATGTCGTACAGTTGCCAGATCCAAGCGAGCGCCTCGTGCGCAAGTGGCTGCGTTGAGACGGCGCACGCTTCGTCGAACTTCCGCCGCGCATGGGCCCAACAACCCAGATCCAGAAGTCGGCCATCCGATTCCTTGACTAGGGACGTGTAGACACTGTAACCGTCGGTTAATAATCCGCCTTGAAAATCATCAAGTATTTCCCGCGGACCTGCGCGGGATCGATCAAGTCGATAGTCAAATAGTTGGTACGGATGCTGGTCATCGCCAACGTAGACCCAGAGATAAACCAGCTTGGTCGCCCCAGCCCCGGGACGCAGGACACGGGCCGTGGTCTCGTCGGCCCGTACATAAAAACTATCCAGTACTTGGGTGCGAATCAGATCCCACACCGGCAGCAGACGCTCGCCCGTTCGCACCACGGCGTTGCTCAACACGCTGCGGTTGAACCACATCGTGGTGGTGGAACGAAGCTCTTCCTGGAGACGATACAGGGGCAGGTGACGCTCGAACTTGGCGTGTGCCAGCCAGGCTAACGTGCTGGCCCCAAATATCCCTTTTTCGTTGATATTGGGTGGCTTTTCGCTGGTGACGATCTGCTGGCCATCCCGGCTAACAGGGCAACCGTAGGTAAACCGAACGTGCTCGGCGATGTAGGCGCTAGACTCAACATATTCTAGTTGCCGTGAGATCTGCTCGGAGATCACCGTCCGCTTGCCGCCACATCCACAAGGACAATCGAGTTCTTCCGGCGGCAGTGGGTGTTCAAAACGCTGGACCGGCAAGCACTCGGGGAATTCAAAACGTTTGCGCTTCTTACGGCGTTTCTTGCGTTTCGAAGACGATTCATCGTCTGGCTCTTCTTCGTCGGTCGCCTCGTCATCCTCGCTAATCTCGTTGCCCTCGATCGACTCGGGATCAAAAAGAAGCTTTTGATCGGGAGAAGGGATAAACCGTTCACGCCGTGGAGAAAAGAGTGCCTTACGGAGTAAGGTGATTTGCTCTTGCATCACCTCGATGTGATTCTGCAACGATTCAAGAGTTGCCTGTTGCTCGCTATTAACCCTTTTGAGATGTGCGATCTCGGCGCGCTGCACTTCGATCTCTTTTCGGAGTTTGTCGGATTCCATCGACAACGTTTCGGTCCTTGAAGGTGCGTCACGAAATGGCAAATGATCACACACCGTTGGTGTAGAACACACATGTTTATTTATCGACAATTCACGTTGCGCGTCAAGGTGGTTTCCAAGGCGATTGAGTAATTTGTTTTGCCTGCTCACGACGCCACCACTTGCGACGTTTGACACTCGATAGCTCGATGCCTTCCAGCAACAATCGCAGGTCGTCCACATGCAGTGTCAAGTAATCACCGGGGGATGCAATCGCCCCTCCATGGTCGGCGCCACGTAGTGTCTCGAACGTTCCTCGTTCAAGATGCTTGTAGAGGATGATCGTGCCGTCACCCGTGAAATAGAGTACCTTCAACCGGTTGCGGCGTCGGTTGAAAAACAAGAAAAGATCTCCGTCTTCAATCTGTTTGCCAAGCTCCTTTTCGACGATACCGATTAATCCACAAAAACTTTTACGCATGTCCGTGGGAGCCAACGCGGCGAAGACTTTTATTTGGGATGGCACAATCAACATGACGCCACCTCACGCAACGCCTGCAATACGTCCTTCACTGTCTCACAATCGGTGCCGTGAGGCACATCCACAAAGACTCCCTGCTGCGGCAAGTGAATACGCAGCGTGGACGCAGGTGTCGTCCCCTCGATCCGCACAGGCACCAGTTGGGTGCCCTGGACGGCATTACGACTGGTTTTAAGAGACTTGGTCGAACGGCTCCCCTGCTCTGGGGAGGCTTGCTGCTCACGGAACTTACGCTGCCAGGCATAATAGCTGGTTTGTGTAATCGAGTTCTGGTGGCAAAACGCCGCGATGCTCAAGCCGCTTGAGGACTGCTGTTTCAGTAGGCCACGCCAGTGGGACTCTTGGGATTTGTTTCGATTGGACATTGTGCTCGTTCCTGGAATAAAGGGAATGGTTCACCTCTATTAGGATAGCGCGCAATTTTGGGACGCTGTTCACAGAACGCTTACGGTCCTTTGCAGACCTTTTTGGCTGGCTAACTCTGTTGGAGCCTCGCCGGTTACCGCACGAGAGCGGAGTCTTTCTTTCGGCGGCCGCCCTCTCTCGACGACGACGCTCTGACTCTGCTGGTGAAAAGCAAAAGGCTTCTACGCTACAATCGGTTAAAACTGGCTTGAGGATTATTTGAGCCTGTGGGCCAATGGCGATGATGCAGTCCTTTTCAAAATGCTCTGTCTTGTGCTCTACCGGTTGGTACACCCAAACATCGCCTGAGGTATCGATATCAGCAGGCGACATGCTGCAAATCTCCCCCGGTCGAGCGCTGGTAAGGGCCGCCCGATAAATAACATCCCTTTTTTTTCTCGAATTGGCTAGACTTCCAGGGTGAGCGGTCCCCCATTCTCTTGGCGAAGGAGAAAGCCATGGTTCCCTATCTGTCGGTAGTTTGTGGACACATGAAGGCGTTTTATGATTCATTGTCCGAGAAAGACCGCCGCCGTTACGCTGCGGTAGAATCGGAAAAGCTGGGGCATGGGGGCGTCGAGTACGTTGCGTCTGTGCTGGGCTGTGACGAGAAAACGATTCGGAATGGCCGCCATGAGGTGAGCCAATTGCCGGTGGATGACGCCGAAGGACGGGTTCGAAAAAAAGGGGGGTCGAAAAAAAGCTAGCTTTGCTGCACCTGACCTGGAGAACAACCTTCGCCAGGTCGTTGCTGACCATACGGCAGGCGATCCAATGCGTGAAGACGTGGTGTGGACCTATTTGTCGAGTACGGAGATTGCCCACGAGCTCGATCGGCTGGGAACGCCCGTTTGTCCAGACACTGTGCGAAGCTTGCTCGATGAGTTCGGCTTCCACAAGCGGCAGGCCGAGAAAACCAAAGCGATGGGAAATACCCCTTTCCGCAACGAGCAGTTCGAGAACATTGCCCAACTGAGGCAACAATACCTCGACTCTCCCAACCCAATCATTAGCATGGACACCAAGAAAAAGGAGCTTTTGGGCGAGTTTTTCCGTACTGGGCAGTCGTGGTCCGATGGTGCGAATGCCGTATTTGATCACGACTTTCCCAGTTACGCGGACGGCAAGGTCATTCCGCACGGGCTGTACGACCTGAAGCGTAACACAGGGCACCTCACTCTCGGAGTCAGTCACGACACGAGTCAATTTGCTTGCGACAGCTTCCGTGTGTGGTGGCAACGCCACGGCGAGCGGACGTACGCCGACGCCAAGTCGATTCTGTTGCTGTGCGATGGCGGAGGAAGCAATAACTGTCGTCACCACATTTTCAAGGAAGACCTGCAACGATTGGTCAACCGGATTGACATTCCAATTCGCGTCGCCCATTATCCACCGCATTGCTCGAAGTATAACCCGATTGAACACCGTCTTTTTTCTCATGTCACTCGCGCCTGGTCCGGTGTGGTGTTTCGCACGCTTGACATCGTCACAACATGCCTTCGACGAGTGTGGACTCGCACCGGGCTGAAAGTCACCTACGCGGTACTCAACAAGGATTATCAACTCAAACGGAAAGCGAGCGAACGTTTCCTTGACTTGGATCCCATACAGTTCGAAGACGTATTGCCCGATTGGAATTACACCGTAATTCCTACCGCCTACTGAAAACCGGGAAGTTATTTATCGGCCACTCCTAAGCCGCTGTATACGGACCATGTTCGCCACCATGTCTGGCAGGTGGATAAGCGTAGCATCAATGATTTTATCGCTAACCGACGTGACCTTCTGGATTTCTCGGGCGCGAGTGCGTCCCTTCTTGAACCCTGGTAATTCCCGCAATGCTGCCGATACGGACGGGTCAATAATCTCCTTGGCCGATGCCCACTTGAACATGGCCCGCAATCGATTGACCTGCTTGTTGATGTATTTACGCGACCAATCGAGATCATCGATCATCTTTTCGCGTAATTCATCAAGCAATAGCGGGCCAAATTCGCTAGCATAGGTCATAGCGTAGTGCTTGCGCAGGATGCGTAGCACGTCGTCGATGGCACCAGCTTCGCGAGTCACTTCGCCATTTTTGCGATAGTATTCGTGAGTATGGCGGCGATAGACGAGAATCAGCTCGCTGATAGTGATCGGCGCACCAACTAGACGTTTCTCACGTAGGGAGCTGGCCGTGACGCTGTCAGTGGCCTCTCTTGATGCCTCCACTAAAGCTGCCGAAGATGATTTTTGTGTTGCAGGTGACGAGCAGTATCCCATTCTTCGAGAACCTCCTGGTACCGCTGGTGGCTACGGTGCGAACCATAGGGGCCGAGGTAGATGTGCTTACCGAAAAACGAGACAACCGCCTGCTTGGTGGTCTTGTGAAAACGGTATTTGGGTGGCCGATGAAAAAGTCGGGGCATGTGGGGCTCTTTGCTGCTGCGAGAGGCGCAAAGAGGGATGTTTTTGAAGACATCCCTCTTAGCATTCCCTCTTTGGCTTCGGCAAAGAGCCGCTCCGGCACGCGTGGCCGGGTAACCTAAGTCCAGGTTTGACTTGGGTTTAGAAAAAGTGGCGGGGGCCGGATTCGAACCGACGACCTCGAGGTTATGAGGCTAGCCATTTACTTCTGCAAAAACCCTATATTTACCGATGTTTCTTGAGTTTACATCCCTCTTTGCGCTCTTGCAAGTCTTACTAAGTTTTAGCGAGTTTTGTCATCTTTTGGCATCTCTTGCAAAGCCAAAGAGGGATGCCTCGGATGATAAAAAAGAGAATTGTTTGTCACCAGCCAACGAACGCTCCCTGTTGTGTTATCAATAATCAGACACCATTGAAAATGCGGACCAACTCTTGTCCAAGCGTATCCAAGTCAAAGCTCGTCTGATGAAGCAGATGCTCACGGATACGAAGGAGTCCGATTCCTTCAGGAGCTGTGAAATCACGGGCAACAACTTCGGCAGCACTTCTAACATAGGGATCGGCTTGAAACTCCGCCGAAAGACCGGTCACCAACTCGTCTTCATCTTTGGTCATCAAGCCAACGATTCGGTATACGTCCAAGGCGTGGTGACGTCCCATGTCCTTGTTCGCGTCGTCTTTGCGGTCGCTGAATGCATGCAGTTTCATCAGCAAGTAGCTGAAGGCTTGGGGCACACGGACAGTGGTCTGATGGGCTTCTCCTGAGGCAAGCGTTCCCGAAAGCGGCAAGGTGATGGGGTCGCGTTCAACAGCCACAGCTTCATTCATTCTGCTGGCGTGAAGATTAACACTCGGTTTCGGCTTAACACGTCGTTTGTCTTTTCTCACTCGTGACTCGTATTGCCCCAGAGGAGCCGCCAGCAAGTCAATCTTCACTTGCCCACGATCCACCTTGCGTACAAATTGGGTATATTTAGCCGTCTCAACGACCACAAAACTGAGGGCATCAAAGGCCTTACGGATTTCTCCCATCGAATCAGAATCCGTCACGACCTCCGCACGTAGAATCAGATCGATGTCTTCGGTTGTTCGGGCGATCGGTAGCTGGTCAGAATGGAAGAGCGTTTTGATTTCGGGATGCTCGTTCAAGTACTGCTGTTTAAGAAACAGTCCGTATCCGCCGCCAATCATCCATTCCCGATTCGGCAGGTGCGCATCAAGTTCCAGAATCGTCTGTTTAAGAGGGTCATCTTCCATGACATGCAATTATCTCTACAGGTCCAATTTTTTCAAGATCAGCTCGCGAATCTGCTCGGCAACCTCTTGCTGTCGTTTGTCGCCAGCAGATAACTCCAGATAGCTTTGCAGGGGCGAGGCCATGGGTATCCCGTTATCTTTCCGTGTGTCGAAGTAGATAGTCGCATCTGATGTCTCTCGGACTTCAAGGTCGATAAAACGAGTTGATTCTTGAGCCCTCTTACCGAGACTTCGACTAAGAGAATTTAGGTCAGGGGTGTAGAGTATCGGCCATTTCTCATCGCCCAAAACCGCATAATCCTTGGCTGATGACTCACCACTCAGAACTAGCTGTGATTCTCCACTGGCAGCGATGACTTCGCTGAGCGGCGCAGTCAGGGTGAGGGTAATCGAGCGAGTTACTTTGGGTGGCTGGTAATCATCCGCAATTCGATCAATCAGCTTGTCAGCTTGGATTAAGCGGATGCCTTCTCCCTCCCTCGTTACTATCAAGTCCGATTCAAGGCGTTTGATTGCCTTAGAAACTGTCGACACAACGATACTGCCTCCTCGACTTTCTATTTCCTCAACGATCTCTGCGTAGTTGGAAAAGGAGCTTCGGCACAGGAACACCCTAGCAACGAGTGAGGTTGTACCCCGGTAGGCATACCGAGTTGGCTGCGAGTCTGGGAATTGATTCTTGTTTCCGGTACGGAAGACAAACACCTCGTCGGGAACAACGATGGCGCCGTTTCCGCAAAGGTCGATACCGCTAAGGCCAAGCGACTGTAGCTCCAGCAGTTGTGATTCCTTCAAGTAGGGAGCCACGAGCATTGGCAAGCCGTCGCTTCGCTGTTGTAATCGCTGTAAGTTTGCCACCGCTCCCGCGAACACCTTGGGGGTACTTTGATTCTTCAGTACCACGACGAAATGGAAGCAACGACCATTGAGCGTGACCTCTAGACAGGCATCGATTCCTTCGTCGCGATTCGCGGTGGTCTCGTTAGTGGTACATAGCCATGCTGGAGGGAGGCTGATGCCATCGCGAAGACGGCTCATCATTTGGTTTTCGCTGAGGTTAGCCATAATTTATTGCTTTGAGATGTGGGACGACTTTCCGGTATGCAGGCACTTTCCCAGATGGGAAATCTGCATGTAACTGGAAAGCACTTTCCAATTATTGCATATTTTCCAGTGCAGGAAAGCGGAATTTATTGGAAAACCCAGCGAATTGCCTACAAAAACGACTAATCAGGCTCCAAAAGCGATATGCGCTGCTTCCCCGACTGATTCGGTCGGGGTTCAAACAAGACGAGCAAGGCTGTCTCTGCTTGGCGTGGGCTGGAAGTCCGGAGGCTTCGCTTGTAGGAAGCACCAGCGTAGCGTAAGCGTTCTGTGAACAGCGTCCCAAAATTGCGCGCTATCCTAATAGAGGTGAACCATTCCCTTTATTCCAGGAACGAGCACAATGTCCAATCGAAACAAATCCCAAGAGTCCCACTGGCGTGGCCTACTGAAACAGCAGTCCTCAAGCGGCTTGAGCATCGCGGCGTTTTGCCACCAGAACTCGATTACACAAACCAGCTATTATGCCTGGCAGCGTAAGTTCCGTGAGCAGCAAGCCTCCCCAGAGCAGGGGAGCCGTTCGACCAAGTCTCTTAAAACCAGTCGTAATGCCGTCCAGGGCACCCAACTGGTGCCTGTGCGGATCGAGGGGACGACACCTGCGTCCACGCTGCGTATTCACTTGCCGCAGCAGGGAGTCTTTGTGGATGTGCCTCACGGCACCGATTGTGAGACAGTGAAGGACGTATTGCAGGCGTTGCGTGAGGTGGCGTCATGTTGATTGTGCCATCCCAAATAAAAGTCTTCGCCGCGTTGGCTCCCACGGACATGCGTAAAAGTTTTTGTGGATTAATCGGTATCGTCGAAAAGGAGCTTGGCAAACAGATTGAAGACGGAGATCTTTTCTTGTTTTTCAACCGACGCCGCAACCGGTTGAAGGTACTCTATTTCACGGGTGACGGCACGATCATCCTCTACAAGCATCTTGAACGAGGAACGTTCGAGACACTACGTGGCGCCGACCATGGAGGGGCGATTGCATCCCCCGGTGATTACTTGACACTGCATGTGGACGACCTGCGATTGTTGCTGGAAGGCATCGAGCTATCGAGTGTCAAACGTCGCAAGTGGTGGCGTCGTGAGCAGGCAAAACAAATTACTCAATCGCCTTGGAAACCACCTTGACGCGCAACGTGAATTGTCGATAAATAAACATGTGTGTTCTACACCAACGGTGTGTGATCATTTGCCATTTCGTGACGCACCTTCAAGGACCGAAACGTTGTCGATGGAATCCGACAAACTCCGAAAAGAGATCGAAGTGCAGCGCGCCGAGATCGCACATCTCAAAAGGGTTAATAGCGAGCAACAGGCAACTCTTGAATCGTTGCAGAATCACATCGAGGTGATGCAAGAGCAAATCACCTTACTCCGTAAGGCACTCTTTTCTCCACGGCGTGAACGGTTTATCCCTTCTCCCGATCAAAAGCTTCTTTTTGATCCCGAGTCGATCGAGGGCAACGAGATTAGCGAGGATGACGAGGCGACCGACGAAGAAGAGCCAGACGATGAATCGTCTTCGAAACGCAAGAAACGCCGTAAGAAGCGCAAACGTTTTGAATTCCCCGAGTGCTTGCCGGTCCAGCGTTTTGAACACCCACTGCCGCCGGAAGAACTCGATTGTCCTTGTGGATGTGGCGGCAAGCGGACGGTGATCTCCGAGCAGATCTCACGGCAACTAGAATATGTTGAGTCTAGCGCCTACATCGCCGAGCACGTTCGGTTTACCTACGGTTGCCCTGTTAGCCGGGATGGCCAGCAGATCGTCACCAGCGAAAAGCCACCCAATATCAACGAAAAAGGGATATTTGGGGCCAGCACGTTAGCCTGGCTGGCACACGCCAAGTTCGAGCGTCACCTGCCCCTGTATCGTCTCCAGGAAGAGCTTCGTTCCACCACCACGATGTGGTTCAACCGCAGCGTGTTGAGCAACGCCGTGGTGCGAACGGGCGAGCGTCTGCTGCCGGTGTGGGATCTGATTCGCACCCAAGTACTGGATAGTTTTTATGTACGGGCCGACGAGACCACGGCCCGTGTCCTGCGTCCCTGGGCTGGGGCGACCAAGCTGGTTTATCTCTGGGCCTACGTTGGCGATGACCAGCATCCGTACCAACTATTTGACTATCGACTTGATCGATCCCGCGCAGGTCCGCGGGAAATACTTGATGATTTTCAAGGCGGATTATTAACCGACGGTTACAGTGTCTACACGTCCCTAGTCAAGGAATCGGATGGCCGACTTCTGGATCTGGGTTGTTGGGCCCATGCGCGGCGGAAGTTCGACGAAGCGTGCGCCGTCTCAACGCAGCCACTTGCGCACGAGGCGCTCGCTTGGATCTGGCAACTGTACGACATCGAGGATCGCCTGGCCGATGCCGATGTGGAAACGCGACGACAAGTGCGCATGCGCGAGTCGGTTCCCATTCTTGCCCTTCTGCACGATCGTCTCACCGAAGTGCAGCCGACGGTACGGCCTTCGACCAAGTTGGCCGAAGCGATCGGCTACCTGCTCAATCGTTGGAACGCGATGACGCGATTTGCAACCGACGGGCGCTATGCGATCGATAACAACATGGCAGAAAGAGTCATTCGCCCCTCGGTTATTGGAAGAAAAAATTACCAATTTTTTGGGAGCGATGCGGGTGGTCGCGCGGCATGCGTCTGGTACACGCTTATCCAGAGTGCTCGTTCTAATCATGTCCACGTCACCCCGTATCTCAACGATGTTCTCGTCTGGCTTCCTCAGATCGTTCCCGAGTACTTGCGGGTGGGCGACGCCCAAACCCCGTTCGAATCGCTTTCAAGGGACCAGCGTGAACAGCTCTCCGAGCTGCTACCTGACCGATGGCTCAAGGTACACCCTGAGCATCGCAGCGAAGATCGCCAGCGCGAACTTGATCAGGCCAACCAGCGCCGCCGCCAGAGGCGTGCTTCACGACGTCGGCTTGTCAAGATCTGAATTACGCTCCTGGCATGACGGAGTTCACAGAGCGCTAACGCTGTTGCGCATGAGTCATAAAATCCTTCAGCCGTTTGAAATAGGCGGGGCTCCACTTGGACAAGTCGAATTTATTACCCCCATCGAAGTAGCCGGGCTGCTCGCTCCGTGCCCATGGGCAGTTGTAGCGGTTGGGTTTGGGAGCAAGCGGATTGTCCGTGATTCGGAACGAGGATGGGATCTCGCGATACACGCCGGAGAACGTACGCGTGTGATTCATTCCCTGCGACTCAAGCTCGTCGAGGTAGGCAACGTAATCAAAATCCAGATTGAGCACCGCTCCGTAGTGCTCGCCGGACGTAATCAAGACCATCGGCTTTCCGCGGAAGAGGAAGTAATGGGGGTTGTCAGGGTGCAGGGAGATCGGCGACCGGCTTTCCTGCTGCTGCGCGAAGCAGACTCCTGTCGCAAGAGGTCCGCCTAGCAAAACGAGGGCAGCTAGGATCAGTCTTCGCATAATTCTTTCCCCCTTTTCTTTCGTTTACGGACGATGCCAAGATTGATTGCCTGCTGGCGGCAATCGAATCTCGTTTTCCGAAATGATGTGACACAGCGTGTCCATGGAAGCCCGACACGCAAGCGAAGCCGATATCAGAGTTCTTCACTCGCGAGTCAGTCAGGAAGGCACCCTACACACATCATCCAATCGCTTGCTGCAATAGGTTGTGTGTGATGCGCTCGACGCGCTTATCGGGGCCGTGTGGGCGGGACCAATGCGACCATGGTAGCATATGACCAGGGGGACTCGCAAGGCCCTGACACCACCAGATCGTCGAAGCATTGAATACAAAATTGCCTTGAGGGCCTGGATAAATCGTCGCCGTCCAGTGTTGTGGGTTCACGCCTCCCCGTAGCGCCGTCCCTTCCGCGACGATCTCCAGCCCGGCAATGTCGGTGGGCGGATCGCCGTGGTATTCCCAGCCAATCAATCCCGGAATCGCCTCGCCCTTCTTCATGCCGGTCCCTGCAAAAATCCAATGATCGGGGTTCGTACAAATCCAGTCACCACCGCCGTTGACCGGGTCGACATTGCGCGAGCCCATCAGGTAACCCTCGTCCGGGCCGCGATGCGGGAACGGACCGTGCTGCTCTTCTCGCAACTTGGCCCACTTGTGTTCTCCGCCGTACGGCCCGCCGCGGAAGATAACGCGATTAGAGCGCCCGTCGAAGCTATCACGAAACGGGCTAACCCAGCAAACAGAATTCCCCGACAGGAAGAGCAGATTGACTCCCGCATCGCGCATCGTGACGACGCTTTCATACTGGCGAATGTCCCAGTACTCGTCATGCCCGACACTGAGAAACGCCTTGCATTTCAAACCACGATCGGGCGTGAGCATGTCGCTATTCGAGCAGTAGGTAACATCGTAGCCCTGCTGCTCCAACCAATAGGCCATGGGAAACTCAAAACAAAGCCACTCGCCAGAACCGACGGTCAGTGGATTATTGATGAGTTTCTGAGGGTACTTGCCATAGGGACGATCAAAGCTCACGTCGGCCCACGAACCTTGTTGTCCTTTCGGATGCGTGTAGACCGAGTGTTTGTCTGGCCATTGGTTGTACGATTGCCAGGTGTTGTCCGAACACTGTAGGAGGATGTCGGCTGGCCGATCGTCTCGAACAATGAAGACGACATAGCTCTGCCAATAACCGAATCCACTGGCATCGGACAGTGTTGTCAGACGCCCGAGATAGACGCCGCTCGGCCAATCGTCGGGAATCGTGATCGTCGTGGCTGGCTGCCAGCGACATTCCCGAATCCGTTTCTCGCCGACTTCCGGAGTCGGCTCTGTTTTCCCGTCAAACGGTCCTAGTGCGTCATCCACACTAGATATTCGGGTTGGTGAATAGTCGGCGTTCGGGGAAATTCTCCTTAAACAAGGAGGTTTCCCATGAACAAGAAGTATATCGTCCGACTCTCGGATGCAGAACGGGGTGAGTGCGAGCAAATTGTCAAAAAGCTCAAGGGCGGTTCTCAAAAGGTTCGTCGAGCCCAAATTCTTTTGAAGTCGGATGCCGATGGTCCGGCGTGGACCGATCTCGCGATATCTGCGGCCTTCAACTGTCGTACTCGAACGATTGAGAATCTTCGCCAACGAGTGCTTGTCGAAGGTTTTGCCTTGGCGCTCCACGGCAAGCAACGCGAGAATTCACCCACGCCACCCAAGCTTGACGGACAAGGCGAAGCGAAACTGATTGCGATGCGACTGGGGACGCCACCGGTTGGCTATGGTCGATGGACGCTGCAATTGCTTGCCGAGCAAATGGTAACGTTGGACATTGTTGATAGAATCTGCGCGGAGACGGTTCGCAAAACGCTAAAAAAAACAAGATGACGAAGCGCATGATCGAGTACTGGGTGATTCCTCCAGAGCAGAATGCCGAGTTCGTCGCCTGCATGGAAGAAGTGCTGGAAACGTACGAAAAAACATATGATCCGCAGCACCCGGTCGTTTGCATGGATGAGCAGCCAGTTCAGTTGTTGCTCGAAACGCGGACGCCGATCGCCGCGACGAAGGAGCACGCCAAACGGGTTGACTACGAGTATGAGCGCAATGGCACGGCAAGCATTTTCATGTTCGCGGAGCCACTTTCAGGCTTCCGGCAAGCGACCGCTCGAGCGCAGCGAACGAAACAAGATTGGGCTCTGGAAGTTGCGCATCTGCTTGACACTCGTTATGCGAGATGTGAACAAATCACCTTGGTGCTGGACAATCTCAACACCCATACCAAAGGAGCGTTCTACGAAACGTTTGATCCCGCCACGGCCCGTGCCTATATCAAACGCATCAACTTCGTTTTCACGCCCAAGCATGGCAGTTGGCTGAACATTGCTGAGTGCGAATTGAGTTGCATGACCAGCCAGTGCATCGCGGGCCGACGAATCGGCGAACTAGAAAAACTTCAAAGCGAAATCGCGGCATGGTCACAAAACACAAACGACAAACAACGAGGCGTCGATTGGCAATTCAAAATCGACGATGCTCGCCGAAAATTGAAGCGGCTCTACCCGAAGATTAAGACTGGATGACGCACTAGTTTTGTCATCAATCTCGCCCCACGTCCACCGTAGTAGCCTGTGCGAAATATCTCGATGACAAACTCTTGAGCCGATCAGTGCGACACTCGATGATTCAATCGACTCCCCGCACAGACGCTCTGTTTCGAGCAGTAACCCTCGATCAGTGGGCTGCGGACTCCCTCACTTTTGTCGAGACGGATACGAGTCAGTTGCCAGTCGAGCGCACCAGGTTTTTCGTTTTCGCGCTGGATGAGTGACGAATCACGACGGGGACCTTTTGCAGACCTTTGGCCATTCGGTTCGGCTCCCAACGCAAGCGACCCTGCCGACAACGCCATGGACGATGCAACCGCACTTTCATCATGTCGCGGCGACCAATGATTGATTTGTCCTTTGTGTTCATTTTTGAATCTCATCTCTTTTTGGTTTTACCGACATGGGCCGAAACCGCAGTAACCCGCGATGTCGCATTTTCAGCCCCGGCTTGCCGGGGGGTTGCCTGAGTAAAAGGATGCCTTCGGAAAGGTTGCCTTCGGGAAAATGCTCTCAGGAAAAGCGCTGCTTAGGTGGAATTGGGGACCGTTCCGCAACCCCCGGCAAAGCCGGGGGCTGAGGTTGCGGTCGCAGGCTGCGCTGGATCCTTCGTGGTTCAATCTTACTTTACCCCATGAGCAGTAACTTCATTTGTCTCGACCGAAGTGTCTTTCAAGGAATGGAGCGTCTTGTTGTTCGACCATGCTGCGGGCCATCGAAGAAGTCGGCGTCGACGCGGTCAGGCTTGCCCAGCAGTCGGTAGACGCGTTGGAGCTTTTCGAATCCGGTGCGTGCTTCGGCGATGGGAAAGATCGGGTCTTTGATTCCGTTGATCAGCAACACGGGCCGTGGAGCGTGTAGGGCGACAACGTCGGACATATCGCCATACTGCATAATTCCGGGCAGACAGTTGCAGATGCAGTGGTTCATGGCGTAAATCGACGTGCGATACGACGAAAACGCCCCGCCAATCATGGCCAGTTTAACACGATCATCGAGCACGGGCAAATAGGTCGCCAGCGTTCCACCGCCGGAAAGTCCCGCGACGGCGATGCGCTGCCCATCGACATCATCCTGATCCTGCAAGAAATCGATCACCCGCATCGCGTCCCAACAGCGAAGACCCTGCGGCGTCATGCCTTGCAGGAAAGCGTTCATGGTGACATGGTGGCAGCTTCGCGTGACGTGCGATATCCCCTGATCCTTGTAGCCGGCCGTCTCATTCCAACCTCGCACAACGATCGCCGCCGAGACATAGCCATGTTCGGCAAAGTAGACGGCGTAGTCGGTCGATGCGTCGCGTGTCGTCTTGCGTTCCTTCTCGGTTCGCCCGGCCCGGATATAGGGATAGATGCCGCTGTGCCCGTGCAGGCAGACGATCGCGGGCGCCGGTTTCTTCAGGTCGTGTGGCAGGAAGTAATAGACTGGTGCCCAATACGATTTCTCGGTCCGGACATAGATTTTGTGGCGCGTGAAGGAGTCGAACTCACGACGTTCGGTCCATTTCACTTCCAGCGGAACTCGCTCCGGCATACGTCCGAGAAGCTCGTGCATCTTCGCCTGAAACTCGGCTCGCCACGTCTGGTGCTCCTGTTGCGTCGTCGCCGACCACTCCATCGTCGGAACGGTCGCTTCGGCCAACTCATCGAACGGCTTGGCAATTTCGTGATCTGTCGGCGGCTGGTCAAGCGGCTGTTGCGCCACAGCGACACATTCCAAGAATGTCACGACCGTTGCAATAAGCACCCCAAGAATTCGATGGTTCGACATGACCGTTAAACTCCGATTGAAAGAATTCGCCATTGAGATCGGCCAGTACACCGAGACTCATGCAGGCCAACTCCCTAGTCGACCAACGGATGCGAGAAATGTCAAGTCGATCCGTGACTCCGCCCTCAATGAAACCTGTCTTGGCAAAACTATTTATTGGATTGTTCGTGGTTTTCGCGGATACTTGGATGTTTGATGCGAGATGTTTGATTGATGATGTCAGACTCTCTTCACATCATCAATCAAGCATCATCAATCCCATATCTTTCTCCGGGTGCCACTGCTGGGCGGCTCATCGCTACATCCAGTCATGGACGAAAATCATGCATTACAGCAAAAAAATAAGTGCAGCACCACAAAAATAGCCGCATCACCAAAGCCTCACAGAGACGACACCCCTTTGGAATGACCGTTAACATCGATACATACGGGAAGTCGTCGTCCCGTTGTTGCACTAAACCTGATAGTTCATCTTTGACATTCAGCTGGCACGACCTATTAGTCTGTAGAGGGCCAATATTTGCGTTGGCTTGAAACCCCGAAGATCGGCGGGTGCTCCGATAGCTACGGCTGTGTCAGCGGCATAGCCACAGCTAGACATATCTTTTCCCATTTTGATTCTTTTCTCCTCGCTACTTTTCAGAATCCCCATACGGCGTCCCTCGGGACTCCATCTCCCCACCTAACTTTTGCTAACTGCATCTGGCCACCGCCATTTTATTACTCAATGGCTGCGCCCAAGCTACTTCTCGTAAAAAACTTATCCAGCCTAAGGCGGGGGGACCGCAATGAATGCTACAGTTACACCGCAAGATATCCCTGTGCAAACGTGCGCCGATATTTTGTTGAAGGTCGCGTCGACGCGCGAGGAACGTGAAGCTGCTTTTCGCCTGACCTACAAGTCGTATGTTCGGGCGGGGTTATGCGCCGAAAATTCGATCCAATTGCGGTTCACTCCTTATCAACTGCTATCGACGACCGATATGTTTATTGCCCAACTGCGTGGCGAGACTATTAGCACGATGAGTCTCGTGCGTGATGGAGAATTGGGTCTGCCGATGGAAGATATGTATGGGCGTCAGATTGCCGAGCGGAGGGCCGCCGGATTGCGACTGGCCGAGGTTTCCTGCCTAGCCGATCAACGACGTGGGAGAGCCCGTTTCTTCGGATTGTTCTGCGACCTGTCCGGCTTGATGGTACAACTTGCCGAACAGCTTGGAATCGATCAGCTATTGGTCGCCGTGCATCCTCGTCATGCAGGCATCTATCGACGTTATATGAATTTCAAAAAAATCGGCAGTCAACGCGATTATTCTGCAGTTCAAGGCAACCCGGCCGTTCCGCTCTGTCTCGATTTCAACGAAACCCGATCAAACCCCTCGTCCAATTGGAATAAATTTTTTGGCAAACAACTGCCGGCCGCTGTTTTGCAGCCTCAACCTATCCGCGCCGACGACCGGGCGTATTTCCAGGATCTGTTAGATAGCGACAAATTTGCGTATCCGTCGGAAGGCGTTCACCTGTACCAGGGCGCTGGAGAGAGCATCCACGAAGAAGATACCGTCCTGGAAGAAATGCTCTGTGCTTAGGAACGGTCGAAGAATAACTGGGGGGACCCGTATTAGCCCCGTCGTTTACGCCGTGGTGCAGAGACACAGGCAACCGGATAAGTGGGAGTTATTCCTCGGTCATCACTAACTGGCTATTTTTACCTCGTCGCACAGGGATAGGCTGCATTGGGCACGAAGCTCCCTGGTTTGCAATCCACCAAAACCAAACCAACCCTGGATTCAAAATCCCGCCGTACCCTATCGGATGTGTCGGAATACGGTGTGCAATTTCGAGTCTCTCTTCTCGAAACAAGTCTCTTGGACCTCCCTGGCATCAGGTTCTTGGCACTTATGGATATGGTTCTTCCGGGAATTTAGTGGCTAATGCTGACTGTGGCGATGAAGCAGCCTCATTTCAGCCCCCGGCTTTGCCGGGGGGTTGCCTTTGGGGAAATGTTGCTTTTGGGGAAATGCGCTCGGGGAAAAGCCCTGTTTGGTAGAGATGGTGATCGTTCCGCGACCCCCCGGCAAAGCCGGGGGCTGAGATTGTGGCTTGATAGTTCTCCTTTTCACACCAAAATCTAGCCCTAAAATTCCTGAAGAACCATGGATATTATAGTCAGCGCAAAAAGTGCTTTCTAAGTCTAAGTTGCGAGTGCACTTTTTTTGCTTTGACACCTCACTTTAGGCTGGTAAAATGGCTACTGGCTCCTGCACCGCAAATGACCCCAGGGTGCCCAGTGGAAACCCGGAGTTGCGAGCAAAATGCGATTGACAAGTTTCATTCGACGCACAGCGATCCATAGAACGAGTGACGCAAATCATTGCTCCTTGTCACGCGGACAGCGACCCTAAGAAGTGTGTAACCCAACCAAGAGAATCTCACCCCGGGTAACCGATGGTTAGGCCTCTCAGCAAGTATTTTTTCATGCATAAAATCCACTCGGGAATTCAACACCATGCTATCTCATTGTCAATGGATGGTTTATTTCAACATTGCGGTTGTCCTTTCGATTGCGCCCACGCTTGATTCCATTACCCAAGGCTCGGAATCGCCCGAAGCTATTTCGCAGATACGGAAAGCTTCCAGCAACTATGTGGAGGCCCTCAATCGTGGAGATCCCGACGCCATTGCCAGCTTCTGGACTCCGCAAGGCACGTTTGTCGATGCAGACGATAATACGCATCAAGCCCAAGAGCTGGCACGACAGGAATTCTCCAATGATGTTGCTCCGCAAGACGAGAGGATTGTTGCGAAGCATCAAAGCACGATCCGTCTGATCACGCCAGACGTGGCAATCGAGCAGGGCAGCGACGGTCTGAAGCAGACTGGCCATCGTGGAAGCCCTCAAACTAGGTTTATTGCAATATGGGTTCAGACCGGCGATCGTTGGCTGCTTGACTATCTGAAGGAACTCAGCGTTCCATCTCCTTCTCAGAAAGGGCGTCTGGATGAATTGGGTTGGATGGTCGGTCATTGGAACTTCCAGGCGGATGGAACCAAGGCACGCCTCTCGGTCAGTTGGAGTGACCAGAGACGATTCCTCATTCAGAGATACACCGTGCAGATTCCCGGTCAGGACGAGCTTCGGGGGGAGCAACGTATTGCCTGGGACCCGTCACGTAAACAAATACGATCCTGGTTGTTTCGTTCCGATGGTGGTTTTGTCGAGGGTGTTTGGAGTCGTGAGGAAGATGCGTGGGTCGTGAAAAAGGTTGGGGTGATGCCTGACGGCGAGAGGACAACGGCGATCAATTTGTGGGTTCACGAGGATCCTGACACCTGCTGGTTCAAGTCTCTTAACGCTAAAGTAGGCGATCTGAAGGTGGATGATGTAATCTTGCAGTTCACACGAACAAGTTCACCCTGATGGACACGGAGCAATTTATACCGCTTCAAGATATGGTGCGTCACTAGGGGCTACTGCTACAATTCATGAGGTACCAATGAAACTTCGCTATAGAATCGCTGTTCTATTTCTGTTTGCAGTCTGCGAGCCTACCTCGGCTTGTTTCTCGTTTCAGAAGGCGGAAACCACAGATGCCGGTGCTGGATCACCCCTGGAAAAACAGGCGCAGCAAGAGATTTTGACTAGTCCGCGGTGGACGAAGGCAAAACAGCAATTTGACGAGTGGTTGTCAGTTCAGACCGCCTACAATAAGGCTGAAGTGGAAGTTCTGAAAAGCGAATTGCGCAACCGAATTGAAAGTATGTCGGCGCAAGAACTGATATCCTTCCTGGAAGAGATGGAAACAAAGATTGTGATACTCATGAATCCTGCCACCACGGATGCGCGACGCTGGGTGGCCGCGTACACGGACAAGGCACAGCAAAAGATCAGGAAAAAGTTTGGCGTGGATGACCCGCTGAGTCTTTCGGCCGATGAGATCGGAGCGGTTTTGCAGCAGTTTTCTGCAGAACGCCAATCGAGACTGGCCGCATCAGCAGCGTTTAATCGCGCCCGTGATAGTCAGGCACGAGCAATAAAAAACTACAAACAGACTCAATCGCGGGCAGCTCGCACTGCCTCCAGCCACCGACCACCGTCGAGGAGCTCCTATGCCCCACGAAACACTCCGCGCCGTCCTCAGACGTACAGTGCCCCTTACCACAAGACGAATTATTCGGTGGGCCCATGGGGCGGTGTGTGGGTCAGTCCGGGACGTCGGTAACGTCGTCGTCTGAATACCCCATCGACAATCCGGCTTTGCAGTGCTCGTCGTACCTCATGCTTGCAAAACAGACTCGCCATCGCAGTCGCCAAGACGTAAACAAACTGCGTGAGCATGGGAGTGTCGTGAGAGAAGTGTTTCTTGTGCATGCTCAGTTCGTTGCGGCACCATCTGCAGCGAACACTTGAGATCTGGCACGGAGAAGTTGCGTCGATTTGCTGCGACACGAAGCATTCGGCCGAACGCCCCCACGCCCTATGTCTGTCAGTCTTGGGCTACAGTACTTTCTTTTCTGGCTCTGGCACAATACCCTTGAGTGTTAATACCCAGTGCGGTGTGCGCAAATCGCTTTCTTCGTCTTTGCTACTCGTCTATTACAAACGGACGATTAGCAAGAACTGGAGTGCCTTACTGTCATTGTTTTTCGGCTCGGAAAGCTCATTAAACTGAGTCTAACACAAAATGGGCTTTTTCTAATGTCCATCGAGGCCCTGGGATATCGAGGGCAAGGGAAAACTTGGGGAATCCACGGCATCCTGAGTTTTTCAATCGGCATGCCTCAGCATGGCCCCAGCCATCAACCTAACGTATGGCTACGTCATGCCTGCCTATTTAGCGCAATCTATTTATTTGCACTAAATCACTTAATGTTTCCTTTTTGACTTGACTCCGTAATAGAAAAACTCCATCCTAGCTGCGTAATTCAACCTATCTTTACTGTAGGGTACCCCTGTTCCAGGTTGTCTTATCGGTGCCCATTCACTTTTTCGATCACCCACCCTTTCGTTCATGTCGGCCTTGTCGCGGATGAACGCTGGAAACAGAGGAAGAGCCATGTTTTGCACTGCCAGACAGCGAGGATTCTGCGCGCTAAAATCTTCGAAATCATCCCCTTTTCGCAGGTCGCCACGCTACGAACCGCTTGAGCAACGGCTCATGTTGTATGCCGTCTCGGGCTATGAATGGGGAGATACGGATATCTCATTCAGCTACGTGCCGGATGGGACCGATGTGGAGGGCTACTCAAGTACCCTGTTCAGCAAGCTGGACACCGTAGCGCCCACCGAAGTTTGGCAGCGGGAGTTTGCCAGGGCGCTGCAGACATGGTCAAACGTATCGACGCTCAACTTTCGGGAAGTGGCCGACGATGGGTCGCCCAGTGAACTAGCCAATGTGTCGCAAGGTGACGGGCGGTTTGGTGATATTCGCCTGGCTGCTCACCCGCTCGATGGCCCTTTAGCATACGCCTATTATCCCTCAGGCTATTGGGGGATTACAGGCGACGTCTTTCTCTCCACGCAGTTTACGTTCCAAATCGGATCGACCTACGATCTCTATTCCGTCTTGCTGCATGAGACGGGACACTCACTGGGACTCGGTCATGCCGCTGGTTCGGTGATGAACGCCAACTATCAAGAGGTTGTCACGAGCCTAACTGCCGACGACATCAATGGCATCCAGTCGCTCTATGGGGCACGGCAAGACGATGTGTTTGACTTGAACGGGCGCAACGACAGTCTGGGAACTGCCAGTTCACTTGTTCTCGACAGCGCGGGCCAAGGTCTCTTCGCGGCCGATCTCACAGCCATGGATGACACAGATTATTATGCCTTCGTGGCTCCGTCGGATGCGGATGGATCCTTGAACGTGTCGGTCGACACAAGCGGCCTGAGTTTGCTGGCGCCGCTGGTGACGCTCTACGATGCGACAGGCTCGCAAATCGCCATGGCCGATGTGGGCGATGCCTACGGAACCATGGCGACTATCCAGTTCAATGGGGCGGTTGCCGGCGAAACCTACTACCTCATGGCCGATGGATCCACCGCCGACGCGTTTGGTATGGGTGCCTACCGGCTGGATGTCGATTTTGGCGTTACGGAAGGTGGCGGAGATCCTGAACCGCCGAGTGTTGCCCTGGATCGTTTCGAGTCCAACGACACCTTGCTTACTGCAACCGGCTTGGGCCGGCTGAACAATCGTACTGAGTCGGGACTCACGCTCCACTCAGCGACCGACGTCGACATGTTTCATTTTTCTGCTAGGAAAGGCGGTACATTTCGCATCACAACCGATTTCACGTCGGCTTCTTCTTATGAAATCACTGCCTACGATGCCAATATGAATGTGTTGGCGCAAGCAACCGGCAGTTCTGTGCAGATTTCCCTGGCAGGCGGCGAAGGGGCCTTTGTCGAAATACAAAGCCTCGCGGCGGAGACCGACGCCTACGATCTGGTTTTCGAAAGGGTCAGTGGCACGGGGGGAGGTGGTGGAGGTAGTGGCGGTGGTCAAGGAAAAGGTCAGAAGGGGCCTGGCAAACTGCAGCCAGATATGTACTTTGCCACGGTGGCGGATGAGGTCGCCTACTCTAGTCGCCACGGCGCGGCCACGTCGGCTGCCGACCTGAGTGGCATCTTGGCCAACCGGGCAAGCCAATCCAGTACTCAACCAGGTTTCCCTCGGTCAGGACTTCGCCTAGGGTCAACGTCCACTGCGAAAGGTGATCCTTTCCTGCGGACTGATGCGCCACGGATCGCTTTGAACTCGTGGTCATCGGTGAGTGGGTATGCGATGGACCAGGTAAACCGTTCCATCGGCTCGAACCGATTGATTCAGGCAGACACACCTCACGAGAAGGTAGATGCAGTGTGGGGCGATGCGGTGGAAGCAGCATTCAGCGACCAAGCCTTCACAGCGGTGGGAGCCGTTGCGTAGTAGCCTGATGGTCGGATCGCAATCACAAAAAAACCCGCAGACGATTTGCATCGCCTACGGGTGTTGCTCTTAACTGAGCGGTCTCAACCGTTGCGACGGCGATAGGTCACACTCACGCCAGCAGCCAGCAGCGTCCAGACCAGCGCGCTAGCCGGTTCTGGTATCGGGTTTAGTGGTGGCGGTGGTGGTGGTGGGTTTTCGCCACCGTAGATGGCTACATGCGAAATGGCACCCTGATCTGGCCAAAAACCTGTCATAATAAGATCCATCATGCCATCCCAAGCCGAGATGTCGAAGATGTACCAAATCGGGTCATTATTACCGTCCTTGACCAACAGGTATTCCGGCACCTCAATCTTTGGGCCACTATCGTAACTGATTGTGGCATCTTTCGGATCGAGCGGAGTATTGGAAAACACCGTCGAGTAGGATCCGGAAAATGATCCTGATTCCGGACCACCAACATCCATCTTGTAAAGTTCGAGCAGGCCATCTCCGAAGCCGGTGATCGTCTCAATGTCATCAGCATCCGGGTTATTGGGAACGCTACCTTGAAAATCTGGACCGAGTTGGTTAGGAATGCTGCTCCCGCTCCCATCTCCACTCGCATTCGGAGCGATGTAGATCGAAGCGCTGGCTACCTGAGAGAAGGCCAAGCAGGCCGTGAGAATTGTTGCCACGATCAGCAGGGCATTCTTTTTGTTTATTGTCTCATCGGAAAATAAGC
This sequence comes from Lacipirellulaceae bacterium, assembly GCA_965249435.1. Lineage (GTDB taxonomy): Bacteria > Planctomycetota > Planctomycetia > Pirellulales > Lacipirellulaceae > JAJRWS01. The sequence continues at coordinate 7,228 of CBDFMC010000022.1, read as the reverse complement.
CTTCTATTTCTACTTTCATCTTTTCGTACCTCGCGATAGTTTGCACATCTTGGTAGTAACAGAGTGCCGCTTCAAATCAACTACGACCACTCCGTGGAGGATGAAACAATTCCGCACCCAGAGGGTCAGGCAAGCAGAGTGCTTGCTGAATGGCCAAGCGAGTTCCTTGAATGTCGTCAGGGATTAGAACGGTTTGCCCCAGCACGCACGACAGACCGCCGGAATCGAACGTGCCTGTGGAAGAGGTCGAGGTTCCCGTGGTCGACTCGGCGTTGGCGCTTATTGCTCCGAGCATCTGTACCCTTAGCGAAACAACCGGCTCACGTGTTGGTGAGGGTGCGCTCCGCTCACCGCTGGAGCTGCTCGACTGGCTGGTGCTATGGTTCACTTGGGTAAGAAGTTGCTCAACGTCCATCTGCGCCGCTTTGGGCAACAGAATGCTGGCTTGGCACGCCGATGCAATGCCCCACAACGCTAGCAGCGTAGCGGCACCGCAACAACTTAGCGGGCACATGATTCGATTGGCCATGATCGCACTTAGCAGCTAGAGCAAACGACTTACCTGAAACAAGGCATCTTGCCATAGGGGCTATAACGCCGACAGCACTCCGTCCGCATTATCACCATATTTAGAAGTGAAAGCAAGGAATTTTTCACCAATATTCCAATAAACCAAGAAAAAGTAGCTTTTTTGCTGCGAAATTGAGCCCGTTTCTTCTGTTCGCCCCAGCCGATTAGTGGCGGTACAGAGGACGGACCTATCTAATTCCACTCAAATTACCCTCTGCGATGGGTGGATGGTAGGAGAGTAACTTTTCGTCTTGCCGTCCAATAAGAATCTCAAACTGAAAACAAGCAAGAAATTTCACCACAGAGAACACAGAGTTTCTGTCCTATAGAAAACGACGAACCATGTCATTCACTTGATGTAATTTTAGGACTGCTTTCTCCGTGTTACTAACGGTCAAATTCTTTGTTTGGTGCAAAGATTTTCAGTAGCCACAAAAAACACAAAAAGGCACGAAAAGAAATTATAAGGCTAGCGAATCACGCGAATGTCAATGATTGTCATCCACCCGATTCATTCGCGCCAATTCGCGTGATTCGAGGGCCATGATTTTTGTGGTTTTCGTGTTTTTTGTGGCTATTTTTTCTTTGGTTGCGGCTATGCAGCGCTGGGTTCTCTGTGGTTCATCTTCTTTTCACTCTGAGTAAGAATGATACCAACGGTCGCCTGTCAACGCAGCAATCCCCGGGCGCACTCTGCACTTGGTAAAACTCAAGCAGCGCTACGATAGCACCGCATCGGTTTACCGGCGAACTCCGATTGCCGTTCTTGGGTAATAGCCTGACGTGTCGAGATAGGTCGACCGCGATCCTGGGGTCATAAACCAACTGCTAGTACCCGTGGGCGCTGCAGGTTGCTGGCCTCGCTGCACATCATTCTGCAAACGGTGCAGTGCTCCCGCCTGCCGTTGTCTGAGAGCCTGTTCTTGTAAATTGAATGCCCTCTGATTCACATGGGGTCGCACGAAGGCATAGTAATTGGGCAGCGAGCCGTTGTTGAATCGCACTAAATCGGTGTAGGGGCTCACGGTCGGGGTGCGGGGCTGATAGCGTCGCACTTGCGCTGAGCAGACAGCATCTGTCCCAATGCAAAACAGAAACAACCCTAAGCTCAGCAATAGATTACGGCGGCCAGCCATGCGAGTCTCCCCATTTATTATTCTGATTGGTGTCTCTGCTACATCATTTCTCGGCTAACCTAATCGTTCGACCTCAAGGATTTAGCAAGTTTTTCCGATAGTATTAATTATACCGGAAAAACAACTTGCCAGTCAATCATTTTGACACGCGTGGGCTAAAATAAGCTCCGGACGGGGCGAGCTAGCAAAATACCCGGTGGGGGGGTAGATCGTGCAAAATATCGTAAGACCAATAGTGGGCTGGAGTTACTGGCTACAGGTCTGTTGCATCGTTGCCTTGATCGCTTCCAGTGGCGGTTGCCGGACCATCTATCCCGGTCGTAAGCCCGATGGGCCGAAGCCGCATATTCCAAGGGAGATCCCTCGGGAGCACGCCAAGGTCACGATGCCCGATTATATTATCGAGCCACCCGATATCCTTACGATCGAAGCGATCAGCCTGGTGCCGAAAGCACCCTATATGCTGCGCCCATTGGACGTCGTCTCCATCTTTAGTTCGGGCTTAACCGAAGTGGATGCAATCGCCGGAGAATACACGATCCAACCCAATGGGACGATTCAATTAGGTCATTCGTATGGCAGCATCCAAGCTGCTGGCCGCACGTCGGCACAGCTCAAAGAGGCCATTCTCACCCAGCTCAAAGAGGAGTTTGTCGAGCCGAACGTTTGGGTGACGCTATTGCAAATGGGTTCCCAGCAGCAAGTCGCCGGCGAGCACCTGGTTGCTCCAGACGGGAAGGTAAACCTGGGCACGTATGGCCGTGTGCGTATCGTCGGCATGACGATCGAAGAGGCGCGAGCTGCCGTGCAAACTCACCTTTCACAGTTCCTTGAGAATCCGGAAATCGCTTTGGATGTCCGCGGCTACAATAGCAAAGTTTTTTACGTCGTGACGCAAGGCGCAGGGCTCGGTGACCAGGTGGTCATCCTGCCATCCAAGGGTAATGAAACCGTCTTGGATGCGATTGGACAAATTCAAGGGCTCCAATCGAATTCGTCAACCCGCATGTGGATTGCCCGACCAGGCTACAACGGCTGCGGCGGAGACCAGATATTGCCCGTCGATTGGGTTGCCGTCACACAGCGGGGCGACATCAAGACAAACTACCAAATAATGCCGGGCGATCGGCTCTATGTTTCCGAAGATAAGTTGGTTGCCCTCGATACGGCGATGGGCAAGCTAATTTCGCCATTGGAACGAGTCTTCGGCGTTACCCTATTGGGAACCCAAACTGTTTCGCGACTGGTGTTCTTTCAGGAATTTGGCCAGAGAGGCGGGACCGGCGGATTTTAACCGCATCGCGTGAGAAACGTGCCGCCGATATTGAACAATTTTGTTGATCCATGGTGACACTGCTGCGACCCAGTTCAGCAGTTTGTTCGCTTAACAACGATTTTTTTAGGGGGGAGCTGGCAAGGCCTAGGCCGGCTTAGAGTTGCTATGACTGCATTGCGATACTTAAGCATAATTATTTGTGTCTGCCTGCTCAGCGGTTGCAGTCAATACGGACTCTTCGTCAAACAAGAGTCCGAATGCAATTGCCCAACCGATATCCGCCAAACGGTCCCCTGGTGTGCCGGTGAGGACGCGATCTTTCATTGCCCCTGTGGGCCTGATCGCGAGTTTTACGGCCACAAACCGACCTGTTGGGGCGTTTGGCCAGCCCCCGCAGCCCAATGGCGCGATGCCTATTGCGGACCACTTCAGCAAGAGGCAATCCAGGGTGAACCAAGTGACTTTGAGCTCGGAGAACCAATTCCTACTTCGGAATTAAATGAGTTGCCTATTCCCGAACCAGTATCCAATTTGAGCATGGAAGAAGCAGGTGACGACAGACCTCTTACCGAGGAACCCGAGAGACCACTTGCGGAAGAACCAGAAGAGCCACAGGTGGATGAAATACTCCATTTGAATTCTTTTGAGCTTGAATTGAATAACCCTGCGGCCCAAGGTGTTGAGCAATTGCCCTCGCACGACAGTACGTCTACCTTGCCCGCAAATCCATTCCGATAAGAAAATGCGATCGTCCCGCGAAAGTTTTTCGCACGAATGCTTTACCCATCGGCAATGATTTGCTTGATAAAGCGCTAGACGCTAGTCGTGAGAATCAGGATCAAACCGAACGCCATCAAGCGTCGTCTTCACACTCTTCCGTAGCATCGGCAAGCTGGGAAATTTGCTGTTGGACATGTTCACGATTCAGCTCGGTCAGCTGATCGTTTTGTTCGGCCAAGAACTTGTTGAGCCGCAGTAGATCTTTGACAAAGATTGTGGCAGAATCGCTGCCGAGCCGCAGACCGACCAGCAGGCCCAGTCCCAAGAGCAGCGCCCCCATTGCAGCCGGAGGGACTGTGGGTTCACTTCTGCTGAGTTCCCAAAAACAACCGGCGACTAGCACTGCGGTGCATGTCCAGCCCACAAGTTTCCACATGGTACTTCAACTTTGCTCGTTCTCTGGTTCGAGCTCTCCAAGATAAGTAGCAGTATGGCATGCCATGCCGTTAAGGACTACAGCGGTCGTTAAAAATCGGATCGCAGACCGCTGAAAGCTCGGGTGCCCAACTTTGCCAATCGCAAGGGTTTTCTACCGGTTGAGAGGTTCAAAAGATGCCATGTGGGAAAAACGAATTGTAGCAGCGGAACCGGATATCCAAAAGCCCTTGAACCTGAACTGGGATGCCAAAGGACGACTGTGGCTGACCCACACGGTCGAGTATCCGTATCCGACCAAGAACGAAGAAGTGGCCCAAGATGGCGTGACTATCCTGGACGACCTAGACTCGACGGGGCGTGCCCGAAAAATCCAACGGTTTGCCGACAAGTTAAATATCCCGATTGGGATTCAGCCGATACTGGACGGCGCAATCGTTTTTAGTATCCCCAAAATCTATCGTCTGGGGGATACCAATGGCGAAGAAGTGGCCGACACGCAACACGTCATGTTCACGGGATTTGCCTACCAGGACACCCATGGGTTGCAGAATGCCTTTCGGCGAAGCCTAGTTGAATAAAAAAAACGACACCAGCACTTGACACGGCCAACGCTTTCATAGAAGGCCGGAACAAGGTAAGCGTTCTGTGAACAGCGTCCCAAAATTGCGCGCTATCCTAATAGAGGTGAACCATTCCCTTTATTCCAGGAACGAGCACAATGTCCAATCGAAACAAATCCCAAGAGTCCCACTGGCGTGGCCTACTGAAACAGCAGTCCTCAAGCGGCTTGAGCATCGCGGCGTTTTGCCACCAGAACTCGATTACACAAACCAGCTATTATGCCTGGCAGCGTAAGTTCCGTGAGCAGCAAGCCTCCCCAGAGCAGGGGAGCCGTTCGACCAAGTCTCTTAAAACCAGTCGTAACGCCGTCCAGGGCACCCAACTGGTGCCTGTGCGGATCGAGGGGACGACACCTGCGTCCACGCTGCGTATTCACTTGCCGCAGCAGGGAGTCTTTGTGGATGTGCCTCACGGCACCGATTGTGAGACAGTGAAGGACGTATTGTAGGCGTTGCGTGAGGTGGCGTCATGTTGATTGTGCCATCCCAAATAAAAGTCTTCGCCGCGTTGGCTCCCACGGACATGCGTAAAAGTTTTTGTGGATTAATCGGTATCGTCGAAAAGGAGCTTGGCAAACAGATTGAAGACGGAGATCTTTTCTTGTTTTTCAACCGACGCCGCAACCGGTTGAAGGTACTCTATTTCACGGGTGACGGCACGATCATCCTCTACAAGCATCTTGAACGAGGAACGTCCGAGACACTACGTGGCGCCGACCATGGAGGGGCGATTGCATCCCCCGGTGATTACTTGACACTGCATGTGGACGACCTGCGATTGTTGCTGGAAGGCATCGAGCTATCGAGTGTCAAACGTCGCAAGTGGTGGCGTCGTGAGCAGGCAAAACAAATTACTCAATCGCCTTGGAAACCACCTTGACGCGCAACGTGAATTGTCGATAAATAAACATGTGTGTTCTACACCAACGGTGTGTGATCATTTGCCATTTCGTGACGCACCTTCAAGGACCGAAACGTTGTCGATGGAATCCGACAAACTCCGAAAAGAGATCGAAGTGCAGCGCGCCGAGATCGCACATCTCAAAAGGGTTAATAGCGAGCAACAGGCAACTCTTGAATCGTTGCAGAATCACATCGAGGTGATGCAAGAGCAAATCACCTTACTCCGTAAGGCACTCTTTTCTCCACGGCGTGAACGGTTTATCCCTTCTCCCGATCAAAAGCTTCTTTTTGATCCCGAGTCGATCGAGGGCAACGAGATTAGCGAGGATGACGAGGCGACCGACGAAGAAGAGCCAGACGATGAATCGTCTTCGAAACGCAAGAAACGCCGTAAGAAGCGCAAACGTTTTGAATTCCCCGAGTGCTTGCCGGTCCAGCGTTTTGAACACCCACTGCCGCCGGAAGAACTCGATTGTCCTTGTGGATGTGGCGGCAAGCGGACGGTGATCTCCGAGCAGATCTCACGGCAACTAGAATATGTTGAGTCTAGCGCCTACATCGCCGAGCACGTTCGGTTTACCTACGGTTGCCCTGTTAGCCGGGATGGCCAGCAGATCGTCACCAGCGAAAAGCCACCCAATATCAACGAAAAAGGGATATTTGGGGCCAGCACGTTAGCCTGGCTGGCACACGCCAAGTTCGAGCGTCACCTGCCCCTGTATCGTCTCCAGGAAGAGCTTCGTTCCACCACCACGATGTGGTTCAACCGCAGCGTGTTGAGCAACGCCGTGGTGCGAACAGGCGAGCGTCTGCTGCCGGTGTGGGATCTGATTCGCACCCAAGTACTGGATAGTTTTTATGTACGGGCCGACGAGACCACGGCCCGTGTCCTGCGTCCCTGGGCTGGGGCGACCAAGCTGGTTTATCTCTGGGCCTACGTTGGCGATGACCAGCATCCGTACCAACTATTTGACTATCGACTTGATCGATCCCGCGCAGGTCCGCGGGAAATACTTGATGATTTTCAAGGCGGATTATTAACCGACGGTTACAGTGTCTACACGTCCCTAGTCAAGGAATCGGATGGCCGACTTCTGGATCTGGGTTGTTGGGCCCATGCGCGGCGGAAGTTCGACGAAGCGTGCGCCGTCTCAACGCAGCCACTTGCGCACGAGGCGCTCGCTTGGATCTGGCAACTGTACGACATCGAGGATCGCCTGGCCGATGCCGATGTGGAAACGCGACGACAAGTGCGCATGCGCGAGTCGGTTCCCATTCTTGCCCTTCTGCACGATCGTCTCACCGAAGTGCAGCCGACGGTACGGCCTTCGACCAAGTTGGCCGAAGCGATCGGCTACCTGCTCAATCGTTGGAACGCGATGACGCGATTTGCAACCGACGGGCGCTATGCGATCGATAACAACATGGCAGAAAGAGTCATTCGCCCCTCGGTTATTGGAAGAAAAAATTACCAATTTTTTGGGAGCGATGCGGGTGGTCGCGCGGCATGCGTCTGGTACACGCTTATCCAGAGTGCTCGTTCTAATCATGTCCACGTCACCCCG
>CBDFMC010000021.1:0-339393 GCA_965249435.1 Lacipirellulaceae bacterium | reverse complement strand
GCGCTCAAGAAAACCTTCCGGAGGGTCAAAGAAATCCTTCGGCCACGCCGGTAATAATTCCCCTGAAAGCGGTCCGACTTGCGAGCTGCGATGCCATGCTTAGAGAATGCCATCGAACGATGCGACCGAAGCGAGTTCGTAAGTTCCGTTTCGCCCAGCGGTGTGTCACACCATCGCAGCTAACCCAAGTTCCACACTTGTGTCCACGGAGACTCTTGTTTTATAGGTTGGGTGGTGGGATTTTTCCACTACATTTGGCGGGCAACTTTTAATTGACGGGGCAGGCTCAGACCGAGGCGGTCGAGCAGGATGGCTTGGTGCTCGGTCGGACGGGCGACGCAGCGACGGCGGATTTCGACCGGCTTTTGGCGGGTGGGCTTTTGGCGAGTGGGAAGCACGACGTCGACCAGGTTGATCTTGCCCAGCTCCTCAAAAATGCGGCGAGGTTCGTCGCCCAGGCCGGCGGCCCGGGAGTTCTTTGCCATGATCTTGCCGACGCGGCGGTCGATCACTTCCTTTTTCCATTTACGCTTTTCGCAGCTTGCGCGGAGCTTCTCGAGCGCCTCGTCGATCCGCTGCTCGAAACGCTCGTGCATCGCCTTTTCCTTTTCACGGCGATCACGGCTGCGACATAAGATGTAGGTTTCTTTGCCGCCGTCGGGCGAAGCGCACATCTTGACTTCCAGGCCTTCGCGGATCACGCGCCAGTCTTCGCCGAGCAACTGGCGCGCGAACTTCCTGAGCGTCCCTTTCGACGCGCCGAGGATATAACACCGATTGCCCGACTCCATGAATTCGAGGTTCGCCTTGCTCATCATCCCGCGATCGCCGCACCAGATGCGGTTGGCGCGACCGTAACGCTTCTCCATCGTCGTGACAATTTCCTGCCACGTCGTCATGTCGTTGCGGTTGCCGGCGAAGACTTCGTAGCCAAGCGGGATGCCGTCCCGCGTGACGACCAGACCGATGCAGACTTGTTTACAATCACCCCGTTTGTCGCGAGAGTAACCGCGTTGGGCTTGTGGGTTTCCTTCACAAAGGCCCTCGAAGTAGGTGCTCGTCACATCGTACAGCAGCAGATCATAATCGAGCTCAAACAGCGTGCCGAGCCTGTTTTTCAGGTGTTTTTCCAGAGCCTCCTTGTGCGGTAGCAGCTTGTCCAGCGCCCGGTAAAGCCTTTCGTCATAGATCTTTTCCGCCGGAACACCCAGCAACTCGGGCAGCGCCGTGCTCTTGTAATAATGCTCGGCAATATGCAGTTCGCTCGACGGGTTGCAGAGTCGGCAGATGACGAGAATCATCGCGACCTTCGCCCACGGGATATCTTCCTTGCCGCGTGGGATGATGTTTTCAAACAGTTTGTCGAGTTGCAGTTGGCGGATCAACTCCAGCGCGAGCCATGCTCCGCCGAACTCGAGTTGGTTTTCGACACGCACATTCGCCGTATCGATCTCGACCCACTCGGGCTCGAGCTGGCCTTGATCATCGAAGAGTTGCAGCTGTGCGGAATCCGGTTTCTTCTCGCCTGCCGCTGCTCGCCTGACGCCGGCCCGTTCGGACTCCTTGAGCTTGCCAAGCCAGGCAACCGTCCGCTGTCGCGGCCCCCGTTCGGTTCGATACGACTCGACCAGCGCCCAATACGCCTGACGTTTTCCCTTGATCTTGCGGTAGCACGGCCTGATGAACATGCCCGAATTATCGGCAATCAAAGTGTCTCGTCAAACGCAGATCTTTCCACGACAACGCGATTTGCCTTCGTCGCGACCGAAGAGGAACCATTTTTCGTAAAGCCAGGAAAGATACACCCGTCAGGGCATATGATTTCAGGTCAAAATATTTTTCAAAAAAGCACTTCCGCAACACAACTGTGGAACTTGGGTTAGCCGCCGGGCTTGTCCCGGCGCGTGAGAGCCGCGCCGGGAGCATCTCCGCACCGGGGCAAGCCCGGCGACTAATTTGTCGTCGCACAAAATCAGTCGTGGCCTGCTGCTAAACACTCGTCCCGGGCGGGTCGTATTCAAAATCTTTCCACTTCATCGCTCGGCGGAATGGCTCGACGCGGAGCTTCACTTCACCGTTTTGGAATAGACGCACGGTGCCGTTCGATTCGCTAACGCAGATCGCAATGGCCGCGGTCGCCCGACTGATTGCCGCGGCGGCCCAGTGGCGTGCGCCTAGCCCTTTGCTCAGCGCGATATCGGCCGCCGGGGCGGAAACATGCTGGCAGGCGGCCACCACGGTCCCATCCGCCGAAACGACAAACGCGCCATCGAGCTGCGCGATTTCCTTGATCGACTCGCGGACTTTGATCCCTTCCAGCTTGCGCTCCGAAGCGATGTAACCGCGCACCGGGTCGAAGCCCATGGAGTGGCAATAGGTCATCACTTTCCGGTGGTCGCCGACGACGAACATGGTGCCGACCGGCTTGCCCTCGCGCCCTTCTCGACCGATCGCCACGGACAGGTCAACGGTTGTCTTGAGCGTGTCGAGCGGCACACGTGTTTCCAACTGGCGGAGGTCATGCACCGTGAGCCGCCCCAGATGCTCGTCGAGACGGACGATGCTAAGTGAGTCGATTGCGCCAACTTCGAAGCCGCTGTAGAGTGCGACGACGCTCGCATCGGCGGCGAGCAGATCGTCGGCGACGCTTTCGAGCAACGATTGCGTGAGTCGCTCGTAGACCGGGCTATCGGGGATGTTTAGCTTCACGGTGTCGAAGCCAGCCTCTTCCGCCCCGGCCAGATGTTCCTCGCGCTCGGCAGCCAGAATGACGTTGTACTTGTCCGTGGCTTTGCGCAACTTGGCCCAATCGACCGAACCTTCGAGCAAAAAGAGTATGGCATCCGCATCGTCACGCTTTGCCAGCCGCGAGGCAATCTCGCAGAAGGCCTCGAGCTGATCGGTAAACTTGATCTGTGGTGCCATTGGTGATGCTTAAAAAAGCTCTCCGCTGTCAGCTAGATATTCGGTACGAAAGCAATCAATCCGACTGATCGCTGAAAGCTGATTGCCGGCAGCTACCAATGACGTGCAATGTAGACTAGCTGCCCATGCAATTCAAGAGATACTGCGTAGGCCGAAACGCTTCTACTTCCTCTGGCGAGTCTTTTTGCTGGCCACCGGCGTGCTTTGCCATTTGTCGTGCTTGCCATAGACCAGGCGATCGTAGACCAGCAGGGCATGGATCGCATGTCCCAGCGGGCCAGCCTCCCAGTCTCGATAGCGATTGGTGTACATGATATCAGCCAGATAGTTGGCGGCCTGGGTGGTGCGCCGGTCGTAGAGTTCCTGGTCCGTGGAGGCATAGAGTAGCCATTCCAACAGGTGGCCTGTGGTTTTTAGCCGGCGGTCGATATCCTGCTCATTTCCTCGGCCACGAAACCACTCGGTGCTGAAACTGCCGTCCGAGTTTTGCAGTCGGTAGGCATAGCGCTGATAGTTTTGCACGAACTTCTTGGCACGCAGATAGTCGCCATCGACCGGCTCGCCCCGTTTCACTCGTTTTTTGTACGCCAGCGTCAGTCCCGCCAAGCGATGCGTCCCGCCGCAGGCCGCCCCGCGAACCGGCTGTCTGATTTCCTCACGGATCAGCCGTGGGATGTCCCATTGCAGCCCCTGATCGTTCAGCCACTGGGCGTCGGTCTTAAGATAGTGCGCCATGCTAATCAACTTGAATGTCAGCTCCGTTCGGGGATAACATGTCCGCTTTTCCATCTCGATCAAATCGGCGACGGTAAATTCTTGATCGTCGATGCGGATGGGATACTTCTTGGACACGCTCGATTGGGCCAGCATCGCCAGCAGTTGCCCCTGGTGCCCTTGCAATGCGGGGCCCACGCGGACACGCATCTCCCCATCTTTGTCAAGATGCATCAGCGTACGGCGTTTGCATGGCTGATTGAAGCAAAGCCAGCCGACGGCAGTGATCGGATCGCCGCTAGGACCACCCTGCAACACCTGGCTATGCACCTCGAAGGCAAGCATCCCGTGCATCAGTTCCCACGGGCCCCGATTGCGCGTGTTGAACGGACGGTTGTAGTAATGCGTTAGCACGCGGCGGATTTTGTCGCGCAAACGCCGCTGCTGTTGAGTCAGGGGGGGTAAATTGCTAGGAAGTACGGAGGACTTGACGGTCGAAGTGCCGCGGGGTTTGCTCAACGCCCGGCCGAGAGCCGTCTTGGCGGCTGAATCTTCGGCCTCGGATACTGCTTGTTCATCCGCCTCGGACATTGTATTTGTCTCTGCGGGGCTCAATTGCAAATCATCGCTAGGCAACTCCTTGTTTTCCGTCGGTGCCGGGGTGGTTGCCGGCTTGGGCCTCGGGTCAAGCAATCGCTGTGGCTTACGAGCAACCCATTTGGCAATTTTATCTTTGTTGGCCCGCTTGTTCTTATTCGGGGTAGGATGCCGGTTGTGCGGCGAGACCCACCGACTGCGAGCGATCGGGCGTTTCTCGCCAGACAGCTTCTCGCCAGATGGGGACTTGCCATGCAACAGATTCGCAAGCGTCGAATCGAGTTCCAGATCGCCCGGAGCGATTTGAGGCGCAAGCGTCGAAGCTGGATGATGGCCATCCCCTTGTGCCAGCGAAATCGGACTGCCTGCAGTGAAGCAGCAGACCGTGAAAGCTAGCAGCCGAACCGACCGCAGTATTTTGCAGACGAGCAACCCTAGTTGCATCGCAATCCCCCCCAGAACAAATGAATCGATTGCCCCCGTCGGTGCCAACCGGGCGTACGCCCAGCGGTTATTTGTCTCGTGGAGGCAAATTCCCGTCCGAGACGACTGCTAGCACCGCTTCTCGTTACAGCGGGATAAAAATGGTCCGCTGCGATTGATATCGGGAAAGATGCGATAGAAGTTCAATCCGATAGCGACGTTTTTTTTTCGCGCGACCGGTGGTGGGAATATTTCTGTAGGCCGGAACGAGTCCTGTGAGTTCCGGCACTGCCTAGGATCGCATTTTCATGCATTGCCGGAACTCGCGTAGCTCGTTCCGGCCTACGATTTCTTGCGCCCACTGCTCGCCTAGCTTTTGACGGCCCGAGAGTGTTCCACCTTGCGGCAATCGGGCAACGAATCGAGAAAAATTCGGCCATACGATTTCGTCACCACACGAGGATCAAGAATCACCACCCGACCGCGATCACGACGCGAACGGATCAGCCGGCCGAAGCCTTGCTTGAGCTTCAGCACGGCCTCGGGTAGCTGATAATCGCGAAACGGCTGCCCTCCCGCGGCACGGAGTGCTTCGAGGCGGGCTTCCAGTAGCGGACGATCGGGCACGCTGAACGGCAGCTTGGCGATGATCACCTGCTTCAGCGCATCGCCCGGCACGTCGACCCCCTGCCAAAAGCTGTCAGCCCCCAACAGGACTGCACGCGGATTCTGCTTGAAGCTCTCCAACATCCGCGTCCGCGGCATGCCATCGGCCTGGCTGAGCAGATTGAGATTATGGGTAGCCAGCCATGGAGCGAGGCGCGTGGCAAGGCGACGCATCATCTCGTAGCTAGTCAGTAGCACGAATGTATGGCCGTCAGTTTCGTGAACCAGCCGTTTGATCTCCTCCACGCAGGCCTGCTCATATTGGTCCCGCTGTGTGCTAGGGTCGGGCATGGCGCGGAGCGTGACCAGTTCGGCCTGCTGCTGGTAATCAAACGGGCTATCGAGCCGCAGGCTTTCGCACTGCAACAGGCCGACGCGCTGCTGAAAGAAATCGAACGACGCCCGGCGTCCCACGGCCAGAGTCGCACTGGTCATCACCACGGTGGGCACCTTGTTGTAAAGCTGATCGCGGAGTACCGGGCCCACGTCGAGCGGAGCGGCGGCGAGATTCATTCGGGGACGCCCATGGCGAGTTCGCGACGATTCGATCCAATAGACGGCCGAGTCTAATTGCTGGCTGCGCCAAATTTCCAAATCGCCCGCTAGGCTCTCCAGCCGGTCGTGCGCGGCGAAAAAGTCTTGCTTCTCGGTTTCTTCCTTCATGCTGCTGCCGATCCGTTTCATCTCGCGAGCCAGCACTTGCAACTCGGCACTGAGCGGATTATTGATCGGCAGCCGTTCTTTCACCCGGCCATTGGGCGGGGCCGACTCGTCCTGCCATTGCCACAGATCGGCAAAGAAATCGTCGGCCGCCACGCGGCAGCGGATCACTTGCTCCAACACTTTGCCAAGCTTGTGATGCACCAGCAGCCCCTTGTTGGTCCGCTCGTTGTAGAGCCGACTTAGCGTGTAATCGATTTGTCCGCTGGTGAGACGAATGCCCAAATGATCGGCCGCCACGCCTTCGACCGTGTGGGCTTCGTCGAGCACCACGACATCGTAATCGGGCAAGATGCTCACATCATGACGTCGCAGCGCAAGGTCGCTAAAAAACAGGGCGTGATTCACCACCAAAATCTGAGCATTCTGCACACGGCGACGATCTTGATAATAAAAACACTTGCTGTAAGTCGGACATTTCCTGCCCATGCAGTTGCCATGGTCGCTGGCCACCTCGTCCCACACCTGCGGCAAGGGTTGATAGGGCAAATCGCTCAGCGAGCCATCATCCGTTTCTTTGCTCCAGGCGTGCAGATCGCGCAACTGAGTCATCGCCTCGGAAGTGTCGAACAAACTGGCGCTTCGCTCACGCGCCTTCTGCAGACGGCGCAGACTAATGTAGTTGCGTCGGCCCTTCACCAACACCGCGGAAAACTCGCGTGGGATAACACTGTTGAGGAGTGGCAAATCTTTTTGGATGAGCTGTTCCTGCAAACTGATCGTGTGTGTCGAGATGATCACACGCGGTGGCTTTTTCGGTTTCTTGCCCTCTGGACTAGGGCCTTTGGACTGCGGTTGCGTGGCCGCGAGAATCGCCGGCACCAGATAAGAAAAACTTTTGCCGACGCCCGTGCCCGCTTCGACCACCAAGTGATGCGGCCCGGCAATCGCCTTGGTCATCGCCACGGCCATCGCCAACTGCTGCGGGCGTTGTTCGTAATGCTCAAGCCGCCGGGCAATGGAGCCGTTGGGGCCGAGGATGTCGGCGATGGTGAGCGGGGGAGACGTAGACATTGAATGACTAGAATCCATTCACTTTCTGGCCTTTGCAAAAATTCGTTGCATTTCGACCATGCCGCTAGTCGTACGCGGCTTCGCCATCTTCGCCCCGATAGCAAAAAGTGCATCGATCATATTGATATTTTCCGAGTGCTTGAAATTTCTCAGCTCTTCGCGACGAATCTTTTCCATGGCGGGGCCGGCTTTCTGCCATTTCTCGACGAATCGGCGGGCAGCTTCTCGTTCGGCGTCGTTCATGAGGGATGGCAACGATCAAAAAACTATTGGTAATGATTCGGCGTGGTCCCAATGTAATCGAGATTTCGACGCTAACGGGGCTTTTGCGTTATGACGCCTTCGTCGGGGCTGCTGGCGGTGGCGTAGAGCTTTTTGGGGATGCGGCCCGCGAGGTACGCCAGTCGGCCCGCCTCGGTGGCATGTCGCATCGCTTCGGCCATCGCAAGCGGATCCTTCGCATGGGCGATGCCCGTGTTCAGCAGCACGCCATCGACGCCCAGTTCCATGGCGATCGTCACGTCGCTCGCGGTGCCGACGCCGGCGTCGACGATCACCGGATAGTCGGGATCGCCCTCCTTCAGGTATTCCAAACAGATGCGGATGTTGTTCGGATTCAGCACCCCCTGGCCCGAGCCGATCGGGCTGCCGGCAGGCATCACGCTCGTGGCACCGGCTTCTTTCAGCCGTCGGGCGATCACCGGATCGTCGGTCGAGTAGCAGAGCACTTGGAAGCCATCGGCAACAAGCTGCTCGGTCGCGTCGAGGGTTGCCACGGGATCGGGCAGCAGCGTTTTTGTGTCGCTCAGCACTTCGAGCTTCACCCAATCTGCCCCGGGATTCTCCAGCCCCAGCAGAATTTCGCGGCCTAACCGGGCCACCCGAACCGCGTCTTCCGCGTTGAAGCAGCCGGCCGTGTTGGGCAGCAGCGTGTAACGCGACGTGTCGATCGCATCGAGCAGATTGTTCCCCTCGGCGTCGATCAGCCGTTCACGTCGCACGGCGACGGTGATGCAGTCGGTGCCGGATCGCTCGAGCGCTTGGCCCATCAGATCGCCGCTCGCATATTTTCCGGTGCCGACGATCAACCGGCTGCTGAATGAGTGCGTGCCGACTTTTAGCGTGTCCGTTGTTTTGAGATCCGTCGCCATTGAGGGGTGGTCCTTGGGTCGGTTGTTTTGTAGTGTTCGCCGTGTGTCGCGTTGCGACACGGCTAGCCGCATCGCAACGCGATGCACGGCGCATTATTGCCTCACCCATCAGCCGCCGCCGACCAGCGTGACCACTTCTAGTTGGTCCCCTTCGGCGAGCAGCGTTTGGGCATGTTGCGTTCGGGGTACCAGTTGTCGGTTGCGCTCGACGGCTAGGTGGCGGTTGTCGAGCTGCATCTGGTCGAGCAATTGGGCCACGGTGGTTTTCTCGCCAACATCACGCGGTTGGCCATTGACGACAATTTGTAGGGTGGGGGTTTGCATCGAAGTCGATTAATCTTGATCGCGAACAAACGTGGTACGGAACGCGCCGCCAGCGACCCGTTGGAATGTGCCTCGCTGCGCTTTGCCGGCCGCATGAAGACTCGAATTCCATGGAATCACATAGGCATTCACCTGACCGCTGGTCGCCTCGGCTACATAGACCAGGCTTTTGGACAATTGAGTCGGTCCCCGGCCACGCGGCAAATCGGTTAGCCCAGTAACCATCAGAAACTTGGGATTCTTCACCCCTCCACCGAAGTCGGCTAGCACGTTGTACTCGAAGAAGGCCGAGAACTCCCGATTGCGACGATTCACGACCGCACAGCGCAGATCGCCCGTGATCACATCGAGAAAGAAAAAGCCTTCGATGCCCTTATCGATCAGTCCCGTGGCAATCGCCGAATTGCCTTGCCCTTGGGTGGCAGTGGCGTCGACGGTGATGCCCTGGAAATTGCCTTGCCAAAAGCCTGCGACTCCCAGTCCCGCAAACAAACCCAGCACTAACATGGCCCCGTGATTGCATATCTTCTGCACCATGGCTCTTGTCTCCTAAAGCGTGAACGAATAACCGGCAACCGGTTCATCGTACCGCGCACCCAGCCGTGTCGCAACGCGACACACGGCGAAGCACGCGCGACACACGGCCACACGGCCGCTTGCGGCTTAGCGATCAATCACGCCCAGAAAACCGCATGATATAGTAAAGCAGCGTCAGCACCGCCTGCAGCGTACCAGCCACATAGGTCCATGCGGCCGCGTTCAGCACGCGATTGACATGCACCATGTCCTGCTCAGGCACAATGCCATGGTCGACCAACAGCCGCTTGGCTCGGGCGCTGGCGTCGAATTCCACGGGCAGATTGATAAGCTGAAATGCGACCACGCAGGCAAAGGCGCCAATGCCAAGCCATATCAGTGATGGTACTCCAAGAATCCCCCCTGCGATGAGCATCATGAAGCTGGTATTTCCGCCAAACGTGGCAGCAGGCACGGCGAGATTTCGCACAACCAACGGGGCATAGCCGTTGGCATCCTGGATCGCGTGCCCCGCTTCGTGGGCGGCGATGCCGACCGCGGCAGTGGAGTTCGAGCCGTAGACGTTTTGGCTAAGCCGTAGCACCTTGGCCCGGGGATCGTAGTGGTCGGAGAGCTTCCCAGGAATCTGCTCGATGGTCACATTCTGCAGCCCGGCCGCGTCGAGAATATGGCGTGCCGCCCCGGCGCCGCTCAAATGGGCAGGTACCTTTTGAGCTGCGGCAAAGGTCGATTTCACCCGCATCTGTGCCCAAATCATGAGCAACAAAGCTGGTGAAACCCAAAGGATGTACTCAAAGTAAGCTTGAAACATTGCAATTCCTCAAGTGAATTAACGGCTGCTGCTGTGCAATTCTAGCATAAAACAGGTTTGCCTGCCTGGTGTTATGATAGATAAACCAAGCAGATTGAGTATACTCGTTAGTGGTTAGCCGCCGGGCTTGTCCCGGTGCTGTTCCTCTGCGCCGGGACAAGCCCGGCGGCTAACATTTCCCGAACTGCTCATTACTCCACTTTCTCTTAAAACCTCCTATCGAGTCAAGTCGAACTACGCCGCCATGGTACAAAACAACGATCCGAGAACATCCTCACCTTGGCATGCCACCCGGCAGAGTCGGGGGCTGAGATGGGAGGGCCTTTTCTTTTTTGCGATCTTTTTTGCGGGCTGCGATGCGGCGTTGCGCGAAACGGCAAGCGGGGGGGCGAGCCAGCGGCATGTGGTTCGGCGGACTATTACTCCCCCTTTGTCAGAAAAAACGTCTGGGGACGAACTGCGAGCGATGATTGACGAGGCGCTCGACTATACCGAGCATCATCGCGAGTTGAGCCTGGAAAAAAATGCCGCGTGGCAAATTTTGCACGGCGTGCTGGCATTCGGACGCGATTTTCAGGTTCGCCATGCGGGCCAGCAGGTCGGCGCGCTCGACTGGGCTCTGGGCGGCGGGCAAATGAAAGGCTGGACACTCCGCCAGACGCCTACCGGACTGCGTGCCGTGATCGAGTCGGGAAAAAATGGCCAAGGGCACGAAGACCAATGGCTAGCCGTTGTTTCGCAGTGTGGTCTTCCCCCTACCCATCCCCTCGAAGTCGATGGCAACGAGTACCAAATCTACGACCTGATCACCCAAGCGATGGTCGACACCTACGACGGCAAAGAATGCAGTTGGTCGCTGATTGCGTTATCGCAGTATTTGAATCCCATCGATCAGTCATGGGAAGCGCGCGATGGAACGCGCTGGACCGTCGAGCGAATGCTCTCGATGGAAGGTGGCTCGGCCTACGACGATCAACTTGGCCAGCAGTTGGTCAACGAAGGCGCTTGCGGCGGGACGCACCGGCTAATCGGCATGGCCATGGCGTTGGGCCGGTACCATCAACAGTATCCTGACCGGGAACTGACCGGCGGCTGGCAGGCCGCCATACAGCGAATCAACTGGGCGGTGGAGGCAGCACGCAAGAATCAATTGCCAAGCGGGGCGTTTTCGATTCACTACTTCCTGCGGCCTTCGCACTCGATGAGCGTCGGCGAAAATCTGACCGCCACGGGCCACACGCTCGAGTTCCTTTCGACGGCGCTCGATCGGGCACAACTTTCCGAACCCTGGGTCTGCCGAGCGGTCGTGTATCTATGCGATTTGTTGGAGGAGACCAAATCGCTCGACCTGGAATGCGGCGCACTCTACCATGCGGCCCACGGTCTGGTCCTCTACCGCAACCGTTGCTTCGCCCCGCGGGGCGAGCAATCGCTTTAGCCGCCGGGCTTGTCCCGGCGCGTAGGAGCAGCGCCGGGACAAGCCCGGCGGCTAAACTCAAACCCCCGCCGCAATCATCTCGCCCGCTTGCCATTGGACGCCATCGCGCTCCACGCGCCGGTAGAGCGTGTCGCGTTCCACCGGCTCGCGGCCTGCTTCGACGATCAACCGGCGGATTTCCTCCACGCTGAGCATCTCTGGCGTCTCCGCCCCGGCATCGTGGTAAATCAACTCATGCCGCACCGTGCCATCGATATCGTCGGCACCATAAGAAAGCGCCACCTGGGCAGTGCCCAAACCGAGCATGATCCAATACGCCTTCATGTGCGGTACGTTATCGAGCATCAACCGACTGACGGCCATCGTGCGCAAGTCCATCGGACCGCTCGGCTTTTTGATGTGCCGAAGGCCCGTGTTGTCGGGATGGAACGCCAGCGGGATGAACGTCTGCAAGCCGCCCGTTTCGTCTTGCAGCTCGCGGAGACGGAGCAGATGGTCGATGCGGTGGTACGGCTGCTCAATGTGGCCGTAGAGCATGGTGGCATTGGTGCGGAGCCCCAGCTCGTGGGCCGTGCGGTGCGTCTCGAACCACCTGCCCGCGTCGGCCTTGTGCTCGCAGATTTGATTGCGAATCTCTGGATGAAAAATCTCGGCCCCGCCGCCCGGCATACTACCCAGCCCTGCTTCGATCATCTCCTCTAGGATCGCACGGATCGGCTTTTTCGCCATCCGCGAGAACCAATCGATCTCGACCGGCGTCCACGCCTTCAAATGCAAGCTGGGATACGCCTCATGCAACATGCGGATGATGCCCAGGTACCAGTCGAACGACTTCTGATGATGCAACCCGCCGGTAATGTGCATCTCGGTGCTGCCGGCATCGACCGCTTCTTGCCCACGCGCAAGGATTTGCTCGTCGGTCATCACATAGCCGCGCGGATCGCGCAGATCGGCACGGAACGCGCAAAACGTACAGCGATAGACGCAGACATTCGTGGGGTTCAGATGCGTGTTGATGTTGTAGTAGGCCGCGTTGCCGTTAAGCCGCTGGCGTACCAAATTGGCCAATTCGCCCACCTCCGGCAGCGGCGTTTGGGGGTCGGAGAGCAGCAGCCCATCGTCGAGCGAGAGCCGCTCGCCCGCTTCGACCTTGTCGCGGATTGGTTTCAGGATAGGGGTAGAAGTGCGAAGCATGTTGGGGAAGGGGACTAGGATTTAGGGGCTAGTGGTTTAAGGAAACTGAATTAGCCGCGATCTTACAGATCACCGGGAGTCCGTTATTTCGATCGTTCTCAATTGCTACGCATCGAGCAACGATTGAATCTGCTGAATCAATGGATCTAAATCCTTGTGGATCACATCCCAAATAACATGCATATTTAGCGAATCATATCCATGAACCAATGTGTGTTGAAAGCCAATAATTTCTCTCCAAAAAGCGATACTTTCAGCAACTTCAGGGAAATCCCGATGCAACTGAAATAACGCCTCGCCTAGAACCATCAGTTCTCGTTCTAACGCAGATCGTACAACTCGATCATTTAACAAGTCGTCCATCGACTTGCTTGACATAAAATCACGCACAAATGTCGCGCGATCTAACATGTCATCGAGATATTTCTTTGCGTCATGAGGCATAGACAAGAGTCCGTGATTGATTGACTGACTTAATGAAATATGGATTCCGCATTGCCGTAGAGTCGACCAAATCTACTTTGCGATCGAACATATCAGCTAGCGCGATTTGAAAACCAAAAAACTGGTGAAACGCGTTCACCTCAGGCGAACGGGCGAATTCCACGAGAAAATCCAAATCGCTTTTCTCTGGGTCGAACGAACCATCGGCAGCGGACCCGAACACCTCCAACCGCTTCACGCTATAACGGCAACAGAGCGTTTGGATCTGGTCGCGTTTGTCTTCAATGAGGGATACCATGACATGCTGCCTTTCAACGGTTCAATTATACCACCCTCACGAAACCCACAAGTCCAGAGTGCCAACCGCGAGCAGACCCAGGCTGATTACCGCATTGATGTTGAAAAAGGCGATATTCACACGCTCGAGGTTGTCGGGTCGGACCAGGGCGTGCTCGTAGACCAGCAGCACGGCGACCGCCGCGGTGCCGAGCCAGAAGATCAGCCCGAACGGCGGATAAACCAGCGGTAGGAGGGCTAACAATAGTACTGTCAACAGATGGCAGCCGGCTGCCAGCCGCAGGGCGCCGAGAATGCCTAAGCGGACCGGAATGCTGTGCAGCTGCGCCCGTCGGTCGAAGTCGATGTCTTGGCAGGCGTAGAGCATGTCGAATCCGGCCACCCAGGCCAGCACGGCACCGCCCAGTAGTAGAGCGGGGAGCAGGTCCCCGGCGTGCTGAAGCACCGCCTCGCCGCGGATGGCGGTCCATGCGGCGATCGGCGAGAGGGCCAGTGCCGCGCCGAGCCAAACGTGGGAAAACGGGGTGAAGCGTTTAGCGTAGCTGTAGCCCATGAGGAACACGAGTACGGGGATGGATAGGTAGAGCGGCAGGCGGTTGGGTAGGAATAGAAGCGTACTGGCGATAAACGCTAAGCCGCAAGCGGCTGCGAAGGTGGTTACTTGGGCGACGCTCAGGGTGCCCGCGGGTAGGTGGCGGCCCGCGGTTCGCGGATTTGCGGCGTCGATTTTGCGATCGGCGATTCGGTTGAACGCCATCGCTGCGCTGCGGGCGGTGATCATGCAAAGAACGATGCCGACCAGTTCTTGCCAGCGGACCATTAGGGTTGATTCGTGCATCCAATCCAATGAAAACCGCGTCGAACCAAACTGTAAATAATGTTCTGTAGTTAGAAAAAAGCCACCGTCACTAGTTGGTATTCCAATAGGTATTCTACCTGAGGCATATCCTAGCGACTCGGCCAACTCGATTACACGCAGCCGCCACGCCATCATGGCCGCCAACAGTGCGAACGGCATTGCGAACAACGTGTGGCTGAAGCGAATGAGTGCTAGGAGTTTTTTTATTGTTGCGAACATGGAAATTGAGTTTAAGTTACCGTGCGTCGCATTGCGATGCGGCTATTGTATTCATTCCACTCCCCATCGCCGCATGAGGCAGTTGTCGATGCCAAGCTGGTCGCAAATACGAGCGACGATGAAATCGACCAGATCGCGGAGTGTGGTGACGCCATGATACCAGCCGGGCGAGGCGGGCAGGACGATGCCGCCCGCTTCGGTCACGCGACGCATGTTGTCGATGTGTGGCAGCGAGAGGGGCGTTTCGCGGGGAACGACAATGAGCGGTCGACGCTCTTTGAGATGCACCTCGGCCGCACGCTGGATCAGATTGCCGGACGAAGCATGGGCGATCGCGCTGAGCGTCGCGCCCGAGCAGGGGCAAACCACCATGCCCTGCGTTCGGAACGAACCGCTGGCCATCGGGGCGGAGAAATCTTGGTAATGATGATAGTGTAATTGCCCCACTCGGCCCCCTTCGGCCGAGAGCACATTGCTGTCGGCTGTGCCGATGCCGGCGCTCGCCTGCAGCAGACGTATTTTGCTGTCGGCCGCCTCGGTCACGTCGTCGAGCATCAGATCCGAGGCTTTGAAATCGTCCAGGTCGACAGGCAAGTCCATTTCCTCATGGATCACCTGCGCGCCACTGGGCGAGATCGAAAGATGCACATCATGCCCCGTGGCGAGTAGCACTTCGACGAGTCGAATCGAATAAACGGCACCGCTCGCCCCGGTCATCGCCATGCAAATATTTTTTTCTGTCGCCATCTTTTCCCTTTTGAATTTCTAGGATCAGTGAACATCCGCCGCTTGCGGCTTCGCGCCAACATACAAGGTCGCAACGCCAAAAGTCATCC
This sequence comes from Lacipirellulaceae bacterium, assembly GCA_965249435.1. Classification (GTDB taxonomy): domain Bacteria; phylum Planctomycetota; class Planctomycetia; order Pirellulales; family Lacipirellulaceae; genus JAJRWS01. The sequence continues at coordinate 324,224 of CBDFMC010000021.1, read as the reverse complement.
GTCGAAACGACACATCCACAAGCCCTGCCACACGAAACCGCTGGGCAAGCTGCTCGCCTTGCGGAAATTCTTCCACGCTCTGTGGCAGATAGTTGTAGGCTGCTTGCCGATTGCGCGCCAATAGCTGCCCAATACGCGGCAACAGATGGCGAAAGTACCAGCCGTAAATCGCCTTCAGCGGTTGCCATTGGGGTGAGGAAAATTCGAGTACTGCCACCCTACCACCGGGGGCACACACGCGGGCCATTTCCGCGATGCTTCGGTCGGTGTCGCTCACATTGCGCAGGCCGAACGCCACGCAAACAATCTGGAATCTGTCGTCCGGCATCGGAAGCTGTTGGGCGTCGGCTTCAATAAAGGTAACCCGATCCGCCGCCCCAGCATTTTCCGCTTTGCGGCGGCCAATCTCCAGCATCTCGTGGCAAAAGTCGGCCGCGACAATCTGTGTATTTTTATCCGCAGCCCGATAATACGCCAATGCCAAGTCGCCCGTGCCGGTGCAGATGTCGAGAATGTTCGCGCCAGCCGGCGGCGGCACGCACCGCACCGTACGCCATCGCCAGTAGCGGTCGACGTTCAGCGATAGCAGATGATTCAGCAAGTCGTACCGACCCGCAATCTCAGCGAACATCCGCCGTACACGCTCGGGCGATTTGTCGACGGCAACACGCATTGGTAGGCGCAGGGAGGAATGGGGCAAGGACTCATGTCGGAACAACCAGTATCGCAGTACAATGCGCGTCCCGCTACTGCTAACCATCGCCCGAGCCGCGCCATAGACGGCCACTTGCCTGGCAGAGTAAAATCACCGTTTCTGCATTTATTCACACAACTCGAAAGTATCCGGACCATGGAAATGGAAAAACTAGTCTCGCTGTGCAAGCGGCGGGGGTTCATGTTTCAGTCGAGCGAAATCTACGGCGGGATCAATGGGTTTTGGGACTATGGGCCATTAGGGGTCGAGTTGAAGCGAAACATCAAAGAGGCCTGGTGGCGTGACATGGTCACTGCACACGACGAATTGGCCGTCGCCGAGGGTGCCCCCAGCACCTACGATATGACCGGGCTTGACTGCACCATCATCATGCACCCGCAGGTGTGGAAAGTGTCGGGGCATTATGATTTGTTTAGCGACATGATGGTTGATTGTCGTACGGAAGGCTGCAAAGGTCGCTTTCGCGCCGATCACATTGAAAGCAGCCAATGCCCATTGAAGCCAAGCAAAGCTCCTGGCAAACATGACAAATGCAACCTAACCGAGCCGCGTGAATTCAATCTCATGTTCGAGACGCACGCCGGAGCATTGAAAAGCGACGACAATAAAGTCTTCCTCCGCCCCGAGACGGCCCAGGGCATTTTCGTCAATTACAAAAACGTTCTCGACAGCACGCGCGTAAAAATCCCGTTTGGCATCGCCCAGGTCGGCAAAAGCTTTCGCAATGAGATCACGCCACGGAACTTTACGTTTCGCTCGCGGGAATTCGAGCAGATGGAGGTCGAGTTCTTCTGCCACCCCGACACCTCGCGGCAGTGGTACGAATACTGGCGCGACCGCCGCATGAAGTGGTATACCAATCTAGGGCTGTCCGATCACCGCTTGCGTCTTCGCGACCACGACCCCGACGAACTGAGCCATTACTCCACCGGCACCGCCGACATCGAATATGCATTCCCGTTTCTCCCCGAGGGCGAATTCGGCGAATTGGAAGGCATCGCCCATCGGGGCGATTTTGACTTGCGCAGCCACATGGAAGGGAAGCTCGACCCGAGCACCTGCCCGCTCACCGTCGAGTTGGGCGTGGATGGCAAACCAAAATACAAAGGTAGCGGACGCGATCTTACCTATCGAGATGATCAAACGAAAGAAAAATTCCTGCCGCATGTGATCGAACCCTCGGCCGGGGCCGATCGGGCGACCCTTGCCTTCCTTTGCGAAGCCTACACCGAGGATTCAGCCCCCGACGACAAAGGGAAAATGCAGACTCGCGTTGTGATGAAATTCCACCCGCGCATCGCGCCCATCAAGGCGGCCGTTTTTCCGCTGGTGAAAAAAGATGGCATGCCGGAGGTCGCCCGCGACATCTATCGGGCGCTGAAGCAACGCTTTCCCGCATTTTACGACGAAAAAGGCGCGGTCGGACGTCGATATCGTCGGCAAGACGAAGCGGGAACGCCTTATTGCGTGACGGTCGACGGGCAAACGCTGACGGATCAAACCGTAACAATCCGCGACCGCGATACGCTCGAGCAGTGGCGCGTGAAGATCGACGACGTGGTGGAAGAGATTGCCGAGCGAGTAGGCTAGCCGCTTGCGGCTTAGCGCAGCCCCATTAACCATGTTGCGACATAATTCGGACAGAAAGCTGCTCTAACTCTCCGCGTAAATTCGCCAGCAACAATTGCGAACTGGCTCCTCGTGCAAAGTGGTCGTAGTACGCCCCACTGGGAGGCGTCCGTCGGTCCGACCCGGAACCTGTTTGGTACTGAATCTCGGCCAACTGGCGATCGATTCCCTGCAATTGGCGATTCACGCGTCGGCTATTCCGCCACAAACGCGATGCCATCCACACCAGCCCAGCGATCAGCATTCCTTGGGATGCAATCGTGGTGGTCATTCCCCATTGCCAAGCGGGTGTGCTTTGATTTGCTGAAAACCACGGGGTGGCTGCCGACCAGGCGAGCAATCCGGCGCCGGCAGCGATACCGGCCAACCCACACAACAGCAGTAGGCTGGCCAGCCAAGTACCCGTCGTCCGTACCGAGGGTGTTGGCTCTCGACTGGTATGGTACGCCATCGATGCCAAATTTGCCTCGGAACATTCCGGTACGGTGGCCGGTCCATGCATCCAATCAATCCGCGCCCCTTTTTCCTCCTGAGCATCTTTTCGAATCGGGCCCAACTTGCGGCCAATGCGCCGCAATTGCTGGCGTAGCTCATCTTGGTCGAGGAGATCGATGCGAGGTGGGGACTCGCTTTTCTTCTCATCGTACAAGTCGAGTGCAATGCCCGTGTCGGAGAGCATGCCATCGGATATCGTGCCGTGGCTCGCCGGGATAGCAGGCAGATCGAGTTCACACCGCGGGCAAACGAGCGGCCCATTCGCCCCACGTGCAACCGCGGGCACATCCTGCTGGCAATTGCGGCACCACATGGCATCTCGACTCGGTAATGAACGGATGAGAGAATAGGCAAAACGTACGTGTTTGCCCGATGGCAGCACATCGTACGCTCTCCAGCAGTCATCGACAGCCAGCCATGGCAAACTGTAGCGATTTCGCAAATCTGAACGGCAGGACGTGGAGGAGATGCTAGCCGAAGTGATTCTTGCCGACCACCTCTACAGTCCCCAAATCAGTAGCACCGCGTAATCGAGGTTGTTCGGATCGACGCCGTTGGGAGTGCTGTCGTATCGATCCAGCAGCGAGAATTTGAGGCTGGTATTGCCGGGGAAATCGAGATCGATCTCCCAGCCCAAGTCGGTCACCACGCGATACATGCCAAAATCTTTCCACTCGGGAAAGTAATCCAACTTGGCGGTGAGACGCTGGGTTTTAGTTAGCTCGTGTTCGTACTCAAGCCCGAACAGTGCTTCCTGCGCCCAGTGATCATCCGGTCCGCCAAACTCGCGAGAGGAACCTGCACCAAATCGGCCGATCAAGTCTACCCTTTTCGTGTCGATGAATTGGTAACCGAGACCCGCATTGAGCGCAAGCCGGATGTCGAATGCTTGGAACTCGTCGTAGAGCACATTGGTCAGGAAAAAGATCGTCCAGGGCGACTCGCCAAGCAGACGATCAAAACGTACGTCGTACTTCGCGTTGTTTTGAGTTTCCAGGCTGTTTGAGGTGTTTTTGTAGTACGAAATGCTCGAGTCGATTTTCCAGAAATCCGTTTCTCGCTTCAGATGCCCACCGGTGCGCAGGCTGAATGTTTCGTTCTGCCCCTCGCTGCCGTTGATACCCAATTCGAAGCCGATGTCCCATAGCTCGTGCCCGAACCAGTAGGCGGCGTCGTTCCAACTCAACACCGGTTCCGTGGCGACAGCATCAACCTGACGGAGTCCACTGGACAGATATTCGTCGGGCGATACCTGAAATGGGCTTGCGAGATCTGAGGTGAGAGAAGCCGTTCGTACCGAATCAATCGGAACGCCAGCCTGAGCCAACAGAGTCTGATCGCTACCGGGCGGAGGAAGCACCGCAGGATCGTTGTTCAGTGGTTGGGCGCTGGCAATCGAAATGTGGGTTATGCAAAGTAGTGCAAAACAAGAGGAAAAAATTCTGTTCATCGCCTGAAGGCTCTATGAAAATGGAAATCATGAAAAGATAAACTTCATCGTAATAAGGAGACGTTCGTATAGCTGGCGCAGGCCAATGAGACAAGAGAGATTGCTTGCTAGAATTTCATGCCATTTCAATATGTGCGATGGTGAGTTAGCCATCGGGCTTGTCCCGGCGCATAAGCACAGCGCCAGGACAAGCCCGGCGGCTAACCGTTCGCTCAACAAATCACTAGAATGCCAGGCTAAAACGAAAAGGGCTGGGCCTCCAAAAGGACTGGGCCTCCGAAGAAGCCCAGCCCATGCTATCAATAACCAACAGGGCAAGTTGCTATCAGTTGCAACAGCAACCACAACAACCGGCGGAAACCGTTGCTTGCACTTCCTTCGCTACCATCTTGCAAACCCGAACAGGCACCTGCTTCTCGACCCGGACCGGCACGCAGACGGTGTAGGTTTGAGTCTTTTCTTCAGGTACGCATTGGTAAGTTGTCACGGTGCAGGTACGCGTCTTTTGCTGAGGCACGCAAACCGTGTACTGCACTTCCTTCGACTTCTGCTCTCGCACATACCGGCAAACCTGATACTCGCGGGTGCGAGTTTCGGTGCGACACTTACGCACACAAACGGTACGGGTACGCTGCTCGGGAACCAGCTTGCAAACCTTCACGGTCCGCTCGCAGGTCTCGGTCCGGCACTTACGAACGCAAACGGTGCGGGTGCGGGTCTCGGGACGACTCAGGCACACGGTGTACGTGTAAGGAACCTCTTCGGTTATGCACTGATACGTAGTGCAAGGAACTTGCTTCTGTTCACAAGTCGGAACCCAAACACGCTTGCAACAGGTGCGCGGGCAACCGCAGGAGTCGGTCGACTGGACGGTCTCGTTCACCCAACTGCCGCCACGCACGGTGACTGTCTTGTAGGTGGTCACGGGAACTCGCTTGGCGATGGTGCGGGTTCCTTGACGCTCTTCGGCGTAAGGAATATTGACCGTGTAGTTCTGCTCGACTTGCTCGGTGTAAGGAACCTGCACCGTGTACGAGACGGTCTTGTCTTCGTATTGCGGAACATTCACCGTGTAAGTCTGCTCAACCTGCTCGGTGTAAGGAATCTGCACGGTGTAATTGGCCACCTTGGTTTCGGTAACCGGCTTGCAAACGGTGTAGTTCACGGTCTTGGTCCGTGTTTCAGGGACCAGAACGGTGTACGTCTGCGTCTTCTCTTCTGTGCTCGGCACGCGATTGTACACGGTGTATGCGCGAGTGCGCTGTTCCTGCTTGTACTCGGTGGCCGTCACGGTTCGCATTTCCGTGACATAGGTTGGCACCATGACGGTTCTGGTAACGACTTGCGTACCACAACCGTCGTCGCAACCACAACTGGCGGCTTCACAACCGCAACTGCTCGCTGCCACGCAGCAAGGCTTTCGACAATTCTTTCTAAAACATGCCCAGGCATCATCCTGGACTCCTACTACCAGCAAACCGATTGCGGGGAGCAGGCACATAATACGACGTAACATCGGATGCCCTCCATCAAAGGTAGAAAAATGAAAAAGCGTGTTGCACAAAACAGAAGTTGCTGCCTAGCAGAGCCAGCCTAATTTGGATTAAATGAGCAGCTTAGGCACTTCAGGGATTTTATCCTAATAATGCTGGATTGCAACAGATTGCGCACTTAACTTTCTGCGATTTTCCCATCTATCTGAGGGAGTCCTGGAATTATTTCCATCGAAGTCCCCGGCTTTGCCGGGGGGGTGGTAGCAGAGTGGACTCTAACTTCTCGGCCACCCCCCGGCAAAACCGGGGGGTTGCCTTTGGGGAAATGTTGCTTTTGGGAAAATGCACTCGGGGAAAAGCTCTGCTTGGTAGAGATGGTGATCGTTCCGCCACCCCCCGGCAAAACCGGGGGCTTTCATTCGTAATTCCCGAACACCCTCATCTACCTCAGTAGCTGGTCGAAGGCAGAATACGGCTTCCCACGAGAAAAGTACTGGGCGTTGGCCCATTGCCACTTTTGAGCACCTTGTACTGCAAACCACTGGGGGTAACTTGCACGCCTTCAGCCTTTTTGTTTTCATCTAAAAATCGCTTGTTCTTTTCTGCCATTCGATTCATCCGCAGTTGGTTGAGTTGTTGCATGGCGAGCGTACACGTTTGTTGGTCGTACTGCGGCTTGGTGGCTTGCTGACCATCTTGAACACCTGCCAACAGGATTTCTAAATCGAGCGGAATGTTATCGGCGCGAAAGCTGGCGCCAATGTCCAACCCGATGGCGTAGCTATAGTGGCGTGCGTCTGCAAGCGGGACTGTTTTCGTGTCGGAAGCTGAAGGGCGCAACTCTTGCCTGGGTAAATCTTCCTGAGCACCGTCTCCCTGTGCAATGGCCCAGGAGGCAGCCCAGCCGGCAGTGGCGGCTAGAACCAGGAGTGCAAGCTGGCGACGTTTATTCATCGGGATTCTCCAGAAAGAGGGATAGGGGAAGGGATCAACTGGGGGGGCCTGCGAGTATACCGAATAGATGGTCTGCTGCAGTCCCCCCCATCGAGAATTGATTCCCATTTTCAGCCCTCGGCTTTGCCAGGGGGTCGCATGGCGAGGAGGTTCCCTACAAAACAAACCCGTAAAATCTTGTTTTCTTGACACACTTTTTGAAAAGCCACGGATTGAACACGGATGAAACACGGGGAAAAAGAAGGTTTTTTCTACGACAAAGTTATCAATTTATCAGTGTTCAATCCGTGTTTCATCCGTGGCAAAAGAAATCTTTTGTGGCTTTTGGTGTTTTTTGTGGCTATTACTCTTCTTTGGTTGCGGCAATGGGCCGCGCTGCGGTTTTCTCTGGCATAATAGCACCGCGATATTCTTATCCCCCGGCAAAGCCGGAGGCTGCAATTGCGACTTTGCTGTTCCCCCGGCACCACTGGCGGAAAACGAGTACAAAAATCCGAAAAATAGCGTATAATGCCATCGTAGAGAACCATGACATTCTTCGCATTCCGCCGAAAGTTGTTGCCGCGCCGCTCGAGACGATCCGCGTTTTTTTCCGCTCGTCTGGACGTTCGAGTGCTGCGCCGTGTGCTGCGTTGCAGCACGGCTAGGGCATTTACTCTTGTCGAGTTGCTGGTGGTGATCTCCATTGTTAGCGTACTGATTTCGCTGTTATTGCCGGCCGTGCAGGCGGCCCGCGAGGCGGCTCGACGAATCCACTGCGCCAACAATCTCAAACAGTTGGCGCTGGCGACTCAAAATTACGAAAGTGCAAGAGGAAAACTACCTCCTTCGGGGCTTGTCGATCTGGTAGAGAAAGCCACTTACGATTCATTTGAGCAACGAACAGGCATTCAGCTCAGTTGGGCCGTGCTGTTGTTACCCTATCTGGAACAGCAGAACCTGTTTGACCAATTCGACTTGGATCGCACCGCGATGCAGCAACCGAATCGGCCTCAGGAACAGTCAGTCGATCTGTATCTTTGCCCCAGCGACACGGCCCGCGGACGGATGTTTGCTGACCTTGAAATAACCAATGGCCGCCAGTTCGCCAAAGGCAACTATGCCGCGTATGTCAGTCCGTTTCATGTCGACTTGCAACAGCGTTTTCCCGGCGCGCTCATTCACGGGGGGCAAGCCCTGCGGCAAATTACCGATGGCATGAGTCGGACGATTGTTTACAGTGAAGTCCGAACCCGCGACCACGAACAAGACGAGCGAGGAGTTTGGGCATTGCCCTGGACCGGTGCAAGCCTGTTGGCGTATGACATGCACGGTTTGAGATGGTCTTCCGGGGGGGTATTTCAACCTTGGGGCCGGCGTGGTGCCACTCAAATACCGAATAATCAACGGGGTGTTCATGATCCGGAGGGCAATCGGGATGTCCTGCAAATCTGTCCCGATGTGGCTAGCGCCGATCTGGAACAGATGCCCTGTTTCCGCCACAGCGACAGCCCATGGCTCTCTTCTGCCCCGCGGAGCCTGCATCTCGATGGAGTCAACGCAGCTTTTCTCGACGGACATATTACCTTTTTGCAAAACGACATCGACGAGCTAGTGATGGCATTTCTTGTCAGCATTAATGATGAACGGGTAGGCGTTGATCTGGTTGCGTATTAAATCGGACCCTTGAAAAAATGAAGAAAATGCCACGCTGGACAACGGTCGCCCTGATACTGGGATTTCTCCTGGTGGGGCTAGCGCTAGCTTGGCCACGGTTGAATCATGCCGAGCAAGCGTGGACCGAAGAAAAAGCGGTTCAGTTTCAGCAGGCTGCCTCGACCTTGCACAAGCTCGGTGGTCACGGCAGCGATTTCGGTGGCCGTCCTGCCAAAAGCCAATCATCGGAACCCACGGATAAGGACCGCAGGTACGATGCAGCACTGAAAGAATTTCAGCACTTCAAGATGGAGTTGCAAGAAGCCAAAACGGGCAACAAGCGCACGATGAAGTGGCTGCTTGGGTGGGGCATCTCCTTACTCGCTGTGGGAGCCCTCGGCAGAAAAATCCGACGACTGCCGGAAAGGCAGCAGGGATGGCACGGCTAAATACGAATCCATCTTACGGGACAAGCTACCAACGTGACCTTGCTTGTCACAGAAGTACAAACTCGAAAGCGACGGCTTGCGACAGGAGGCAAACCAGCAAAAGTACCGGGTTCACCTCCTGTGCTACGCACACCGACAATCGGCCGAATACGGTTTACTCAATGGCCAAATCAACTCCGGCCGACTGTCGGTGCCACCCGCGTCATTAGTTCAATCGATCTGTACACTATCATGTAAGAGGTTGTTAAGTCTCGAAGTTGTTATTGGTTAGGCCGGAGAAAGGGCAATCGCTATGGTACCTCCTGACGGTGACGCAACTGTTACCGACTCAGAATCTGTTGAGCTACAGTTAGCGCTCTGTGAACTCCGTCATGCCAGGAGCGTAATTCAGATCTTGACAAGCCGACGTCGTGAAGCACGCCTCTGGCGGCGGCGCTGGTTGGCCTGATCAAGTTCGCGCTGGCGATCTTCGCTGCGATGCTCAGGGTGTGCCTTGAGCCATCGGTCAGGTAGCAGCTCGGAGAGCTGTTCACGCTGGTCCCTTGAAAGCGATTCGAACGGGGTTTGGGCGTCGCCCACCCGCAAGTACTCGGGAACGATCTGAGGAAGCCGGACGAGAACATCGTTGAGATACGGGGTGACGTGGACATGATTAGAACGAGCACTCTGGATAAGCGTGTACCAGACGCATGCCGCGCGACCACCCGCATCGCTCCCAAAAAATTGGTAATTTTTTCTTCCAATAACCGAGGGGCGAATGACTCTTTCTGCCATGTTGTTATCGATCGCATAGCGCCCGTCGGTTGCAAATCGCGTCATCGCGTTCCAACGATTGAGCAGGTAGCCGATCGCTTCGGCCAACTTGGTCGAAGGCCGTACCGTCGGCTGCACTTCGGTGAGACGATCGTGCAGAAGGGCAAGAATGGGAACCGACTCGCGCATGCGCACTTGTCGTCGCGTTTCCACATCGGTATCGGCCAGGCGATCCTCGATGTCGTACAGTTGCCAGATCCAAGCGAGCGCCTCGTGCGCAAGTGGCTGCGTTGAGACGGCGCACGCTTCGTCGAACTTCCGCCGCGCATGGGCCCAACAACCCAGATCCAGAAGTCGGCCATCCGATTCCTTGACTAGGGACGTGTAGACACTGTAACCGTCGGTTAATAATCCGCCTTGAAAATCATCAAGTATTTCCCGCGGACCTGCGCGGGATCGATCAAGTCGATAGTCAAATAGTTGGTACGGATGCTGGTCATCGCCAACGTAGACCCAGAGATAAACCAGCTTGGTCGCCCCAGCCCCGGGACGCAGGACACGGGCCGTGGTCTCGTCGGCCCGTACATAAAAACTATCCAGTACTTGGGTGCGAATCAGATCCCACACCGGCAGCAGACGCTCGCCCGTTCGCACCACGGCGTTGCTCAACACGCTGCGGTTGAACCACATCGTGGTGGTGGAACGAAGCTCTTCCTGGAGACGATACAGGGGCAGGTGACGCTCGAACTTGGCGTGTGCCAGCCAGGCTAACGTGCTGGCCCCAAATATCCCTTTTTCGTTGATATTGGGTGGCTTTTCGCTGGTGACGATCTGCTGGCCATCCCGGCTAACAGGGCAACCGTAGGTAAACCGAACGTGCTCGGCGATGTAGGCGCTAGACTCAACATATTCTAGTTGCCGTGAGATCTGCTCGGAGATCACCGTCCGCTTGCCGCCACATCCACAAGGACAATCGAGTTCTTCCGGCGGCAGTGGGTGTTCAAAACGCTGGACCGGCAAGCACTCGGGGAATTCAAAACGTTTGCGCTTCTTACGGCGTTTCTTGCGTTTCGAAGACGATTCATCGTCTGGCTCTTCTTCGTCGGTCGCCTCGTCATCCTCGCTAATCTCGTTGCCCTCGATCGACTCGGGATCAAAAAGAAGCTTTTGATCGGGAGAAGGGATAAACCGTTCACGCCGTGGAGAAAAGAGTGCCTTACGGAGTAAGGTGATTTGCTCTTGCATCACCTCGATGTGATTCTGCAACGATTCAAGAGTTGCCTGTTGCTCGCTATTAACCCTTTTGAGATGTGCGATCTCGGCGCGCTGCACTTCGATCTCTTTTCGGAGTTTGTCGGATTCCATCGACAACGTTTCGGTCCTTGAAGGTGCGTCACGAAATGGCAAATGATCACACACCGTTGGTGTAGAACACACATGTTTATTTATCGACAATTCACGTTGCGCGTCAAGGTGGTTTCCAAGGCGATTGAGTAATTTGTTTTGCCTGCTCACGACGCCACCACTTGCGACGTTTGACACTCGATAGCTCGATGCCTTCCAGCAACAATCGCAGGTCGTCCACATGCAGTGTCAAGTAATCACCGGGGGATGCAATCGCCCCTCCATGGTCGGCGCCACGTAGTGTCTCGGACGTTCCTCGTTCAAGATGCTTGTAGAGGATGATCGTGCCGTCACCCGTGAAATAGAGTACCTTCAACCGGTTGCGGCGTCGGTTGAAAAACAAGAAAAGATCTCCGTCTTCAATCTGTTTGCCAAGCTCCTTTTCGACGATACCGATTAATCCACAAAAACTTTTACGCATGTCCGTGGGAGCCAACGCGGCGAAGACTTTTATTTGGGATGGCACAATCAACATGACGCCACCTCACGCAACGCCTGCAATACGTCCTTCACTGTCTCACAATCGGTGCCGTGAGGCACATCCACAAAGACTCCCTGCTGCGGCAAGTGAATACGCAGCGTGGACGCAGGTGTCGTCCCCTCGATCCGCACAGGCACCAGTTGGGTGCCCTGGACGGCGTTACGACTGGTTTTAAGAGACTTGGTCGAACGGCTCCCCTGCTCTGGGGAGGCTTGCTGCTCACGGAACTTACGCTGCCAGGCATAATAGCTGGTTTGTGTAATCGAGTTCTGGTGGCAAAACGCCGCGATGCTCAAGCCGCTTGAGGACTGCTGTTTCAGTAGGCCACGCCAGTGGGACTCTTGGGATTTGTTTCGATTGGTCATTGTGCTCGTTCCTGGAATAAAGGGAATGGTTCACCTCTATTAGGATAGCGCGCAATTTTGGGACGCTGTTCACAGAACGCTTACGACAAGGCGAATGTCCTTGTACTCACGTTGCTCCACAATCTGTTGCTTGACATTTTCCGGACGACGGCGAGGTTCGGTATTCACTTGATACCGAGGCGAGCGATGAAGCGTTTTCCAGTCCGATTCCTGCAGTTCGTCCACTCTTTCGTAGAGGTTGGGCATCGCATCGATGCCGAAGATGAACGTGATGTTATCCTCATCCCAGCGGTCGAGATGGGCCGTCTGAGTAAAGTCCGTATCGCCGCGCAGCTTGATGTGGCGAAATCCAGCACGCCGGCACAAAGTGGCTGATCGGTCGAAATACTCTGCCGCATGTTCATGGCTGGGGCGATTTCCACTGCGGTTGACGATGTACAATGGCTCGCCCGTATTGGCAAGTGACACCAACAATGGATGATAGCCCCATTGGCCCTTGTGATTGATGTCGATTCCCTGTTTGCACTCTCCTGTCGTCTCAACCATGGTCCCATCGGCTTCAATCACCGCCTCCTCGAAGAACGAATCGGGCTGCTGTTTCCAGACCTTGGTGCGGGTTTTATTGAAGACTTCCTGGAGACTGTTGATGTCGTCTGGAGCGAATCGTCGGCAGAAATCGCCAGCCGTTGTTGGGTCGGGCCCTTTTCATTTTGATCCAGGGCGCTGAACTCCCAATGCGTCTAAATAGACTTCGTCGTTGCGGCGTAGTTCCAGGTGGTCCAAGCAAGTTCCACCGGCTACGATATTGTACGCAATGTTCAGCACATGATCCGATTCGCTATACGGCAGATATATCTTCAATAAATTGACCGAACGATTGATCGACTCTGCCAGACCCAACCGGTCAACCATGCTATGAATCATGCCCAGCCCACCAGCTGAAATCGCTCGTGTACGCTCTGATACTTCATAATGAATGTTCGAGCCTGACAAAACCGGGCTGGAGTCCATGAACTTTGTTTTATCCAGACGCCGCTCAATTCGTCGCTTGCTTTTAGCGTGCTGTTGTTGTATCTTGGCGCTCACTCGAAAACCCTCCATGGCTTGAAAATGTAGGCTGATGCCCACGTTTGTTTTACACAAGCATCATAGGGTGTTTTCGAGTTTTTTGTACCCTCAATGGAAGCTACGCATTCGCCTTCGCTTAATCGGGGACTAGCACACACTCGCTTGCGCGTCGTGCTAGTATTCTGGTGAATTTTCAATTCCCGCTCGGCTAAATTGTCTTCGATACTGGCGGGGAGACATCTGTTTGCTGTGTTTGAAACGGCGGTTGAAGTAAGGCAGACTGGCGAAGCCCGCCCGATGGCAGATTTCCGTGATTAGCAACTCGGTATCGCTCAGCAAGCGGCAGGCTTCGCTGATGCGCAACTCATTGACATATTCGATAAATGTGTGCCCCGTCACCCGACGGAAAAACCGGGCAAAGGTCGACGGGCTCATCTGTACCAACTCGGCCGCTTCACGCTGAGTGATCGGCTGGCCGACACGTTCGTGGACGAAGGCCGCGACCCGGTCGATGCGATGGGCGTCGGCATGCGCCAGTCTCGGCGCAAAACGCTGGCTAGCCAGTTCCCGGGCTTGTTCGTGGGGAGACTCGGCCAGGCATTGCAGCAGGTCGAGCATGCCAAGCAGACGCGACATCGGCGGTTGCGCCGACAGGTTGGCTAGCCGGTCCGCGGCGTAGCTGGCGATCTGGCCAGTAAATCGCACGCCGCGGGCGGCGCGGGTCAGTAGACGGTCGATGCCACGCATCTCAGGTCGGTCGAAAAAACCGTTGCCGAGAAACGCCTTTTGGAACTGTACCACCACCGCTTCATGCGGTTTCCCGTTGTGGGTTGGATCATCGCGTGCCGACTCCCAAGTGTGCGGCAGATTGGGCCCGAGCAAAACCAGATCTCCAGGCATGTAATCGCCGACGTGGTCTCCAACAAACCGCCGACCCCGTCCGGCGACAATCAACGTCAGCTCGAACTCTGGGTGATAGTGCCAGCTAAACGGGAAGGCCGGTTCGACACGGCGAAAGCATTGAAACGACGCTTCCGGAGCGAGATCGATCTTTTCAATGGCCGCACGCATAGCGGTATTTTAGTCCAATACTTTCCCTGTTGAAGTGGAAAATCTGCATTTGGCGCAAATTCTGTGCAACAAACGGCTTAATATCGTAAGGAATCGCCTTAATCGACGCAGTACAATGCGAGTGTGATGGCGATGGCCCCGGTCGCTGATTCGCCTGTCGTAGTCATTGCACCCGAGCCTTGCCAGCCCGGCCAATCATTCAAGACCTCAGAGGAGCGCCCTTTGTCCACGACGACCACCATAGCGGAACTCAACGTCCCCTACGCCTTGACCGACGAGCAGATCGCCCGGTTCCGCGCGCAGGGCTTCATCAAACTCAAGAATGTGTTCGGCGCGGAGTTGCTTGGCCATTATGGAGGAGTCATCGCCGAGCGCGTGCTGGAACTGAACGATCTCAAAGAGATCCCCATGCAGGAGCGTGGTACCTATCAGAAGGCATTCACTCAGGTGATGAACTTGTGGCGGAAGGACGAGACGGTCCGGGAGTTTGTCTTCGGCAAGCGGCTGGCGCGACTGGCGGCGGACCTGCTGGAAGTTGACGGCGTGCGACTGTACCACGACCAGGCGCTGTACAAAGAGCCGGGCGGTGGGTTCACTCCCTGGCATGCCGACCAATATTACTGGCCGCTCGATACCGATCGGACCATTACCGCATGGGTTCCTCTGCACGCGGTCCCGGCCGACATGGGGCCACTGGCGTTCGCCGCCGGCAGCCAGCACATGGCCTTCGGACGCGATTTGAAGATCAGCGACGACTCCGAAGCACAGCTTGCCCAAGCACTGAAGAAAGCGGACTATCCGATTGTCGACGAGCCGTTCGATTTGGGCGAAGTGAGTTTTCATTACGGTTGGACGTACCATCGGGCCGGACCCAACTCCACTGACAATCCGCGGCAGGTCATGACCGTGATCTACATGGACAATCAAATGAAGCTGGTCCAGCCACGCAACGAGAATCAGCAGTGCGACTGGGAGACTTGGTGCCCGGACGCGAAAGTCGGCGAGGTAATTGCCACGGAGCTGAATCCCGTGCTGTTCGAGCATGAGGGGATGACCGATCGGATTTGAGATTTCGGTTTGACACTCCCAAGCCCGCGTATTTTCGTAACCGTTCACAGGATGGAAGAAAAATGAACCACGAAGAGCCTAGCGAGACAAAGCCGCAACCAAAATATCAAAACAACCATGGCAAAATGATTGATGGCAAAATAATTAGTTGATAATCACGCGGGTCATGATGGAGGGGTATTTTCAAGCTGAATTTTATCGGACAAACACCTTACTGTCCGAATCATTTTGCCATCAATTATTTTGCTTTATTCGACTTTTGTTAAATTGTTGTAAGACGCAAAGATTTACAATAGCCACAAAAAACACAAAAAGGCACGAAAAGGAATAGCATTGCTAGCGAATCACGTGGATGTCAATGATTGTCATCCTCCCGATTCATTCGCGCCAATTCGCGTGATTCGCGGGCCATGATTTTTGTGATTTTCGTGTTTTTTGCGGCTATTTTCTTTGGTTGCGGCGTTGTCGCGCTGGGTTGATTCGGGTTCAATCTTTTTCATTCCGTGAACGGCCGCGTATTTTCTTTGTCGGATTGGTAGGACCATCATGAACTCCCTAGAGCGCTACAACGCGATGCTCGATGGCCAGCCGGTCGATTTCGTTCCGCGAATTCCGATTCTGATGCAGTTCGCCGCCGAGCACATCGACGCACTGTACGGGGCGTTCTGCTCGGACTTCGCCGTGAAGGCTGAGGGTAATGTGCGCTGCGCCGAAGACTTCGGCTTGGATCTGGTCGGTGTGATGTCCGACCCGTACACCGAAACGGAAGGCTTCGGCGCCGAGATCACCTACAAGGACAAGACGACGCCCGAGTGTCGGCACCCGCTGCTGGCCGACTCGCGCGACCTGTCGAAGCTGCCCCGCCCAAACCCGTTGCAGGCTACGCGGATGCTTAACACCGTGCGTACTGTCGAGCGTTACCGCGAGCAGTTCGGAGGACAGTACACCATTCTTGGCTGGGTCGAAGGTCCCGCTGCCGAAGCGGCCGACCTACGCGGCATCAGTCAGTTTCTAATGGATCTGATCGACGATCCGGTTTGGTCGGGCGAGTTGATGGACCTCTGCGTGGACGTGGCGATCGATTTCGCCCAGGCCCAGGTCGATGCTGGCGCGGACACCATCGGCGTCGGCGACGCGATCGCCTCGCAGATGTCGTATGACCTGTACGCCCGACACATTCAGCCACGAGAAAAGCGATTGATGCAGGCCATCCGCGACATGGGCGCCCGCGTGCGTCTGCACATCTGCGGCAACACGACGCACCTGTTAGATGGGATTGCTGACCTGCCGATTGACGTGCTCGACGTGGATCACATGGTAGATATCACAGCCGCCCGCGAGCGGTTGCCCAAGACGGTGACGCTCGGTGCCAATCTGGACCCGGTCACGGAAGTGATGCAAAGCGATCCCGCTTCGATCCGCCAGGCGCTGCATGGGGCTTATGCGAAGGCTGGCAATCCGTTTGTCGTCAACGCTGGCTGCGAAATCCCGCCAGGCACGCCGAATGAAAACCTGCAGGCTCTGTGCGAGCCGCTTCCATACCAAAACTGAATCGCCCGCTAGTGCTTTGTCACAGCTAAGAATTGGGATTGAGCAGATTAGCCGTTTTGGCGCTAGCCACGGTTATTGCTGCATGAACCGGGGCTAGCGCCCTAACGGCTAACCCCAAAATCAAGCTCTGACAAAGCACTAGAATCGATGCGCGATTGAACTACAATAGAGCAGCCAAACATTTTCCGAGTCGATTCTTCACGAACGATGCCCGAACAGTCCAATGGTAACACCGAATCCATCTCACGATCCATTCAAACTGGAACCGCGCATTGTCGATCGGGTCGATACAGCGATCGATCGGCTGGAGGTGTTGCGCTATCTCGGGTATCCGGTCGACGTCGTACCGAACAATCGCATTGCTGAGATCATTGACCATTGGATCGAAGAGGCGGGCCACTTGGCGACTCCTCGGGCAATTTATCTTGTGCATCCAGTCACCGAGTTGGGTCGGCGACGGCTCTGTGTACAGACGGTATCCGGCGTTACGGAATTCAACGGCGAATTTCTCGGAGACTCGCAAAGTGTGGCGGCGTTCATCGCCACGGCCGGCCCAGCCATCGAGCGTCGGGCGAGCGAGCTGTTGCAAAACGACGACAGCCTCGGGGCAATGATTCTCAATGCCGTGGGGGCCGAACGCGCCGAGGCCGCCGAGGCCACGGTGACCGATCAATTGCGAGGGCAGGCTGGGGCTATCGGCCTGGCGCCGACGCTTCCTTACAGCCCCGGCTATTGTGGAATGGCGCTGACCGAACAGCGAAAACTTTTTTCGCTGTTCGATGGCGAAAACATCGGCGTCGACCTCACGTCCGATTGTTTGATGCGGCCGATCAAGTCGGTGTCGGGGCTGATCGGTCTGGGGCGAGCAGACGACATGGTGACGCTTAGCTCGCCGTGCGAACGCTGCGAACATAAGAACTGCAACATGCGCAGGTAATAACTCAGAGTGAAAACTACTGCTGACCCTGAACGGTATAAAACAATATTTTCACCGGATGGGCTGTCGGCTTTCAGCCGTCGGCTATCAGCAAGAAAACCGCTGGACAAGGTGCATTTTCTGGCTGATAGCCGACAGCTGACATCCGACAGCTTTCACTCTGAGTTTATTAGATTTATCCCGTTTATCCTGTAAATCCTGTCAAAATTGGTTGTTTGATCGCGGCCAACGGCTGCGCTAGGTGATTAGTGTAATTCGTGGTTCCCTCTTTCCAGTTTGAGTAAGATTCTAAGGCTCTTGCATGTCGGACCATTCGGCTATACTGGTCAGTGGGTTGGCAAGCCTGCCGGATGGAGCAACTGGGCTTCTTGTTTTGTTTTGATAAGAGAGTACCCAGCTATGTTAGTCACAACGCGAGCGAGGGGTGAGGGAAGTAAATGAAAAGAATATCGATAATCCAAGGCATTGTGCTGCTGCTTCTTGCCGCGAGTTGGGGTACCCAGGCCAGCGCCGAGCAACATGCCGACGATCTAATTCTCCATACGCGCAGCCGCCCGGTTGAGGTCGGCCACGAAGGTCAGCCCGATCTGGTCTACAAAACCTTGAACTGGGACCCGACGAAGACCGCGATCGTTATCTGCGATGTCTGGAACACGATGAAATGCCAGATTCCGGCGGATCGTGTCGCGGAACTTGCCGCGAAGATCGACAAGGTGGCAAAGGAAGCGAGGAAAAAGGGTGTACTCGTTGTTCATTCTCCGAGTGGAACAATGGATTTCTACGCAGGCACCAAGCCGCGCAACCGGTGTGTCGAGGCGCCCAAGGTGGAAACGGCCACGCCACTTAAGTGGAATGATCTCAACCCGGACCGCGAAGGCCCGCTGCCGATCGACGATTCCGACGGTGGATGGGAGGGCCCTCTCGCCCCCGGTGCCGCGCCTCAGAACCGTCAACATGCCGCAATAGAAATCTGCGAGGAAGACGCTGTCGGTGATGGCCCGGACATCTATTACCTGCTCGAGCAGCGTGGGATCGAGAACGTTATTCTGCTTGGGGTCCATACCAATATCTGTGTACTGGGCAGACCCTTCGGCATTCGCCAGCTCAGGTATCTCGACAAGAACGTACTGCTGATGAGAGACCTCACAGACAGCCTTTACAATCCCGAGATGGATCCGAAAGTGAGCCATTACCGCGGGACGGATCTGGTGGTGGAACATATTGAAAAGTATTGGTGTCCAACCATCACGAGTACAGACTTCACCAAAGACCCTCCGTTCCGGTTCGCGGGCGACGACCGAAAGCATCTCGCAATCATCGTGAGCGATGACCATTATCATGCGGACAAGACGCTGCCGCAGTTTGCCCAGCAACTGCGTGAAAAGTACGACCTCCACTGTACGATACTGCATGGCGAGGGCAAACATCGTGCCCCATTGGTGGAGGCATTAAAGGACGCCGACTCGCTGATCGTTTTCGTGCGTCGCCTTGGACTGCCTGCGGAGCAGCTCAAAGCGATCCAGGACTACGTGAACCACGGAAAGCCTCTTATCGGAATGCGGACCGCGAGTCATGCGTTCAAGATCAACGGAAAAAATCCACCCGGTTTCAAGGTGCCTGAAGGACGCGCCGAATGGGTCGAGTTCGATACCGAGGTCCTGGGCGGCCACTACACGGGCCACGGCCCCAATGAGCTGGGTACCGATGTGGTCTTTGCCAAGGGAGCCGAAGGCCATCCCATCTTGAAGGGAGTGGAGCCAGACGCATGGCACAGCACTGGATCGCTCTACTACGTTTCTCCCCCGCTCGACGATGCCAAGGTTTTAATGATCGGATCCAATACCGTTCGAACGGAACCGCTACTTTGGACCCGTGAGTACCACGGCGGCAAAGTCATTTACATCAGCCTCGGCCATCCTGACGATTTTCGTGAACCCCAATTCAGGAAGCTTCTTACGAATATCATTTTCTGGTCGATGGATGAGAAAATCCCGGATTAAGAAACGGCTCAGTAAAAACGGTTCTTCAGGAGCGGTATCGTTAGCGCCGTCCGCAAGGACGGACTTCTACACTTCTGCCTTCCATTTAGGGTCCGCGCAGAAATAACATGAACAAGTTTTGTGACTAAAATCCGAATCTCGAATATCGGTAACACTTTAGCCAAATGCAGCGAATCAGAAAATCACCACAGAGAACACAGAGGTCACGGAGGTTCTATCACTTCTTTCAATGGATGGGCATCTAGGATTCATTTTCCTCTGTGTTCCTCCGTGTTCTCTGTGGTTAATCATCCTAAGCAACTGCAGATGGCTAAAGTGTTACGAATATCGAAATCCGAAAATGAAATGACCAAAACGAATCATTTTGGGCCTTTTCCCAAGGCACGGGCGACTAGCTGCGTTTTTGTCCTTTGAAATTTGGTCATTCGAATTTGTTTAGGGTTTCGTGTTACGAGTTTAGGATCTGCACCCGAGTTGTACAAGTTATTTGTGCGCGAACTCTTGGCTGATCTGTTCCGGCCTACTAGACAGACGGAATTCCCCGAAGAACCTTTTCTTCCAAGCCTTGGCGGATCGCTAGGGCGAGTTCTACGATGTCGCAAGGCTTGGTGAAGTAGCGATAGACTCCGCCTTCGTTGATTGCGCGTAGCGCGGAGGGGACCGAGGGTTGGCCGGTGAGGATAATCCGGGGCACCTCGGGGAAATTATCGGCAACCCACGATAAGAATTTCGTTCCACTAATGCCGGGCATCTGTTCATCGGAAACAATCAGATCAACCCTGTGTGCCTTCAAGATGTCCATCGCCTCTTCGGCCGAACGGGCTGTGTTAATGCGATAGGGCTGCTGCCGAAGAGAGCGCGAGAGGGCGCGAAGTAAGTTAGGCTCGTCATCGACCAGAAGCACGACACTTGTGGAAACATCGACCTCGGTCTGCTGCGTAGAGGATTGCTCGGTTTTCATATCTCAATTCCTTTCTCTTGCTGGGTGAAATCGATCTCTCGTGTTTCGCTTTTGTTTGTCTTGGCCCTGCTGACTGGGCAGCGGACTCGAATCGGTTCCCGCACTCCCCTGCCAGTTATAGCGAATGTCGACAGCCGCTCTCGCAACGACGAGGTCACTTCCTGGCCACGCGCGAGGAGAAGGTCGCCCGACTGCGTCACAACATGTTCATCCAAAATCATATTGTCCTCAAGATGTTTGACTCCAACCGACTTGATGACATACTCGACATCGAGAATGGCCGCCAGTACGTTGACCAACGATGGGTCGTACCAGCCCTTCCGATTGTAAATGGTAGTCCATATATCTTCCGTGGATTTTTCGGCCGATAGGAGTTGGACGGCATCAATGACAAGCTTGAGAATCCGGGCCCCGAGGGGGATTTGCTCCGCCTTTTTTTTATCATTTGGCACGCCGGAGCCGTCGAAATGCTTCTGTTGGTAGGCAATGATTTCTGCGGCGCCTTTGAGACGAGGAATCTTCGAGATCAGGTGGCATCCAACCTGCGGATGACTCTGATAGGTTTTCAATTCCTCGTCGGAGAGTGTCTCGCCGCTCGACAGCTTGGCCAACGTCGTTTCGGGGATGGTAACGCAACCTACTTGGGATAACATTGCCGCGATCTCGATTTCCCACGCATGCTCTACTTTCATTTCCTGGCAAATCTGCCGTACCAGACGGCGGACTCTTGCGGCATGGCCGAAGGCGGTGGGATTGACGAGCGAGAGCACCTCGGTCAATACGCTCACACTGCCGCTCAAGGTTTTTGACAGCAGTTCGTGCTCGGCAGTAATCAGTCGGTACTGCTCAATTCCCGCCTCAAGTGCTTTGGTAAAGGCCTCGGGGGCACAAGGCTTTGTGAGAAAACGAAAAATATGCCCGTCGTTGACGGCATCCATGGCTGTTTTTTGGTCTGCATTTCCAGTGAGCATCATGCGCACGCTTTCTGGAGCAATCTTCCGGACCGCGTCGAGAAACTGGATCCCATCCATTCCTGGCATCTGCATGTCCGACACGATGACGTCAAACGGTCCGTTTTTGACAACGGCCTCCAGCCCTTCTTTTCCACCAAGTGCTGTTTCAATTTGAAATTGCTTGCGCAACTGGCGCTTGAATCCTTGCAGGATATTTGGATCGTCATCAACAAGGAGGACTTTTCGGCTCATTGTAGTTAGGCTCTCGGTTTTCAGCGATCAGCTTTCAGCCAGGCAACTGTCGACCATCTTTCTGGCTGACAACTGACCGCTGATCGCTGAAATCTCTTTTCAGGTTCTTCAGGGAATTTAGTGGCTATTGCTGACGGTGGCGATGAAGCATCCTCATTTCAGCCCCCGGCTTTGCCGGGGGGTTGCCTTTGGGAAAATGTTGCTCTTGGAAAAATGCGCTCGGGGAAAAGCCCTGCTTGGTAGCGATGGTGATCGTTTCACGACCCCCCGGCAAAGCCGGGGGCTGAGATTACGGCTTAGCAGTTCTCCTTTTCATACCAAAATCTAGCCACTAAAATTCCTGAAGAACCTCTTCTTAAACTCTTGCTGCGTATAAGTTGTCAGCCATGTCTTGCCACTTCGGGAGCTGGTCCGCCACACCGATGTGTTCCAGGTAGTCCTCATCCATATCGAGACTATAGATGATACCACAGGATGGTTGTGTTTTGTTCACTAGGATATTGGCTACGTGAACTGCTGTCAGAGGACTGAAACCGTCTTCCATGCATTTCGTTGGCCGGTGGTGGAAGGCCACGGCTTCGACAATCGGGTCTGCCATGCCCCAAAGACCAAGTAGATAGGCTCCCACGTCTGCGTGACATGCGCCGAGACATTCAAATTCCGCGTCACACAAGGAAATCTCCTTTTCGCTTGCCAACGCCAAAGTCTTGCCATATTGTTCTGGCAAGTTTGCCACCAGGAGTAACTGTCCGACATCATGAAGCAAACCGGCGAGTAACGCATCTTCCGCCAGCTCCTTGTCGTCACTCTGAATTTTGGCAATCTGTTCCGCGAGATGACTTACAGCCAGGCTATGCTCCATCAGTGCGTCCACGGAATATCCTTGCAGACGGTCCACGGGAAACTGGGAGAATATGCCTGCGGAAAGCACGAGTGGCTTGAGTACGTTGAGGCCGAGCATTGCGGCGGCGTGGGCAGGACTCTCGACGCGCCTGGGGATACCGAAAAAGGAAGAATTCACCATTTGCATGAGCTTAGCGGTCATGCTAACGTCCTGTGCAATGAGCTCTGCGACAGCTTGCACCGAAGCATCCTCCGACTGCAACTCCTCCAACAGTTTTGTATAGACATGCGGCAGACTGGGAAGCGTTGTGACTTGGGAAACAAGCCGTATGAGCGACTCTTGGCTCAAAGTGTCTCGGAGAGAGCAAGCGCGAGCGACTGTCGATTTCAGCATTTCGGTATCACAGGGCTTCGACAAGTACTGGTGCGCCGGTGTAACCGCCCGCAGAACACTCGCTTGGTCGGCCTGGCCGGACAGGATGATCCGGACCGTCCCGGGGTACCGCTTCATGGTTTCGGTGAGCAGTTGTGTGCCGTCCATGCCGGGCATGCGCATATCGCTGACGACGACCTCAAACGGCGACTTCGCCATGATCGCCAAAGCCTCTTCGCCGCTTTCGGCAAACTCCATTTGCCACTCGTCGCGGAGACCGCGCAGCATGCGACGCAGTCCGGCTAAGACATTGGGCTGATCATCAACAAATAGAACCCGCATCTTCGTATCCATTTCTTGCCCCTTAAATTTGCTGTTTTTCATCGACCGGTAACCGGACAATGAACGTGGTTCCTTTGCCTTGCTTGGTCTGGCAGTCGATGGTGCCGCCGTGCTTATCGACCACTACGGATCGCGCGATGGCCAGGCCTTGTCCCGTTCCCTTGCCAACCTCTTTCGTGGTGAAGAAAGGATCAAATATCTTTGCTTGGACATTTTCCGGTATTCCCGTCCCCGTGTCGCGTATGAAGATTTCTGCCCACGCTCCGTCGCGTCGGGTACCCACCGTGATGGTGCCCTTTTCCTCACGGTCCTCGCCCAGCGTATCTCCGATCGCGTGCGCTGCGTTGACAATCAGATTCAAGAAGACCTGATTCAGCTCGCCCGGAAGGCAAGAAATCTCCGGCATCTCGAAGTCGAACTGTGTCTCCACCTCGGCCACGTATTTCCACTCGTTGCGTGCCACCGTGATCGTGGTCTCGATTGCCTCGGCCAGATTGACGAGTTTTTTTTCCTCGCTGCCCGGATGTGAAAATTCCTTCATGGCTCTGACGATCGTTGCCACCCGTTCGACCCCATCGAGCGATTGGTTAATGGCCTGGGGTACTTCTTTTGTTAAGTACTCGATATCCGCTTGTTTGAGGGTTGCCTCGACTTCTTCCACAAGTTTTTCATCGACCGAGCCCTCTTTGACCGCCTGTAGCAACTCCTCGAACTTGTCCAGTACAGTGCTGATGTCGCTAAACGCTTCTTCCAGAAATCGCGTGTTGTCGCCCACGTATTGGGTCGGCGTGTTAATCTCGTGGGCAATACCTGCGGCCAGTTGCCCGACCGACTCTAGTTTCTGGGCATGCGTCAGCTCACACTGGAGTTGCTTTTGATTCGCTTCGGCAATTTTGCGATCCGTGATGTCTTGCTTGACGGCGATGAAGTGTGTAATCTTGCCACGATCGTCCGCTACAGGTGTAATCGTCGATTCATCCGTGAACAGGCTGCCATCCTTTCGCCGGTTAATGATCTCGCCATGCCAGACTTTTCCGGCGAGCACTGTCTGCCAGAGGTCGGTGTAAAATACGACATCGTGCTGGCCACTCTTGAGCAGACTTGTTTCGCTCCCAACTGCTTCCTCTCGCGAATAGCCGGTCATTTGGCTGAACGCGTGATTTGTCCAGCTGATGCGTCCGTCTTGATCCGCGATCACAATCGCGTTCGCGGCCGATTCCAGCGCGGCACCCTGTAACCTCAGGCTCTCCTCATGTTCCTTTCGCTCGGTGATGTCCTGAGCAACACACACGATCCCCTGGATTTCGCCATCACTGTCCCGCATGACAGACCCGGAAAAAGCCACGGGGATTTTGCTTCCGTCTTTAGCCGTATACCAGCCTTCGACGTCGTTGACATGACCTACGCTGATTAAGGTGCGAAGCATCGTCCCTCTCACCGGCAGGGCGTGCCGAGATACAACCATATTGGCGAGGTGTTCTTCTTCCTCCTCTTCTTCTTCGGAGAACAGTAACCTCGCGGGTTGTCCGATTAGTTCCTTTTCTCGATAACCCAGCAACGAGCAGGTTGCCTCATTGACCGTCACAATCGTGCCATCGGGCGCCACGACGATCAGCGTGGCGATCATAGAACCTATGATGTTGTTGGTATATTCGTGGCTCTCGCGCAATGCCCCCTCCGTTTGCTTGCGCTCGGTGAGATCACGAATGATTGCCGTGAACAAATGCATGCCGTCCATATTGATTTCGCTCACGTTAAGTTCCAACGGGAACAAAACGCCATCTTTTTGCTTGCCTTCTACCTCGCGTTTGATCCCAACAACCTTTGCGTGGCCGGTGCGCAGATAGTTGGCGAGATACTGGTCATGCTGCTCTGAATCGGGGGACGGCACAAGCATCGAGACATTCTGGCCTATCACCTCCTCTGCCCGATAACCGAACATCGCGACGGCGGCCTTGTTAAATGACTCCATGATTCCCCGCTCGTTGATCGTCACGATTCCCTCGCTTGCGGACTCCATAATCGCTTGTAGTCGGGCTTCGCGCTCCCCCAACAATTGGACCATCTCAGTTTGTTTCTCGGTGACGGACTGAAGTTTCCGCGTGCGGTCAATCACACGCTGATCAAGCGACACGTTCACTTCGGCCAGTTCTTTAGCCTGCTTGGTCAGTGCCATCTTCCAGTTGCGCACGGCACGAAACACGACAAGCCATCCGACGACCAGTAAGGGCATGATCAGCAACATCGTCCCAGTTTGCAGGAAGGATAGCCACTGTTTCCGTTTCAGAGCAATGCTGACGGCGTCAGCGAGACCTGCGGAAAGTACGTCCATTCCCTTGGTATAAATCTGTTTCTGCGATTCGTATTCGTCGCTGAATAGGACCGCTTTGGCCTCGTCCAGACGGCCTTGGCGCACCAGATCAAAGGCGTAGTTCTCCATCTTCACAAGCTTTATATTGGCGGTGTCAATCTCAGCAGCCGCTTTGCCGCCTTGAGCCTCAGGTGCCAGCTTCACGGCTTCCTTGATCGTGGCGTCCAGCTGAGGCTCGGAAAGACGATACCGCTTTTTCCACTGCAGATCACCGGTTACCGCCGCCAAGCGTGCAGACATTGTCAGCACCTCGTCCAGGTGAACGATAGTGTTACGCAATTCCGCAAGACGCAGATGGCGCTCCTTCGTTTTCGCAAAACGGGGCATCCCTTCAACGTAAAGCTGCTTTTGCGTCTCATACTCGCGGTTGAACAGTACCGCTTTGGCTTCGTCCACACGACCCTGGTGCATCAGATCGAAAGCCCGCTTCTCCATCTCCACAAGTTTGTTATTGGCGGCGTCAGTCTTAGCGGCCGCGTCGCCGCTGTAGACCTCGGCCGTAAGTCCCATCGCCTCTTTGATCGCGGTGTCCAAGTGTGGCTCGAAACGACGATAGCGATCCTCCCACTGTAGATTCTCAGTGAAGACTGCCATCCGCGCCGACATGGTCAAAACTTCGTCTAGGTGAATAATATTGCCGCGTAGTTCTTCGATTCTCAAATCGTGCTTCATCGATGACTGTAAGTTGTGATAGGTTCGGTATGACGACCATCCAAACGTGGCCAGTACCCCCCAAGTCATAACTAGGACGACTGTTAGGACGGTGATCGGGCTGCGTGGGTTGATCGCTGTATTATCACAATTCATCGTTGTTTCCTCGCTCAGTAGTTCCAGATATAGGCTTTGTCAGAAAACCTCAATGATGCCGTGATGTGAGCCGTAGGCGCTAGCCTCGGGCGTTTTGATTCGACGTTTTACGCAGGTTCGCCCGACGCTAGCGCGTTCGGCTCACTGTTTTCTGACAAAGCCTAGTGTTTTTCTCGGTGTTTATTGCCGCTGGCGCACTCAGTGCCAGTAGCCCTCAGCGGTCAGCAATCAGCTTTCGGCCTTCGAAACTCGGACCTGCTGACGGCTGATAGCTTATTGTTGAATGCTAGCGATCCTTCGAGAAAACGAGAAAACCTCCGGGAAGACTACAAATTTAGAACTACTGTCACTACTGTCACTTGCCACGCCTTTCTGTGGCCAGCAAAGGCTGCCACTCGTCGCGGAGACCACGCGGCATGCCTAGGAGACATTGGTCAATTAGAATACGCATTGTCATGCTCATTTTATGGTTCATCCGGCGATCGGGCAGAACGATTACTCGTTTCGCTTTTAGAACGTACGTCGCAAATTCTTGCAGTGGCGGACGATGCCCCTACAGTCAGAACCGCCAAGAAGGGTCTACATCAAAAAACAGCGATGGGAGCAGTTCGTGGGATGGGAAGGAGAGTGCGGAAAGGGATGATTCTTTGCAAGACACGCTTGACACCCGCTCCGGGTCGATCAGCTGACGACCGCGCACACTTGTCCCGGAATACGTACACCTGGACACACGGCATCTTGTTCATCCGAGAACTCGTTGCGGATTGCCGCGATTCTCTCGGTGGACAAGTCGAAGGCCGCGACCACTTCCGGGTCAAAGTGCTGCCCGACGCCCTCTCGATCGGCCCGTGATCAACCTCGGCTTCTCAGGCAACGGACGGATGGACCCAGAGGTGGGCGCGTTGTTGGCGGAACTTGATGCGGGCGTCTGCGTGATCGACTGCCTTCCGAATATGGAAGCCCAGGCGGTGGCCGAACGGACCGAGCCGTTGGTGCGTCAGCTTCGCGCGGCCCGACCCGACGCGCCGATCGTGCTGGTCGAGGATCGCACCTACATGAACACGCCGTTCTTTGCTTCGCGTCGCCGGCGTCACACGACGAGCCGGGCGGAGTTGAAGGGCGCCCACAACCGCCTAAGGAACTGCGCGGAAATAAGTTACCGGATTGGTATTGCGTTGACAGACGGAATTATTGCACATTTCGTTGATGCCGGATGCATATGTTGTTCAATGGATTCGTGACAAGTATATCCACCTAGCGTCGGAACTCGATGAGAGGGGCCGTCGACGCTGGGCGGCAATTGAAGCAGCTTCTCTCGGACGAGGTGGAATCGCTGCGGTGGCCGCAGCAACAGGAATTTCTGATCGTACCATTCGTGCGGGGACAAGCGAGCTTACAAATCCTCCGCAAATTGGTAACGACCGGCAACGTAAAGTTGGTGGCGGTCGAAAACCGCGGACAGAAGAGCAGCCTGATCTTCTCGATGCACTTGACCAGCTCATCAATCCTAGCACTCGTGGTGATCCGATGAATCCACTTCGCTGGACATGCAAGAGCACTCGTACTTTGAAATACATTCGCACAACGCGCTCGATGACCGGGTTTCGCTGCCGTGCTACACTCGACAAAAGCTGCTATCCTAAAAAGACGCTCGTGACCGATGAACAAAAAGCCGCTGTTCAATTGATACCAAATCGAATGCTACTAAAGTGGAACTACACCATACGACCTCAAAAACCCTAGAATCAAAACGTACAAGTTATTTCTGTCCAGCCCTTAAGACAATAAAATCGTTAAGACAATAAAGAAGATGCAGCTCATTTCTTGTTTCTGAGTTGACCTTTCGGCCTGAGCATGTGCTTCAATTTCAATCTCGCATCGGATTGGTTGATCCACCGGTTGCCGCCAAACGGTGTGCATCGAGCTTTTCACGAATCCGTCATCCAAAATCGTTCAATCTCTTCGAGTGTCTTATTTTTCGTCTCGGGTACGGCTACGATTATGAACAGGACCAATAGCGCGCTGAATCCGGCATAAACGAAGAAGGGAAAACCGTGGTTGAACTGATCAACCAGCCACTCGTTTTTGTCCATCATGGGAAAGGTCTGTGACACGACGTAGTTAGACGCCCACAAACAAAAGGTCGCGATGGCCATTGCGCGGCCACGAATCTTTGTGGGGAATATCTCCGACAGAATAACCCAGGTGACTGGGCCAACCGACAGAGAGAAAACGCGATGTAACCAAGGATAAATGTTAACACCCAAACGCCGGTCTGTTGGCGATAAAATGCCAACCCAGACGCCAACAGACAAGCTCCCATGCCCAGGGCGCCGACGATCATCAGCGGCTTACGACCAAGACGGTCGACCGTCCAGATCGCCAAAAGTGTGAAGAGAGCCATCGATGAGCCCACGATGATGGTCCACAGCAGTGCCTCGTGGGATTCGACGCCGGTTTGCTTGAAGATCTCTGGCCCGTAATAGAGGATTACGTTAATGCCGGTGATCTGCTGTAGCACAGCAAGCACAACGCCGATCAACAGTGCCATCCTGGTGCCCGGCATGAGCAACTGGGATAACGATGCACTTTCATGGGAAAGGGCGTCGGCAATTTCAGCCATCTCTAGTTCGGCGTGATCGGCTCCATCCACACGCATGAGAACGTTTCTCGCCTCGTCGGAGCGGCCCTGACTGGTCAGCCAACGCGGACTTTCCGGCACCAAAAATAACAACAAAAGCAACGCTGTGGCCGGAATTACCTCTGATCCGAACATCCACCGCCAGCCAGACACAACGTTCCACGATTCTTGGGTGGTGGTGACGGCTAGCTGCCGATCAACCGCGTCCCCATAGCCGGCAATGAAGTAGTTGACGAAATAGACCACGACGATACCGAAAACAATTGCTAATTGGTTCATGGAGACCATACGGCCTCGGATGCGGGCGGGGCTCATTTCGGCGATGTACATTGGGCTGGTCATTGATGCGGCACCGACGCCGATGCCGCCGATGATACGGTAAACGATGAACTGCGTCAGCGTTTCGGGGATTGCTGTCCCAATCGCCGAAATCAGGAACAGAATGGCCGAGAGGACCAACACTTTTTTGCGCCCGATTCGGTCGCTGAGCACACCAGCCATCACGGTTCCGATAATGCAACCAACCAGCGCGCAGCCGGCAGTCCAACCAACCATCATCGCATTGAGTTCAAAGTGAGATTCAAGGAAGCCGATGGCGCCGCTAATGACCGCCGTGTCATAGCCGAACAACAGGCCACCCATGGCGGCAACCAGACACACCAGCGTCAGGTACACAATGCTGCCGCGTTGGGTCGAATTATTGACGGCAAACTCATTCATCGGACACTCCATGTCGAGCGGATGGTTCGATGCCGGCGACCTCGGGCTCGATCGGATCCTTACGCCACTGGCCCCGTGGAGATCGCGGATTCCATGGCCATCCTTGATCGCTCTGGCCATGACCTTGTTTTGCTTCAGTTGGACGTTGAGTTTCCTCATTGGAGGATAGGCTCGCGGGAACCACGTCACGCAGGCAGTTTATGGCAGCCGCAAAGTACAGGATTATGATTATGATTTAGGAGAACACGACAGTTATTGTTGGCCAATGTTAAAGGATCCTGGGAACGGATTGGGAAGGAAGCAGAGGCGGTCCGGCGTAGCTGTCACGAACCGCCCGAAACATCGCCTGGACGTTTTCAATGGGTGTGTTTCCTTGGACATTGTGGATCGAGTTGAAAACGAACCCACCACCGTCGTTGAATATCTCAATACGCTCGCGGACTTCTCGGTAGACTTCGTCCGGAGTTCCAAACGGCAAGGTCTTTTGCGTGTTAACACCACCTCCCCAGAAGACAATCTCCTTGCCAAACTCCCGCTTGAGGTCCCTCGCTTCCATCTTGGCGGCCGAGCACTGTACCGGGTTGAAGATGTCGAAGCCTGCTTCAATCAGATCGGGTATCAGATCCCAAATCGACCCGCAGGAATGAATAAATGTTTTCCAATTGCTTTTTTCATGGACCAGTTGATTGACTGCGATGTGGAATGGCTGGTAGAGATCGCGGTACGACTTGCACGAGATGAACAGTCCGTTTTGCGTGCCAAAATCGATCCCGCTAAGCATTGCCACTTGGACTACGTCGCCAAACAGATCGATCAGCGTCTCGATATTTTCCAGAGCGATTTCACACTGCTTCTCAAACACCGCGCGGATGTAGTCGGGGCGCAACGCCGTCGAGACATACCACTCAGAGATGTCGCGGATTCCCTTCGGATGTTTCAGGAAGGGCGCCGGCACGAGGGCAATGTCGCCGAACGCTGAGCCTGGAATAATGAGAATTGCGCCGTACTCGCTACGCTGTTCAAACCACTGTTTCACCTCGCGGAAGTACGCCAGATCTTCCTCACTCAGCAGACCGAACTCTTCGAGATTGTCAGCCGGATCGAGTTTCTCCTCGTCGACCGGCTCCTGCCGGATGATCGAATCGAAGAAATACCCGCCGTTGGGCATGCGTCCCGACGCCGGCACCGTCATGTCACCCTCGGGATAGATAAGGGTATCTCCCGAGCCTTCTTCAACCGTGGTGTTGAAGTTGTGCGGCACCTGCACCTCCATGCCGTCGTACATGGTGAAGGGCTTCCAGCCAGATTCATCGGTGCCGAAGATGCTCTTGCGCGGCAATTTGCCAACCACATCGATTGCCAAGGCCTCGCGCAGTTGGTCGTCCACCTCGCCCAGCATCTGATACGGCTCGGTCACGCGGACCTTGTGGTCGCTGCTCCCCAGCAGCACCTTGTGGAGCTTGTCAACCACGGCGACATGAATCCCCGTGACAGGCGTGGCGCCGAAGTCAACGCATACCCGATCAGGCTGCTGGTGGTTGAGGGTCATTTGTAGGCGCTGGCGGCTGTTCATAAGAGACTTCCTAATGTGATCGAGTCGTCGTGGCAGGCGGGCCAAATACTACAGCGCAGGGTTAAACCTCAAGGCACGAAGAACCCAGCGAGACTGAAGGCTGCGCTGGCTCTTTGTGCCTTGTGGTTTGTATACTTTGCGCTGTAGGTCTAAGCAACCAGTAATTACTCAAATGGTAAAGAGAAAACCACGAATCATACGAATTACACGAAAAAAAGAAGGAAAAAGCAACTCGGAACGATCAGGATGACCGCCGAGTTTTTACGGGCTCAGATCGCTCGATTCTCCTGCTATTCGCGTAGATTCGTGTTACTAACGGTTAAAATCTTTGCGACCTTCGCAAATTTTCAAGCACGTAATCCGAAACAAATTCAAAATCATAAATTCTAATGTCAAAACGACTTGCGGTCATCCTGTCGTTTCCAACGACCCACCGCGCTCGGAGCGTCTGGGGCGTTCCAGGAGAACTTCGACACTGGAATTCAAGCTTGTCCCTACCTACCGATTGAACAGCGCTTGCCGCAATTCTTGTTCAAAGGTGGCGCTCGAGTCGAGCACGGCGTGGAAGTCTTCCTTGCCGAGTGTGTAAAATACCGACTTCTCTTGCGCGATGATCGTTGCATTACGCGGCTCGTCCTTGATGAGGGCGGCCTCACCAAAGTATTGCCCTTCGATTAGCTCGGCAACTTTCTTCGTTTCTTTGCCATCGTCGACAACCACGTCGACCTTGCCACTACGGATCAGATAGAACATTTCGCCCGGGTCGCCTTGGCGCAGGACGGCCTGCTCGGGCTCGGCCTGTTTGACTAGCATCTTGTCTGCTACTTCGGACATGGTGCCGGGCGTTAAGCTGGCGAAGAGTGGGATATCCTTTAAGAAACCATAGATCACCGAAGCTTCCTGCACTGCGACATCCGACTTGATATGGCCGTCGACCATGTTCACAATGCGGTCGGCCACGTCGAGAATTCGGTTGTCGTGCGTGACCATGATGATCGTGCAACCTTCGTCGCGGGCCAGTTCCTGAAATAAGGTAACCACTTCGCGTCCCGATTTTTCATCGAGGGCGGCCGTCGGTTCGTCGGCCAACACCAACTTGGGCCGATGCACCAATCCGCGGGCGATCGCGACTCGCTGCTTCTGCCCGCCTGAAAGTGATTTTGGTTTGTAATGAATTCGATCCTCCAGGCCGAGTCGACCGAGCAGCAACTTGATCCGCTCATCGGCTACCCGGCGATCCAATCCGGCAAGTTCCGCTGCCATGTTGACGTTCTGATAAGCGGTGAGCGATTCAAACAGATTGTGCGCTTGAAAGATAAAACCAAGCTCACGTCGCAAGTCGACAATATGATCGCGGCCCGCGCCCAGCAATTCGTTGCCAAGCACTTGCAGGCTTCCCTCCTGAACAGTCCGTAAGGTGCCGATCAGCGTAAGCAGCGTGGTTTTCCCGGAACCCGAAGGGCCGGTCATGATCACGATTTCACCACGGCGAACCTCCAGGTTGTTTTGGAACAATGCCTGTTTACGAAGTTCCCCTTCGCCAAAATAGTGGTTCAGGTAGCTAACCTTCACCGTTTTGGGAAGCTGCATTCCTTCGGTATAGGCACCGCTGGTTGCCGGTAGTGATGCGGTTGCGTCGAGCATAGTGCATGGTGGTTGGTGGTTGGTCGTGGTTTACTACGGGAGCCGGGTCGTCCCCGACCCCGGTTGATGGTCTCCTAAAACAAACTGGCCGGATCGGCGGCGAGCAGCTTGCGGACGGCCAGTAAACCGGAGGCGACGCACATAGCTACAGTAAGCGCCAGCACAAGCAAGAGGCAGTCGTCGGTCATCTGCATCAGCAGGCCCGTGGAATCAGCCAACCTGCCATAGAGCCAACGGCTTACGATTGCACCGGGAACAAATCCGATCAGCGAAAGCACCAAAGCTTCCATGATAATCAAGCGGATGAAGTACCCGCTGGAGTAGCCCATCGCCTTTAAGGTAGCGAATTCGGGCATGTGGTCGGCAATGTCGGAAAAGATCACCTGGTAGCAAATGACCATGCCGACAATAAAACCGATGATTTTTCCTGCCGTAAAAATGATTCCAATCGGTGTGCTCTCATCCCAAAATTTTACCTCCTGGTCACGAAATTGCTGTCGGGTATACACACAGACATCATCCTCCAGTAAATTGTCCAGCCGCTGGCGAACCTGCTCGGCGTCAGCCTCCGGCTCAATATGCACAACGCCCACGTCGATCACACTCAGCGGATCGCCGAAATGCTTACGTTGTGGAAAATATTTGGCAAAGTTTTTGGCGCTCATCATTAAATTACCATTATGGGCAAAGTCGGTGCCTAGGTTAAATGTGCCGACGAGACGGATATGCTTCCTGGCCAGTTCGACCGGGTGCCGAGCTAGTTCAACTTGTTGGTCCATGGGAAAAGGAAACTCACTGGCCTTGCTTCGAATATCAATCAGTGCCGTTTCTGGAGCCTCAAGACTTGCAAGTTGCTGGTTGGTTTCCTCCGAATCAAAAATCGGATCGCCCAAGCGGAAGCCAATCGAGCGGATCCGGTAAGCTTTACCTCGCTGCCCATGAGCCAAATCTTTGAGTACTGAGAGGGTTAATTCGGTGTACAGCGGATAAGCTCCGATCACACCGTAGCATGAACTGGCTTGATGCAATCGCGTGATTGGGAATCGTTTTTCAGCCGCCAGCGTGTATTTTGCTTTACTCACCAGAAAGATATCACCTTGCAAATCGTCGATAATCTTCACCTGGCTGTCGAACAACGCATTTTGGAATCCGACTTGCGTAAACATCAACAGCACGGCAAACCCAATCCCCGCTATCGCCACCGCCAGTCGGCGCCGATCATGCGTTAGATTTTTCCAAGCCAGCGGTGTTTTTCTGAATAAGTTCATTGTCGTGTCGTTGTTCCGTGTGTTGCGTTGCAACACGGCTAGCCGCGTCGCAACGCGACGCACGGCAGGTATCTTAAAACAAATCCGCCGGGTCTGCCTTGAATAGTTTGCGTAGCGCTGCCAGTCCCGACAGCACGCACATCATCAAGGCCAACGCCAAAACGGTAAAAGCGATCGTTGGGGTCATTTCCATCGGCATGCCAGTTTGTGTTCCCACGACTCGATACAAGACCCATGCGATCAGTATTGAGGGGATATACCCAACAATCGCAAGCAACACGGATTGCCCAAGCACAACCGAGGTGAGATATCGGTTAGAATACCCCATCGCTTTGAGCGTGGCATATTCGCCGATCATGTTCGCAATGTCGGTGGACAACACTTGGTAAACAATGGCTACGCCGACAAACAGAGAAACTACCACGCCCAAATTAAAAATTTGTCCTAATGGCGTCTCGACCACCCAACGATGCTCTTCATATTGGTTCACATCCGCACGCGTGAGGACTTCGACATCTGCATTCGTATCGAGATGGTCTGATCCATTTTGTGATCCACTCACGAGCCGTTGTAGCTTGTTTTTGACGCTTTCCACTTTGCTGGGATCATGGAGCTTGATCAAACCGAAGGTTGCCATGTCGATCGGTTGCCAGGGGCAAGCCCGGACATAGCCACTTGGATTGGTCAGACATGCCCCGTTGGCTGCCAGCCCGGTTCCCAGTTCAAAGTGGTCGACAATACGAACACGCCGAGGTCCTAGCGAAGTTCGCACACCGATGTCCGCATCGCCAAACGCTTTGCCGTTGGCTGGTCCATACTCGGGCTTCGACTTGCGATCGATCAGCACGAAACGGGGATCGGTCAGCTGCCGGGCTTTCGAGCGAATATCTTCGTTTACAAAAGCCGGATCGCTGGGGTCGGTGCCCATCGTGATGATGCCGCGCCACTCCCTTTCCCATTTCCCCGGTTTCTCGCCGGGGAAATGCGGTTTTTGCCATTCGCTGAGTCCCAAATAAAACGGTCTGGCATGTGCCACCTCGGGCAGCGAAGCCGACTGATAAACACGCGCCCTTGAAAACGATCGGGCGTCGGTCAGTTGGATATACTCCGGAGACCGCAACATCAAATCGAAATCGAGTGCGTCGTAAATCTGCGTGGCAGTTTTCTTGATCGCCCCCTTAAAACCCATCTGCATGAAAATCAAGGTGACCGCAAAACCAACGCCCGCCAATGCGACGGCCGCTCGCGTTTTGTTGTGAACAAGATTTTTCCATGCAAGCGGGGTGTTCATAGGAATGCGAAGTTCGGAATGCGGAATCGTTCCCGCTTGCGGCTTAGCGGATAAAATCTAACCGCTACTAATCAAACTCAACCGTTACTTGCAGTCCAACCTGTTTTGCCGCTTCGGCGTTTGCCTTGGGGTCGATTTTAATCAATACCTCGACAACCGACCGATCACCAGGCGCCAGTGGGTTGCGATAGGAAAGGCCGGGACTGGTAATGATCGAGCTAACGCGTAGGACCGTGCCTTGAATACCACCCTTATCCGAATCATTTTCGTCCCCAGTTTTCCGCGCAAATTTGTCCGTAAAAGCCGAGCTGAAAATCCGTACGGTTTGACCTTCCCCGATCTCTTTGGTGTCGGCCTCGTACACCTCGGCAATGCAAACCATTTTGGTTAAATCGCCGACTTTCATGATGGGTGTTTGGGTCACGAATTCACCGGGACGCAAAAATATCTTGAGGATGGTAAACTGATTCGCTTTCCCATCCATACGGGGCAGTCGCAACTCGGACAGAGCCAAGGTCTTCTTTGCCAGTTCAATCTCTTTGTCGAGCACTTCGATTTCAAACGTGCCAATCGATTTGAGTTGTTCGAGATTCTCCTTAGCAACCTCTTTGTTTTTCTGTGCCGCCACGCATGCCGCATGGGCCGCATCGAGCGCCGGTTGAAAGCTATCGTTGAGAGCATCGTACTCGATCTGAGCACGCTCGCTTTGATTTTCGTGACGATTCAGTTGATGTTGGGTCACCAGTTCGGAATCCTTCTCCCGCAAATTCTCCATCTCAAGAAATTCCTGATGAGCCAACTCGGCAGCCCGCTGTAAGTTGGCAAGTCGACCCCTTCGGGCCTCAATCTCCACCTTTTTGGCTTCGGCCTGCAGGCAGGCGGCTTCCGTCTGACTTTGTTGCACTTCGGCCAATCGTACCTGACTAGCTTGCTTATGTTTTACCAGATTCTTTTTGGTGTCGAGAGCCTCTAACTGTGCCTTGCGGATGTCGTAGCTTACAAGATGGCCTAAGAGATAGGGATCGGTTTTTTTCGACGACAAGTCGTCGGCTTGGGAGTTTTGGCTACCGGCCGGGAGGGAAATTGTTGTGCCTTCGACAACGCCATCCTTCAAGCTCTGGAGCCGCTGGCCGGGGATCGCACTGATTGAAATAATGCCTGTGGCTGGCTCCAATCGACCCAGTGCAACAATTTGGCGTGTTTGAGACGCTCCTGACTGGCCACCTGGGCTGTCGCCGGAAGATTTCCCGCATCCTGCCCCTGCCACGCAAATCGTTCCGATCAGGCATAGCAAAGCCCAAAGAAAGGAAACGTCGAAACGATCAGGCAGGCGCATAATTCTTGTGTCCATCATCAGACGCATCCGAGCAAGCGCCCCGGACGCATCAAGCGTCGACGCCCGAAGCATCCAGGTCGCAAATGTCTATACCGAAAAGGCTACCTTTCAGAATGGTCGCCCATCAGCCCTGTGTCAAGAAAACAAGGGTCAAATCGGCACCTACAAGCCAAGTAATCGGACTTGGCCGCTTGCGGCTTAGGGCCGCCCGATAAATAACATCCCTTTTTTTTCTCGAATTGGCTAGACTTCCAGGGTGAGCGGTCCCCCATTCTCTTGGCGAAGGAGAAAGCCATGGTTCCCTATCTGTCGGTAGTTTGTGGACACATGAAGGCGTTTTATGATTCATTGTCCGAGAAAGACCGCCGCCGTTACGCTGCGGTAGAATCGGAAAAGCTGGGGCATGGGGGCGTCGAGTACGTTGCGTCTGTGCTGGGCTGTGACGAGAAAACGATTCGGAATGGCCGCCATGAGGTGAGCCAATTGCCGGTGGATGACGCCGAAGGACGGGTTCGAAAAAAAGGGGGGTCGAAAAAAAGCTAGCTTTGCTGCACCTGACCTGGAGAACAACCTTCGCCAGGTCGTTGCTGACCATACGGCAGGCGATCCAATGCGTGAAGACGTGGTGTGGACCTATTTGTCGAGTACGGAGATTGCCCACGAGCTCGATCGGCTGGGAACGCCCGTTTGTCCAGACACTGTGCGAAGCTTGCTCGATGAGTTCGGCTTCCACAAGCGGCAGGCCGAGAAAACCAAAGCGATGGGAAATACCCCTTTCCGCAACGAGCAGTTCGAGAACATTGCCCAACTGAGGCAACAATACCTCGACTCTCCCAACCCAATCATTAGCATGGACACCAAGAAAAAGGAGCTTTTGGGCGAGTTTTTCCGTACCGGGCAGTCGTGGTCCGATGGTGCGAATGCCGTATTTGATCACGACTTTCCCAGTTACGCGGACGGCAAGGTCATCCCGCACGGGCTGTACGACCTGAAGCGTAACACAGGGCACCTCACTCTCGGAGTCAGTCACGACACGAGTCAATTTGCTTGCGACAGCTTCCGTGTGTGGTGGCAACGCCACGGCGAGCGGACGTACGCCGACGCCAAGTCGATTCTGTTGCTGTGCGATGGCGGAGGAAGCAATAACTGTCGTCACCACATTTTCAAGGAAGACCTGCAACGATTGGTCAACCGGATTGACATTCCAATTCGCGTCGCCCATTATCCACCGCATTGCTCGAAGTATAACCCGATTGAACACCGTCTTTTTTCTCATGTCACTCGCGCCTGGTCCGGTGTGGTGTTTCGCACGCTTGACGTCGTCACAACATGCCTTCGACGAGTGTGGACTCGCACCGGGCTGAAAGTCACCTACGCGGTACTCAACAAGGATTATCAACTCAAACGGAAAGCGAGCGAACGTTTCCTTGACTTGTATCCCATACAGTTCGAAGACGTATTGCCCGATTGGAATTACACCGTAATTCCTACCGCCTACTGAAAACCGGGAAGTTATTTATCGGCCACTCCTTAGCAGCATCGCGGCAATGACCGTTGCCATGACAGCGCTGACCGCGGGCATTCTTTTGCTCAGCGCCGCGAATGTTCGCGAGCGGGCCTTGCGAGCTGAAGCGGTCGAACAGCGCGAGCGTGCGGAGCACAACTTCAGCATGGCTCAGGATGCCGTGCGAGAGTATTACGTTTTGGTGAGCGAAGACACCTTGCTCAAGCAACGGGGCATGCAGCCGTTGCGCGACTTGCTGCTTGAGCAAGCGCTGGAATATTACCAGCGATTCCTTGAGCAACGCCAAGACGACCCCACGCTCCGAAAAGAAATCGCCCAAGCCCATTTCTTTGCCGGCCGAATTACCGAGACGGTCGACTCGGCCGACAAGGCACTCCCCCACTATCAGCGTGCCTTGGAATTACAACGCGAGTTGCTGCGCGAAGAGCTGCTCCAAGAAAAACCGAGCCAAGAATTACTTCAGTTCAATTATGGGCAGACGCTCAACGCCATCGGTCGGGCGATGCAAAACCTAGGGCGATTGAAGGAGGCTCGCAAGTATTACCAACAGGCAATTGAGCAGCGAGAAAAGCTTGCCACGGCACAGCCGGACAACGCCGAATATGGTCGTACGCTGGCTAGCAGCATGATGAATGTCGGTTGGGTTCATCTCAGGAAAAACGAACTCGAACAGAGCATCGAGTTTTTCAATCGGGCTCAAACCATCCGACTGGCCCATGTTGAGACCGTGGAGAAGGCCGACCTGAAAATGCAGCGCGATTTGGGCAAAGGCTATTACAGCCTGTCGCTGGCGCAACTCTCGTTTGGCGAAGTTGGGCTGGCCGAATCGAATCTGCTGACAGCCATCGACTTATTCAAGCGGTTGCTGGAGAGTGATCCCCAGGACATGGAAAACCAGCGCCGCTTAGGTATTTCCTATCGCATGTTGGGCGACGTACTGGCGGGTGGGGGGTTGGGCGGCGAGGCGATTACCGCTTACCAGCAAGCTCTGGAAACTCTGCAAAGCCTCTGCGAGCGCAATCCCGACGTGCCGGAATATGCTGCTGATTTAGCCGGTGTCCTCATGAACTTGGGTCATCAATTTCAACAAGCGGAAAAGTTCGATGCCGCTCTGGAGACCATGCAAAAAGCGGCAAGCGTTTTGCAGCGGCTGGCCGAAGAGTTCGAAGCGATGCCCCGGTATCGTCGCGACCTGGGCGTTGCCCAGCGTGTTGTCGGCAATTTGCTAGCGCAAACCGGGCAATCGGAGGACGCCCGAGAGAAGCTGGTCGAGTCGAAAACCATTCTGCAGCAGCTCGTCCGCGAGCACCCGGCCAACCGTGATTTCACAACGGAATTGGGAAAGTCGATCGACGCTTTGGCAGAGCTGAATGAGCAGCCGAAGAAACCGTAGCACGAAAGCATTAGCCGTCGGGCTTGTCGCGACACGGAACCCAAACGGCGGGACAAGCCCGACGGCTAACTGCTCGACTCACGAATCTGGAGATGCTCACGGCCTCCTCAACAATGGCAGTCTAGGCAGAAAGGGCAGCTTCTGCGTTTCGGGATAGCTTCACTCGTGGTGAGGGTTCTCCTACGCCGATGGAATGCACGAGGCTACGAACACCGAATTCTTTGCACCACATTGCCCAAACAGTATCCCTTTCCAAAAGAAATATAGGCCACGATGATGCGGCATACTCTTGCGATTACCATGGTGGCGTGCCCCCTGGTGGCATGGATTAGCACAGAGATTTTCGCTGCACCTTCGCGGGCTGATGAGGAAACGGTTTCCGATGCCGATTTTCCATCGCTAGAGATCAACGAGGCGGTTTACCGTCCTTTTCTGCCGAGTACAAGTCCTTCGACGGTCGATCCAACGCTGGTTAGTCTCGTTTCCTATGATGGCGTGGTCTATGACAACTCCGCCGCGAACGGTGAGGTCGCTTGCCAATCTTGCTCGACGGGCAGCCGCTATCCGTACGACCGCTGTGGTTGCAATGCTCAACTCTTTCCATGGACGCCCGGGCCAGGGCGATGCGACAATTGGTGCGTTGGCCCCAAGTGGGCTGTAGCGGTCGATGGGATGATACTCTTCCGCGACGATGCCGATTGGGATCGAATCGTCACGGCCGTGGGCACCGCCCCTTCGCACATCGACCAATTTGACCCCGGCCCCGGGGCGCGAATTTTTGCGACGGGCTATAATGCTTCGGGCTTCGGCATTCAGGTTGGCTACGAAGGTGTCAACACGTGGAATGCCACGGCCCTATTTCCGTCGGCTGGGTCGGTGCGATCCTTCGACTATGAAACGACGCTCAATTCGCTGGAGATCAATTTTTTTCCGCGAGTGCCGTATCCCCTGAAGTTTTTCTCGGGCTTTCGCTACATTGAAATCGACGAAGACTTTCGTGATTTCACCAGCAACGACAAGCCGATCCCCGCTCCGGCAGACCCGCCCGCGGCATCGGTCGCCATTGTCGACATGGGCAGCGACTTCCTCAACAAGAACCGTTTGATCGGATTTCAACTCGGTGCGCGCCGCGACACTTGGCAATTTTCCGAGTGGCTTACGATCGAATCGTTCGCCAACGCGGGAGTCTATTACAACAAATTCAGAAGGATTGATGTTGCCAGTACTGTTACCACAGTCATCACGGGCGACGATCTCGCCACGCCCGACACCAACGAGTTCTCGCAGCAGACGACCGAAGTCCGCTCGGCCGTGCGTCGAAACTACAACGACATGGCTTTCTTGGGCGAGGCGGGTATCACGGGCGTCGCGCGGTTGAACCAGTGCGTCGCCTTGCGCGTCGGCTACCAAGCGATGGTCGCCGACGGCGTCGGCCAGGGGCTTGACGCATTCTTTGGAAGCGGACTGCAGTCTAGTACCATCTTCTACCACGGCTTACAGTTCGGCGCGGAATATCGACGGTAGGCAGTCGGTCCCTAGTTGCTTTGTCACAGCCAAAAGTTCGGGTTATCGGTGTGAGCCGAACGCGCTAGCGTCGGGCAGCGGAGGCAAGCCATTATTCCTCACAGCCCGCGGCTAGCGCCGGCGGCTCACCCGAAAATTAGACTGTGACAAAGCACTAGCGGCGAACCCTCAGCGAGTGCCAGCCGATGCCGTTTGGGGCTGGCGGGCCGTTTGAGCTTGGCGGGCCGTTTGAGCTTGGCGGGATAGCCGCACGATCAATGTTTCGATCACGCGGCGGGCACGTTCCTTCGTGGAATTGTAGCCCTTCAACTCCAAGTCGGCTGCTAGCAGCCACTGGAACAGTTGCCCGGCACGGTCGCGGCCGATCTGTCGGAGTTGCCCTTCGGCCGAGCTGAGTTTGAACTTGGGGATGCCTGCCTGCTCGAGCGCACCCTTCAGCGAAAGCCGCTTGCGGTTGCGTTCGGCATCTTCATAGAGCCGGACTGCCGCCGCAAAACGCCGGAGTGTCGATGCCATTTGCGGTAGCAGTGCATGAGGCTCTTCGCCTGAGGCGATCAGACGATCGAGTTGCAATAGTGCCTCGCTGGCTCGACCTTCGACGACCGCATCGATCATGTCCCATGTCTTGCGCGCTCGCCAACCTCCAACATGGTTTGCAACCAACGGTCGATCAATCATTCTGGTTGTCGGATCGGCCAGCAAGGCAAGCTTGGCAACTTCTTGATAAAGAATTCCGACTTCCGTCGGCAACTGCTCCAATAGCAACTCGACTGCCGCAGGCTGGAGCTGAGCGTCATGCTCCGACTTGGCTGAGTAAACAAGCCATTCCTTCAGTTGCTTGACGAAGGCTGTCCTTTCACGTCCTTGCTGCGGGGCATGGCAGCGGATGGTAAGCCCCTCTTTAGCGACCATCATAGCCAACCGCGTATTGCTCGGCCAGCTTTGCACGTCGAGCAGAAGAATCGCATCCTTCGACGGTCGGCAGGCGTAGTCTTCCAACTGAGAGCGATACTGTTTGACAAACGGATCGGCTTCTTCAACCACCACCACATGTCGCGAGGCGCCGAACAACGACCGTTCGCACAAGGCATCGAGCACGTCGCGCAGCTCGGCATCGCGTCCATCCAACGGTTCATGCCCCAGCCCATCCTCATCGCCGGAAAGAATTTGGGCGCACAGAGCAACCCGTACTTCATGTCGAAGATAAGCATCATCGCCCGCCACAACACAGATCAGCCCGGGCAGATAACCCTCTGGGGCCATCAGATAGGGCAAGGCATCGGCGACGCCCGTTTTGCTGGTTGATTTTATTGCCATCAATGAGCGCGCGAATAACCGTGTGCAGGCTGATACGACATAAACCGCTAAACGTCTCTCGCAAAGGCGCGAAGACGCAGAGGAAGAATAAAGGATAAAGAGCGGAAATCAAACCCAAAACAAATTCGAACCCCAATGTTCCTCTCGTGTTTCGGGATTCGAGGCATGCTCGTTATCGTGCATTTGCGATTGAATTTTTTCTTTGCGCCTTCGCGCCTTTGCGAGAGACACGTCTGCAGACAGTCAACATCGTGACACCTAGCAGCAGGCATGTCAAACCTCCCGGTTCGGGCACCACGGTAAATCCCAGGTCGCGCAGCGACTGTACGCTCGTATTGCTCAGAAATGGATTGCCGTTGAGCCAACCGGTCATGAGTTCATTGCGGAAATCGCGTCCCAGCGCATCGGTGATGCCGGTCACCCCGCCGCCGTCGACTTCATTCCAGTGAAAGTTGGCGGTGCCTGCACCGCCGCCCAATTCCACAGGAACAAAGGTGCCGGTTTGGCTGAACTCCGCATTGTAGGCTGCGACACCAAACGGGCCGGTATACTCGCCCGATCTCTGGACGTACAAACCGTTGGATGTCCACAAGGTGCCAAGTCCCAGCAAGTGGCCTATCTCGTGAGTAATGACATCGTCGAGTCGACCTGTGTTTTCCAGATTGGGTATGTCTGCCGTATCGAGCTGGAATGTTCCACCGGTAGATACCCTGAATCCTCCCTGAACAACCGAACTAGGAAGGAAAGCCTGTCCCAGTGTGCTGCCTGGGCCATCAATGGCAACCGATTGGAGAGTGACGTTGATCCCCGTCTGAAAGATCCCCGGCAAGTAGCCGGTGACGCTGTTTTCCCAAAGCGACACGGCCTGTCCCGCGGTCGCCTGTTGCGAAGGGGTGAACGGGCCGACAAAATTAATATTTAAGTCCCAGGTTGCTTGCGAAGACTCCGCGCTCAGCGCGCATAGCACCAGCGCTGAAAAGAAAAGAATCGAGTTGTATTTCTTCATTAGTTCTCCACCTTGCCGGGCATCTATCCCGAGATTTCTGTTGCGAAGTCCCCGAGGGACTATTCAAGTGGTCAATCTAGTTTGGCGTCCGATCGGCCTACGACCCTTACAGTGTAATAGAGGATCGCAACAATTTCCAGTATTTGGCGCAGCAAAATAGATATTTGGACCGAGATTTGTAGGCCGGAACGAGCCCCGCGAGTTCCGGCAGTACCTAGGTTCGCGTTTTCAGGCATTGCCGGAACTCGCATAGCTCGTTCCGGCCTACGATTTCTGTTTTTAGGCAGGCTGCTAAGGACCCAA
The DNA here is from genome assembly GCA_965249435.1 of Lacipirellulaceae bacterium. Lineage (GTDB taxonomy): Bacteria > Planctomycetota > Planctomycetia > Pirellulales > Lacipirellulaceae > JAJRWS01. Next base: position 280,263 of record CBDFMC010000021.1, on the reverse strand, counting down.
CTCGGCCGCTCCCGATTGAGATGCCACGGGACGTACGCTACGGAGCCTGCCTGTGGGTTGGGGACGATTGAGCGTCACGGGCATGGGCGATTGCGATGTGGTCAGGTTGCCAGCCGTGTCGCGGGCTTCCAGACGTAGATAAAATTGTTCGGGCACATGACGCTCAAGCCGCCAAGCGTACTGGCTTGTGTTTTGCAAACCAGAGGCAATCGTCGACCAAGGTCCGTTGGGGTAAGCGCTGTAGAACAACGCGATCGGTCGTGGTTCTAAGTTGCTGTCACTCGCCGCCCAACGGATGATTAAATGGTCGACCAAATTTCCTTGACCATGCTCGGCCAAGTGAAGCTGCGCGGTGGGGGGCTGCAAGTCGACGTTCACATTCAGCTCCGGCGGGTCGCCCGGGCGAGGGGATTGCGAACTGATGCCGTTTGCCCCATCGACCAAAATGCGAAAGCCGTACAGGCCTTCGACAGGAACCGAGACGCGCATCGGGCTGCGGTTGTCGGGATCAAGGCCGTAGCTTTCCCAAGTTTGGCCATGGTTGTGCGTGCCCCATAGTTCCACTCTGGCGACGCCCCATGGCCCGACCGAATCGAGATCATATTCCAAATCGAATGTACGCGCATTGACCATCCGTGTGGCATGATCCGCAAGGCGGTTTGCGTTGGGCGGGGTGAATAACTTACCAGTCCAGCCTTGTGTGCCTGAATCTGTTACCTGCGCTGCTGCCCGACTAGTTGATGCTCCTTGACTCGATAACAATGACTCTGACAACAATGGCGGAGTCCAGTTTTCCTGCAATTGATTCTCGCGCTGACCACGATTCTGCGCGAGCAGGTAGGGATTCTTGAGCGTTGGCGCACCACTCGCTTGCGTCTCTACTAGTACAGGACTTGCCGCCGCCCGACTTCTCTCTGCAGGCCAATTTTGTACTGCTAATGCTGATTGACGATCAAATGGATCAACGATCGGCGAACGCCCAGAATTGAAAACATCACTCACCGAATTGGGCGCATGGAGCAGCGGCCCTTCCACGGGCGTGTCTGGGAATCGATCTAGGGTGACCTCGACGGTTTCGCGCGTCCGAAGACCTGCGCGATCCGCCACCGATGCACGAAACTTGATTTGCTTCAGCCCGTCGGCAATGGGCAGTCGCACCTGCCCCATCAAACGGTCGGGCTGGCTCACATCAGGTTCGCCCAACATGAGGGCCGACCAAGCCTGGCTATCGGTCTGATATTCCACTCGCAAGCTTGAGGGACGCAGATTGGCGTCGGTCGCTTCGTAACGCAACACAATCTCTCGACGATTGCCCACGCGTCGATTGCCCTCCTGCCGAATGCCCAGCGTGCTGCCCGTATCGAGAGTGCCAGTGCCGAGAATGCCAGTCATCGTCAGCACGGGCTTTTGCGTGTCGACTAGGATGTGTAACTGAGGCTGCATGTGGCCCGATTGAAGTTGGTTTCCTTTGCGGTCGAGAGTGCGCAGGGCAAACCAATAGTCGCCATCGGCGGGAGCATAGTAGCGAAAACCTTGCACGTTCGGCTCAGCCTGTTGCAACGATTTCCAGTTGGTTACTCCATCGCGTGACAACAGCAGTTCCACCTTGTCGAGCCGATTGCCAACCTTGCTAAGCGGATTGACTCGATAAGGAATCATGAATATCCGCTCATGCCAATAGATGGGCGATGCCGTCTGAGGGGGCATCGCCTGAGCAAAGGCCGATGCCATGCTGCCGACAAGCAACCAGCAAACCGCGACAAACTGACAAACATGTCGCGTAACTCGGCTGACCAACGGAACGTGTTCAATAGAAAAATCCATAGTAGCCCCCGGCGCAAGCCGTGGGGTTGAACTGAGCAAGTTAGTATTACTTCAAACCCCACGGCTTGCGCCGGGGGCTACTCTGACAAATGTTAGGCGAGCGGCAGAGGGAATTACCCCGTTATCCTCAGTCCCTCGCTTACGCAACGGGTTATCAAGGTAAGTTCTTAACTGCCGCTCACCTTATAAGCAGTTGGTGCAACAGACTGTACGCATGCTGGTCCATCAATTAGTATCGGAATTTCGCCGAGTATTGCTTGAAAAAGGGGAGAGAAGCGAATTGTCCATCGGGTTAGGGAACGTCTGCCGAGCAGAGAAACTGTGACATTTCTCCCGTATAGGCTAATCGGTGCAATAATTCTGGACGGACGGCAGTCATACCGTCATAATGGGTGAGAAGCAGTCCGCCATCAGCACTCAGCCTGGGATATCCGACAAAATCGCACGTTCTTTTTTGCTGAAAGCTGATCGCTTATTGCTATGCCCGAGTTGATCGATCATCCGCTGGCTCGCTCCGCGCTATTATTCGCGACCGTTTTCCTCATAACTGCGATAGGCCTTGCAGTCGTGCGAAGGATGCGCGGTCGTTCGGGTGCCGACAGGCAAGAGAGCAGCGAATTGATAACGAAGTTCCGCGATTTGCACGCCAAAGGTGGGCTTAGCGACGAGGAATACCGAACTATAAAAACGAAGCTAGCAATCGAACTGCAAGCAGAGTTAAATGATAACAGCAACACGGGAAAGAGTTGCCGGTTATGAGGCGCGAGTTGAAGGAAGAACACCCTAAAAACCCTTTTAACTCGCGCCTCGCGCCCCCCAACTCACAACTAGCTGCGACACCCTACGTCCGGTGCTGCCAAACGGGGGGGCTGTTCCGCTTTTTTGGTACAGGGAAACTGTTCGGTAGTTGCATATTATTCGGTACTTGTAAGTTTTCCGGCACCAACCAAGGTTGCTGCACGGTGCGTTACGGAGCTGTCGATGAACGATTCCTGTAGAGATTGCGTACTGTTAGAAATAAGTACGGCTCGGACTGATCGGACAAGGATGTCCCGCCAGGCATGAAAGGTTTTTTTCACAGTACCGTTATGGAACTGTAAAACTTCCCCACGAGCGACACCTTAGTTTTTTCGCGTTGGTAGTTGGGACGGTGATGCCCCAAACTCGCCACGCATATCCACAAAGGAAACTTGCATGCCCTCCGGTCGAAACCTTGGCACTGGCAAACGAGGCAGCACCTCCAAGAAGAACGCCTTCTGCTCGTTCTGCCGCAAAAGTTATCGCGATGTTGGCCCGTTGGTCGAAGGACCAGGCGATGTTTACATCTGTGGAGAGTGTATCGAACTGTGCCAATCGATCCTCGACCAAGAACGCCAACGCCGCGGCTCGAGCAAACAGCTATTCACCAAGGTCCCCACTCCGCGCGAGATTGTTGCCGAACTGGACGAATATGTCATCGGGCAAGAATCGGCCAAGCGCGTGTTGGCTGTCGCGGTGCATAGTCATTACAAACGACTGATTGCTGCCGAAGAGGAATCGGATATCGAAATCGACAAATCGAATATCCTGCTCGTCGGCCCGACCGGTTGTGGTAAGACGCTGCTTGCTCGCACGCTCGCCCATCGGCTCAACGTGCCGTTTGCCATTGGCGACGCCACCACGCTGACCGAGGCGGGCTACGTCGGCGAAGATGTCGAGAATTTGCTCCTGAAGCTACTCCACGCGGCCGACTTCGACGTCGAATCGGCTCAGCGCGGCGTGCTCTACATCGATGAGATCGACAAAATTGGCAAGACGAGTCGCAACGTCTCGATCACCCGCGATGTTTCCGGCGAAGGCGTGCAACAGGCGCTTCTGAAGATGCTCGAAGGCACCACGGCCAACGTGCCGCCCCAAGGGGGAAGGAAACACCCCGAGCAGCAATACATCCAGCTCGACACCACGAATATCTTGTTTGTTTGCGGCGGCACGTTCAACGGCATCCAAGACGTCATCAGCAAGCGGCTAGGGCATCGCTCGATTGGATTTGGTCAGATCGGTGATGATGTTTCGGACTTGGGACTAGGCGAAATCCTGTCGCAAATCACTCCCGACGATTTGACTGACTACGGCATGATTCCTGAGCTGGTTGGGCGGCTGCCGGTGATCACGTCGCTCGAACCGCTTGATGCCAGTAGCCTGGTTCGAGTATTAAAAGAGCCAAAAAATGCGCTCACGCGACAATATCAGCGACTGTTTTCGATGGAAGATGCCGATCTAAAGTTTACGGAGAAAGCTCTGCACGCGATTGCCGAGCGTGCAGCCCTGCGAGAGACGGGTGCCCGTGGCTTGCGGTCGATCATCGAAAGCGTGATGCTCGACATCATGTACGAGTTGCCCGACCAACCCCGCGGCAGTCGCTATGTAATCACTGACGACATCGTCGAGGGCCGTGAGAAGTTATTCAGCGAAGAAGAGCCTCGCAAATCAAAGAGCGCGTGACGTTCAAGCCCGCGGCTACCAGTCAGCGGCGGGGGTTAAGTTGCGATTGCTAAACGAACAAGCCTGGTGAAGATTCGTCTTCGCCAGGCTTGTTTTTCTCGGTTCTTTAGGAATTTTAGTGGTTAAATTTTGTAGTGGAAAGGAGAATGCCCAAGTCGCAATTTCAGCCCCCGGCTTTGCCGGGGGGTAGCGTAACAGTCCGCATCTCCACCAAGCAGAGCATTTCAACGAAGGACATATTCCCCGAAAGCAACGTTTCCCTGAAGGCAACCCGGCAAAGCGGGGGGCTGAAATGCTTTCTTCGAACGGTAGCCGCCGACCGGAGGACTAACGTCGCCCCACTCGCCGGAACACTTAAAATCGAAACCCGCGTCGCGACCGAATCGTGAGGGCAAGCAGCACCGCACACATCATGGCGGCCGTCCCCGGTTCGGGGACTCGAACCACCTCAATCATGTGAAAAATATCATCGCCATCTGCTTCACTAAAAAGAACCAAGTCTTTGGCAGAATCGACGAAATCGGCATTGGTGAGATCGAAGAAAGCTTCCAGCCAGAGGCCGGAATTCGTTTTGTTCACTGTGCCTAAATTAACTTCTCCACCAGCATTTTCATACAACAACGACCAAGTGTCAGAACCATCATCGAGATAAACGACACGGATGCTGAGGTCTTCTCCGTTGATTGCGGTTCTAAATTCGCTGTCTAAAATAAATTCCATGCGGTTTGTTGAATTTGTCTGCCGGCTCCAGTAGCTTTCTCTGTCTGGAAAGGGGCCGACTTGAGTCAGGCCAACGCTGGTGTTGTCGGGATCTACCTGCGAGATAAAAAATTCGTAATTGTCGACCCACTCGTAATCGGGAAACCGATTTTGCATGTTTGCGTTAATGACAGCAGGCCGTAGGGCAATCCATCCGCCCGGGCTCACTTCCGGCGAGGCATGATACCCGGCATATTTGTTGGCGAATTCAAAGGTATCGAAGAGGGCGGGATCGGCAAGATCATTGCCTCGGTAGGCGAGGTACGAAACACCCCGGTGCATATTCCAAAGGGCTTCCCAATAGGCGCCTTGCTCGCGGCTGACGGACGTATCGCTGGTGTCAGCAAGTCCGGTAAGGTTCGCAAAATTTTCGCTGTAGCCAATGGTGAGACCCGGTTTGGTATATTCCAGATATCCGGCAAATAGCTCAGTGTTTTGTTCAAAAGGTTTCGTGCTGGTTGAGAAAAACCAAAAGCCATCATCAACGAGGTCTTGATGAGAATCAAGATTCGCTTCCCGGTTCTCTGCTTTCCAGCCGCCTGACGTTGTAAAGGCTCGGATCGCCACTGGCACCTCCACGTCTAAAAACGCTTTGTGAAGCTCGACGACCGACTCAGAATAAGCGATGGCCAGTTCGTCCGAGTAGGGGACATCATAAATATGACCGGAGGGTGTGGGTTCAAGCGGAACAGTCTGATCGGCGGCGCTCAGCCAATATTTTTCCGTTGCGACTCCATTCCAGTTTTGTCGGATGAGCAAGACATTCTCTTTGTAGGGAGAATCATTCAAGTGCTCGGCCAAGGCATCGATAAATTGCCTGGTGTGATCAAGAAATACGGGATCCCAGAATTGAGGATAAACGATCTCCGGATTACCTGGTCTAGTTGGATCATTGGGTTTATCTGTTGATTCGAGGGTTCCATGGGCAACCGAATCAAAAATCCAATCCGGAAAATCATCGAAGTTCGCATTGACTTGCACGCTTGCTTTCACGCCCAGCGAGTTCATCAGTGCCAGATCGTTGTCAAGGCGTGTCCAATCAAAGACCCCGTTGTCAGGCTTAAGGTCTTTCCAGTTGGTGAATATCTGCCCGCCTTTCACATGATCGAGGCTTAGGATCGAACTGTCATTCCCCGGCCAGATCGAGTAGACGCCAGCATCCGGCACCTGGGCGTGGCCTATTGCTGGAAAGACCAGCAGCATAGCCGCAAACGCACGATAAATCCCTGCGAGGATGACCGAGGACAAAAGATTTGTGATTTTCACTCTTCAATTCCTTTAAGTTTGACCTCAAACGCCAGAGTTGCCCACATGCGCGATGAAATCAGGTTCTCAACTTACGGCTCAGGGTTTTAACCCTGACTGTCGACTGGAGTTTCGCGGTTTTTTTCCATCCTGAGTCATAACCCCCGTGGAACCTGGTTTTCGATCAGCTCGAAATGACAATAACAGGCGCGAGGGCCGCGAGAAGTTGTTCAGCGAAGAAGAGCCTTCCAAATCAAAGAGCGCGTGACGTTCAAGCCCGCTGCTGCTAGCCGGCGGTGGGGGTTAAGTTGCGATTACTAAACGAACAAGCCTGGTGAAGATTCGTCTTCGCCCGGCTTGTTTTTCTTCTCTGACAATTCCTTCCCGATCATTGAGTGCCATCGGGGTTGTCCAATTCTGTGATGAGAATCTTGAAGTCGAACTGTTGCGGATACCTGCCATGCGCATCGCGTGCGTTGATCTTGCCGACGAACTGGCCGAGTTACTCGATGAATAGGGCAGTCGGCTGCGGGCCGACCGAGGTCGGGCCGTACCTATCGAGGCTGAGTATCTTGCTCCCCTGGAAGCGTCGGCGGAAAACCTCAGTGCGATTCGTGACATCGACGAGCAGTTTGGGGGTTCGAGCAATAGGCCACCTAGCGCTTCACTTTTCGACTGCCTGGCGATCCACTTTTCAATTGCCGTTCACATAAGGCGAGCGGCAATCGAAAATTTACCAGAATACTAGCACGACGCGCAAGCGAGTGTGTGCTAGACCCACTTGCTTGCGCTGCGTGCTAGTATTTTTATTCTGCCGCCCACCTAGTGCTTGGTAAATACTCATCTGCCGCCCACAGTAAGTGGTCGCGGTATCGGCGAACCAAGAGGACCGGGCCAAACGGTCGTCCGCTGGCGAATGTCCAGTACCTTCGCTTCGGCAATTTCTGGGTTCTGCTGGCCTCGACCGGCTATCACCGATTTTTTCAAGAGCACGAGCAGTTCGGCGTCGATGGCGGCAAGCGATGCGGCTCGGTGACTCTGTGGCTCGAAAGCAACATCACGACCACGCACGCCCGACGACTCGCAAGCGGACTTTTTTGTCGCATTGCTCACACGCTTGCAGGCAAACCACGTTGCGGCATCGCTCGCAGACTTGCAAACTCGCAAGCATAGCCGGTTGCCGCCTCGCGAGCAGAGTTGTGAGGTGGCTCGCTAGAACAGGCTAATCAGATTACAAGTTGCTATGGAGAAGAGTGTTGCCGAATCGATGGGATAGGGGAATGTGGTCTGGCTGTTTGCCAATCGAAACGCCGTTTGGAAAGCGGCTAGGAGTCTGGTATCGCATTGAGAATATCTCTAGTGGACAGAGACATTCGTTAGAGGTAGTGTGTTTCAATGTCCAGCTGAGGCAAAACAGAACAATCTCTTGAAACGCAACGTAATGAGGGAGTGGACGAATGTATCCCACCTCTCAGCAGGAGCAAAACGATGGTCGCAAGCACAAAATCAAGTTACAGGATCAAAAACTGGAAGGATTATAACGAATCGTTGGTCCGTCGCGGCGATATTACGTTTTGGTTTGACGAAGACACGATCGACGCCTGGGAGCATGCCAATGAAGAACCGAAAGTTGGCCGACCGTTGACCTACAGTGATACGGCCATCGAATGTCTGTTGATGCTGCGTGAAATGTTTCGGTTGCCGTATCGACAGACCGAAGGTTTGGGGCGTGCTCTGGCGCAAATGCTGCAGGCGGGGGTAGCGATTCCCGACTATACGTCGTTGGCCAAACGGGCGGCCAAGCTTGAAATCGCATTGGACGTTGCCAATCGCAAAGGTTCGATCGATGTCGTTGTCGACAGCACAGGCTTGAAAGTGTTTGGTGAGGGCGAATGGAAGGCACGCAAGCATGGCGTATCGAAACGTCGCACTTGGTGGAAGCTGCACTTGGCGACAAACCCTGAAACGCAAAAGATCGTAGCGGAAGTATTGACGGAAAATAGTGGCCATGACGCCGATCAAGTCGACGAGTTGATCGAGCAAGTGGATGCACCGATCGATACCTTTTACGGCGATGGAGCGTACGACCAATGGAAAGTCTATGACCAGTTGGCGAAGGAAGAAATCGAAGCGATTATTCCTCCTCGCCGAAATGCAAAGATCAAACAGCACGGCAATTCGACCCAGCCGACGTTGGATCGTGACGAGGCAATTCGCGGAATTCGCGACCTCGGCCGTAAACAGTGGAAGGAAGAGGTTGGATATCATCGTCGTAGCCTATAGCGGAAACCGCTATGTATCGTAAAAAATGTTATTTTGGAGCAACCTTGAAAAATCGTGAATTTGAAAATCAGCGGACCGAAGAACGATTGCGATGCAAAATCCTAAACCGTTTTACCCACCTCGGGTTGCCTCAGTTTGAGTGGGATTAGTCAACAAGGCCGTTGAGTACCATAAAGACCATGAGTATCGAATCTCGCATTGTTCAGTTGAACATCACCCTACCACCGGCACCCAAGGCGATCGGTGTTTACCGACCGGTGATGGTGGTAGACCGGTTGGCGACTACCTCGGGCCATGGACCGTTGCAGCCTGACGGCAGCTTCGTTTGCGGACGAGTTGGCGACGCGCTGGACATCGACGCCGGTTACCAGGCCGCCCGGCTAACAGGCCTCGCCATGCTGGCTTCGCTGCGCGAACATTGCGGCAGTCTCGACCGGATCGGGCGGCTAGTAAAAACCACAGGACTGGTTTGCTGCATGCCCGACTTTCGCGATCAACCGGCCGTGATCAACGGTTTTAGCGAGTTGATGCGCGATGTCTTTGGCGACGAGCATGGCATAGCCGCTCGGAGTGCCCTAGGCGTGACCGCACTGCCGGCCGGTTGGGCCGTCGAGATTGAAGCGGTCTTTGAATTGGCAGGCATTTAGCCGTGCCGCAACGCGGCACACGGCGCAACGTGGCACACGGCGCAACGTGGCACACGGCGCAATTAAGACGCATGACGCCTTACACCGGCGAAGTCTCAGTGGGCATGCCGACCTCTGCTTCAGCATCCGCAACATCAGATTTCAGATTCGCCTCAGTCAGTTGATCCTGAAATGTGGCAATTCCGGCCAGCAAGTCCTCTTCGCTAGGCGGTTGTGAATCTGACTCGTCGACAGGCGGCTCAGGCGAGGAGTCTGTGGCCTGCTCTTCCAAGCTGTTTTCCTCAATTTCTTGTTCTGCAACATCGCTATCGACCGAGGGCACCTGCTCCGCCCTATCGTCCGTCTGTTCGCTCACAGGCGTAAATACCGTGACTTCATCCGCCGTTTTCTTGGCTGATAATGCCATGCCGGTAAAACCCGGTTTCGCATACCCAAGAGAAGCATGCCCCAGATAAATAGCCAAGCCGTAGCCTAACGCAAGATTCACAATGGCGGTAATTGCAATGAAGGTAATCAACAGGTTGCCTCTAATAAAACACGTTGCTAAAGAAAGCTGGACTCACGCAGCGCGGCCCATTGCCGCAACCAAAGAAGAATAGCCACAAAAAACACCAAAAGCCACAAAAGATTTCTTTAGCCACGGATGAAACACGGATTGAACACTGATAAATTGATAACTTTGTCGTAGAAAAAACCTTCTTTCCCCCCGTGTTTCATCCGTGTTCAATCCGTGGCTTTTCAAAAAGAGTGTCAAAATAACAAGCTTTTACGGGTTTGTCTTGCAGAGATCATGGAGGATGAATGAATAATGGAAATCTCTGCGATCATTACGCCTCGGCGCGAGGATTTTTCAATAATCACTTCCGATGACTGAAATACTACGTTCTTGGAACACTGACAAGCGTACGTTACGCCCACCTTCGAGGCAGCTATTGGCAAGGAACGATGTACCGAGACAAGGGGTCCCTATGCAAGATCAACCACAAACCGATCGATTCTACCAATTATGGAGGTTGTACGATCTGTCAGAGAAAGGAGTTGACTGGGAGAGCATCATACCCAATAGCACCAAAAAATCGCGCAGCTTTCGCCTGCCCGCTGAAAACTCCGACTCGTTTTCCCGACAATTGGACATTGGTCATAGGGATTTGGGCATTTCTCATTTCCCCTGCTTTCCTTCCTCCCAGTTGCCGAACTGAATAGAAAGTACCTGTCTGTGCTTCAACAAAATCTGAGGGGCGAACAGCGGTCCCACGGTCTGCTCTCGCGAGCGATGAATTTAGTCCACCGAATGGCTTCACATCAGCATTTGGAGTGCCTTTGACAATAAGCTGGATGCGGCTGTCGAGGCATTTTTGTTCAAATGACTCCGCGCCACTGCCAAATAACAGACGCCATTCCGAACGATATGACAAAGAGTATGAAAGTTCCCCATTTAATCAGGAACAGGTCAGTTTTGGTTGGGCTCGTGGGACGCCGGAGAACGATCATCGCGAAGCCCGACCAGAATGCCACCAAGGTGTAGAGAAATATCTGGGCTACGCCTCCGCCGTCTAAGATCAGCCCTGCGAGAAGACCAAGCAGGATCTGTTCGATCATAATCAACTTGAGTGTGCTCTGATATGATGGGCTGAATCTGTTTTGATCCTCTGTCATTTCATCGCTCTCAGCGTGTTATTCGGCACACAAAAATGTGTGTAAATCATGCTGATTCCCACGAACTGTCAATAAGACGTTTGGCAAGTCGACGGCAGATGAACTACTTCCGTTCGCTATTGCCGAACTCCTTATTGGAGTCTTGAAATTGCTCCGTCCAAATGCCGCCGAAGCGACTTGCCCATGTTAAATTCGGACCGGTTCGACGTTTCGTTGCCCACACTACCCGCCGCTGACCGGCGGGATGCAAGCGATGTCCGCATCCTTTGAAATGACCATGTCGTCGGTTACGTATTCCGCATCGATGGCAAACAATGTCTGTGCTAGTAGCGGCTCGAGCGAAGGATAGTCGCTGAGCAGCGTCGAGCGAAGCTCCTTTACCGTCGCATCTTGGTCGAGCTCCAATTCTACGACATCTTGCCCCACGGCGTCACGCGCCGCGGCAAACATTTTCACGGTCACCTTCATGTTATCACCTTCATGTCACCACCAGTTCCTCGGTTGGCCGATTGAGCAGTTGGCGAAACTCCGGCTTCAGACCGTAGGCCAGTGCGACTAGTTTGATCGGATGGATCGCTGCTTTCGAAGTGCCTTGCTCCATTTGCAGTTTGCATGTGCTGCACTCGGTCACTCCGACCTGAAAACTACCGGCGCGGATGGCGGTCAGCAGCGGTAAGCCGGCTCGCAGGCTGTTGCGGTAATTTTTTCGCTTGATTCCATACATCCCCGCCATGCCGCAGCAGCCTTTTTCGAGTCGCTCGATCTGCAAGCCCGGGATCAACCCCAGCAGATTTTCCGAAGGCGACCCAATTTCCAGCGCTTTCTGGTGGCATGGCGCATGGTAGCCAACCGCGACTGGCAGCGGGGCAAAGTCGAGCTGCAATTTTCCCTGCTGATGCCAACGCCACAGGTAGTGGCATGCCTCCATCGTGTTGGCCGCAACCAACTCGGCATCGTGGTCGCCGTCGAGCAGCATGGGATACTCGTGCGTCAGAGCCAGCACGGCCGTCGGCTCGGTCGAGATGATCGTGTATCCTTGCCGAACCGCCTCGGCTAACAAGGCAACGTTTTCTTCTGCGATCTGACGTGCCGGCTCCGTCATGCCTTGGCTGATCATCGGCATGCCTGCGTAGCGTTGCGTTTCAGGCACATAGACCGAAATGCCATTGTGCTCCAAAACGGCCACCAGCGATTCGGCCAGTTCGGTATCGCAATAGTTGGCGTAGGTGTCGACAAAATAGAGGACCTTTTCAGGGTGCTCCCTTTCGGCTCGCCCTATCTCAGAGCCATTGGCCTTTGCGGAATGTCCCTTGGATGGGTGACCCTTGGGGAGCGAATAGCGCAGAGGCCGATGCAAGCGGCGCCGAATGGCAATTTGCAAAAACGGTTGTCGAGCGAATCGGGGTAGCTTACGGCCTTGGGCGATTCCCATCGATTTTTCAATAAGCCATCGGGCAATCCGATTGGCAAGGGCCCAATTCGCCACACGCGACAAACGCGAGGCAATCGACGCGAGCGAATCGACCCGCGTCAGTATCCATTCATGCAGTCCCTGTCCATTCGTAGCCAAGTGGGCAGCTTTAGCTTCGAGCATTAGCTTGGGGATATCGACGTTTGCGGGGCATTCCAAGCGGCACATGTGGCAGTGGACGCACAGATCGGCGATTTCCTTGCAAGAATCATCAAACACGGTGCCCGCGGGAAGTGCTCCGGTGAGAATGCCTCGTGCCAAGTTCGCTTTGGCTCGTGGCGAAGCTTCCTCACGCGGGGCGAATCGAAAGATCGGACACATCCGCACATCCGCCTGCTGCGAACGGCAAGCCGAGCACCCATTGCAAGCTCGGGCGGCGTAGGCCATCTCCTCGGGTTGCCAATCGAGCTGCAAATCGATCAACCCTGTCGGTGGCCCCAACCCTGCTGTCGGCTCGGTCTGCTCGATTGATGTCGACAGGAGCACGTTTTGGGAAGCAGTTGTGCTCTTGCCCGTCAGCGCCAAGGTGTCGAGCAGCGGATAAGTGATGTGGCGAAGATTGTCGGTTAGCCTACGCTCGGCGGTGGGGACAATTTTGCCCGGGTTAAGTATCCCCTGGGGATCGAATAGCTGCTTCACTTGGCGGAACACGCCCGCAAGCGGTCCAACCTGCTTGCCGACAAACGGTGTTCGGCTCAATCCGTCGCCATGCTCGCCGCTGATCGTCCCCTTCAAATCCCAGACATGGGCGTAAAGTTCTTCCGCCAACGATTCCATCTTGCCAAGGTCATCGGCATTGGCCAAATCGAGAAAAGGCCGGATATGCAGTTGCCCGTGCATGGCATGTCCAAAAACCGACGCAGTGATTTGCTGTTTTTTTAGCGTGGTTTGGAGCCGCTGAAAAAATCCTGGCAAGGACTCTGGCGGGATGGCAATGTCTTCGACAAACGGTATCGGTCGCGTCGATCCCTTTAATCGGTAAAGCGTCGGAACGAATCGCTGGGCAAGTTGCCAAAGAAATTCGTTGTCGATTGGGTCTGAGGCAACATAGCAGCTCGACGCGAGTTTGGATTGATGCTGCAATCGTTGACAAGACTCGTCGAGTTGGCTCCTCAAGTCTTCGGCCGATTCGGCATGGAGTTCGACGAGTAGCACTGCTTCGGCAGCCTGGGGGATAAGCAACTCGTAGCGGGGATCGCTTTCGCGTGCCAAGCTCAAATGTCGACGATCCATCAAATCGCACGCCACCGGATGATGGGAAGCCAATGGATGGGTACCCAGTTCGACCGCGCCATGAGCCGCCTTATCGAGCGAATCGAAAAACAACAGAGCACTGCCAGTATGCAGCGGCAGCGGATCGGTCGAGAGGCTTACTTCGGTTACCAACGCCAGCGTCCCTTCGCTCCCAGTGATCAGTCGGGCCAAGTCGAGCCCGTTTACTGAATCCCCGTTTACCAAATCTCCGTTTTCTGAGTCCCCGTTTTCTGGGTCCCCGTTTTCTGGGTCCCCGTTTTCTGGGTCCCCGTTTTCTGGGTCCCCGTTTTCTGGGTCGAAGCCACGCAGTTGATAACCGCTGCAATTGACGCAACTTTGTGGTTGATGATCGCGAATGAGTTGGGCGTTCTGCTGAAGAATATCGTTCAACCCGACGAGCAGAGGTGAAAGGGGGTCGATGCGATTGGAGTCGACCGATGGAATCGGATGGCTCTCCAGCCGGGCAACCTCCCCGCTGGCCAAGACAACTTCCATCGATTGGACATGACGCCGCACGGAACCATAGCGGGGCCAATGGCTGCCCGAGGCGTCGAGCGCGACGGCACTGCCCATCGTGGTCACATTGCGCATCGCCGGATCAGGACCGAACAACCGATTTTGCTTGGCTAGGTGAGCATTCAGATGACTCAGGATCACGCCCGACTGCACCCGGACGGTCTCCTCGGTCGTTTCCAGAATTCGCCGAAAATAACGCGAAAAGTCGACAATCAAACCCGAACCAATCGCTCCCCCCGCCAAGCCGGAGCCGCTGCCACGCGGATGGAGCGAGATACCATGCTCGGCCGCATAGCGAACCGTAGCAACCACATCGTCCACCGTTCGTGGCCGCACGACACCTAGTGGCGCTATCTCATAGATGCTGGCGTCGCTGGCGTAAAGCTGCACATAGAGATCATCGCAATGGACATCTCCGGCGAGCTGCCCACGCAAATCCTCCTCAATCCGTTGGCGCTCGGCATCCATGGGGGGGGTAGGGGCTAGAGATTAGGGGCTAGGGATTAGGGGCTAGGGATTAGGGGGTAGGGGTACGAGTAAGGGCAAGTTGCACGACGCCCCAAACCCTGGTCGCCTGTCCCTCGCCTCTTTTCCCCTAGCCCCTAATCCCTAACCTCTAACCCCTCCACCCGTGCTGCCTCTTGCCGATATTTCTCGTGGGTTTCCAAATTAAACGAGCCGTGGGAGTCCATTTCTTCCACGTCGCGATACAGGGTGTCGCACCGATAACACATCAGCGCATCGCCAACGAAAAAATAAAGCAACACATCGGCCAGGGCCGTGGCGAACAGGATGGCAAAAGTCCCGATAATGTGCATGTGATACCAGGCGATCGAGCTTCCAATAATGCCTAGGCCAACTAGTGCAACACCCAACCGCTGAGGAAAGTCTTTCCGCACATACAGATCGGTACTAGGGCAAACCAGGCACTGCTTGATGCGATTGTCACTGACGGTATCGTCGGCAACAGCGATTCGCTGCTGGCAATGCGGGCAGGTCAATTCGTGCGTCGCGGCATCGAATTCGAGGCTCACGGCCGATTGACACGAAGAGCAAATATAATGGATATGCACGGGAACTAAATCGTTGGTGAGAGTTGGGGGTTGGGAGGCGCGAGTTGAAAAAATAGGTTCTTCGGAAATTTTAGTGGGCAGATCACGGCGAGCAAACAGTTTTTGTCCCTACGGGACACGATGTTCTGGCTCACCGGTTCGGAAGATCTAGCCACTAAAATTCCTGAAAAACCAAAAAACAGCGGCATCAACTCGCGCCTCCCAACCCCCCACTATAGCGGATAGACCGACTCGGCTGACAGTAGCAGGGCCATGGTTTCTCCGACAAACGTGCCGATGACCGCGACGTAGAGAATGCCTGTGGTACTCTGAGTATTGGGGATTTTTAGCGTTTGCCACGCCATCCAAGCCATGACGCCTACGCCCAACAGTCCAAACGTCCAGCGCAGAACAAGAAATAGCACCCACTGGGTCGTCAGAGGCTGGCCGCAGGCGATCGCACCCCACAAGCCGAGTATCGAAACAAACGCCTGCAAGGCGACCGCGCAAGCCAAAGCCAATATCAGCCGTCTCAAAGGCGCGAGATCCATCATCGGCGAATTCAGATACCAATGGCCCAGTAACATGGAAGCCATGGTGATTCCCAAAAGTAGGCCGGAGCTAATGGTATTCGTCATACGAAGCCAGACGCTTGTGATTTCAATACGTAACGTCCTATTCATCATTGCCAAGGTTTCATGGGCTAACTGTGCGGGTTCCAAGCTGTTAGATTCAAAAAATTCCAATCCCGGGACTTCCACAATGCTTTGAGCCTCTAATACTTCAAATGCTCCCATCAAAGAAAACAACGCGACCATCACCAGCAGCGTCCATCCATCCCGAGGTTTTTCATACAACCAAAACACAGAGCCGACATAGCTTGCTATTGCTGCAAAAAGAATCCACCAAAATGCGGTCGGAGCTACCGATCGGCTTAGCAAGGCGGCCAGGGTCGTCAGACCCAGCACCACATAAAGATGATTGCGGTAATATCCGCTGGTAACCTGTCGCGGTGATGTCATGGCCATTCCGGCAGCAAGTCCAAAAGCAAGACGGAGCAGAAACTGTAGCAGCATGATCATTGTTTGCTCTTGAACTCCGTGTGCTGCGAGTGTTGCGGGTACTCCGTGTGCTGCGTTGCAGCACGGCTAACCACCACCGTAGATGAGCGTCATCACTTCCGAGCGACTCGACAGATTCGAGCGAAAGATGCCCTTCATCGCCGAGGTGACGCAAACGCTGTCTGGCTTGCGGACGCCACGAATCGACATGCATGAATGGGCCGCCTCGATCACAACCGCCACGCCTTTCACTTGGAGTTCCTCGACCAACAAGTCCGCGATTTGCTCGGTCATCCGTTCTTGTACTTGCGGACGGCTGGAAACCTCTTCGACTACCCGAGCCAGCTTGCTTAGGCCGACCACTTTGCCGTTGGGCACATAACCAATATGTGCCTTGCCAATAAATGGGAGCAAATGATGCTCGCACATGCTGTTGAAGCTGATGTCTCGGACCAGCACCATCTCATCATATTTTTCGGTGAAAAATTTCTGCAAATGCCGTCGGGGATCTGTGTGCAGCCCCCGGAACAATTCCGCATACATCCGCGCAACGCGGCCGGGTGTTTCCAGCAAGCCTTCGCGGTCGGGGTCCTCGCCGACGGCGATAAGGATTTCGCGTACTGCCTTTTCGATTCGGGGAAGATCGACAATTCGAGAAGGATCGACGTCGGTAGAAGTCATGTCTTAACCAAAGGCTATGCAAAAAACGCCGGAGCAGGCTGTGGAAAGGAATCAACGATCCTACGCTCGCTCCTGTAGGATCGTCAACAGGAAGGAAACGCGTAGCCGTTCACGGAATGAAAAATATTGAACCACAAAGGACACGAAGAAGTCAGAGGACAAATCGCTTGCTCCCGCTTCTCAGCGAACTCAAACGGAAAACCCATTCGGAGGAAAACCACAAAAGAGACGAAAACCACGAAAAAAGTGAGGGAGTAGGATCGCAGGATTTGAAGCGGAAAGACTTGACCAACAGTATTCGCAAAACCCTCTCTTTCGTGTGTTTCGTCTATTTCGTGGTTCTCTTCTATTCACCTTAAATAGGCCAAATTTGCATCCTCATCGACTTGATTGGATAGCCTCACGAAAAATAGAATTCTATTCTTTGTGTTCTTCGTGGTTCATTTTTCTTCCATCCCGTGAACGGTTACGGAAACGCAGATTAGTCGTGATCCGGCAGATCGCCGGCTGGCATCAGTTGATGCTGAACGGTGGAGGAAAGGTCCGCTGCAGCGAGGAAGGCTGCCCAACGGTTCCCTCGGAAAGTTGCTCAAGCGCTTCAAGCAGCATCCAAGCCCTGCGATCGACATTCTGCTGTTTAAGCAGCGAGTATTTCAACTCCGATTCGAATGGCATCGCAAAGCTCACCAAGTCGGTCAGCACGCCAAGCGGAATTTCTGACGCCAGGGCTTCCCGAATGGCTTCGGGCGGAAAATTCCCATCCGGCAAACGTTGCTGGAACTGGTGGGTCAGTGCCGTTTGAAGCGACTCGCGCTCTTCCGCTTCCTCTCCGCAGTAAAGATCTTCGAGAAGATCGACCTCTGCCTGACGGAATGGTCGCTCCGTCGCCAGCTCTTGCACGAGTCGCACACGCCGCATACCGAGCAACAACAGATTGTAGCCACCATTGTCAAGACGTTGATGGGTGACAATTTTTCCCAGGCAGGCCGTCGATTCTATCGATGGTTGGCTTAGGCTACCAACTTCCGAGCCCTGCTTCAAAACACTCATAGCAATCAGGCCATCGTGGTCAAGCGCATCGGAGAGCATTTCTCGATATCGCGGTTCGAAAATATGCAACGGCTGCATAACATGGGGAAACATGACTAAATCTGGCAGCGGAAACAGGCGAACTTTGCCTGAGAACCTTGTCTCGTCAAACGTCAGGTCTTCAACATTCCACGGCAACATGGTTGATGCACTCGCTAGGGATGGGTTGATTGATCGTAGCAGTATCGTAACAGTGATAAGCCAAATGTTAGCCGGATTCATGAACCGCAAATAGCCAATAGCTATCTGCGGTGATTATAGGCAGCAGCCAAGGCAGCGGCTAGCATGAAGAAGCAAATAGTTGCGTAGTCAGCCAACTTTTTTTACCCGGTCTTCCGATTCGCTCCGCATCCTAGCGTCAATGGCTTGACACCGTGGCAAGCGCCGACACAATAAGCCTTTAGCTGTGTAAGCTTTGCCACGGCAATCGGCAAATAACCCTTGTTTCCCTGCCCTGTCAACCACCTTTTGCCCAAGATTCTTGTGCCGATGGCCACAAAACGTGCCAAGTCTCGACGATCCACAGCCTGTGGCGGGGCTGCGAATATGGTTGCAAAAAAGAAGCTGCTGGCGAGGAAAACGGTAACCAAATCAGCGAGCAAGAATACGACCAAAAAAATCGGTGCGAGCAAGAAACCTTCCGCGGCTAGAAGCAATCCGGTTGGCAAAGTGTTGCAATGTCTCAAAGCCGATTATCCGGATGTTAAGTGTGCCCTGAAACACCGCTCGGCTTTCCATCTCCTGATCGCTACGATCCTCTCGGCCCAGAGTACGGACAAGCGCGTGAACATCGTGACCAAAGAGTTGTTCCGAAAGTATCGCACCCCAGCAGCATTTGCCGCGGCACCATTGTCGTCCATCGAAAAGGCGGTTCAGAGCACCGGCTTTTTTCGCAACAAGGCCAAAAACATCAAGGCCTGTTGCATCGGCTTGGTTGAGAACCATGGCGGCAAAGTGCCGCGAGAATTGGACTCGCTAGTCGCACTTGCAGGCGTGGGACGTAAGACGGCCAATGTCGTGCTGGGGACTGCTTATGGTTTAACCACTGGCGTAGTGGTTGATACGCACGTTGGCAGATTGAGCCGCCGTCTGGGGCTGACCCAACAGTCCGATGCGGTGAAAGTCGAGCGCGACCTCATGCAATTATTGCCAAAGAAAGAATGGATTGACTTCTCCCACCGGATGATCCATCACGGGCGTGCTGTGTGTCATGCGCGCAAGCCAAAATGCGAAGCCTGTTCCATGAACCAATTCTGTCCGTGCGTTGGTGTGGACAAATAACACACAGATTAGCCATCGGGCTTGTCCCGGCGCGGCAATACCGCGCCTGCCGCGCCGGGGCAAGCCCGGCGGCTAATGACCCAATCACGCAAACGGAGTTTAACTTGCCATGATTCTCTCGGGTAACGAAATCAGCAATCGTTTGGGCGGAGATATTCATATCGAGCCCTTCGACAAGTCACGGCTCAATCCCAATAGCTACAATCTGACCTTGCACGATGAGCTGATGGTTTATGAAGAAGTGGTGCTCGACATGGCCAAGGCGAATCGGGTCCGTCGCATCCCGATTCCAGCAGAAGGCATTGTGCTAAGCCCAAACCAACTCTATTTGGGACGGACGAGCGAACATACCATCACCCACAATCTCGTCCCACAAATCGAAGGGCGTTCGTCCGTTGGACGGTTGGGTCTGTTTGTGCATGTGACCGCCGGCTTCGGCGACGTCGGCTTTGCGGGTTATTGGACTCTTGAAATGTTTGCCGTCCAGCCGGTACGCATCTATCCCAACATCCCTATCTGCCAGATATTTTATCACGAAGTTTTGGGCCAGTTGACCGAATACAACAGCAAGTACCAACACAATCACGATATTCAACCCAGTCTGTTATTCGAGGAATTGGATCCCAATCACGAAAACGACCCGCAGCTACCGCTCGACTTTGGCTTGGAACGCTCCGGGCTGGAACGAAGCCAAAGAAATGCGGAATTCACCCCGTCTCTAGTGGAAAAAGGCCGGAATTCGGAATGATCTTAATTCCGCATTCCGCATTTGCATAGTCCCATCCCTTACATCACGGCAAAGTAGTTTTCCACCGCATAGTCGATATACTCTTGGCACATTATTGCCGGTGCTCGCAAGTAGTGGCAGTAGTTGCGGATTTGCAGGAGCAGATCGCGAGGCTGACAACATCGGAATGGTCTCTGCACCGCATAGTAATGCGTTTTGATCAGGTAGTCCACGACCTCTTCGTTGTATTCCACGCCGACGATCGGCGCCATGATCTTAAATAGCTCGCGAAATTCCTCCTCACTAGGATCGGTCACTTCGATCTTGTAAGGAATCCGCCGAAGAAACGCGTCGTCAACCAAGTCTTTTGGTTCCAGGTTCGTGGAAAAGATAATCAGTTGATCAAACGGTACTTGAATTTTCTTTCCGTTGATCAATTGCAGGTAGTCATGCCGTTTTTCTAGCGGAACGATCCAGCGGTTGAGCAGCTCGTCGGTCGTCATTCGCTGACGGCCAAAGTCGTCGATCACCAGCGTGCCACAGTTACTTTTCAGTTGAATGGGTGCCTCGCTCACATTGATGCCCGCACTGGCGTTCACTTCCAAGGAATCCATCGTCAGCTCGCCGCCGACGACAATCGTAGGACGTCGAATTCGTACCCAGCGCTTGTCGAAGTGTTCGGTTTGCAACGGGCCTGTGGGGCCATCAAGGGGTACTTCTTCATGCAGTCCTGGATCGAAAACCCGCAAGATTTCGCCATCGATGCCAATCGATCGTGGAATCCAGACACAATCACCGAATGCCTTGGTTATCCGCTCGGCAATGCTCGTTTTTCCATTTCCTGGTGCTCCGAACAGAAACAGGCCTCGCCCAGAATTCACTGCGGGGCCAAGACGCCGTAGCATTTGTCGGTTGATCAACAGATCGGAAAAAGCATGTATCAGCTCGTCTCGCGACGGGTGTTGTTTGGTTAGACTTTGCTCGGTGACGCTCTCAATATAGGCAGGTAGAGGGACCGGTGCTGTGCCAATATAACTACAATGTTCCGCCAGTTTCCGAGCGCGGCCACGGCCCATGTCCGTTAGTTGGTAGACATAGTCGTTCATGACCGCAGCCCCACGGAAGGCGACTAACTGTGCTTGCTTCAATGACGCCATCGTCGGTTCGATAATTCGAAATGGGATGGCATGCTGTTCTGAAATATCTCGGCCACTCAGATCGCCAAGCACGTTAATTGACTTTAGGATAAGCTCTTCAAGCTGGCCATCTGATATCCCGGCTACCTTGAGTGTATCGGGTTCCAGGGGTTTCCAATCGTTGCCTGTTTTTGACTCGGTTGAGGTTAGTGGTTGGGGAGTAGGGATTGCATACGCCCCAGTTGTTGTCGGAGGATTGCTATCTTCACTGGCCAGCTTGCTGATTCGCGCAAGCAACGATTCCAAATCATTTTGACCATCAGTCCCATCCGCAGGCATGACGTCGACCGAGCCATTGGAGGAAGGGGCCTCGGTAGCTTCATCATATTCATTCATGTGATTTCCAATTTCAGTCTTCTCAGGCTGGTCTTGTAAACTCATACTTTGTAGGCCGGCACAGCGCTGCCACTCGCTCCGGCCTACAGATTCTGCAAAAGGATTGCTCGCGAATCACGCGAATAGACGCGAACTAGATATTTACTCAAACTGAAAAGAGGGAACCACGCCACTTACTTTCACGAATGGGCACTGATCACACGAATAAACAAGCAGGAAAGCGACCTATTGGGGTTGCCCCTCCTGACGAAACATTCTTGTGGGGGATCCATCTGAATCCCCTATTATTCGTGTAATTCGTTCTATTCGTGGTTTGTCTTGTTGTCAGTTTGAAATACTTATTCGCGCCCATTCGCGTGATTCGCGGGCCTTTCCTCGGTCTTAGCTGCGGTAGCGAAATGTCGAAGTTAATTTTGAAGCCATCGTTAATGCGCGATTGGTCTAGAAAGACTAGGTTTCGGAAGAGCTTGCCGCAAATAGGACGTACGAGTTGAGCGTAGGGAGTGAAGCAGTTGGAGAGCTTGTACTTGTTAAGCAGCCATTCAGGGAAATGTTTGTGTGGAATCAGACTTAATACAGCCCAATGAATTGCCATCAAAGAGGTGTGCTTTCCATGCACGGGGCAGTGCTTTACGTGAGTAATGCTCGCCATTTTTGGCTACACCAAGAGAGCCTGTTCCGTGTCTTCCGCCGTATCAGATCATGCTATTTCTCGACAAGCGAAGTCGCCGCAGCATGGCGATGCTTTGCAACGACTATTCCAGCGCGTCGGGCAGATGTCTTCGATCCCCTCGGCAGCTCAGCGGGTACTACAAGTCGCGGAAAACCAGGAATCGTGCGCGGCAGACCTGTTGATGGTTGTTGAGCAAGACCCCACGCTTGCCTTTCGCGTCTTACGAACGGTCAATTCGTCTTGTTTCGGGTTGAGCAATGATGTATCCGACCTGAAAACAGCGATTGCCATGTTGGGTTTCGTCGAGGTCCGCAACCTCGCCTTGACGGTTTATGTGGCCCGATTGTGTGAAGAAGCGTTCGAGTACCGCGGCTTTTCACGGGAAAAGCTGTGGCAGCATATGGTCACCGTGGGCTCGATCGCCCGTGCGATGGCTAGCCCAAGTTCCACAGTTGTGCTGCGGAAGTGCTTTTTTGAAAAATATTTTGACCTGAAATCATATGCCCTGACGGGTGTATCTTTCCTGGCTTTACGAAAAATGGTTCCTCTTCGGTCGCGACGAAGGCAAATCGCGTTGTCGTGGAAAGATCTGCGTTTGACGAGACACTTTGATTGCCGATAATTCGGGCATGTTCATCAGGCCGTGCTACCGCAAGATCAAGGGAAAACGTCAGGCGTATTGGGCGCTGGTCGAGTCGTATCGAACCGAACGGGGGCCGCGACAGCGGACGGTTGCCTGGCTTGGCAAGCTCAAGGAGTCCGAACGGGCCGGCGTCAGGCGAGCAGCGGCAGGCGAGAAGAAACCGGATTCCGCACAGCTGCAACTCTTCGATGATCAAGGCCAGCTCGAGCCCGAGTGGGTCGAGATCGATACGGCGAATGTGCGTGTCGAAAACCAACTCGAGTTCGGCGGAGCATGGCTCGCGCTGGAGTTGATCCGCCAACTGCAACTCGACAAACTGTTTGAAAACATCATCCCACGCGGCAAGGAAGATATCCCGTGGGCGAAGGTCGCGATGATTCTCGTCATCTGCCGACTCTGCAACCCGTCGAGCGAACTGCATATTGCCGAGCATTATTACAAGAGCACGGCGCTGCCCGAGTTGCTGGGTGTTCCGGCGGAAAAGATCTATGACGAAAGGCTTTACCGGGCGCTGGACAAGCTGCTACCGCACAAGGAGGCTCTGGAAAAACACCTGAAAAACAGGCTCGGCACGCTGTTTGAGCTCGATTATGATCTGCTGCTGTACGATGTGACGAGCACCTACTTCGAGGGCCTTTGTGAAGGAAACCCACAAGCCCAACGCGGTTACTCTCGCGACAAACGGGGTGATTGTAAACAAGTCTGCATCGGTCTGGTCGTCACGCGGGACGGCATCCCGCTTGGCTACGAAGTCTTCGCCGGCAACCGCAACGACATGACGACGTGGCAGGAAATTGTCACGACGATGGAGAAGCGCTACGGTCGCGCCAACCGCATCTGGTGCGGCGATCGCGGGATGATGAGCAAGGCGAACCTCGAATTCATGGAGTCGGGCAATCGGTGTTATATCCTCGGCGCGTCGAAAGGGACGCTCAGGAAGTTCGCGCGCCAGTTGCTCGGCGAAGACTGGCGCGTGATCCGCGAAGGCCTGGAAGTCAAGATGTGCGCTTCGCCCGACGGCGGCAAAGAAACCTACATCTTATGTCGCAGCCGTGATCGCCGTAAAAAGGAAAAGGCGATGCACGAGCGTTTCGAGCAGCGGATCGACGAGGCGCTCGATAAGCTCCGCGCAAGCTGCGAAAAGCGTAAATGGAAAAAGGAAGTGATCGACCGCCGCGTCGGCAAGATCATGGCAAAGAACTCCCGGGCCGCCGGCCTGGGCGACGAACCTCGCCGCATTTTTGAGGAGCTGGGCAAGATCAACCTGGTCGACGTCGTGCTTCCCACTCGCCAAAAGCCCACCCGCCAAAAGCCGGTCGAAATCCGCCGTCGCTGCGTCGCCCGTCCGACCGAGCACCAAGCCATCCTGCTCGACCGCCTCGGTCTGAGCCTGCCCCGTCAATTAAAAGTTGCCCGCCAAATGTAGTGGAAAAATCCCACCACCCAACCTATAAAACAAGAGTCTCCGTGGACACAAGTGTGGAACTTGGGCTAGGTTGAACGATTAGTAAACTCAATGTTGACGCACCACTAGTGTACGAGGGAACCGCGCGGCCTTTCCAGCTACGCTCCGGACTTGCTCGCTTCCAGAGCTACCTTGTCGACATCCAGAATGATGCGAGTCAAAAGGGGAAGCGTTTTCGTATCGGACTGCAAACTCCCTCTGTGCCAGGGCTTTTCCTACTCCAATAATGAACACTGTCGCTCTAGTGTTCACGTCGCGAGCTTCGATCGCTTCCGCCATGCCCGCAGATTCAAAACGCTGCAGCAGCTCATACCCCTGCCCGCTTCTTACAGTCGTTATGACCTGCCTCACCTGAACTGGGGAACCTGCTCCTCGGGGGAGGGCTTTCAGCATCTCGCATAATCTGAACTGTGGGCCTCGTAGAAAGCGTAAGCTTGCAATGCAATAAGGGGCCGTGCAGAGATTCAGTTCTTTGCGCTCCGTTTTGACCGTTTTGATAGGCACAGCACTTTCAAAGAGGATATTCACGATGCGACGATATGCTACGTTAGGCGGCCGCAGATTTCTTACCCACCGTAAGTCTTACGGAGGACTCTCTTTTGTGGAGTTTCTTGGTTGCCTTGCCGCAGTCGCCGGCGGCGTGGCGTTTGGGTCGATGTACCTGGGCATCGACATGAAGACCATGGCGATTGGCGTCCTGGAGAAGGCCGAGTTGATCGAGCCAGGCCAATTCGGTACCGGCACTGATAATACTCCCGTCTATTCGCAGATTGATTTAGCGAGTACCGCCGAAGCAGTATTGGCAGGTAAAGCAGCGCCGGACGATGTGGAATCAGAAACCACCGACAACAATGCAACGGTTGCGGATGACGATTTCGTCGTGCAGTTAACCGAAGAGCAACGGGCCGCATTAACGCGAAATTACTGGGGTAAATCAGTCGAGGCCATGCAACAGGAATCAACGAACCGACTCTCAGCAATGGCTAGCAACCCCAATTGGCAATTGTTTGATTATTTAACACATTGCCAGAACGGGCACCAACGGGCTGCTGATTCAATCGAAGCATTAAGCAAGCATGGCATCGACGCCAAAGTACAAGGCTATGCCGAGAAAGCGCTCCGGTGGCACCTGTCCGGAGTAAAACTACACAGCCGTGCAATCCAATTGCTAAACGAAGCTCCCACCTCCGATCTATCCGGCCCCTTAGCCCAAAGCTGGCAGAGTGCAAGAACGCAGCACCGGATGGAAGAAAAGCTGCTGATAACAAGGTATCAGGCTGTTGCCAGATATATGCGACACACGTTTGATCAGGCGCAGCCGTAGGATCAGATAGGTCGATGCTTGAGGGAAGCTAGCGTTGCAAGCTCACCAGCGATGGTATCCGTTAGCTGGTAAACCTCACGTAGTTTCCTCAATCTTCCTGTCGGCATACGCCGATGGTGCTATCTGGGGCTTGCCTTTTCGCAGCATGGAAAGGAATTCATCTCTTGAATTCGTTATTAACCGGACTGGCAATACCGACGGCGATCGCCGCAACCGGGGCTGCTGCACGAACGGTGCAAACGCTCTCCCGGCCATTTGCCGATGCACTGCATTCGGCGCTGGGTCAATCGCCTAGCGTTGAGAAAGGTACTTTGGCAAAGGTTGCGGCGAAGGATTTCGATCACCCGTTCATTGCCGGCAATCCCCATTTAGCACTGTTGGGTGAATTGCTCACCGGCGAGCCAATTCAACAACTAGATAAGGGAATCGAACTTCCCGATATCCGGACCCATGCCAATTCGCTCCGTGATGATATTGAACGACGGCTAAATCGAGCGTTGCAGGACGCCGGCGTGGATGGGGGCTCTGAGTTGCGATTGCGAATCAGCCCTAGCGATGGAGTCGTTGAAGTCGTCGGCGATCATCCACAACGTGTGGCGATCGAGGCACTCTTTGCAGGCGACCCCGATTTGAGCAGCGACTTCCGCCAGTTGGTTGCCATCAATCAGCTACTCCAAGCAGCCGACGAGCATCGCCCGTTTGCCCAAGCGTATGAAGAAAATCCTTGGCAAGCTGTCTCGACATACCGACAGTTGTTCCAAGGCCGACAAGAAGCCGTCTTGCAACTCGCATCCGTCGGGGCAGAGGCGAGGCTTGATTTCCAGCATTTATAAGCAAATTGCTATCTTGATACGCGTATAGCAGGACATCTACTCACAAACTTTTCGTAATTCGATGGTTGGCAAAGGCCGCCCGAGAGATGTGGCCATCGGAGAATAGAGGCCGTCTCGCTCGAAGCTTTCAGTTTTTTTTGGGTCAGAGTCAGGAAAGAATCGAAATGCGGCGGACGATTTTCCAGCCGCAGATAACTGCTGTAATACTGTGGAAACGCGGGTTGGAAACTCCTGCGATCCGTAGGATAGCGGTTGGGGAAGATCACACTCTGACCTAGTCACACGCTGGCCAGCCGGGCTGGATGCGGCTCAAAATGGTAACTGCCGATGGGGCCGTCGATGTCGAGGATGTCGCCCGTGTGGTATAGACCGCTTTGTCATCGCCAATCTCCATGTAGCACGAACCCCGCCCACAGTGCTGGAGGGGTTCGTTGGAGGGATTGACTCTTACGGGTATCCGTATCGTTTCCTTGGTAATGGCGCAACATATAGATCATGGCCTGTTGCAACGCTTTGGATTTCGATAGCTTTCTATTCCATAATTGCTTGTAAAAATTCGACATCAACGTCTTCGTACTCCGGCCTTCCACTACCCAAAGTGCAGCAAGCGAAGAGCGGGCACCGGCGACATACAACGCTCTTTGGGCCCTCAACATCCCCTCACCAGGGACAATTCTACCAACGGCAGTCTGGCAAGCGGACAGCGTTACTAAATCAGCTTCGTGAAGGTCGAGCTCGCCTATTTCGTCTGCCCATAAGATACCGTCTGTGTGCGTCGAGGTGGTGGCTAGCAAACCATGGTTTCCACCAGTTAAGGCAACTCCTGAGAGTAACGGTGACGATGATTCAGTCGAACTAGAACTGGATAGTCCTTTTAGCCTAAGAAGATCGTTTTCTTGAAGGCAGAAGCCGTGCGTATCAAAATGGATAAACTGTGCTCCGATAATTTGCTGCCTTACTTTGGCTTCAGTCGCATGTTTACCTCTCAGTTGCTTGATATCCAAATCCTTGTAGCGTTCTACAAACGCGTCTCGAATAGGCCCCAGTTCAAGATTTGCAGCGGGAAGTTTTTTGAAAAATTCTCTCGATTCGCCTGCCCCAGTTCTTTTCTTTAAGCCGAACGCTGGACTTGATGACGAATTATAGTCAATGTCGCCAACTAGCAGCAGTTTCGTTACTTGTGTGGGCTCGCGATCTGCCAGCAATTCTGGCAGTAATCGAGGGGTCGCTAGTGAGGCAAATGCGAACTGCTCGATCAGAAAGGAGTTGCCTTTAGATGTGGGCAAAGCGGCGAAAGGGCAAGCGACCAGATGCATGCTAGGTGATACGATAATAGTATCTGCACCTCTAAAATGCTCTGCCAAAGGATCCCAAATTAGTTTGCGAAGCGCATTGCCGTATTGATCGGTCAACTCGGCAAGCGTCAATTCTTTGGATTTTAGTTTATAGTAAAGTTCAGCGTCCATGGCTGCTCGCCAGGCAGACCACGCATCAAAAACGGGCTCAACTGACCCCAAGTCGATGAGTTGAACTTCACCTTCCTTAGCTAGTTCCCGTTGATAATACTCCCTTTCCGACCGACTTTGGGAACGGCGCGGGGCGACGAGCGGGCGAGGGAGTTGGCTTGTTCGGTTTTCTGTGGTGGGTCGGCGTTGTTGCGCCGCAGCGCGCGTACATCGCCTTACGTTTACGAGTTGTTTTCGGTTTTTGCGTCCGTTCCGCGTCAGCCTCCTGAGGTTTTTGCCAGGATCGTTAAGTTGTGACAGAACACGGCGCTGCCAACGGCGGACGTGAAATTCTTAAAGCCGCGAAAACAACAGCGAGCCAGGCGAAATGCTCGCTTTAAGCACGAGATCGTGCCTTCGATTCCGGCGCGCCACTGCTGCCAAATGCCCATCATCGTGTCGCCGAAATCTCGCGTCCGCCGAGGCACGCCCAGGTAGTCGACCTGTTCTTCCAATTCCTCGTAGGTGTCCTCGTCCGGACAGAAGCCCATGTCCGCGGCGACCGTTTTGGGCCGGCTACCGTACTTCTCTTCGTGTCGTTCGAGTACCGTCTCCAGGAGTTCGCTGTCGCTTACATTCTTCTCCAACACAACGTAATCGGTAATGAACTTCTCCTTCGACTGTGTGAGCAGCACCTTGTGACCGAATTCGACTGGCTTGCCACGCCGTCCACGCATGATCAACTCCGCATGAGATTCAAAAATGCTGAACACTTTGTCGGCATTTGGAACCTGCTCTCGATCGAACGCGCGGCGCCGAGCCACTTCGGCGACCTGCCGCATCACCGGCAAACGGTTCGCCAGCGACTGGGCAATCGTCGCCAACTCGACACACGTCGAACGTTCGGCCCAAGCGACGAATTGTTCCGCTTTTTCCAGAGCTTCCTCGACCCGGACGATCAGCGTCTTCATATTCTGGCGGACCTGGCGGAGACGCTTTTTGTTCGTGCTATTCGAGTAACGCGTGACGAAAAGATGCAGATTTTTGATCTTCTTCGCGTGAAATCGCCAAGGACAACGGAGTGGGTCGAGTTCTCGACCAGTCGACATTTCTCGGGCAGCCACGCGATAGACGTCCCACAGCAGGCTGGAGTCGGTCGGCCAGTGAATATTGCATTCGGTGACGGTCGTGTCGGTTCGCACATGTTCCAGGGAGACCGTTTCTTCGGCGACGACGCCGAGGGCCAATAGGTGATTGATCCGTTCCCAAGTCTCGGGCTGAATCGCGCGAAATGCCTTGTTCAGCAGCGTGAAGTCGATGGTCGGCTTTTTCAGCAGGCGGCAAAACCGCTGCAAGGTTTCGCTTTCGGCAATCCGGATCGACGCTTCCCGATAGTCGAGTCCTTCCCGTTGCAAGACGAGGATCGCGCGAAACAGGTTTTCGCTGGTGAAGATCGGCTTTCGGCCGCGTGCCGACGTCGTCTGGCTGAGCTGTTCGAGGTCGCGATGGACCACATCGAGAATCGCGGGCCGGCTGTCCAGCAACTGGCCGAGCGTTTTGTACTCGTCACGATAATCCCGTACCGTTTGGTTGTCGGCCTTCTCGTTGGCCCATCCAAAATCGAGAATCGCTTCAGCTTTCAAACGCATCGCCCGCTTCTCCTTGGGTAAAATGGCTCTTTGATTCGTTCTGTTTTCAATAGGATAACGATGCGTCTTTTTCTTGCTACACCAAAACCGGCCCGCCAGACGAATTTCACAATATTCTGATTTGGGAAACAGGAACTAATTAACGTCAATGAACACCAGAAACTGTGGGTAATATAGTCGAATCACCCGCGGATTCTGGTGAAGACCCAGGAAATCAGGATATGGCCTTTTCGGTTTCAACATGGTAGCTTGGGGCGTGGCTATTTCCCCTTTCTTTTTTCGTCGGATGTCAAATCGGGTGTCAGCGTCATTTATGCCAG
This sequence comes from Lacipirellulaceae bacterium, assembly GCA_965249435.1. Classification (GTDB taxonomy): domain Bacteria; phylum Planctomycetota; class Planctomycetia; order Pirellulales; family Lacipirellulaceae; genus JAJRWS01. Next base: position 250,352 of record CBDFMC010000021.1, on the reverse strand, counting down.
AATGAGAAAACGTCAACAATCACTACTATAGAAGAGTAGCGAGCCTGTAGCTCAGTTGGTAGAGCAACGGACTTTTAATCCGTAGGTCGTGGGTTCGAGCCCCGCCGGGCTCATTTTGTGTTGTAATGCAAGCGCTAGTTCGCAGTTCAGAGAGAGGACCACGAATGGACATGAAACCATACGAATCGTGCCATTTGCGTGAACCTTTCTTGTTAGGCATTTCTGAATCCAATTCGTGTCGATTTGTGTACGTTCGTGGCTTTTTATAGGAGATATGAATCAGATGACTATTTCTCGCCGAAATTTTATGCAGTTGTCCGCCGGGGCTGCGGCGGTTGGATTGGGGACTTCCTTGGCAAGTCGCACTTATGCCCAAGACACAGCCGACATCCGTGTTGCTCAAATTGGTTTTCATGGACAAGGAAAATTGCATATCAGGCAAATCCATGCGAATCTTGTCGCACTGTGTGACGTTGACGAAAAAGTTTTGGCAGGCATGCAGCAGAAGTTCAAGGCGAGTCATGGCAAAAAACTTGACGCCTATACCGACTTTCGCCGGTTGCTGGAACGTGACGATATCGATGCCGTGTCGATTGCCACACCGAATCATACGCATGCACTGATCGCGATTGCTGCCGCGCAGGCAGGCAAGGATGTTTATGTCGAGAAGCCCGTTTCACACAACGTTTGGGAGGGTCGGCAATTAGTCCATGCCGCGCGGCGCTATAACCGCATTATCCAGTGTGGCACCCAATCGCGTTCGAGCCAGAGCTTGCACGAAGCGGTTGCCTTTGTCCGCGAGGGCAATTTGGGGAAAATTCGCTATGCCATTGGTACCTGCTACAAGCCAAGGAAAAGCATCGGTGAAATCAAAAAACCGCTGGCAATCCCCAGCCATATTGACTACGACCTCTGGTGCGGTCCGGCCGCGAAGGTTGATCTTTTTCGTCCACAACTTCATTACGATTGGCATTGGGATTTTAATACCGGTTGTGGCGACTTGGGAAACCAGGGCATCCATCAGATGGACATCGCCCGCTGGTTTCTGGGCGAGGCGAAGCTACCGCCCAGCGTTATCGCGATTGGCGGTCGGCTAGGTTATGAAGACGCCGCGAATACGCCCAATAGCCACATTGCTTACTTTGGCTACAAAAACGCGCCCCTGATCTTTGAAACCCGTGGTTTGCCACGGTCGAAAGCTGCCCAGGAAAATTGGGGAGATTCCATGGACCGATACCGTGGATCGCAGATTGGGGTGCTTGTGCAATGCGAAAAGGGCCATGTCTTTGTGACTAATTATAAGGAAGTCATTGCGTACGATAATCAAGGAAATGTTGTCAAACATTGGAAAAGCGAGGGCAATGTCCACCATGCGAATTGGTTGGAGGCAGTCGCTTTGCGAGATCGTTCCAAGCTCAACGCGGAGGTTCTCGAGGGGCATCTCTCCAGTGCGCTTTGCCATCTGGGCAATATCTCTTATCGCTTAGGCAAGCAGGCGCCTGCCCGAAAAATTGCACTGCAGGTTGCCGGCAACGACCTCTTCTCCAATTCGTTCGATCGCATGGCAAGCCACCTGCGAGCCAACGGTGTTGATATCGACGGCAGCGACGAAGCGCTCACCCTGGGCCCTCGGCTAGAGCTTGATCCCGAGTCGGAGCGATTCACGGGCAACGATCAGGCCAATGAATTGCTGACACGAACCTATCGCAAGTCGTTTGAAGTGCCCAATCTGGAGGGGTAAAGAATATCGAATTTCGGGTTTCAATGATTTGACATAGGACATTCGGTAATGGCTATTGCTGACGGTGGCGATGAAGCAGCCTCATTTCAGCCCCCGGCTTTGCCGGGGGGTTGCCTTCGGGAAAATGTTGCTTTTGGGAAAATGCCCTCGGGGAAAAGCCCTGCTTGGTAGAGATGGTGATCGTCCCGCGACTCCCCGGCAAAGCCGGGGGCTGAGATTGTGGCTTGATAGTTCTCCTTTTCACACCAAAATCTAGCCACTAAGGGTTCCCGCGTAAATAAGTTACCGGATTGGTATGGACCTATCGACAGTAGTTCGTAGACACTGTGGGTATGCAGGATGCAACCCTCGTGAATGGAATCTATCAGAAATGGATTGCGTTGATCGACGATCTTGATGAGCGAGCACGTCGCCGTTGGGCAGCAACCGAAGCGATTGCGATTGGGCATGGCGGGATTGCAGCGGTAGCTGAAGCCACAGGGCTTTCGGATCGCACTATTCGAAAGGGTATAGCCGAAATTCGATCCGGTGAAGAAATTCCTACTGGATACCAGCGAAAAACGGGCGGAGGACGCAAGCCGCTTGAGCATACTCAAGCTGATTTGATTGAAGCGGTTGAACGTCTTGTTGAACCAACCGAACAAGGCGATCCGCAGTCGCCGCTGAGGTGGACTTGCAAGAGTGTCGCCAATCTTGAGAAGGAACTGAGACAACAAGAGTACCGCGTCGGCCAGACGAAGATTCGAAAGGTTCTAAAACAGCTTGGCTATTCACTCCAAGGCAATCGCAAAACTCGTGAAGGCAAGAACCATCCTGACCGTGATGCTCAGTTTCGCCCTATCCACAAGCGTGTGCTTGCTTGCCGTCGAGGTGGTAGGCCAGCAATTTCGGTTGACACCAAGAAGAAGGAAAACCTCGGGAAAAAGGCTAATTCAGGCCGTGAATATCGCCCTCGGGGCAACCCACTGGAAGTGGATACACACGACTTTCCAGATAAGAAAAAAGGCAAGGCGATTCCTTATGGAGTGTACGATATCGGCGAGAACGAAGCTTATGTATCGATCGGGATCAGCAAGGATACAGCGGAGTTCGCCATCGAAGCGATTCGCCGTTGGTGGACAGAGCTTGGCACAACTCGGTACCGAAATCCGAAGCGTTTACTAATCACAGCCGATTGTGGCGGTAGCAATGGGTATCGAAGTCGACTGTGGAAACTTAAGCTGCAGGAACTAGCCGATGAACTGGGAATGATCATCGATGTCTGTCACTATCCGCCTGGCACCAGTCAATGGAACAAGATTGAGCATCGGCTGTTTTGTCACATCACTCGCAACTGGCGGGGAGTGCCGCTTGAGTCTCATGAAATTGTCGTCAAATTGGTCAGCTCAACACGAACAAACAAAGGGCTCGAAGTTCATTGTTGGTTAGATGAGGCAGACTACCGAACGGGACGCAAAGTAACGGACCAAGAAATGCAATCCGTTTGCATCAAGAAAAACAATTTTCATGGAGAATGGAACTACGAAATCCATCCGGCATTCACTCGAAAACGGTAACTTAGGGGCTGGACAGAAATAACTTGTACGTTTTGATTCTAGGGTTTTTGAGGTCGTATGGTGTAGTTCCACTTTAGTAGCATTCGATTTGGTATCAATTGAACAGCGGCTTTTTGTTCATCGGTCACGAGCGTCTTTTTAGGATAGCAGCTTTTGTCGAGTGTAGCACGGCAGCGAAACCCGGTCATCGAGCGCGTTGTGCGAATGTATTTCAAAACTACTTCATAGCTGGTGAGAGGTTCACCGGCCCAGTTTGCGCTGATGAGGCTAAACATTCGATGCTCAATCAGATTCCACTTGGAGGCACCTGGCGGAAAGTGTCCAACAGTAATCGTCAATCCGAACTCGTCTGCAAGTCGTTGCAGTCCGACCTTCCAAGCCCAAATTCGTGGTCCGTTTCCACCTCCGCAACAATCACATTCGATCAACAAGCGATCCGCTCCTTTGTATTTGTATCGCCCAACGGCCATCCACCAAGAACGAACGGCTTTGATGACGAACGTGGATGTTTCTCGCGAAATGCCTACGACAACAAAGCCTTCGTTGTGCTGAATGTCGTAGATGCCCAGTGGAATTGCTCGTCCGTCCGCCCAACTAGGAAAGTCATGGTCAAACACGTCTCGGGCATGACGCCGCCAAGTGCTTCCGGAGTTCTTGAAGTTGCCCAGGAGTTCCTTTTTCTTGTAATCAATGCTGATAACAGGACATTTTTCGCGTTGAAAGCGACGGCGCCGCCGCGCGAGCAGGCGAAACTGTTGATCCCGATCGGGGTCGTTCGTTTTCGCCAGTCGCTTGCGATTGGTCCGCAACGAGTACTTCATCTCGTGCAGCAATCAATCCGCAACTCAGGCATCCGTCGAAAGTGGCACGATGCCCGACATCGTCACAAGCGGAAGATGAACATGGCGGTACTTTCCCTCGCTGTCGCGATAAAGCACCGCAGCCGAGATATCGCTGACCGAGGCGAATTGCGAACTCTCAACGGCATATTCACGGCCATCGTTCATGCGGATCAAGATGGGTCCCTCATCGATTAGTTTGTTGAGTTCTTCGCGGTCCATTGTTTTTTCTTCTGTGCTAAATGTTTTTCGGGAGTTAATCGCTCCCGTCTACTTCCATAGTGTAACCAATCCCTACCTGCAATCAATCCGCAACTTCGTGATTTGGCTGCGGCAAATACAAGCACGACGCGCAAGCGAGTGGGTTTTTTGCCCTTGCTGTATCCAACGTATACATTCTTTCGCGTCTGTACTGACCCACTCGCTTGCGCGTCGTGCTTGTATTCTTCGGGTGTGCGGCATGACCTCGGTGTGCTAGGGAAGGACGTTGCCTTGGCAAAAAACTTTAATCGCACATTGAATCAATCGTTTCGCGTTTTTTTCAATCATTCGCCCAACGGATACGGCCAAGCGGGTCGACGGTTACTTTGCGTGCATCGAGCGTATTGGCGTTGGATGCATGCTTCTTATAATCGCTGCTTTTTCTTGCATCGGTATGCTCTGCAAACCACATTTGACCTGAAGTCGAAGCGGCCGTTTTGTACGTCAATAATTTCTCCTCGCCCTTCCAATCGGCCAGCACCGGGTCATTTGGACGCAAAACCAGCAATTGAGACATATAGTGAAAATAGAGGGTTGGCTCCCTGTAGGTTCGCTATAGAATCTCGGCATGGATTACCTCAAAAGTGCAAATGTTGTGCTAGGAGACGCGGAAACGGGCCTCAAGAAGCTATTGAGCAAGGCGGCGGAGAGTGCGGACTACACAGTCATCGAATCTTTGGTGTCTCTCGCGCGTCAGCTAGGCGACCTGCAAAACGGCCGCCAGCCTAGGGCGCGGTCACCTGCGGCGGTCGATGATGGAATTGCTGAATTGCAGGGCAAAAAAGCATCCTCTGGACAGGCGAGTAACGGGCGTTCTGTGGCTCCTGCCAAGCCGTCCTCAAAGAATCGCAATAAAAAACGGCCGAAGAAAAAGTACCCTCGGTTTGCCCGCGCTAGCGACACACTGGTCAAGATCGCATGGTCAAAATCGACGAAAAGTGAATACAAGCATAAATCACCAAAGTTTGTCTTGGGCGTTCTTTGCGATGCAATTGTGAGACTGGCTGACGAACTCGAAGTGATATCTATGGATAAAGTCCTTCCACTCAAGGGTCCTGATGGCTCCGAAATTCCTGACTATCAGTCTTATCTGTGCCTTGCCTGGCTCCGCAACGTCGAGCTTGTAGCTCAAAAGGGCAGAGAAGGTTACTCAATCGATACTCCTGGGACGTTGGCGGATCGTATTGCCTCGGCATGGGACGATCTACCCGCAGCCTCATAGTACATCCTGACTATTGAAAGCGAGCCGTTTATGGAACCTCAAGAATTGTGCATGGCACTTCTGCGGGCTGAGACAGAAGAGGATGTTGAGATCATTCTTGAGACCAATGGCTATCTGAACGACAACCTGGATAACTGGCGTCCGCTCGGCGACGACGAAAACAATTGGGGTACGGTTGGTAATCAGCACAGTCATGCCACCGGCGCTCTGGTCGAGAAAATCATCAACGCGGTAGACGCAGTTCTGATCCGTGGCTGCTGGGAGAAGGGGATCGATCCTGAATCCGATGATTCACCACTGACGATGTCTGATGCGGCCCGCGATCTATTCGACGTCCGTAGCGGCCGGCTGGACAGTATCTTACCAGCCGAGCGGACGGTTTTGGCTGAGAACATCCAATTCGTCGCGACTGGGATGAAGACTAAGCCGAACTACCTTGTGATTGATAAAGGCGAAGGCCAGACTCCAAAGCAATTCTCGGAGACGTTTCTATCGCTGCGGGGAAAAAACAAGTACGGTATTCCATTCGTACAGGGGATCAATAACTGCGGGGGTTCTGCCGTTTTGCGATTCTGCGGCGACAAGAAGTTTCAACTGCTCATCTCCCGCCGGCATCAGAGTTGCTCGGTTGCCGCAGACGACGAGACGGCGCAGATGTGGGGATTCACATTGGTCCGGGCAATGTGGCCGGAAACGCAGCGTCGCCCACGACCGATGTACGTGTATTTGGCTCCAAGTGGGGAGGTGCCGATGTTCAAAGCGGACAGTATTCTAGTGCTGCCGATGGTGAGCGAGCCCAAGAAGCCGCTCACAGCCTATGCCGCAGGTCTGACGCACGGGACATGCATCAAGTTATACAACTATGGATGGACCACTCGCAGTCTAGCCACCACCAATGCCCGTGAAGAATTAGAAAAGTACCTCTACAAGCTCACCCTGCCAGTGTTGATTTCGGAGACCCGCGAATACAAGGCGAACACACTGCAAACGGCGCTCTCCGGGCAGGCCGTGAACATCGCCACGCACCGTGATGGCAATCGCGGCCCTCGGGTCGAAAAAGACTTCAACCAGATTCCCCTCCGGCTATCGCTCCCCGACATTGGTGAGTTGAATGTCGCAATCACGGTCTATCGCGTCAAGGACAATAAGGGCAAGCCGTTCGACACGAAACGCATCCCTTACGGTACTATGTTTACGATAAACGGCCAGGTACACGAGCGGCTTCGGCAGGATTTTGTCCGCGACAAGCTCAGCTATGGTTATCTCAATAAGCATATGTTGATCGCGGTAGATTGTACAGAGATGGACCCGCATGCACACTCGGCCCTGTTTTCCACGGCGCGTGACCGTACAGTCGAGGGTCCCATCAAGAAGGAAATACTAAACGAGATTATCACCCACATGGCGAAGGGAAACTCACCACTGCGCACGGCGCTTCGGGCGCTCAACGCTCGTCGCCGCCAGGAACAGTTGAAAAATACTCTGAACGACGAAGAGCCGCTCAAGGTGCTTGAGGGCCTAGTACGCAGCTCACCCGCATTGGCCGCGATCTTCAATTCTGGTGAACGTATTCACAACCCCTGGATGCCGGATGACAAACAACCTGACCCGTTCGTCGGCGTAAGTTTCCCCACCTTCTTTCGGATTACCGGAGAGCCTGATGATGGTTTGCGCAAGAACTGTCCAATCAATCGGAATTGCAGAGTCCAGTTTGAAACGGACGCTGAGAATGGCTATTTCAACCGAGCGGAAAGCCCCGGGGATATCACCTTCACGCCGGTTGAAATAAACCGCTCCTGGAACCTGCACAACGGTCGCATGAGCGCGACCTTCATGCCTCCGTCAAACTGTCGAGTCGGTGATGAGGTTGAGATCGTGGTCAACGTCATCGATGAGTCAATCATCGAGCCACACACTTGCCGGTTCAAATTGCTGGTCACCGAGCCGGCTGAAAAGCAGGAATCCGGCCAAAAGCAACCGCAGCAGCCGAGGGGAGGTAGCAAGCTGGTCATGCCGCTGCCGATCTCTGTGACTAGGGACGGCCGCGCGATTGACGGAATTTCCTCAGTGAAGTGGATTGACCGCGAAGGATTCGATGAGTTTACGGCCTTGCAAATCGAACCGTCCGGAGAAGATGGCCAGTTCGATATCTACATCAACATGGACAACATCCACTTGCACAACGAACTCCGACGGGAAAGTCGGACGTCCGAGCATCCGCTGATCACCTACTATTTCAAGTACGGTCTGTTACTAATAGCGATGGGCATGCTTCACGAAAACAAGCGAAACGGCAGCGGCAATGGTCATGTCGAGAGCAACGGGAATCCAGCCAACTGCGAGGTACGGGACTCGAACGACTCGGACTATTTGCAGGAAATCAATGACGCCTGCAAAGGCATCGCAACCGTCATTGTCCCCGTCGTTCAGAGACTCTCCGCGAGCGCCGAGAAGACGCTTGCTACCTTCTGATTTATGCTGGCCTGTGGAATAACACCAACTCTTTTGAAGTGCTCAATTCACCCTGAATCATCGCAAACCACCGTCGTCCTGGCACTTCTCTCCACAGCCGACCTGAAACTGGTATGCCGAGTTTTTTCGGCATGACTTCAGCAAAACCTGCCTGTTTCATTGCTTCGAGATAATTTGAAATCTGCCAGCGTGGCTCCTTGAATGATACGACCTGCACTACAAGAGCATTTGGATCAACGATTTCACGCACGCCCGCAAATGACTCCCTGATCCCATCGAAGTAGTCATGCAATCCTTCTGACCTTCGATCACCAAAACAATAGTGAGACTGGCCTTCTCCGTCACGGCAGTCGGCTAGCCAAAATGGGGCTGGTGTTTCTTTCCTGCCACGTACTTTCCAACGATGGTACAGCACGTAGACGCCTGGGTACGGCGGTGATGTTAGGATCAAGTTTGCTTTTTTTTGCAGAGAGCTGCCGAACGACTTGGCATTCAATTCCTTCGCAGAACTTTGCACACAACGGAAGGTTCCGCAACCGATACCGGACTTTCTGTTCTTGCTTAGTGACGAACTGAACTCACGCATCGCCATCGTGGATTCAAAGAGTATTTCAGCAAGCCTAATACGGAACTCCTCGACAGTCGGAATCGTCTTGCGACAGTCCATTGCCCACTGGCCACATCTCAATAGTACGCACCGTGCAAATCGGCGCAGTCTGAGCGCCGGCAGTTCATCAATCGATGCGAGATATTGTTCGCATAGCTTCCGTAGCCGCCAAGGCATATTCTTGTCGTAACCCTCGTAGTCGCCTTCACGGAGATTGACGGTTGGTTGGTGGATGTTCAGGTCGCCCGATGCATGCTCAAACCAACTCTCAATGGTTGACAAGTCTGAGTTGGGTAGTGGAATAGATTTTGTACGTGTCAAGAAAACAGCCAAAGAGCTGATGTCACTACTGAATCCGTGCCGACCCAAGAGGCGAGCCTCGACCATGGAAGTCCCCCCGCCAACGAAGGGGTCGAGTACGACATCGCCCGGTTTCGTGAATGTTTCGATGGCGGCGCGAGCAAACACAGGAGAAAATCGGGCTGGGTACTTGTAGAGGTTATGCGTGTTGCCTTGCACCGGTCCCTGGTGTCTCACCGCATCCAGAAAAGATGTTTGACACGAATTGCTTTGATTGTTTACTGTCATGGTACGTTCACTTCCGTGTGTCGTCCGATGTTCTGTTAGCGCTCTGTGAACTCCGTCATGCCAGGAGCGTAATTCAGATCTTGACAAGCCGACGTCGTGAAGCACGCCTCTGGCGGCGGCGCTGGTTGGCCTGATCAAGTTCGCGCTGGCGATCTTCGCTGCGATGCTCAGGGTGTGCCTTGAGCCATCGGTCAGGTAGCAGCTCGGAGAGCTGTTCACGCTGGTCCCTTGAAAGCGATTCGAACGGGGTTTGGGCGTCGCCCACCCGCAAGTACTCGGGAACGATCTGAGGAAGCCGGACGAGAACATCGTTGAGATACGGGGTGACGTGGACATGATTAGAACGAGCACTCTGGATAAGCGTGTACCAGACGCATGCCGCGCGACCACCCGCATCGCTCCCAAAAAATTGGTAATTTTTTCTTCCAATAACCGAGGGGCGAATGACTCTTTCTGCCATGTTGTTATCGATCGCATAGCGCCCGTCGGTTGCAAATCGCGTCATCGCGTTCCAACGATTGAGCAGGTAGCCGATCGCTTCGGCCAACTTGGTCGAAGGCCGTACCGTCGGCTGCACTTCGGTGAGACGATCGTGCAGAAGGGCAAGAATGGGAACCGACTCGCGCATGCGCACTTGTCGTCGCGTTTCCACATCGGCATCGGCCAGGCGATCCTCGATGTCGTACAGTTGCCAGATCCAAGCGAGCGCCTCGTGCGCAAGTGGCTGCGTTGAGACGGCGCACGCTTCGTCGAACTTCCGCCGCGCATGGGCCCAACAACCCAGATCCAGAAGTCGGCCATCCGATTCCTTGACTAGGGACGTGTAGACACTGTAACCGTCGGTTAATAATCCGCCTTGAAAATCATCAAGTATTTCCCGCGGACCTGCGCGGGATCGATCAAGTCGATAGTCAAATAGTTGGTACGGATGCTGGTCATCGCCAACGTAGGCCCAGAGATAAACCAGCTTGGTCGCCCCAGCCCCGGGACGCAGGACACGGGCCGTGGTCTCGTCGGCCCGTACATAAAAACTATCCAGTACTTGGGTGCGAATCAGATCCCACACCGGCAGCAGACGCTCGCCCGTTCGCACCACGGCGTTGCTCAACACGCTGCGGTTGAACCACATCGTGGTGGTGGAACGAAGCTCTTCCTGGAGACGATACAGGGGCAGGTGACGCTCGAACTTGGCGTGTGCCAGCCAGGCTAACGTGCTGGCCCCAAATATCCCTTTTTCGTTGATATTGGGTGGCTTTTCGCTGGTGACGATCTGCTGGCCATCCCGGCTAACAGGGCAACCGTAGGTAAACCGAACGTGCTCGGCGATGTAGGCGCTAGACTCAACATATTCTAGTTGCCGTGAGATCTGCTCGGAGATCACCGTCCGCTTGCCGCCACATCCACAAGGACAATCGAGTTCTTCCGGCGGCAGTGGGTGTTCAAAACGCTGGACCGGCAAGCACTCGGGGAATTCAAAACGTTTGCGCTTCTTACGGCGTTTCTTGCGTTTCGAAGACGATTCATCGTCTGGCTCTTCTTCGTCGGTCGCCTCGTCATCCTCGCTAATCTCGTTGCCCTCGATCGACTCGGGATCAAAAAGAAGCTTTTGATCGGGAGAAGGGATAAACCGTTCACGCCGTGGAGAAAAGAGTGCCTTACGGAGTAAGGTGATTTGCTCTTGCATCACCTCGATGTGATTCTGCAACGATTCAAGAGTTGCCTGTTGCTCGCTATTAACCCTTTTGAGATGTGCGATCTCGGCGCGCTGCACTTCGATCTCTTTTCGGAGTTTGTCGGATTCCATCGACAACGTTTCGGTCCTTGAAGGTGCGTCACGAAATGGCAAATGATCACACACCGTTGGTGTAGAACACACATGTTTATTTATCGACAATTCACGTTGCGCGTCAAGGTGGTTTCCAAGGCGATTGAGTAATTTGTTTTGCCTGCTCACGACGCCACCACTTGCGACGTTTGACACTCGATAGCTCGATGCCTTCCAGCAACAATCGCAGGTCGTCCACATGCAGTGTCAAGTAATCACCGGGGGATGCAATCGCCCCTCCATGGTCGGCGCCACGTAGTGTCTCGGACGTTCCTCGTTCAAGATGCTTGTAGAGGATGATCGTGCCGTCACCCGTGAAATAGAGTACCTTCAACCGGTTGCGGCGTCGGTTGAAAAACAAGAAAAGATCTCCGTCTTCAATCTGTTTGCCAAGCTCCTTTTCGACGATACCGATTAATCCACAAAAACTTTTACGCATGTCCGTGGGAGCCAACGCGGCGAAGACTTTTATTTGGGATGGCACAATCAACATGACGCCACCTCACGCAACGCCTGCAATACGTCCTTCACTGTCTCACAATCGGTGCCGTGAGGCACATCCACAAAGACTCCCTGCTGCGGCAAGTGAATACGCAGCGTGGACGCAGGTGTCGTCCCCTCGATCCGCACAGGCACCAGTTGGGTGCCCTGGACGGCGTTACGACTGGTTTTAAGAGACTTGGTCGAACGGCTCCCCTGCTCTGGGGAGGCTTGCTGCTCACGGAACTTACGCTGCCAGGCATAATAGCTGGTTTGTGTAATCGAGTTCTGGTGGCAAAACGCCGCGATGCTCAAGCCGCTTGAGGACTGCTGTTTCAGTAGGCCACGCCAGTGGGACTCTTGGGATTTGTTTCGATTGGTCATTGTGCTCGTTCCTGGAATAAAGGGAATGGTTCACCTCTATTAGGATAGCGCGCAATTTTGGGACGCTGTTCACAGAACGCTTACCTTTGCTGCGTGTCCTAATGATTTTGCACCTCTGTAATCAGCAAGGCAAGGGGATTGCGCCAAGAAGCTTGGCGAACGGGAGAGAAAAGGGGTCAGGAGCCAAATTGGCAATCTAGGCAATTCCTTATCGACTGTCGGTGTCACGGATGTTAGGGGGATAAAAGGGGGGATAAAAGGTGTCAGGAACCGTTTATTGACTGAAGACGACCGCGTAGGGTCAAAATACCCAGCCGCACGACAAGCTCTTTGATGTGTGCCGTGCAAGGCGGCGAGTTTCCGTGGGTGCGAATCCCACCCGGCTTCTGTCGTTCCGGCCGGTAGCACTGGGAGCGGTTCATGGAGGTAACGACATGGACTGAAGCACTTCCAGGTAAAAGGGTCGCCTTGGGCGACTCAGCGAGCGTACAGGCCGAAACGTGAGTGAACGTCGAGCACGCCTCGAAACTGCGTCGCGGAAGCCGACCCGAAGTCAAAGCGGGGAAGGCCGTTGTGGTGGGGGAAGCGAACGACATACGCACCCGAACTGTTACGCAGGGTGGCACCGACACTTGTCCGCAAAGCGCTCTGCTACTGATTTGGACATTGCTCGGACATGTGTCGGTGTTGCTTGCAACAAGAGGCTTGACCGGGACGTAATCGGGTGATACCTCCTGTGCTACGCACACCGACAATCGGCCGAATACGGCTTACTCAATGGCCAAATCAACTCCGGCCGACTGTCGGTGCCACCCGCGTTGATGCCATTCTCCTCGGGCCCCTTTTCATATCCTGATTCGCCTTTTCACGGGTGGCCAAAAATAGTGCGTGCAAATGACCGGGAGATTCGTACAATGGGGCTTGTTGTTTGTGCCTGAGTGGGTGAAGCGACTTACGGTTGGTCGTCTCACATGCTGGCGGCAGCGATTGCCGCCAGAGACAGAGCACCGGTTTCCCGGGGACCGGAATGACAGACTGGCTGGGCCGTGAGGTACTCACAAAGGCACGCCCCGATGGGGCCCCATCATTTTATGTTATGCCTTGAAATTGACAAAACTGCCTTTATGGAAAATTGAGTCGACCATGATCCCCTATTTTTGATCGCCACAAAAAAAGCTCCGCACGGCAAAGTGACCATGCGGAGCAAGTGATTCAGCAGAAAAAACTTGTTCTATTCCCAAGCTCAGCTAGCGGGATCGTCGTCATCTGCGTTGTGTATGGCGACCGGTATTGCTATGGCTGCCGCTACGATGCCACCGATCACAAGCGGATTGGCCAGGGCGTGTTTTACTCGTCCTCCGGCACCAACGCCGATACCGCAGTTGACCCCAGCGAAGCTCCTCCCAGATTAACCCAGCCCACCGCAAACGCACCAACGCCGATACCGCGCACCACGAGGCCAAGCGTGCGTTAGACGGCGACTGAAGGACTCAGGTGACGTGCTGGTCGAATCTTGCCTAGCTTGTCACTGGGGAACGATTGCCAGTTGGAAGTCGACTACAGCACAAAGCCAATCGCGATTCTGTAAACGAGAAACATGGCTCCAGCAATCATCGACCGTTGGAGTGTCATTCCCAACGTGAGCCAAATGACAAGGCCAGCCAGAGCAGCCAGTGGAACGACTCCCGCAATCTGGCCGACTGTGCTCAATCCTGCCATCGCTACTCCAGCTATCCCACAGACCACAGATATAGCCAGCGCGACCAGCACGGCCTTGATAAATTCCACCTGATCGTTCTCGTTCACCAGCATCACGATCCCGATCAATGCAGCAGCGTCGAGTAATAGGACTAGCATTTTGTGTTGCTCCCGTTGGTGTTCTGGTTCGCCTACGATTTCTGCAGTGGTCGCCATGGACGAATCAAAGGGGCCGAATCAAAGCTGCCATTCTACTTTTTCAAGAAAAGCTAGAATGTTCCCTTTCCCCCTTTTGCCCTTCTCTGGGAAGGTTACCCGTTCGACCGACGGCAGTAAAGATAGGATGGGTGCTCGCCCCCATCTTTTTCGAGCGGGAACGTTGATGCCATTCTCCTCGGGCCCCTTTTCAGAACCCGACTCGTCTTTTCACGGTGATTTTCTTTACCCACATCGCCTGAGTAGTTAGAATCGTAAGCAAGGGGGATTACGGTACCGACCGCTTGCGAGCGCACGGCTGTCTGTCTTCTTGTGGTTTATCTTTACTCTAACCATCGTGGGGCGAAGCATGTCTCAAGCGATCGTCGACCCGGGCGAATTGCGCCGTTTTGCGCACCAATTGAAGAAATTCAATGCGGAGCTTGAGGAACGCATGTCCGCTCTCGCCGGCCAACTACATGCCCTCAACACCACGTGGCGTGATGGAGAACACAAAAAGTTTTCCGACGAGTTCGAGCAGCACATGAAACTCATCGCCCGTTCCATCGAGTCAACCAACCAATACACGCCGTTTCTGCTGCGTAAGGCAGAGCGGATCGAAGAATATTTACAGCAGAGGTAAGGAGTTGGGGGTTGGAAGGCGCGAGGCGCGGGTTAACTGAATGCGCCACGTTCCTTCTAACTCGCGCCTCGCGCCTCCCAACTCCCAACCCCACCATGCCTGCACACGTCCGCTCGTCGGAATCGATAGAAGCCTTTCGCTGTGCGCTGCAAAAATTTCAGCAGCGAGTGGAGGATGCGCTGGCTGAACTGGACGGGCAGATTCGTCGAGCGGTCGACTGGATCGAGCACAACCGGCCTGCCTATTGGGAGCAACAGCGGCGCGATGCCGACGATGCGATTCATGAAGCAAAGCTCAATTTGGAGCGTTGCTTGATCTATCGCATGACCGACGAGCGGCCTGCATGTCGAGAAGAGCGTGCGGCATTAAAACAAGCACAGGTTCGGCAAGACAGTTGTCGTGAAAAGATCGAGCAAGTGCGCCACTGGAAACGCAATATGAATCACGAAATGTTCCAGTACCAAGGCCGCGTTGGCAAGTTGCGTCGGATGTTGGAGCATGATATTCCCCGAGCCAATGGCGTGCTTCAAAATATACTGCGGCAGCTTGAATCGTATCAAATTGAGCGGTCACCCGCGGCGGAACCTCCATTGCAGGCAGATGACAAAACAAGCTAAGCCGCAAGCGGGCTGCCGCTTGCGGCTTAGCTGACAGAGAATTCATCATGGCATTGTTCGACCTGGATACCAGTGCCGCACACCTCCGCGACGCGATCGAGGAGTTGCAGTTGGCGTGGCAGCAAACTGCCGACGGCTGGAGCGACACGGTAAGCCGAAAGTTTTGTCAGCAGCATTTGGAACCGATCGGCCCGGTTGTGAAATCGGCCCTTGATGCGATTGGGCACATGACGCAGCAGGTCAGGCAAATGCAGCAAGAGTTGGAAGAGAAATGAGGCACGAGTTATGAGGCGCAAGGCGTGAGCGAAGTAAAATCATCAACCCGTCGGCAATTGGAACTGATGCTTGAATTGCAGCAGTTGGCCGACCGGCGTGCAGCCTCCGAAACGACTGTCCAAGCTGAATTCGACTCAGAATCATCTTCTGCCCAGCAGGACTACGATTCGGCCAGCAAAAAGCTGCACCAGCATCATGCTCACAACCGTCGCCAATTGGAAAACGAATTCGCCCAGGTCAAAATCACCGCGGCGGAGCAGTACGACGAGCAGGTCAGTGCGAGCAAACAACGGCATGACCGTGCGTACGCCCAAATGGAAGCACGGTACAATTCGGTCACAACCGACGCGGAAAAGAAGCTACAGGAATCGAGTTGGCAGGCGCAAGCGGTGTTCGACGCCGCTAAGGATCAGCCCCAACAGCAATTGCAAGAGGCGACCCATCGGATTCAGTCGCGGCGCCGGCAAACCGACGGACTCGAGCGCGATGCTCACACACTGATGGAAATGCGCCGGCTTGGAACGGAGATTTCGGATTGCGGAATCCCCCATCTGAAATCCGAAATCTCCAATCCGAAATCGGCCGAAGATCGCTTGCAAGAAGCAATCAACCAGTTGCACCAAGGGGTGCTCGACTTGCAGGCTGAGCGACTTCCCTCGCTGCTCTTGGAAGGAGGCCGGCGTTTGGTTGGGCATTGCTCTGTTGCATGCTGGCAGCGATTCCTGCCGGCTGGGCTTGGCTGAGTGGCGCGTCGACATGGTGGTTCTCATTGCTGGGAACATTGCTCGGCGGGGTTTTGCTCACTGGCATCGCTTACACCCTGCTCTTCCCGCGCGCACGGCGTCAGTCGCTCGCTCAGTTTGCCAAAATTCAAAAACACCTGGCTTTGGCACGCGAGCTTGAGCAAACAGCCCGGGCCGAGGCGGTCGCTAGTAGCAGGCAACTGGCCAAGGAAATCGAGCAGTGCCTCGATGCAGACATTGCCGCCGCCCGAGCGGAGCGAGATAAAACCGTTGCCCAAGCCGATGCCGACCGGGCGGCCCAGTCGGAAAAGCTACGGGCCGAATTGCAGGACCAAACACAACAGCAAGCCACCCAGCGCGACTCGGCCATTCAGGCTGCGATAGCCAAGTATCCGCCGCTGCTGGAGCATCTGGCCATCGAGCGACAAGCGGCCCGATGCGATGCCGAAATCGAGTTCACCGAGCGAAAGGATCAAGCCCAACAGACGCACAACCAGGCATGGAACGAAATGGCAAAAGCATGGCAGTCGGGATTTGCCCATATTGCCGGCGAGTTGGCTTCAGCCAATCGGCAGTGCGAGCAGATGTTCCCCGACTGGACAACGACCGCTTGGGACGAATGGCACAGGCCCGATCCGGCGCCGCGAGCGATTTGCTTTGGCCATTGCCGGCTGCCACTGGCGCATGTGAAAAACGGTCTGCCGGAAGACGAGCGACTCCACCCAGGCGTCAACTCGCTCCGCATCCCGGCACTGCTGGCTCTCGACGAACAACCACGGATGGTGATCTTAACGGAAGATAAAACGATAGGTGACAAATCAAAGGCCGGCAACGGACAACGCGCAGCGGCCGAGGTGATGCAATTGGTCATGCTCCGTTTCTTAACAGCCATGCCTGCGGGCAAGCTTCGGATGACGATGGTCGACGCGGCCGGGCTGGGCGAAAACTTCGGAGCCTTCCTGCAACTGGCCGACATCGACGAGCCGCTCGTCGGCGGCCGCGTTTGGACCGAGGGCCGACAAATCGACGAGCGTTTGTCGCTACTTTGCGAGCACATGGAAAAGGTGCTGCAACAATATCTGCGAAACGAGTTTGCCACGATCGACGAATATAACCAGCAGGCTGGCGAGGTGGCCGAGCCGTATCAATTGCTGGTCGTGGCTAATTTTCCCGCCGGTTTCAGCGATGCGGCCGCGGCAAAGCTAATGAAAATCGCCAACAAGGGACCCCGATGTGGCGTCTATCTGCTCCTGAGCGTCGACACGCAGTTACCGATGCCCCGCGAATTTCGTCTGCAAGAATTGATTGAGGGTGCGGTGCAGCTAGAATGGAAAAACGAGCGCCTGTTGTGGCGCTATCCGCTCTTTGAAAAGCTGTCGCTGGAACTCGATCCGCTGCCCCCGGCCGATCGGCTGAACAGCGTGTTACGTGCGGCAGGTCGCCAGTCGCGCGAAGCGAGCCGCGTGGAAGTCCCTTTCTCGCTGGTTGCGCCTGAGGAGGATAAAATCTGGTCGGCCGACAGTGCCAAAGAACTTTGCGCACCGATAGGCCGAGCGAGTGCCAACCAATTGCAGTCGCTGCGGCTGGGCATTGGCACGTCGCAGCATGTGCTGATCTCCGGAAAAACCGGTTCGGGCAAAAGCACGCTGCTCCATGCGCTGGTGACCAACCTGGCGTTGCACTACAGCCCCCAGCAGGTGGAGTTTTATTTGGTCGACTTCAAAAAGGGGGTCGAGTTCAAAACCTACGCCACGGCCCAATTGCCTCATGCGCGGGTTATCGCCATCGAGAGCGAACGGGAATTCGGCGTCAGCGTGCTCGAGCGGTTGGACGAAGAGTTGAAACGACGTGGCGAGTTGTTTCGCGAGCTGGGCGTGCAAGATTTGGCTGGGTATCGGGGTGAGGTGGATGTTGCGCGCCGTGCGTCGCGTTGCGACGCGGCTACTACCTTGCCCCGCATTTTGCTGGTGATCGACGAATTTCAAGAGCTGTTTGTCACTGACGACAAGTTGGCACAAGATGCCGCGCTGCTCTTGGACCGCTTGGTGCGGCAAGGCCGTGCGTTTGGCATGCATGTATTGCTCGGTTCGCAAACGCTTTCCGGGGCGTACTCGCTCGCGCGTAGTACGCTGGGGCAAATGGCGGTGCGGATTGCGCTGGAGTGCAGCGAGAGCGACGCCCATTTGATTCTTAGCGATGAAAACACCGCCGCCCGGTTGCTCAACCGGCCAGGCGAAGCGATTTACAACGATGAAAACGGACGGGTGGCCGGTAATCATTCGTTCCAGGTGGTGTGGCTACCCGATGCCCAGCGGCAGGCGTACCTAGCCACAATCCGCGACCGACAAGTTGCTTGCGGCTTAGCAGTCGAGCCGCCGATTGTGTTCGAAGGCAATCTGCCGGCCGATCCTAACGACAACAAGGCGTTGCAGCAAGCTGTCGAAACCGATCATGGTCCAGCAATCGCCGAACCGACGATTTGGCTTGGCTCGGCCGTGCGGATCGAACCGCCTACGCATGTGACACTGCGTCGCCAAGGGGGTAATCACTTGCTGGTGGTCGGTCAGCAGGAACCGCTAGCGCTGGGGATTTTAGCGACCGCAACGATCGCCTTGGCGGCAAGCAGTCGGCAATCCACGGCCCAATTCACCATTCTCGACGGCACCCGCCCCGAGTCGCACCAGCGGGGCGCATGGAAAGAGGTCGCCGCGGCAATGGCCGTCGAGTCGGCCCTTTCCGATGTGCATGGCACCGAAGTGCAAATCATCGGCCCGCGCGATGCGGCCGATTCGATCAATGCACTAGCCGACGAAGTCGCCCGGCGATGCGAAGCCACCCGTCAATACAAAACCACCGACCAACCGCATCCACCACATTATTTGGTAATCCACGACCTGGCCCAATTCCGCGACCTGCGGCAATCGGAAGACGATTTCAGTTTTTCCACAACCAACAGCAAACCGCCCAGCGTTGACCGGCGCTTCCGCGAAATCCTACGCGAAGGGCCCGCCGTCGGCGTGCATCTGCTCGTGTGGGCCGACTCGTACAACAGCCTTAGCCGAACCATTGATCGGATGACGCTACGCGAGATCGACTATCGCGTGGCACTTCCCATGAGTGCGAGCGATTCAACCAGTCTGATCGACTCGCCCGAGGCTGGTCGGTTAGGCGAACACCGGGCGATTTTCTATCGTGATGATCTCGGCACCCAGCAAAAGTTTCGCCCCTACCAACGCCCCACCGCCGAGTGGCTCGATTGGGTGAGCCAGCAACTGTCGCGGCATTCGGTGGCGCGGTCGTAAACGGTTCGCGCATGGCCCTTCTAGCAGGTGGCAGGTTTTTCAGAAACCCCGAAGGGGTGATCCTATGTCAGCCCAGGGTGAAGCGATTGTGAGCCACAGCGAACAATTGCGCAACCCTGGGTAGCCGATTACGCGCCACCCAAAAAACCCAAAGGGGTGGCCCTAAACGGTTGTTGCACCAATACGTCAATCCCAAACGTATCGTTCGTCAATTTCAATGGCATGTCGTCTACATGTCTCGCGGAATTCGTCTTTGAATACCATCTTTTTGTGGTGCTCCTCCTGGCTGGCAATCTATCGTTTGACTTGTTCAACGTTGGAATGACTTACGGAAAAAATACCATATCCACTCTGCCATTGAAAATCCGTCAATGATGGATCCTGCTTTTTAATCCATTTTGAGGTTTCTGTTTTCGATGCTTTTATCACGTTCATGATAGGGATTTTACGTGACAACTGACACAAAATATGGATGTGGTCCTGGATGCCGTTGATGAGGATCGCGGGCGAGTCGACGTCGTTTTTGAGGACTTTGGCATTGTACGCATATAATTCGGTGCGAAGATTGGAGTCTCTTAACCATGGCTCACGATTCTTGGTGCTGTAAATGATATGCACGATCACTTTGGCTAATGATTGGGACATGATGCTCGCCGCCTTCGTAGGGCCACCCCTTCGGGGTTTCTGATTTCAATTGCGATTCGTTACCCAGGGTTGCGCGATGGTTCGCTGTCGCTCCCATTCGCTTCACCCTAGGCTGACATAGGGCCACCCCTTCGGGGTTATTGATTTCAATTGCGATTCGTTACCAGGGTTGCGCGATGGTTCGCTGTCGCTCCCATCCGCTTCACCCTGGGCTGACATAGGGCCACCCCTTCGGGGTTATTGATTTCAATTGCGATTCGTTACCAGGGTTGCGCGATGGTTCGCTGTCGCTCCCATCCGCTTCACCCTGGGCTGACATAGAGCCACCCCTTCGGGGTTTCCTGGCTGTGCATCAATCTCGCTAAAGCGGCGGATTCGTTCATGGACTCTTGCCCCAGTTTTGTTGATTGTATTCTTGCGATTTACCACGTGCGATAGTCAACGTTTTCCAGTTGTCGCCTGCCAAAATTCGAGAAATTATCACAATTTGTCCGATGTGATAACTGCAATGAGCGAGTGACCGATGCGTTGCCAGGAAGACCGAGTGCGGCTCGCCACGAATGGTAACGGTCTGCTGCATGTCTTCTGACGTCAGACTTTCTAGCGCGTCAAACAGACACTTCCAGCCACGCTGCCAATACTCCAGCAGTTCGCTGCGATTCTGAAAAGTATCGACAAATTCATCGTCTCGATTGCGCCACGGTTTTTCGCCGTCAGTTGTTAGGAAGTTGGTCCAACGCGATAGCAAGTTTCCTGCAACGTGCTTCATAATGACGGCAACCGAGTTCGTGTTCGGATCAAGTGCTTGGTGCAATGCCTCATCAGACAATTGCGCCACAGCACGATCGGCCAAATCCTTGTTTGATCGGAAAACCGTAATTGTGCTGGCATTAACAGTAGCACCGAGTCTCTCCACTTGAACCATATCAATGCACTCCTATTTGATTTACTCAGTTTGTACCTTATGATATCAGGTATGAGTCAATCCGTCATTCAGATTAGCCCTGACATTTTGGGAGGAACGCCTGTGTTCCGAGGGACGCGGGTTCCTATCCAAACCTTGATGGATTATTTGGAGGCCGGGGATTCGATTAAGGAGTTCTTGGCAGGGTTTCCCACCGTGAGCAAGGATCAGGCCATCGCTTTGCTTGAAGAGGCTAAGGAGAAGGTTCTTGCCGTCCCGTAAAATTCTTCTCGACGAATGCATCCATGCCCAGTTTGGAGAACACATTTCTGGGCACGATGTCTTCTCAGTTCCCCAACAGGGCTGGGCCGGATTGAAAAATGGCGATCTCCTTGCAAAGGCGCAGGTCGAATTTGATGTTTTTGTAACGGTCGACCGAAACCTTACATTCCAACAAAACCTTGCGTCTTTCAATCTGGGCGTGATCGTTCTCCATGCTCCGTCGAATAGACTTGAAGACCTCCTACCGCTGGTCGAGCAGCTTCTTGAAACCATCGACAACATTCAACCCGGTCAAACCAGGCATGTTCCCGACAGCGAGCGATTGAGTTGAGGGCCCCCAAACCACGGCCACCTCTGTAGGGCCACCCCTTCGGGGTTTTTGATTTCAATTGCGATTCGTTACCTAGGGTTGTGCGATGGTTCGCTATCGCTCCAATTCGCTTCACCCTGGGCTGACATAGGGCCACTCCTATCGGGGTTTCTTACGCGTCTGCCGATTTACTTTCCCACGTGCTCCTCGGTTTTTTAACCCCGAAGGGGTGAACCTATACCAGCCCAGGGTGGAGCAAACGCGAGCTTGGCGAGCATTTGCGCAACCCTGGGCAACAAATTACGCATCAATCAAAAACCCCAAAGGGGAGGTCCTAGGTTTCTGCGACGGAGGCCGCTTCGTAGGTTCGCTGGTTGCCGTTGTCGCGGTTGGTGCGGAAGTTTTCTAATGCCACTTCGTACAACTGTTGTCCGCAGGCTGTGGGGTATTCGCCTGTGATGCAAGCCTGACAGAGATCGCTGGCCGGCTTTTCGATGGCGCGTGCAATCGACTCGACCGGGAGATAACGGAGTGAATCGGCACCTAGATCCGCAGCCATCTCGCGGAAGATGCTTTCGTTCGTTTTCCCTGCTTTAGAAAACTTCGGCGCAAACAACTCGCCGATGGTCGACATGTCGATGCCATAGAAACAGGGCGCTGCAATCGGCGGGCAGGCAACGCGCACGTGGATTTCTTTCGCCTTGCCGATCTTACGAATCTTGGAGATCAGCACCCGCATCGTCGTTGAACGCACAATCGAATCCTCGACCAGTAACACCCGCTTCCCTTCGAGCACCTCGGGCAACGGCGTGTACTTGGCGGCGGCTTTGCTGGCCCGGTCGCTGCTTCCCTCGATAAACGTTCGGCCCGAATAACGGTTGCGGATCAGCCCCTCGACACTCGGTATACCGAGCCGGTACGCCATCGCGTCGGCCGCAGCCTTGCTCGTATCGGGCACCGGCACCACGACCGTTTCCATGTCGGGATCATCGCCTATCTGCATATCTTCCAACCGAGCGAGTTCTTCGCCCAATGCTTTACGTGAGAGATACACACTGCGACCGTCCAGCGTGCTGGCCACATTGGCAAAGTAAATCCACTCGAAAAAACAGTGGGCACGTCGCGGGCTGTCGGCAAAACGCTCAATGCGGATGCGTCCACCGGTGATGACAACCGCCTCGCCCGGCGACAACGAGTGAATGCTCTCCGACGGAAATCCCAAGTTCAAAAGCGCGACGCTCTCGCTTGCCGCGGCAAACAGCGGCCCGTCAATCGCATAACAGAGCGGCTTGATCCCCAGCGGATCGCGGGCGACCAGCATTTCGCCTTGGGCGTTTAAGAACACCAGCGAATAGGCCCCGTCGAAGCGCGTCGCCAGGTGCCGCATGATGTCGATCAGCGGCATCCGTCGGTCGCCCGACAGTTCGCGGCTGATTTCGTGCATGATGATTTCGGTATCGGTGGTGCGCGTGAGATGATGGTCGTCCTCGGCGAGCAGTTTGTCGCGAAGCTGGGCGTAGTTGGCCAGTTGGCCGTTGAACGCAAAGCTGAACCACTTGTGCTTTTGCAGATGATGCCGTTCGAACGGTTGGGCGTAGCTACAGTCCTCGGCCCCGCAGGTGGCGTAGCGGACATGGCCAATCGCGGCGCACCCGGCATACTCGCGCATCAGGCTCTCGGCCTTGCCACGATGGTTGAGCCGGAAAACTTCGCTGACGCTGCCCAACTCTCGATAGGTGTCGATCAGCTGGTGCCGCTGGGCGTTGTAAGTGGTCATCCCTGCCGAGAGTTGCCCGCGGTTTTGGATGTCGAGCAACATCCGCGGCATCAGCCGCGAGACTTCCTTCGCTCCCTGCGGAGGACAGAGCGCGCTCGCCCCATCGGCGTATTCATCGCTGTTCTTGCCATGGGGCAAGTGATAAATGGCTGCCACGCCACATTCGTCACGGAGTTCGCTCATCGTAGTTGGGGGTTGGAGGTTGGAGGTTGGGGGTTGGGACTTCCAGCCACCGCGCATCGATTCTACGCCGCCCCGTCGTTTCTCTCAACCATCAGCGGTTAGCGGTCAGCATTCAGCGCTCCGCCTTTGTATGCCATTTTCACTTGCTTTTCTGGCTGAGTGCTGACCGCTGGAAGCTTTTCACCTACAGCTCCCCTCCCCTCGCTTTTCCAGATACTGCTGGTGATATTCCTCCGCTCGCCAAAATGTGCTGGCAGACGCGATTTCCGTAGCGATTGGCCGAGAAAAGCGGCCCGAGGACTCTAGCGATTGCTTGGAATTTTCTGCGGCCGTTTGCTGAGCGTCGTCGTGAAAGAAGATGATCGAGCGATACTGCGTGCCGACATCCGGCCCTTGGCGATTTTGTTGCGTCGGATCGTGACTGTTCCAAAAGACTTCGAGCAATTGCTCGTAGCTTACCTGCTGCGAATCGAACTGGACCAGCACTACCTCGGCATGGCCAGTGCGACCAGTGCAAACTTGCTCGTAGGTGGGACTGTCGACTCGCCCACCCGCATAACCGACAGCCGTGTCGGTAACGCCCTGCACTTGGCGAAACGCCAACTCGACGCCCCAAAAACACCCAGCTCCGAATGTGGCGGTAGCCATTTTGATCATTCCTTGGGTTGAATCCGTCCTGGCGGACGGCGCTAACACATGTGCGCTAGCAAATAATTTCGTTGCCGTTAGCGCCGTCCGCCAGGACGGATTGCACCTAGGTGGTTCGCCAATCACTGAATTGTTACAATCGAGTCCCATGTCTGTAAACCGCTACCAATACGATGTCCTGGTCATTGGCGCAGGCCATGCCGGGACGGAGGCTGCTTTGGCCGCCGCTCGGCTGGGGGCGAAGACAGCCCTGCTAACGACCAATTGCGACACGGTTGGCCAAATGAGCTGCAACCCGGCCATTGGTGGCTTGGGCAAGGGGCAGATTGTCCGTGAAATCGACGCCCTCGGCGGGGCGATGGGCCGGGCGATCGACGCGACCGGCATCCAGTTCCGCATGCTCAATCGCCGCAAAGGCCCCGCCATGCACAGCCCACGTGCTCAGGCCGATAAGCGAGCCTACCAGGCGGAAATCAAACGCATGGTCGAAGAGCAGCCAAACCTCACCCTGCGGCAGGAAGTGGTCGAAGACCTGCTCACGGCGAGCTCGCTTCAGCGAGTGGCGGAAAGCGGAAAGCGGAAAGCGGAAAATGAAAAATGCGAGCCGGGTCGTCCCCGACCCCGGATGGTGGAAAGCAACCACCAAATCACCGGCGTGCGGGTGCAAGGCGACGCGGTCTACCAAGCCCAAGCCGTGGTGCTAACCACAGGCACATTCCTGCAGGCGCTGATGCACACCGGCGACGCGGCAACGCCCGGGGGTCGGGCGGGCGAAGGCACCTCGCAGGGCATTAGCGGGGCGCTCAATCGCCTCGGCATTCAGCTCCAACGGTTCAAAACGGGCACGCCCCCGCGGCTCAATGGCCGCACGATCGACTACGACCAAACCGAGTTGCAGCCGGGCGACGACTGCCCGCAACCCTTTTCGTTTCTCACCGAGCGGCTTGATGTCGATCAGTTGCCATGCCACATCACCTACACCAACGAAGCGGTGCATGCACTGATTTGCAAGAATCTCGACCGAGCACCGATGGTCACCGGTAAAATTCAGTCGAGTGGACCCCGCTATTGCCCGTCGATCGAGGACAAGATCGTTCGGTTTGCCGACAAATCGGAGCACCAGATTTTTCTGGAGCCTGAGGGACGAAACACGCGGGAAGTCTATGTCAACGGCGTCTCGACAAGCCTGCCGCGCGATGTGCAAGAGGGCATGTTCCGGCTCATTCCCGGGTTGGAACGGGCGGAGATCATGCGTTATGGCTATGCAGTGGAATACGACTACGCCCCGCCCGACCAACTTGAGATTAGCTTGGAAACAAAGCAGGTTGCCGGACTCTTTCTCGCAGGACAGATCAATGGAACAACCGGTTACGAAGAAGCGGGCGCCCAGGGATTGGTTGCCGGGGCCAATGCTGCGCTGGCGCTGGCAAACCGTGGGCCGTTGGTGCTGCCACGAGATCGAGCGTACATCGGCGTGCTGGTCGACGACCTGGTCACCTGCGGCGTCGACGAACCGTATCGCATGTTCACCAGCCGGGCGGAGTTTCGTCTGCTGCTGCGACAAGACAACGCAGATCGTCGATTAACGCCGATCGCCCACCAGTTTGGGCTGGTCGGTGACCAGCGGCTGGCGCGCGTGCAGCAAAAAGAAACCCTCATCCAACAGACGATCGAGCGACTCGAATCGACCCACACCGACGGTGTCTCGCTCTGTAAATATCTCCGCCGTCCGGAAGTTGGTTGGGATGATGTGGTAGCCCGACTGCCTGAGCTGCAAAAACTCGACGAGCAAGTTTCTCAGCAGGTGTTGTTCGACGCAAAATACGCAGGCTACGTAGCCCGACAGCAAGTCGACGTCGACCGTCAGCACCGCTTGGCGGAAAAGCGTATTCCTCGCAGTTTCGACTACAGCCGTCTCAAACAACTGCGAGCCGAGGCTTGCGAAAAGCTCAGCCGCATTCGGCCGGTCAATTTATCACAAGCCAGCCGCATCAGCGGCATCACCCCGGCCGATATTGCCTTGTTGATGATCCATCTTGAAGGGGGAAAGCGCGGAACCCCATAGGTAAAGCGAGCGGCAGTTAGGAACTTACCTTGATAACCCGATGCGTAAGCGAGGGACTGAGGATAACGGGGTAATTCCCTCGCTTACGCGTCGGGTTAAGATTGGTAAATTCTCATCTGCCGCTCGCCTAAAGCGACCCAGACGCTCGAAGCGTCGACGCTTCGAGCGTCCGGGTCGCTAATGCCAGCATAAAAGCAGCAAAACTGGGCAACCTAATTTTTTTTGAGGCAAGCAGAGCAGGAATACCCTAAGTTGTTTGAGGATTATAAGTTACGTCGCATCAATCAATGTTGACTCGATTGCATACGCCGCTATAATTCGTTGCAGTTGGTAATTCAGGAAGCTTCGGCAGGCACGGAGAGAACTGCCGTCTAAGGGACCTCGAAAGTTTAAGCCGATCACAGAAGTATTTGAAGCTACGCAGCCTAGTCGGATTTCGGAATTCAAAACAATTCCACAATCCGTGTATTCCGCAATTCCTTCAACCATCGACTAAGGAGAGAGGTGGTTTTGCTATGAAAACCGTTTTTACTACTGGCGAAGCAGCGAAAATCTGCAAAGTCAGCCAACAGACCATTATCCGTTGCTTCGACGCGGGGCAACTCAAGGGATTTCGCGTACCCGGGAGTCGCTTTCGCCGCATTCCACGCGAGCAGCTCTATGCGTTTATGCGCGAGAACGGGATACCGACCGATGCGCTAGACAGCGGCAAGCGCAAAGTCTTGGTGGTCGATGACGACGAGGATTTGGTCGAGTTGATTTGCGACGCGCTGGAGCGCGATGGTCGATTCGATGTTCGAAGCGTGAACAACGGCTTTGGTGCCGGAATGCTAATCAAAGAGTTTCGCCCCGATCTGGTGGTTCTCGATGTGATGCTACCCGACATCAACGGCAAAGAAGTCTGCCAACTGGTCCGCAGTGAAAAGGTAATGAATGATATCCTCATCATCTGCATCTCCGGCATGGTGGAAACCAACAAGATCCAAGAACTTCGCGATGCCGGCGCCAACGACTTCATGAAAAAACCGTTCGACGTCGACGCATTGGTCGGCCGCGTTTGCCAGTTGCTCGACGTGGAAGTTGTGCCTGTGAAGTAGGTTGGGATAGGCGCTAGTTGTTAGGCGCTAGGCGCTGGGCGCTAGTTAATTTGTATGCCATGAAACAACTAGCGCCTAGCGCCTCTCAACTCGCACCTCCTTCGCCTCTTTCCCAGCAGAAGCTCGACGCGATGAAGGAGTTGGCGTACGGAGCAAGCCACGAAATCAACAACCCGTTGGCAAATATCGCCGCCCGGGCTCAAACGCTGCTCCGCGATGAAGAAGACGACCAACGACGTCGCGCCCTGCAGGCCATTCACAAACAGGCGATGCGTGCCCATGAGATGATCTCGGATCTCATGCTCTTTGCTCGGCCCCCGGCACTGGTCATTGAGAAACTCGATCTTCGCAAGATGTGCAGCCGTCTGGTTGCTGAGCTTGCCGAGGAGTGTGACCGTCGTGAGATTCAAATGGTCTGTCACCTCCCCGATGCGCCGCTCACATGCCATGCCGATGCGGAGCAGTTGGCCGTGGCCGTGAAAGCACTCTGCACCAATGCACTCGAAGCGATCGGCACCGGCGGCCAGATCGATATCTCGTTGCAGCGAGAACAAGGCTTTGTTTCAAAACCTGAGCCGAACGCGCTAGCGTCGGATGAACCTGCAAAAAGCGCCGAATCCACGTCACCCGAGGCTAGCGACTACGGCTCACAGGACGACTCGAACAAGGTTTTGAAGCAAAGCCAAGTGAGTGGAATCAGCGAGGAGGCCTTTCAGGAAAACATAATCATCGAAGTTGCCGACAACGGGCCCGGCATCTCGGACGACGTGCGACGCCACATGTTCGATCCCTTCTATTCCGGTCGAGAAGCGGGCCGAGGTTTGGGTTTTGGGCTCTCGAAATGCTGGTGTATCGTCACCGAACATGGTGGTACACTGGTTGTTTCCAATCACCATGTGCAGGGCGCTCTCTTTACGATCTGCTTGCCTGAAAAAGGAAAATCGCATGGGTAAAGTGAATGAAACCATTCGGACCATCAATAGCACCATGCGCACGCTCCTGTTCGGCCTGCTTTTGGCAGGCGCGAGCGTTGCCGGATGGAAAGGGTATTCACTCTACAACGAACCGCAAAAGAAATTGGCGGAGAAACAGTCCGAGTTGAACTCAGTTCGTAAAAAGTTGGGCAAAAGCAAGCAAGACCTCGTAGCGATGACGACCGATTTGCAAACTAAGGTCGAAAAAATCGAGCGTCTGGAAACCTCCCTGCGGTTGCTCAAACTGAACCATCGGATTGCCCGGTTGCATGTCGTCGATCAGCACAAGGATCCGGAGACAGGGAAAATTGAGACGACCCTCGAATTTTATGAAGTGAATGACGATGGCGCGCCGATCGACAACCGGCGTCGTGAGTTCAAGCTAGAAGGTGATCGAGTTTACGTCGAATGCCTGGTTGCGAAGTTCGAGGATAAATATATCGAGCAGTCGGACCTCGACCGTTCGACCGCCATCTGCCTGTTCCAACGTATTTTCGGCGAGCATCAAAAGCCGCAAGATGGCTTTGTGCTGGACAAGATCGGCTCAAGCCCCACCTCCTATGCGCGCGGCGGGAAAATGTCGGACTTCGAGCAAAAGATATGGAATGACTTTTGGAACATCGCCGGCGACCGAAAAAAAGCAGCCGAACTAGGCATCCGCGCAGCCCATGCCGACGCTCCCTCTATCAAAGTACAAAAGGGGAAAACCTACGAGTTAGAGCTGCGCTCGACGGGTGAGTTTACACTGAATCTTGTGGCAGGGATGAGGGATGAAGGATGATATCACGTAACCTACTTCAGAAATGATCAACTGGTCCAACCATTATGTCTACATCATTCTTCATTTCCGAATTCGAGGAGATAAGCAAGTGACGGCACAAAAAAGTGAGTGGCAAACGAAGAAATTGGCAACTGCTTTTCTTGAAGGGGTGCGCGGGGCCATTCCTGCTGCGGATCTTCAGTTGGCCGTGATCCGCAAAACAACTCAACTCTGGTGCGATGCGCCTTCAAGCATACTTGATTTAGGTTGTGGCGATGGCATTCTAGGGCGATTTCTCCTGAAGACCTTTCCGGCCTCACGCGGCACCTTCGTTGATTTCTCTAACCCGATGCTGGAGGCTACTCGCGAAAAGGTTCGCGGGATCCCACATACAGACGTCGTCAAGGCGGATCTCACGACGCGTGCGTGGCTTGATGCCGTTGCATCGCACTCGCCGTTTGATATTATCGTCTCCGGTTTTGCCATCCATCACCAACCGGACGATCGAAAAAAAGCGTTGTATGCCGAGATATACGACCTGCTATCCCCGTGCGGTGTTTTTCTTAATCTGGAGCATGTTGCATCGAGCACTCCAGCAGGAGAGAGACTTTTTGATGATTTCTTCGTGGATCACTTACACGACTTTCATGCAACATTAGACCACAGGACAAGTAGAAAGACAATCGCTGACACCTACTACAATCGAACTGACAAAAGGGAGAATATACTCGCGTCCACCGAGCAGCAATGCCATTGGCTTCGCGAAATTGGGTTCCAGGATGTGGACTGCTTTTTCAAGGTGTTTGAACTTGCGATTTTCGGTGGACGAAAGAGAGCCGACTCAAGCATATAGCGAACATGAATATGCCGCATTGCTTCCGGTGAAGAGAAGTAGCGATTGACATTGATAGCGCGTTGCGTTATGCTGGCAAGAATGATTAGGAGTTTCCGTGATCCGCAGACGGAAAACATCTTCCGTCGCCAGCGAGCTAAAGGTTTCTCGCAAGTTGTCCAACGAGCCGCATTACGGAAGCTTGTGATTCTCGATGCTGCAGAATCACTAGATGATTTACGAGTGCCGCCGGGGAACCGCCTCGAAAAACTCAAGGGTGATCGCAGAGGCCAATATAGTATTCGCGTGAATAATCAGTGGCGCGTCTGCTTTGCATGGTCGGATGGCGATGCCCACGATGTTGAAATGACCGATTATCACTAGGACCTGAAGCATGGCTGCAAAAAAACTTCCGCCGATTCATCCAGGAGAAATACTACTCCTAGAATTCTTGGAGCCTCTGGGCATTAGCCAATACCGGCTAGCAAAGAGCATCAATGTTTCTCCACGACGCATCAATGAAATCGTGAGAGGCACACGGTCAATTACCGCAAACACTGCATTGCGGCTTGCAAGGTATTTCGTAACATCGGAGCGGTTCTGGCTGAATCTCCAATCGCATTATGATCTGGAAATTGAACGGGATCGGTTTGGCCCTTCACTGCAAAAAGAAGTTCACATTATGGAAAATGCCAAGTGATAGGCGGCCGAACTTAGGCAGCAGCGGGGAAGTTGGTATACCCGTAGCTGAATTCGCAAAAATTCAGATCGGCGTTGCTCGTCTGAATTCTTGCGAAACGGGTACTTTATTTTCCCGCTACTGCCTTATCTGCACTTTCGGACAAATGAGAATTCAATTTATCACGTAAAACAAAGGGGTTTTATTTTTCACCACTTCCGCCAGTGCAAGGGAGAAGGGGAAAAATGAAACAACACTCGCTAGGCATTTAGGAAAAAGCCACGGATGAAACACGGATGAAACACGGATGAAACACGGATGAAACACGGATGAAACACGGATTGAACACGGGTGGTACCGTTGAATCGTAATGAAACCGCCTGATAGCAATGCTGTAATCCGTGTTTAATCCGCGTTCAATCCGTGGCTCATCTATTGAATCATCGAATCAATCCGGCAATTCCATGGACGTGATATTTTTCCGAAAGTGCAGGCCTTATGGTTGGACCTGTCAATCAAGACGTGCCCATTCAGGAAACAATCGTGACCTGCTTTGCCGGCAAATCTGTCAGGGCAATCTGTAATGCGGGCAACAGTGGTCGAATGTCGTCGATATCATTTGAAGGCGCTCGCAAGATGACGACGGCAATTGGCAAGCTCACAAGGTTTTGCTCGTATTGAAGATTTGCATCTTTGGTCACTAGCGCTGCGAACTCCGCAGAGGCAGCGCGAGCGAGTAGCTCGCCGTTGTCGATACCTCCCCAACCCATATGGGCCACGGTGGCGCAATCGTGACCGGCAAGTTCATAGCGAAGCTGATGTGGCAGATTCTCATCGAGAAGCAGCTTCATGCCGGCACACGCCGCGAAAGAGCCTTCGCTTTTGCACCCTCGAACAATTCGGCGAGTAACTCTTCGACTTGCTCTCGCTTGACCGTGGGGAACTGTTCAAGAAAGTAATCGACGTTCCGGCCATGTTTGAGATAGTCGAACAATGACTCGACAGGAACGCGCGTACCAGTAAAGACCGGCGTGCCGCCAAGGATATCCGGATTGATATTGACCATGTCAACCATGCTGAAATTATAGCAGAAATGCACGCAGAGGGAACAACGGTCATCCGTATTTTCACGTTGTCGCAGCCAATTGATTCGGCCGATAACAGGCGGCACGGCAGTGCATGATCGGCTTCCAGCGGGCACCCATGTCGGCGAGCGATTCGGAGGAACCGGCGAACAGCCAGCCTGTGGACGTTAGCGATTCGGCTAGTTTCCCAAACAGCTTTTGGCGATCATTGGGCGTGAAGTAGATGGCCACGTTGCGACAGAAGATAAAGTCGAATCCTGTCATGCCGGTAAACGGCTCGTGCAGGTTTCGGGCATGGAATTGACACATTCGGTGGATTTCCGGACGAATTTTCCACCTGGTCCCTTCCTTCACGAAGTATTTATTGAGACGTGACGGATCCATGCCTCGGCTGATTTCCAACTCGTTGTAGCTTCCGTTTTTGGCATGCTCGACGGCGGCGGGTGAGATGTCGGTGCCGGTGATTTGTAAATCCCAAGTATCCCAATCGGGCACCAACTCGGCAAACGACATCGCAATGCTGTAAACCTCTTGGCCCGTGCTGCAGGCGGCCGACCAGATGCGGATCCGTTTCGGAAACACGGCCCCAGATTTTTCGTCAATCATCTCGGGCATTAGCTTGTTCTGCAGTGCCACGAAGGGCGAATTGTCGCGAAACCAAAGTGTTTCGTTGGTTGTCACAGCGTCGACGACGTCGTCCGCTAGGCCCTGCACGCTCATAGCTCGTGTTTTGCGCGCTAGTTCAGCGTACCCTGTGCATCCATGGCGCGCAAGCAAATGCCCCAATCGCGACTCGATGAGGTACGATTTCGACTCGTCCCAATAGATGCCGCAGAGGTCGTCGACCAATTTACAGACGGCATCAATGTCTGCTGAGTTAAGTTGTGTCATACGGCTGCCCCCTGAATAGCTGTTAGCTGTTAGCGATTAGCTGTTAGCAAGACTTACACAAATACATAAACAACACAATTAGGCTAAAAGCTAACCGCTAAAAGCTAATAGCTTTTACAGGTCCTCCTACTACGACAAGACCCACAGCATCCAATAATTGGGAAGCAATTTTGTTGAGTGGAACCACATGGTCGGCTAAGCCTGCTTCGACGACGGCTCGCGGCATGCCATATACCACACAAGAGTGTTCGTCTTGTACAATGATTTGTGCTCCCCGTTTCTTTAGCAGCTTGCAACCCAACGTTCCATCGTCGCCCATGCCCGTAAGCACGGCACACGCGGCATGTCCGCCGAAGTTTTCGGCGATCGAACGGAACAGATAATCGACAGACGGTTTGCAATTACGCTCGGGTGGATCATCGGTGACACGGAGTAAGGCTTTACCTTGAAGCTTTTCAACTCGCATTTGCGAACCGCCTGGGGCAATCCATATCTTGCCTGGCAGGGCAATCACCCCATCACTGGCTTCGTCTACTTCCAGTTTGCAAATTCGGTTTAATTCACCGGCCAGGCTTTTGGTGAACATGGGCGGCATGTGCTGCACCACGACAATTGGGCAAGGAAAATTGGCGGGAAGCTGAGGCAACATTTTCGTCAGTGCCGCGGGCCCGCCGGTCGAGATGCCAATGCCGACGATAGCCGGTTTCTCGCAGATCGACCCAGCGGCTGCTTTCATGCGCTCGATCGAATCGGTCGCAGGGGCAGTGGCCACTGCAGCGCTGGAAGCTTTTCGATGTCGAACATGCGGCCTGGTTGCCAGTCGGCAAGCTTCGATCTTTGGAATCAGATCGGTACGAAGTTGCTGCTTGCTCATTTCCGGGTTCCCACCCGTTGGCTTCAACACAAAGTCGAATGCCCCCAACTGCAACGCTTTGTTCGTCGTTCGGGCACCTTCGGCGGTAAAGGCGCTGATCATAATTGCCTTGACATCTGATCCTTTTGCCTGCAGTTCCTCGAGCACTCCCAGCCCATCGACCTCGGGCATTTCCAGATCGAGAGTGATCATGTCAGGCGACAGAGCGGCGATCTTGTCGAGTCCGATACGGCCGTTCATTGCCGTATCGACCACTTCAACACCGGGAATTTCCTCCAAAACCGAGCGGACAATTTTGCGATAAAGGGCCGAATCGTCAACAACCAAAACACGTAAAGGTGAGGTACTCATGATGTCAATCTAGTATGCTGAGGGTGCTATAAGTCTGACTCATGTTTTAGAACGACAGCAGTCAGCTTTCAGCTTTCAGCCTTTGTTTATCCTGTGACGGATAATCTGGCTGATCGCTGACTGCTAAAAGCCGATCGATTTCTCTAAACTTTAAACTCACCAACAAGCTCTTGAAGCTCGCCGGCAAGTCCCGCAAGGGCCGAGCTCGACGCCTTCGTTTCCGTAGCGGCAGCCGAGGTATTCTTGGCTCCTTGGTCGACGCCGACGATGTTCTCGGTAATTTCTTGGCTGGCAATTGCCGACTCTTTAACACCCTGCGAAACGGTATCGGCGGCCTCGGCCGTTTGGGCAATCGTTTGGGAAATTTCCTTGGTCGTCGCGCTCTGTTCCTCAACAGCCGCGGCAATCGTGCGAGCAACATCATTCACGTTGTTGATCACATCGGTAATCTCCTTGATCGCGTCGACCGCCTCGCCGCTAGAGCCTTGAATCCCCTCGATCCGTCGGCGGATGTCGTCGGTCGCGGTGGCAGTTTGCTTGGCCAGCTCCTTCACTTCCGTCGCCACAACAGCAAAGCCTTTACCTGCTTCGCCCGCTCGTGCCGCTTCGATCGTGGCATTCAGGGCGAGCAAGTTCGTCTGCTCGGCAATGTCTTGAATCACTTCAATGACCTTCCCGATTTCATCCGCAGCGACGCCCAAGCTGCCCACTTTTTCATTGCTTATTTCTGCCAGACTAGCTGCTTGGCCCGCAACCGCTGCCGATTGCTCGGCATTCTTGGCGATTTCGCCGATCGTCGCGGTCATCTCCTCGGTTGCTGCCGCCACGGTACGAACATTATCCGACATTTGTCCTGTTGAATCGGAGACCTGTTTCATGTTAATCGACATCTCCTCCGCAGCCGAAGCCACGGTAGCCGATTGGTTCGTGGTTTCGTCTGCTCCGCTCGTCAGCTGATCGGCAGTCGACGACAATTCGGTCGACGTATTGACCAGTGTGCTGGCGTTCTGTGCCACACTGCCAATCACATTGCGGAGTTTCGTGCACATGTCGTTCACCGCTTTAGCGATTTCGGCAAACGTTTTGCGAGTCTCGGCGGTATCCTCGTCGGCTTCGGCAACCTCGTAGACCTGAGTCAGATCGCCCTGGGCAGCCAAATTGAGCACCTGAGAAACGCTCTCTACTTCGCGCTCCTGGAACTGGGCGATCTTTTCGGCCAGTTTCTGGCGGTTCCTTATATCTAGCTTCTGATCCGTAATGTCGGTCGCGAACTTAACGACCTTGAACGGATTGCCATTCAGGTCGATGATCGGGTTGTACGATGCCTGAATCCAGACTTCCTTACCACCCTTGCCGAGTCGCTTGTACTCGGCCGCTTGATACTCGCCCCGGTTCAGTGCGTCCCAGAAGAGCTTGTATTCGCTGCTCTCGGCGAACTTTGGCTCGACGAACATACGATGATGTTGGCCCTGAACTTCCTCCAGGGTGTAACCCAACGTACTCAGGAAGTTGTCATTGGCTGTGATGATTGTGCCATCCATGTTGAATTCGATCACCGCCTGTGCTTTGCTGATAGCATTGAGCTGGCCAGCATAGTCGCGCTCCGATACTTCGAGAGACTTCAGCATTCCATTAACTGCGCTGCCCATTCGACCGAATTCATCATTTCTATTCTCGTTCAAGTGCTGGGTATAGTCGCCTCTGGCGGCGGCCTCAACGGATGAAATCGTGGACTTAATTGGCCGGGTGAACACACGAGAGATGAAATAGGGCGCTATCAGAACACCAATCAATCCGATGACCGTTGCCGTATATTGGATTCTCATAAGATCGTCCATCTTCGCGTTGGGAGCGACCTGAAAAAGGTTCACCGCTGCGTTCATTTCCCGTAAGCATTCCAGGTTAGCTTTTCGAAAAGTCGCCAATTCTGCCAGATATTCCTTAGAGTTAACCTTTTTGATTTCAATCTCAGAAGCGGCCTGTTGCAAGCGATCCCAGATTCTCTCGACTTCATTGAGTTTTTCGCGTATTTGGGGATCCGCTGTCGCCAGCAACTCAAACGGTTTGGTCATCGCAAGATCAGTATACGTGGTGCCGCCGTCGCGTAGTGCGCAGAGTGTCAACTCAAATAGCTTACAAGTTTGCTGGGATTTCCGCTGCCGATTACTACTCTCTTGTGAAAGCAACGTAGCAGTTACGTCCGGGTCTTTGGTTACCGGTACCGATACAACAAGCATGCCCATCATTTCGCCAAGTTTGAAATCCGTCTTGGGACTACTGGCATGGCTATTGTGGCACGATACACATGCATCAACTGCGGCGATGTCCGATGTGGCATAGTTTAGTTCCAGACCATCATCTGTCGCTGTAAACTCCTGGCAGACAGCTTCAGGATTTTTTTCCAAGGCTTCCCAGAGCCGTTGGTGGCTCTGATTATCGGTCCCCTTTTCACCGTTGATGGGCCACTTACTCAAGAGTTCATATCGATAGTCGGCTTCCTTCTCCAGTAACTCAGAAACTTCTCGCACATAAGTAGCCGGCAAGGGAATAGCACCTTCGACGCTGTGGTAGGCGGCTTCGGCTTTGAAGTCGGACAATTCCTTCTTTAGCTTGCCGATTACGTTCTTCGTGTAATAGCGACGATCAGCAACAATTTGGCGTGTAATGGCGTCAGCATATCGCTCGGCTGAAGAGGAGATTTGTCGGGAATTCGTCTCGTCAAGAAACTCCTTGGCAAACTTCTGACTCAACATTCGTTGCCGACCAGCAAAGTTCAAACACGAAGAGCCAGACTTCTGGGCATTTGCTGTCCAGAGTGTGACTGCTGCACTTCCAATGATAACGACAAGCATGATAGCGACTAAGGCTGTCAGGCGGAAACTCAACGACAGATTCCGAGGAATTATCTTTTTGATGCTCATGAAATTAGTGCCTTTCTAACTCAAAGTGGCAGTAGCAGCGAGAACACACGATAGTCGGTGTTTTCAGTTCTAGTAATCGGCTTGTTACAATGGTAGAATGGATAGGCTCTAAACTTTAAACTCACCAACAAGCTCTTGAAGCTCGCCGGCAAGTCCCGCAAGGGCCGAGCTCGACGCCTTCGTTTCCGTAGCGGCAGCCGAGGTATTCTTGGCTCCTTGGTCGACGCCGACGATGTTCTCGGTAATTTCTTGGCTGGCAATTGCCGACTCTTTGACACCCTGCGAAACGGTATCGGCGGCCTCGGCCGTTTGGGCAATCGTTTGGGAAATTTCCTTGGTCGTCGCGCTCTGTTCCTCAACAGCCGCGGCAATCGTGCGAGCAACATCATTCACGTTGTTGATCACTTCGGTAATCTCCTTGATCGCGTCGACCGCCTCGCCGCTAGAGCCTTGAATCCCCTCGATCCGTCGACGGATGTCGTCGGTCGCGGTGGCAGTTTGCTTGGCCAGCTCCTTCACTTCCGTCGCCACCACGGCAAATCCTTTACCCGCTTCACCCGCCCGAGCCGCTTCGATCGTGGCATTCAGGGCGAGCAAGTTCGTCTGCTCGGCAATGTCTTGAATCACTTCAATGACCTTCCCGATTTCATCCGCAGCGACGCCCAAGCTGCCCACTTTTTCATTACTTACTTCTGCCAGACTAGCAGCCTGACCGGCAACCGCTGCCGATTGCTCGGCATTCTTGGCGATTTCGCCGATCGTCGCGGTCATCTCCTCGGTGGCAGCCGCCACGGTACGAACATTCTCCGACATTTGTCCTGTTGAATCGGAGACCTGCTTCATGTTAATCGACATCTCCTCCGCAGCCGAAGCCACGGTAGCCGATTGGTTCGTGGTTTCGTCTGCTCCGCTCGTCAGCTGATCGGCGGTTGACGACAATTCAGTTGACGTATTCACTAGCGTGGTCGCGTTCTGTGCCACGTTGCTAATCACATTGCGGAGTTTCGCACACATCGCGTTCACCGCCTTGGCGATCGCGGTGAAGGTGTTGCGAGTCTCGGCGATATCTTCGTCGGCTTCGGCAACCTCGTAGACCTGAGTCAGATCGCCTCCGGCAGCCAGATTGAGCACATGAGAAACGTTCTCCACCTCGCGCTCCTGGAACTGGGCGATCTTCTTTTCGCGGGCTACTTGGTTCCTCACTTCCGTCACGTCTTTCCACTCGAGCGAGTTGCCAACGTAGTTGCCGCCGCCATCGTTCAGAGCGGCAATCCAAATAGCGAAAGTCAACGGACCAACTTGGATATCAGTCTTGTAAGGCAAATTGCTCGGGTCGGAGACCAGATTACGCTGATGCTGCGGGTTCTTATGGAACTGGTCAATGCAAGCGCCCATGACCTTGTCCGGATCGAACGCCGGCCAGATCTTACGGAACGTGTCTGCGTGCTTGTTAAGCAATTCAACCGTTGTGTCATTGACATAGGTGACGATAAAGTCGCGATCAATCATCATGGCCGCGCCTTCCGAATTGTTGACCAATTGACCCAGCTTGGAAGCTTCCTCTGCCTGCACCGCAGACTTTGTCATCGAATCGAGCATCTCGTTTAAGCCGGTCGTCATCGCCCCTAAGTCACCCCCTACCGAAGACTTCACCTGAGCGCTGTAGTCACCATTGCTTGCTGCCCCGATGGATGTCGTCACTTGGGAAATAACCAGACCAATACGGCGAGAGAAGAAATAGGCTATTCCAAAGACGACAATCGCTGCGATGGAAAAAGCGGTGATGCTGGTGTTCTTTATTTTAGCGCTACCAGCAAGCGATTCATCACACTCAACCCGGACTAGAACATTCCAGTTCATTCCAGGAAATCCCAAGGCTCCTTTGAGCGGTGCGTACCCAGCAGTCTGATCGATTTTTTTACGAGCATGCCAAGAGCGTGAGAGTACCCCTGCTTCACCTTTGACCACCAGTGCAGCACTCTCGACACCTTTTTCAGCAAGATTCAACTTGCTAACTACCGCTTCGTCTCTTACGATGGCTTCCTTGCCAAGGGTGGTTGGATCGCAATCAATAATGACTTTGCCTTTTTTATCGAGCAACGTGATTTCTGCAGAAGCAAGACCCCGATCCTTGAGTTCCAAGTAAGTGGTTAACACAATATCTTCCACCAATTCAAATTTCGTGACATTCTTCCAGATCGCAATGACTTCGCCATTGTCATCGTAGACGGGTGCCGTGAATCCTAAGGAAAAACCATCCGCGTTGAAGACCTCAGCCACCATGGAGTCGCGGTACAGGTCTTCGACAACCGTGCCGGTGACCGAGCCATCTTCGGAGTTATAGAAATTTTCTGCGACGGCGTCTTTGAACCATTTTTCCCCGATAAAATTCTTCGTGTAGAACTTGCTTGTCTGGATTGGCTTTCCATCACTATCTTTGTCATTGATGGCAATGAGTTTCCCATCCAAGTCGACCAAGATGGTAAAGTGATAGACATCATACTTGTCTACGTACTGATTCATGGACCGTACAATCGGATTTTCTTCTCCCGACTTGCCCCACAATTCCTTATCTTGTACCGCACGATTAAGGCCAAATGCTTGCACGTCTCCGTGTCGTTCAAAGAGATTTCGATCTATTTTGTCAGCGACCGCTGCAGCAATCGTCTTGTACTCTATGCCAATGGTATCCTCTAATTGGGTGGCTCCTCTCCAGTTGATGTATGTCATAAACGCAAGTGGAGCCAATGCCAGCGACAAACAAGTCAAAGTCAATACTGTTCTAAAGGATAGTTTTGTTAGTTTCATTTCCGTCTCCTAATTAAAAAAGGTGGCTTTCTTCTTCTCTGCCCAAAGTGCAGAGTTCAACAATATACTCTGATCAACACAATGGACATTTATTCTTCTCGGTTACGCTCCGAGAGTGCTTCTTGGATATTGAGAATGACGACAACTTCCGACTCCAATGTATGAACACCAGAAAAAAATCGCCCTTGAGCGCCGTCGACATTGGCAGGTGCGGGGCTTATTTCATCCTCTCGAAGTGTGAGAATATCGGAGATTCGGTCGACCAACAGTCCGATCGATTCTCCTTGAGTTTGCACAATGAGTGTTCGGCTGTCATGCGTTACCTCGGCAGGTGGCATCCCCAACACGGTGCGGAGATTGATAACCGTGGCCACGTCACCGCGAAGATTGATAACACCATGCACTTCCTTAGGAGCATGGGGCACCTTCGTGGCATCCAATTGCCGGTTGATTTCCTGAACCTGGCGTATGTTGACGCCCAAGAGCAAGTCGCCCACATAGAATGTGGCAAATTGCAGCTCGGTGCTGGTGTGGACTTGTTCTGCCTCTAACGTTGTGCTCATAAGTGTTTGCTCCGTTTGAAAGCTACTCGTAGGCTGGAACAAGGAGCGTCAGCGACGCAGTTCCGGCAATTCAATTCTTTAGCATCATGCGATGCCGGAACAGTGCTACCGCTCGTTCCGGCCTACTAATTCTATTGGCGGTTAGCTATTTGCGGTGCGTTGCAAGTTATTGTGTTATTGCCTCAGCCCGCGCCTCTCGCCTCCCAACTACTAACTAGTTCCCGTTGATAATACTCCCTTTCCGACCGACTTTGGGAACGGCGCGGGGCGACGAGCGGGCGAGGGAGTTGGCTTGTTCGGTTTTCTGTGGTGGGTCGGCGTTGTTGCGCCGCAGCGCGCGTACATCGCCTTACGTTTACGAGTTGTTTTCGGTTTTTGCGTCCGTTCCGCGTCAGCCTCCTGAGGTTTTTGCCAGGATCGTTAAGTTGTGACAGAACACGGCGCTGCCAACGGCGGACGTGAAATTCTTAAAGCCGCGAAAACAACAGCGAGCCAGGCGAAATGCTCGCTTTAAGCACGAGATCGTGCCTTCGATTCCGGCGCGCCACTGCTGCCAAATGCCCATCATCGTGTCGCCGAAATCTCGCGTCCGCCGAGGCACGCCCAGGTAGTCGACCTGTTCTTCCAATTCCTCGTAGGTGTCCTCGTCCGGACAGAAGCCCATGTCCGCGGCGACCGTTTTGGGCCGGCTACCGTACTTCTCTTCGTGTCGTTCGAGTACCGTCTCCAGGAGTTCGCTGTCGCTTACATTCTTCTCCAACACAACGTAATCGGTAATGAACTTCTCCTTCGACTGTGTGAGCAGCACCTTGTGACCGAATTCGACTGGCTTGCCACGCCGTCCACGCATGATCAACTCCGCATGAGATTCAAAAATGCTGAACACTTTGTCGGCATTTGGAACCTGCTCTCGATCGAACGCGCGGCGCCGAGCCACTTCGGCGACCTGCCGCATCACCGGCAAACGGTTCGCCAGCGACTGGGCAATCGTCGCCAACTCGACACACGTCGAACGTTCGGCCCAAGCGACGAATTGTTCCGCTTTTTCCAGAGCTTCCTCGACCCGGACGATCAGCGTCTTCATATTCTGGCGGACCTGGCGGAGACGCTTTTTGTTCGTGCTATTCGAGTAACGCGTGACGAAAAGATGCAGATTTTTGATCTTCTTCGCGTGAAATCGCCAAGGACAACGGAGTGGGTCGAGTTCTCGACCAGTCGACATTTCTCGGGCAGCCACGCGATAGACGTCCCACAGCAGGCTGGAGTCGGTCGGCCAGTGAATATTGCATTCGGTGACGGTCGTGTCGGTTCGCACATGTTCCAGGGAGACCGTTTCTTCGGCGACGACGCCGAGGGCCAATAGGTGATTGATCCGTTCCCAAGTCTCGGGCTGAATCGCGCGAAATGCCTTGTTCAGCAGCGTGAAGTCGATGGTCGGCTTTTTCAGCAGGCGGCAAAACCGCTGCAAGGTTTCGCTTTCGGCAATCCGGATCGACGCTTCCCGATAGTCGAGTCCTTCCCGTTGCAAGACGAGGATCGCGCGAAACAGGTTTTCGCTGGTGAAGATCGGCTTTCGGCCGCGTGCCGACGTCGTCTGGCTGAGCTGTTCGAGGTCGCGATGGACCACATCGAGAATCGCGGGCCGGCTGTCCAGCAACTGGCCGAGCGTTTTGTACTCGTCACGATAATCCCGTACCGTTTGGTTGTCGGCCTTCTCGTTGGCCCATCCAAAATCGAGAATCGCTTCAGCTTTCAAACGCATCGCCCGCTTCTCCTTGGGTAAAATGGCTCTTTGATTCGTTCTGTTTTCAATAGGATAACGATGCGTCTTTTTCTTGCTACACCAAAACCGGCCCGCCAGACGAATTTCACAATATTCTGATTTGGGAAACAGGAACTAGCTAACCGTCTGCAACTCACGGCGATTGCTTCCTGCTTTGCCTCCGGTAAAGTTCTGCAAGGCGGTCAGCAATTTGTCTCGGTCCATTTTGATTTGGTAATCATCGATGCCCACTTCCATGCCGTGCTCGATGTTGGCTGTGCTGGCCAACGAGGTCAGCGCGATCACTGGGACATGTTTCCACTGGTCGGAGTTCTTGATGCGTTGGCAAAGTTGAAAGCCATCCATGTTCGGCATTTCGATATCGGTTACCACCAGGTCGATCTCATATTCTCCGCTGATCATTGCTTCCCAAGCCAACAGACCATCCTCGAAGTCAACGACCTCGTACCCTTTCGACGCCATCATTTCCTTGACCTGCTTACGGAAAAAGGTTGAATCCTCGGCAAGTAAGATAATTGGCGGTCCTTCCTTCTCGTCGACGGCTATCGGGTGGTCGACGAACCAATCGGGATGGATAATTTCGGCTAGCAGGAAAATATCGACGAGACGTGTTGTCTTTTCATCAATAACCAAGGAACCAATGACCCCTTGCTCACAGAACGTGCTTGTGTCGACATCGGTTGGCACGTCGCGGATGTCATCCAAACGCGGAGCAATGAGTCCGACCTCATTTCCTCCCACCTCGAACACGATCACGTAGACATTCCTACCCGGCTCAATCGGCTTGGCAGTAATGCAGTTTTCCAATCGCAACAAGGGCATGGTCGAACTGCGATATTGCAACATTTCGTGCCCACCCACACTGTCGATTTGCTCCGTGCGAATGCTCTCGATGCGCGAGACAACGTCCATAGCCACCGCAAAATGCTCGCTCTCATGATTGCTGAACAAGAGCACCGTTTGTTGTTCTTGCGCGTCACTCGACTCGGTATGGTCTTCACTCTCGTTGGGATCGCCACCGGAACGAATGTTTTCAAAAGTGGCGATTCCTGCCACATCGAGAATCAACGCAACATGCCCATCACCCAGAATTGTGGCACCCGAGAGGCAAGGACACCCCTGCAAATTCCTTCCCAGCGGTTTGACCACAATTTCTTCTGATTCGTGCAGCGAGTCGACGACAAGACCGAATTGCTGCTGGCCCGTTTCCACGACGATGATATTCGTCGCACTGGCTGTTTCCTCATGATGCGCATCGACTTCTGGTTGCTCCTTCTTCAAGACGCTATCCGGCTTTGATATGCCCAAAGATTTTTTCAGTCGCACCAGCGGTAGCAAATTGCCACGCAAGCGAAGCACCTCGGCGTCTTTGACTCGGCCTAGCCGTTTTTCCAAATCTTGTTCCCGTACACGTACCAACTCGGCGATGTTGACCTGCGGAATCGCAAAGCGGTCGTCGCCACTTTGGATAATCAGCGACGGGATGATCGCCAGCGTCAGTGGAAGTGTGATGATGATGCTCGTTCCGACGCCGATTTCCGACTCCACGTCGATTGTGCCGCCCAGCTTGGAAATGTTCGTGCGTACCACGTCCATGCCAACGC
Organism: Lacipirellulaceae bacterium; assembly: GCA_965249435.1. Taxonomy (GTDB): domain Bacteria; phylum Planctomycetota; class Planctomycetia; order Pirellulales; family Lacipirellulaceae; genus JAJRWS01. Next base: position 206,867 of record CBDFMC010000021.1, on the reverse strand, counting down.
CCCGGCCGCTGACGTCGGTTACCTTTTCCGCCATGGAAAAACCGGGATGGAAGATAAGCCTGATGGCTTCCCGATCACTCATCTGTTCCGCCTGATCGGCGGTAATGATCCCTTTCTCCAAAGCTTTCTTCTTGAGAATTTTCGGATTGATGCCAGCCCCATCATCTTCAATTTCGATGCGAACTTTACCCGCTTGGTAGCAGGCACGTAAGTTCATGGTCCCTGTTTCTCGCTTGCCAGCCTTCTTGCGGACATCCGGGGTTTCTACACCATGGTCAATTGAGTTGCGAACCAAGTGAGTCATCGGGTCGCCAATCGCCTCGATGATTGTTTTGTCGACTTCCACCTCTTTGCCTTCGATGTTCAAGTCGCAATGCTTGTTCAGCTTACTACTCAAGTCGCGAACCACTCGCGGGAAGCGACCGAAGACAGTGCCGATCTGCTGCATACGGGTTTGCATGATCGACTCTTGCACTTCGCTGGTTACCTGGTCGAGGCGTGTTGCGATGGTGTCGAGTGAAGATTGCTCGTCACTGGCAATGGCTTGTAGGAGTTGGTTGCGGCTGAGGACCAATTCGCCGGCGAGGTTCATCAATTTGTCCAGCACGCCCACCGGCACGCGAATATTGGCCTCCGGCGCCGTTGCTGACGTGGATGACGAGCTTGCCGATTTCTTTTCCGTTTTCTTCTCCGCTTTGGGCGCGGGCGCTACAACCTGCGCCGGTTCTTCCGGAGCTGCCGTCGCAACAGCTGGAGATTCATCTGCAACTGGGGCATCGACGGCTGGGGCCTTGGTATCTTCCTTTTCGGCAGGAGGCGACTCGCTGGCTGTTTCCTCAACCGGTGTTGACAACGGGGTAGGTTGCTCGTCAACTGTGGTTGTTTCGGTCTCCGATTCCGAAGTCTCATCTCCTTTCGTCTGCTCTTGCTCGGCAATTTTCTCCAGGGCTGCAATGTGATCGCTCACATCCACTTCGTTGGAATTCTGAAGGTCGTTGATCATCCCCTGCAGTTTGTCCGCAGCGCGCAGCATCACGTCGATAATTGCGGAAGTTGGTACCAGCTCTTCATTGCGCATCATGTTGAGAAGATTTTCCAAACTGTGAGCCAGGTCGTTGACCTTGGTCATGCCCAGAAAACCGGCCGCACCTTTGATCGAATGAATGGCGCGAAACACTTCGTTGACCAAATCGACGTTGATTTCCGCGCCAGATTCCTCGATGCTTAGGAACTGATTCTCCACGTCAGCCAAATGTTCATTCGCTTCGATTACGAATTCAGCAAGCAATTCGTCGTCAAAATCCATGGTCTATGCCCTTTCGCTTGGAACGATGGGTGATCGCAATGGGCGTACTTATGTTTCGTTGAGTACGTACTATGCGAAGAGTGATTCGTTGATTTACTCGCTCAACCGTAGGTCACCAATGTGCGCGTGGCACATTGAAATGCACGAAATCGCCGACGAAGCCTTTTTCTTGGTAGATCAACCCCAAGATGGACAACTGAGACTATCCCAACGAGTGCTGCGCGCGGCCGAAGATTTGCCGCTTGACGATCTTTTCTTGGCGCAACTGTTACAGACGGTATATTCGGCGAGTGATGAAGGATGAGTGATGGTAGCTGTTCACGGAATGAAAAATATTGAACCACAAAGGACACGAAGAGCACGAAGAAGTCAGAGGACAAATCGCTTGCTCCCGCTTCTCAGCGAATCAAACGGAAAACCCATTCGGAGGAAAACCACGAAAAAAGTGAGGGAGTAGGATCGCAGGATTTGAAGCGGAAAGACTTCCCCAACAGTATTCGCAAAACCCTCTCTTTCGTCTGTTTCGTCTATTTCGTGGTTCTCTTTCATTCATCTTAAATAGGCTAAATTTGCACCCTTATCGACTTGATTGAAAAGCCTCTCAAAAAATAGAATTCTATTCTTTGTGTCCTTCGTGCTCTTCCTGGTTCATTTTTCTTCCATCCCTTGAACGGCTACGAATGATGAATGCCCATTACTCATCCTTTATCACTCATCCTTCCTATCTCTTCTCGTCGGTTTCCGATGAAAATTCCTGCAGCCAGTAGGCAACTTCCGCTGCGCTGAGCGCACCGGTTGGCTTATCGGGAAGACGTTCCGATGCGCGGCGACGCGCATGTCGGTGTTGCCACAGCTCCGCATACCAGCGGTCGCTGTCAACAAATTGTGCTTTGCGACGACGCGCCGCGCGCTGGATGCGATGGTCGCTCGAGACGACCAGCAGCGATTTCGGCGCAGCTTCCTTTTGAATGAGTTCTTCGATGAGCGTATCCGCGTCGGCATATTCGGCCGCATAACGGACCGTCATCCCCTCGTGGTTGATTGACCGCGGCAACCCGGGTGGAGCATCGGTGGCATCGAAGACAATGGTCGTTCGAGCAAGATCGGCAGGTTCAATCGACGCCGCTAAAAATCGCAAAAGCGCTTCCCGCGAACGTTGGAATCCCTTCGCTCCATGACTTAGCTCACGTTGATTCAGGCCATCGATACCCGTAACATGCAGTAGATTGTATCCGTCGATTAACAGTGTCATGTTGTGCAGCGGTTAGCAGTTAGCTATTAGCGGTTAGCCAGAAGAATTATGCAAGAAAGATCGATATTTCGATATGGCTAACCGCTAATAGCTAACTGCTAACCGCTTCATAATACTCGTGCCACTCACTGAATTCCTCATGGAAGAATTGCGAAATAGGTTGATCGACGCCAAAGATGGTCGCCAGTAGCGCTGCCCGAATCCACATGCCGTTGCGTGCCTGCCGGAAGTACATGGCACGCGGATCGTTGTCGATTTCCGGCGGGATTTCGCCAAAATGCTGATCGCGCGGAAACGGATGCAGAATCGGAGCGTACTGTTTCATGCGGGCGACCAGCTCGCGCGTCAATTTGTAATGCGAGAAATCAATTTTCTCAAACGAATCATCATCGGTCGATTCGTTGTGCTCTTTTTGAATGCGGGTCATGTAGAGTGCATCAACTTGCTCGATCACCGGCACGCCATCGACCGGTTCCTCTAGCGACTGCACCTCATGCACCCGCACATTCTGATCTAACAACCGTTGTCGCAGGTCTTTGCGAAGTGCCAAGGTTGGATGATTCGGTGCAATGAAGATGAGCGTCATACCTTCGTATCGCGTCAGCAAATTGGCCAGTGAACGGACCGTGCGGCCGCGGCCGATGTCGCCACAAAAACCGTAAACCTTGTTCGACAACCCCTTAGTCAGGTTACCGTAATGGCTTCGTAGTTCATCGAACCGAGTGGAGATGGTTGAATCTTTTGGGTCGGTAAAACAAAACGTGCGCTGCAGCGTGTAGATGTCGAGCAGTGCTTGCGTCGGATGCTCGTCGGCACCCGAACCGGCGTTGATAATCGGTACGCTACGATTGCCCGAGTGCTGCAGGTCGTTCATCAGATAGGCGCACGCCTCGGCCAGTCGTGACATCATGCTGCGCATGATGATCAGATCGAAGTAGCTGCTAAACATGCGGATCGAATCGAAACGCGTTTCGCCTTTGGTTTCGGACGAGGTGGTGGGATCGCGAACTTCGTTGCAGGTGATCCCCAAAATTTGACAGGCGGCCATGAACGACAGGAAAGTCCGCGTCGAGGGCTGGGTGAAATAGAGCATCGCCCGGCGGTGGTGGAGCAGGTGGATCAGAAAATCTTGCCCCGAGCGGGCCCGAGACAACATACGGATTTTGTCGGCCGTGCCGCCCAATTGCTCGAGCATGGAGGCGCTAAATTGCCGGCTAAAAATCACGTGTTGCAGGCGATCTTCGCGTTGCAACTCCGGAATTTTCATCTGCACCGGCCGCTCGATCCGCGTCTTGTAGAGCAGCAGATCGAGGTCGTCCTGTGTTGGCACAGGCTGGGCGGGAGTATTTTCACTCATGGCAGAAAACCTTCGGTGGCAAACATCAACCTTCTACTTGAGTTATCGCAAAAAGCCCGGAGGTTGCAACCCCTGGGATTTGTCACATCAAAGCCGCAATGAAAGCTCCCGGCTTTGCCGGGGGGGTCGCCTTCGGGGAAATGCTTTGCTTGGCAGGGCGGGAAGTGTTCCGCAACCCCCCGGCAAAGCCGGGGGCTGAAATACGACACCGGCAGCGATAGCCACGAAACTCTGTAGAACAAAGCCTATTTTGGCGGATTCTCCAACAGCCAATCTTCCAGAATCACATGCTGCACCATCGGGGCTCGGAGCAAGGCGGTCCGCTCTGGCAAAATGGCCGAGAGCCACGGGCGGCGGGCCAGTCCCGCCACGGCACGCATGCCGAGGCAGCTTAGCGAATTGCAGTTGGTTTGTTCCTGCACATTGTCGCTGAGGCGGTGAAACGTCGCGGGAATCACATTCGGCACGGGTCCCACATGCACGATAGTTTCCACGCCGGCAGCCAATGTTTCGTAGACACAATCCCAAAGCCGCTGCGGGTGGTCACCCCAGTTCCGCAATACATTCCGGCCATGGTGATCGTCGTAGCTTTGCTCGCCGGTCACCAGTGACAGCACCGGAGGACAGGGGGGAATCAATCCGCCTGCTATTGTTTCGAGCATCACGGCCGTGCGATCCGGGATGAAAGCCTGTCGCACGATCGGCGTATGCACCGGGGGCCAACGATCCGACTTCACTCGCAAATGGGCCCGATGCGGCAGGAGGTCGTGCATTATCTGCTTCAGTCGCTTCACAGTTTCCTGCTGGCCCATCAGCAATAACGTATTGGGCGATAGCACGGCCGAGATGCCAATGGTCCCATGGCCTTCCGCGGTGATTTGTATGCAGAGTCTCTGCACATCCATTTCGTCAATCGCTGGGCCTCGTGAAAAGAGGACGCCCATCGAGACATCCTCGGCGAGCTTTGCGCAATCGTCGGCCATCGAGAGCGGCACCTGAGCCATTTCCTCCACGTCAAACATTCCACAACAACAGATCGCCACCAGTTCGCCCAAGCTATAGCCCAGTGCCAATTTCGCCCGCGAAAACTCGATGCCATGCAGTTCGGTCAGCATCCGCATCTGCGCAATTTCTGCCGCCATGATCAATGCGAGCGATTCGGCATAGTTTTTGAGCCCTGATTCAGTTTGCCGCTCGACTCGTTGCTTGAGATTGATTCTTCGATCCAACAGATCGCTCGCGAGCTTTCCAAACCGTTTGAGCTCTTCGGTCATAATCCGACGATAGGCGTCGTGGGCCAGTAATTCGTCGGTGCGACCCAGATTGGTCAAGTTGTACCCGCGAAAAGCAAACGCGGTATCGGAGATGTTAGAAGCGATATCGACAGTGGGAGATTCAGGCATGGTACTCTGATCGGAAAGAGAAGTTGGGGACACATATGCCATGTAAGGCGAGCGGCAATTGAAAATTTACCAGAATACTTGCACGACGCGCAAGCGAGTGTGTGTTAGACCCACTTGCTTGCGCTGCGTGCTGGTAATTTTTATTCTGCCGCCCACCTAGTACTTGGTAAATACTCATCTGCCGACGCGTCTAATCATACACGATAATTTTAGCCTCCGGCGCAAGCCACCATTTAAGCCCTCGGCTTTGCATCATTTAAGCCCTCGGCTTTGCCGGGGGGTAGAAGTACCGCTATGCCCTCCCGTGAAATATCTGCACAACGCCAAACTCTCCCAACCTCACGGCTTGCGCCGAGGGCTGAAGCGGGATTGTACGGAATTTACAGTTTGTGCGAGCCGCGCGGCCAATCTTCTCGATGGCTGAGGTTTTGTAACCTACTATTTCTAAGGTGAAAAATTCGCCGCGGTAACGCGTTGCTTCTACGCGCGTTCCAAACAAATCAATCGTCTAAATCCTGGAGGCAGAACCATGCTGACCGCACGTGACATGTATGACCGAAGACATTGTAACGATTACTCCCGAGGCGAGAATCAAAGACGCCATCGAGTTGCTGCTCTTGCAGCAGATCAGCGGGCTGCCCGTGTGCGATGACGATGGCCATCTGGTCGGCGTCATTACCGAGTTTGCACTCTTGGCAATCGCTTACGACCACAAAGTGCAATGCGACACGGTCGCCCAGCACATGACGACCAATGTATTGAGCGTCGACATCGACGACCCGATCAGCAATGCGGCCGACCTGTGCATCGTGCACCGTGTGCGCCGCGTACCGGTCATGCACGAAGGACGCCTGGCCGGTGTCATTGCCCGCCGTGACGTACTCAAAGCGCTGTACGAAGCAGAAGTGATCGTCTGCACGGTGTAGGAAAGGGCAGAGGTGAGAGGACGACGGTCAGGGGCCAGAGTAGCCGCGAACCGTGGGATCGCCGGTGGGCGACACGAAGGAACCGAACGGTACAATGCAGACTCGACAGCCCATTCATTGCCTGATCCTAGGCCTGCTAGCTTACCTGTCGAGCAACCCATCGGCTGCGACGGCTGCAGGCCCAACTGATATGGTGGCTCACTGGAAATTGGATGAATCCACCGGCACGCTGGCCACGGACTCCACAGGGAATGGCATCGACGGCACCTACAACAATTTACCACTGCTCGGCGTACCGAGCAAAGATGTTGCGTTGGGTACGGCTGTGGATTTCGATGGCAGCAACGATTACGTCGAAGTGCCGCACGACGACCGATTCCTCGCCGACGATGGAACGGTATTGCTTTGGTTCAATATAAACGATTTGTCCATCAGACAAGGGATATTCTCCAAGGACTCCCAGGATTTCGACACAGGTGGCCATCTTACTATTTTTTATTTTAACAACGTCGTTAATGTCCGATTTCAAAGCACATCGAGCTCCTACAGCTTGGTAAGCCCATCGATCTCGGTAGGGATTTGGTACCATGTGGCGTTCACATGGGGTACCAATGGAATAAAGCTCTTTGTCGATGGAGTGGAGGTTGATGCAAACCCTGCTTATACCGGTGGTATGGGATCGACATCAGGAGGCACGGGTAATTTTGAACCGCTTGTTATCGGTGCCGCATCGTGGTTTAGCGCTGATTTGGTCAGTGCGCCGGTCACAGAGTATTTTAACGGGACAATCGACGACGTGAGATTTTACAATCGCGCACTGCTTCCCAGCGAAATCCAGGATCTGTTCAATCTCAACGGCAACGTGCGAATCATCAACTGGGTTGAAGTGCGGTGATTGAATAGGAGTTGAGGGTCAGCGGTCGTTAGCGTCGGCGGCTACGCCGAACAGCGCCGAAAAGGTCAGATAATTGGAGAAAAAAAGTGACCTTACCCATCAAACACTCCCACTGGATGGCCACTCTCCCAGCCCTCAGCGGTCTGCTGCTTGGGCTCAGCTTCCCGCCGGTCGATTGGCACGGGTTGGCTTGGATCGCGCTGGTTCCCCTGGCATGGTGCTGGACGCGACCTCAGTTGCCGCGGTCGGCGTACTGGACGGCTTTTGGCGGGGGCGTGGTGGCCCACCTGCTGGCGCTTTCCTGGCTAAGAACCAGTTACCGTTACGATTCCGCTTGGCTTGGCCCCTATGCAGACGTCTGGCTTTCGATCAGCATGCTTTGTGCCATCGCTTTTCTGGCCATGTTTTGGTATGGCAGGCGACTGACAAGTCGAACGCGTCTGCCGATGACATTCGTGCTGCCGATCACGTGGGTCAGTTACGAATTTGTTCGATTTTCTATCGGCATATTGTTCGATCAAACTGGTTTCCCCTGGGCGAAGTTGGCGATCACCCAAGTGCGTGAAGGGGGTTTTCTGCAGGTCGCCGACCTGGGTGGCGAGTATCTGCTCTCGTTTCTCATTGCCATGGTCAGTGGGGCGATTGTTGATGTTTTGTTGCTTTGGGAGCAGGGGGTTGGGGTGTTGCGTCGGGGCGGTGAACCGCCCCTCGCCTGGCGGGTTGTGGGGCCACTTGTGGCAGTAGTGCTATTGCTTGCGGTGGTCGGCTATGGGCACTGGCGCGTTTCGCAACAATGTTTTGAATCGGGGCCCGTTGCTTGCTTGATGGGCGAGATGGACTTGCCGCCGTTTCTTGATCGCGGGCGAATCGCGACCGCCGTGGATGGCCCGAATCATCCAACCGATTGGCCCGATTTGCTGCTCTGGCCGGAATTGGCCTTGCACCACAAGTTGCTCGATGGACTGCGTGCGGAACAGGCCGTATGGCAACCCAAAATGCCCCCCAATCTAGCGATGGTCACCGAGTCGAACCCTGAGTCGTACTCCCGCAAAGTAAAAAACGGCTTAACCGAAGCGGCTCAAGAAATCGGCTCGGCAATTTTGATCGGATGCGAGCGATATCAGGCCAAACCTGAATACTGGCAACGCTATAATTCGCTCGTATGCGTCGATCCCCGTCGCGGACTGATGGGCAGCTACGATAAGTGCTTTCCGGTTCCCTGGGCGGAATTCATGCCTTATGTCGACCCAAAAACAAAGCGTGGTGAGAATACTTACGACCGAGGTGATGGAGCAAAACTGTTTGAAATCACCGCTCGTCGCAGCGAGCGTGCATATCGTTGCCTTCCCGTTTTGTGCTACGACCTCTGCTTCGCATCGCTATTTAGGACAAGCATGGCAGCAGCCAACCAGCAGGGAAAAGAAGATTTCATCGTACATTGTGGCGCCGAAGGGCAAGACCTTACCGGAGTGTTGTCCGAATGGATGTTACGAGCGGCACGATTGCGCGCCGTCGAAAATCGTCGGGCGATCGTGAGGAATGTTTCGTACGGCAAATCAGGAATTGTCGACAGCAATGGGCACTTGCTGGTCGATGCGACCCCTAAGGTGATTGAGAAGCCAATTTATCTGGGAGCAATACCGATCGACGACCGCACCAGTTGGTATGCACTGATCGGCAACTGGCCGTTGATGATCCTGTGCATCGTGACGGCGATTGCCACGGCAGTATCACGGCAAAGCGCTGCCTACGGAGGCGAATGATCGCCCCCTTTGCCGCCGCCCGTATGCCCTATGACGCGATGCGTGCTGGCGTTGAGCTTGTAGGCCTGTCCCGACACCGGACAGGCGGGAATTCCCTCGGGAAAAAAACTCGCGTTGGCGCCAATATCCGACAAATCATTGGCTGGCCAAACACTCCCTTCCACATAATATCGCTCGACTGAGGCATTGATTTGTGCGCGATTGTGAAAGCATGTCTTTTCCTTCGCAACTACCCCGCCATTTGTCACGCGCGGGAGTATCAACGCTGCCAGGATTCCCAAGATTGTGATAACCGCAAGGAGTTCTAGCAACGAAAATGCCATGCGATTTTGATTGCAACGGTTCATGAGAGCGTCTATCTGTTCTTTTGAGGTTGGGGCACCACGCGACAAAAAATAGTTTCGCGTCTATCTCTTCCACGTAAGAGTAGCTCATGGATGTTCAATAAACCGTTCACCCTATTTCAGGTCGATTTCTGATTGTTATACGGCCCGTAACGATTGTAGCGATTCACGATTCCATTCACTCGCTCGTCATATTGACCGGCTCCCAGAGCAAGCTACGGTTGCGTAGCCATTGCGCGCCGATACTGTTTTGTCGCAGCTAAAAGTAGGTTTGTTGACTGAGCCGCAACGCGCTAGCGTCGGGTGCCGAGGGCTACCCGTCAGATCCCGCAACCCGCGGCTAGCGCCGTGCGGCTCACCCCGAAAGCCGGTCAATGTCCACCCAAACGACACAAATCCTACTGATCGAAGAAGAGCCGACGCTGCTCGAAATCACGGCATTTCGTTTAGAGCTACTCGGGTACAACGTGGTTCAGCATGAAACGGCGAATAGTGCCTTCGATTGGTTGCATGACCATTTGCCAAAACTCGTTGCCGTGGGTCATTTGGCTAATATGGAACCAATCGATTTTCTCAACCGACTGAGTAACGACCCACGAACCAGTGAATTGCCGGTGATCTACATCTCAGCCTGTTCCGATCTGGAAGAAGTGCAACGAGCGTTTAACGCTGGCGCGGACGAGTATTTGGTCACGCCGTACGACCCGCTCATGTTAGAGCAAAAGGTCGGAGGGTTAATCGTAGCCGCGTCGCAGCGGAACGCCCCCTAATCCCTCGACCCCTGCCCTAACCCCTCAACCCCAGTTCCTATCCCATGGCAAGACTTGGCGACATCCTGGTGCAGCATGGGTGGATCACCGAGCCCCAGCTGCAGAGTGCTTTGGCAGCCCAAGGCTCTGAGCGGGGCATGTTGGGCGCGATTCTCTTGCGCCGCAGTTTGGTGACCCCCGAGCAACTCGGCGAGGCGCTCTCCCAGCAGTACGGAGTTCCCTTCATGGAAGTCGTTCCGGAGGGAATCAATCCGCAGGTCGTTCGGCTCATGCCCGAAGATTTGGCCCGTGAAAGGCTTGCCGTACCCGTCGGTGTGAATGATCGCAGTTTGCAGCTTGCGATGGTCGCACCCGACGACATGGACACCATCTGCGAGACAGAACTGATCACCGGCTATCATGTCGAACCGCTCGTTTCCATGCAGAACGGTATCGAAGCGGCTTTGGACCGAGGCTTCGACGATCGTGTTGTCGCACGCCAAACAATTGTTGACATGAAAATGGCCGATCTCGAAGCGGCGGAAGAGCTGATCGAAGGTGAACTTGCCGCAGATATCCCGCAGGAAGAAGATCAAGCCCCGGTGGTACGTTTGGTGCGGTCGATTCTGATGGGGGCAATCAACGCAGGCTCGAGCGATATCCATTTGGAACCCCATGACCCCGAGATGCGCGTGCGCTATCGGGTCGATGGAGAATTGCAGGTCGTGATGACGATCCCTAACCAGATCGAAGAATCGGTTGTCGCCCGCATCAAGGTGATGGCCGACATGGACACGACCGAAAGCCGCCGCCCGCAAGATGGCCAGCTCAGCGTGCATGAAATAGGCACCCGTGTCAATTTCCGTGTCAGCACGATTCCCACGGTAGGCGGCGAAAAGGTCGTCATGCGGTTGCTTGACGAAGGGGGATGCACCTTCGAACTCGAACAATTGGGACTTTGCGACCGTGATGTGATAACAATTCAAACATTGATCGACAAACCGTACGGTATGATCGTGGTCACCGGCCCCACGGGTTCTGGAAAAAGTACCACCATGTATGCCCTGCTGTCCCGATTAAACGCTGCGACGCGAAACATTGTCACCGTGGAAGATCCGGTCGAGTATCGCATCAAGGGGATCAATCAGGTTGCCTCAGACAACGAACATGGACTGGGCTTTGCCAATGCACTGAAGTACATCATGCGGCAAGACCCCGATGTGATCATGCTCGGCGAAATCCGCGACCACGAAACGGCCAGCACCGCCGTGCAAGCTGCTTTAACGGGCCATTTGCTGATTAGCACGTTGCACACGAACGATGCGGTGGGTGCGGTTGCCAGACTTAGCGACCTGGGAATCGACAATTTCAAAACGGGCGGTTCGCTACTCGGATCGATTGCCCAACGCCTGTTGCGAGCCATTTGCATTCATTGCAAAGAACCGATTGAGCGGAATGAGCATTTCCTTAATGCCATGTCCCATCGACTTGATATTCCAGAAGAAACGATCTTCTACCGAGGCCGAGGCTGCAAAAAGTGCCTGGGGACAGGGTTCTCCGGGCGAGTGCCGATTTACGAGATCATGGTTGTCACACCCGCGTTGGCCCAGGCAATAGAAAAAGGATTGCCAACAACTCGGCTCCGAGAGATCGCCGTGGAAGAAGGCATGGTTGATCTGGCAACCGCCGGAATGGAACAAGTACTTGCTGGCAAGACCACCGTGGAAGAAGTTTTCTACAAGGTATCTGGCTAAGCCGCAAGCGGCCGCTCGCGGCTTAGCAAGGGAAAATACTATGGCACGTCGCAAACGATATTCGCCCACCGCGACTTCAACCGAAGAACCGTCGACAGCCCGTGCTGCGCAAAATTCAGGGTTCAAGCACCTATGGAATGGGCTAACCAAGTCGCGTGCCGGCAGCGAGCACATGAAAGCGCACGAGTTGACCTTCATTCTGCGGACGCTAGCTACTTTGGTCGATAATGGCGTTCCCTTGCCAAAAGCCTTGGCCACCTTGTCAAGAGAAGAAACACTTTCCAAACACCAGGAGGTGCTCGAAACAATCCAACACAAAGTAGAATCGGGCGTTTCATTCAGTGCGGCACTGGCAGAGTATCACCATATCTGCAACAAGCTGATGATCAACCAAATTCGTGTCGGCGAACGGTCAGGTTCCTTGGCCGATACGTTGAAACAATTGGCTTCCAATCGAGATAAGACAAGCGAGCTGAAACGGGCGGTCGCTAAAAAACTAGCCTATCCCGCCATGTTGGTTGTCATGGGTAGTGGTTTGATCACGTTTCTGCTGATCTATGTGGTGCCCGTGTTTCAGGAAACCTATGACAAAGCTGGTGTGCCACTGCCGATGATCACACAGGTGCTGATCACCACGGGAGCCATCGTTAGAACCTATGGCTGGATTCTGGTCACAGCGGGAATCATCTCGGTGATCGCTATTAAACAGACCCGTAAGCACGCTCGTTTGGCAATCGCCATCGATCGGGCACTTCTTAGCGTGCCTCTGTTTGGGAAAATGCTCCGCGATATTGCCGTACTGCAACTAATGGAGGTGTTACGTAATCTACTGAAGTCGGGATTTACATTGGCCGACGCTTTGGGGCAGGTTGCCGAGTCGGTTGGCAATCAGGCTGTCCGCCAGGGCGTCGGCGACTTGCAATTGGCCGTGCAGCGCGGCGAACGCTTCAGTCATGAATTGGAGCGTCACGAAGGAATGTTCCCTCCGATCGTCAATCAGTTGGTGCTTGTTGGCGAAAGCACTGGGCGGCTCAATCAGGCGACTGAGGATATCTGTGACCATTTGCGACGCGAGATCGAGCGGGGGACAACATTGCTGGTTGGTTCGCTAGAACCAATACTGACGATCACCATGGCGGGTGCCGTCGCAGTCATTCTCATGGCGATTTACCTACCGATGTTCGACATGGTTAATACCATTAGCTGATCCAGCCGCATCGCAACGCGATGCACGGCGCCTAACGGAAACCCTCTAAACCATGAAAACCACAAATCAACCAACAGCCTTCTCGCTTTTAGAACTGCTTGCCGTGGTCACTATCTTAGGAATCATTGCAGCGGTTATTCTGCCACGCGCCAGTGGAGGGCATGACGAGTCCAAGCGGCAGGCTTGCTTTGTGAACCAGGGGGATATCGAAATCCAAGCGGAAATCTGGATGCACAATACGGAGAGTTGGCCTGCGGCGACTCTGTCAGATATTGGGGCTGATACGGGCTATTTCCCCGAGGGTATTCCCACCTGCCCCGTCGACGGCACCGCCTACACCATCGACCCCAACACGGGCCTCGTCATTGGCCATAACCACTGACAGAGAAACAGTTTAGGGCAATCACAGATATTTTTCGATAATGGGCTCCTAACGCCGATACATAACCTACGTTTAATGGTATTCAATGTAGGGACTACAAAATAAGTAACAACTTTTGGCCATTTACGAGCCTGTCCGGCAAGTTGGTCACATTACAAACATGCTGCCCCCTATTGAGGAGTCTCCGAACAATGAAGTGCCACAAACGAAGTAGAAAATTCGGGTTTTCGCTGATGGAGCTGCTGGCCGTCGTCACGATCCTGGGAATCATCGCGGCGATTATCGTGCCGCGCATCTCCACGTCCAGCGATACCGCGAAGCAGAAGGTCCGCAACCACCATGCCGCTACGATTAACGCGGCTGTGGAACGTTGGTACATCGACAAAAATAGTTGGCCAGCTGACAATCTTACGGACATCGGTGCCGACGTCAACTACTTCCCCGAAGGACTGCCCTTGAATCCGTTTGAAGGCGGTGCGTATGCACTCAATACAACTACAAAACGAGTTGACAAGACTGGCTGGACCAACCCCTAAGTTATGGACATCAATCCATCGAATAGCTCACACATAGCTCGGCGCGAGACATCGCAACGAGTCATTGTGCTTAGGGCCATGAGTCTTTTGGAACTGGTTGCGGTTACATCGATCATTGGCTTGGTCTCGCTCACGGCGATAACCCGATTTGGCCACTCAACGATCGACAATACCAGTGCCGAGGGATTCACCAGAAAACTCTCTCTGGATCTGCTCCAGGCCCGCCGACGCACGATTGCCACTGGTGATAACCATTATCTGCAGCTAACCATTTCGGGGAGCAATGTCACAAGTTATGTGCTCATGCGTCGAGCCTCGGGTGGGGATACGGCCATCGACGAAGTGAAAACCGTACCGGGTGGTGTGGCCGTTACCACAAGCCACACGACGTTGGAATTCGATTTCGAAGGTGCTGCGCTTGCTGGTTATTCAATCAGTATTTCCGGTCCAAACCGATCCTGGAGTCTCTCGGTCATTACCGTAACCGGCATGGTGGAAGTTCTGGAAACGACGTAGCCGACCTTCAGAGAAGGACGGAGTGGATTTGTCAATCGTTATTTGTCAATCGTTATTTGTCAATCGTTATTTGTCAATCGTTATTTGTCATTGGAGGATGAGACGGGCCAGGCAGATGATAAATGACAAATGACCATTAACTAATGACAAATGAATTCGTCTAGCGACTGAGGTCTTATGTCGTATCCATAAGCTACTATTTCACATGGATTTGCGCGTTTTTTATCGCCGTCAGGCGGAGGAGAAACCAAGGATCGGATTCTCGCTCCTTGAGATGATGGCCGCCACGGCATTGGTGGCGTCTACCCTGGTGCCTGCGCTGAGTTTGATTCGAGATGCGATGGCCCAGAGTCGGGAAATGAACCGTCGCAACTTGTTGGCAAACTACGCAGTACGCATCCTGGAAGAGCAAACGGCGCTCGCCGCAACAAACTGGACCAATGCCACGGTGACGGGTGATTTTTCCTCCGATGGTTATACCAGCTTGCGATACACGGCGACCAAATCAGATGCGGTTGTAGACGGCGGATTGGTCGACCGGTTGATGCACATCCGAGTAACGGTTTACGACGATGCCGATGGCAATTCGAGCGTCGGCACAAACGAACTGCAAATAAATTTTCGCACCAAGGTTGCCAAGCTGGTGACTTATGAAAATGAAGCAAACTAGAAATGTGAAACGAATCGGATTCACGTTGCTGGAGATGTCCGTGTCGCTGGCCATCTTGGCTACGCTCGCCACCTCTTCGGTGGTGCTGGTGCGAACTACCTATACGGCATGGAATCGCCACGAAGAAGATCACCAGCAGCGACGTGCCGCGGTGGCCGTGCTAAGGCATCTGATGCGAAATACGAGGCAAGCGATTGCCGTGACGGCCATTTCCGCGGCTTCCGATCCATCCGGGACCATTTCACTCTCGATGAGCAGTGGCAGCCTGTTGGTCTGGGATCACAATGCGACAACCAAGGAAATGCGGTTTGGCACGAATACGGCAACTAATTTGCTTGCCAAAAACATCGAAGAGTTCACGCTCGTTGGCATCAAAATGGATGGCACAACTCCAACTACAGACCCCGACTTGATCCATTCCGTCCGTTGCACGGTGAAGTTCAACTTGACACGACCGAGCGGTACGCAACTCAAGACCGTTTCGTGTCAATCATGGCTGAGGTCATGGTAATAAAATGCAGACAACTCGCTTTCCACCATCGATATTACACCAAGAAAGGTCGCTACGGCGCTTTCCTGGTGGAGCTGCGCTATTGGTTTGTCTGTTTATCATTTTCCTGGTTACCGTGATGGTCGTCAATGTTTTGGATACCGAAACAATCCAATTGTCGGCGATCCGAAATACGTTGGACTACGAGCGCGCACTTTACCTGGCCAATGCAGGGGTCCATCATGTTGCAGCCGAGTTGGAAGCTGCTTCCACTTGGCGTGGCACCGTAACTGACGGGGCCTATCCGGGTGACGATACCTACTCGGCCACGGCCGTGGACGGAGCCACGGGGACTGTCACGGTTACCTCCACAGGCGTCGCCGGCGATGTCACACGAAACATTCAAGCAACGATTCAACTATGAGTTGGGAGTTGGAAGGCGCGAGTTGACGGAAAGCAACTCGCGCCTCGCGCCTCGCGCCTCCCAACTCCTAACTCCCAACAACCCCCAACTCAAATGTCTGATCGAAGAGAAAAACAGAATCGAAGGAACCGAAGCGAACGTCGCCGATTTCGTGGGCGTTGTGTCGGGAGCACTCGCATTGCCGTGGTGGAAATTTCTCGACGCTATCTGCGTGTCGTCATCATGGACCGTGATGAGGAGAATACTTCCGATCGAGTGTTCACGGAAACAGTGGAGTGGAACAGCAATAAGCTGTCGCTCCATACACCGGCTGGACTGGAGGCACTTGCCAAGGGCTTGAAGCAGATTACCGAGGAATTCGGTCTTCAAGGATTGAGTCTGAAGGTTGTGCTAAGCGGAGAATTCTGTGTTACTCGGGCCATTCGCGGAGCTTCCGAAGTGGTACGCTTCGAGCTGCAACGGCTTGAGCAGCGAAGTCGGCTCTATTTGTCATTGGGGCCCGGTAAGAAAGTTGTCGCTAGCAACGCGAAAGCGGTTGATGCACGACACATGCATGCGCTGGCTGCGGCCTGCAATGCAAAAACCCTCGACACAATACATCAAGCCGCGGAACTTGCGGGCATGCAAGTCGAATCGATTGAGCCGGCATTGGTTTCGGTCAGCAGTGCCGTTCATCGATTGGAAAATGAACCGGATGAGCCGTACCTGATACTCTATTTAGACGGGCCAGCGGCCGAAATTGGCGTTTGTCATCAAGGGCAATTGCTGCTCGACTATCGCCCGGGCTGTGGGGCGAATGCTGAGGATTTGCACCAGTTGATACGGCAGCACCGTGGCCGACTGCAAAGGCATGCAGGCCGTCATCTGGATATCGCGCCCCCAACGATAAGTCATCTGTTTCTTTGCGGTGAAAAAGCTGTCGTGGATGCCACCTATGCCGAGTTTACTGTCGATGATTCGTTTCAGACAACAAGGATTGACCCTAATGCCATCCAAGCGACCTGGTCATTCCCCGAAGGGGAAGACAATTCCGAGATGGTACCTGCGCTCGGTGCGTTGCTCTCGACCTATTTGGCTCCGGCAGATCGCGTTGCGCCAAACTTTATGGAGTACATTTTGTCGATTTCGCGCGAGCCGCTTCGGCCCACGCTCCTGCGCAGTGCGATACCGATTGCGGCAACGCTGCTGATCGCGATGGGTATCACATTCGTCAATTTTCGGCAGCAGGGAAAGCTTCATGCTCTCCAAGATCAACTGCACACGCTCGCACCGGTTCAAACGGAGGCGAAAGAGTTGCGTCTCCAACTGCTTCGCTCTGAGAGGAAACTTAGCCAGCTCGAACACCTTGCCGACGGGCTGCATGCAGTGCCTGCAAACGATGTGCTGAATCGAATAGGTCAATGCATGCCCAATGATGTGTGGCTTCAGCAGTTAGAAATAAATGACATGCAATCGGTACAGATTTCTGGAGCTAGCTTTATGGAAGCAGGCGTCTACGACTTTGTGCGATGGCTGGAGCAAGCCCCCGGCTTGAACGAAGTGGCGCTGCAAGCGACCCAAGCTGGCAATTCCCAAGCTGGCCCTACCGTGAACTTTGGGCTTGTACTAAGCCTGGCGGATCATACGAATTGAAATGGTGTTTTGGCTTTTAGCCGCCGGGCTTGTCCCGGCGCGAGCGCTCGCGCAGGGACAAGCCCGGCGGCTAACACGTACGCGATGCTAGCAAGAATCATGCTCCGGAAAAAAAGGACCTATCATGAATGAATCGCTCGCCCGCAAATTTTGCGAAAGTCCCTACCGTCCCCTAATCGTTACCATCGCAACTGTCGTGCTCATGTTAGTGGCCGTGTTACCGATGGTCGATGACTATTATAACAATAAGAGGAGTCATACGGCTCTTGTCGAAAATTTGGCTCGTGCAAGTGAGACGGTCGAGACACTTCCGATGTTCCAGCAGCGCGCGGAGGCACTCGGCCAGCGCTTAGCCGAGCTGGATGCGCTCTCCGTGAACGAAAAGAATGTTGGAGACTACCGGAGTCGGCTTGTTGATTTGGTACGCGAGTCCGGCTGTCAAATGAGAAAGATCGATGTCAGCAAGACAACTCGTCGGACATGGATGGAAGACGACTCACCTCTGGTGGAAAAGCAGCCCAGCGGGACGGAAAATAAACCGACACCCTTTATGCTAGAGCGCCGAAACGTGGTGTTGTCGGTCGATGGAACCACAGCCAATGTCAACACATTGCTCGAGAAACTACAAGAAGAGTCGACTTTTATCCATCCACGACGTTTGAA
The DNA here is from genome assembly GCA_965249435.1 of Lacipirellulaceae bacterium. Taxonomy (GTDB): domain Bacteria; phylum Planctomycetota; class Planctomycetia; order Pirellulales; family Lacipirellulaceae; genus JAJRWS01. Next base: position 188,598 of record CBDFMC010000021.1, on the reverse strand, counting down.
GTTTCATTCCGTCGGCCGTGACGGCAACAAAGTGACCATGGAAGTCGAGCTATGGCTCTTCGCACTGGCACAGAAAACGGCGTAAACAAACGAACATTGTAAACAGGTGTTGTGTCAGGGAGGACACATGCCCGTGACACCGTTGAGCAACCGAAAAGCTAGAAAACAACACGTGCCCGCTCGTGCGCTCGTGGCGTTTTGCATCATAGGTCTACTGAACATCAGTGGGCTATTCCTGGGGCAGAGTCCAACTGCCTATGGGCAAGCAGATTCTATCACGGAAGAATCTTTGCCGAATACGGCAGCCACGAAAAATGCTGACAACTCGAACCGGCCGAAAGTATTCGCCCCACTCAGCCAGTCGCTGCAACGTCTGGGCGATTTGACACTTCGCGACGCAACGATTCAAGGGGCCATGTTTACCATCGGGGAGACCTGGGGGGTAAACATCGTTGTTGGCGAAAATGCCAAAGGCAAAGTCAGCGGCGTCTTCAAACAAGCCCCTTTGCGCGAAGTGCTCGATTCCATTCTCTTGGCCAATGGGTTTAGCTATCGAACTATCGGTAATAGCTTGGTGGTCCAGCCCACCCAGGACGTCGGTACCGCGAATCCGTTGCTACAGTCGATCACCATTCCAATTCGTCACGGCAACGTGATGGAAATCGCTGAGGGCGTTAAAATGCTGGTTAGCGAGCAGGGAAAGGTGACCGCCCTGGAGTCGGCACGCAGCATCCTGATTATCGACTATGCCGATCGGGTGGCGAGTATCTCCCGTTTCGTCGCCCGCATGGAGGATGCCGCCGCCCGCGCGCTGGGCGGTATGCCTGCGGAAACCTACAAACGGCTTGACGTTGCCTATTTCCACACGCAGTATATCCCTGCCGAAAATACAAAAGAGCCGCTCACGGCGGTGCTAAGCAAAGTGGGTCGCGTGGCGGTGATGCCCGCAGAAAATCGCCTGGTCGTCGTCGACTATCCGGTGAACATTGAGATGGTTCGCAAAGTGCTCGACCGAATTGATCGTCCTCGTCCCCAAGTCCGCATCACCGCGCTGATTTATGATATCAGCCTGCAAGATGTCGAAAAGTTGGGGCTCAATTGGAACAGCGTCGGCAAAGGGCGAAACCTTGACGCCGACGGCGTTGCTCAGCAGGCATTCACCTTCGACACGCAAACGCTTGCGCCCTTTGATGCCGGCACGGCAGGCGGGACCGTCACGTTCAAAAGCCTCACTCGCAATTTCGATCTCAACACGGTGGGACTAGCCCTGCAAACGGCCGATGACGCCCGGCTGCTGGCCGATCCGAATGTGACGGTGATGGACAACGAATTGGCCGAGTGGAAAAGCGTTTCGGAAATACCCTATCAGCAGATCACCCAGTCGGAGTTGGGTGGCCAAATTGGCACCACGGCGTTCAAAGAAGCAGGCATCACTTTGCGAGTTCGGCCCAGGATCGCCGCCGATGGGACGATCGAGATGTTCATCGAGCCCGAGTTCAGCCGGTTGGCCGGTTTTACGCCGCAGGAAAACCAGCCGATCATCGACACCCGAAGGGCGAGCACCACCGTCCGCATCGCGAACCGTCAAACGCTGGTTCTAGGTGGGCTCCGCCAGCGAAGCGATACGGGCCAGTTCAATGGCATCCCGGTACTGAAGGATCTCCGTCTTATTGGTCCGGCATTCCGTGCCCGCGATACGAACGTCCGCGAGAGCGAGCTGATTGTGTTTATCATGCCCGAGATCATCAGCTTCGATAATTCTCCCGCGCCTCGGCAAGCCATGGCACTGGAAACCGTCACCTGCAAGCTGGGGCGGATTCCCGAGGGCGAGGGTTGTGCTGATTCTTATGGCACCTGCGATGGTCAATTCGACTCCTGCGGAATTCCCGTAGACCTTAGTCCGCTGCCGCCGATCGAAGGTGGCTCGATCAGCGAAGGAGGCATCCTCGAGGGGAGCGAATCTGATGCCACCGTTGGAAAGTTGGATGGGTCGAACGATGGCAGTACGAGTGAAAAAGACGCGGTTGAACAAGACGAGGTTGAAAAAAGCTTTGTCGAGCGGATGCTCATCGATCAGAAGACATTCCGCCCAGCCTATCAGGCACGCTTTCGTGCTACGGGTGGCACCGACACACGCCGACAGCGGATGTTCGAGTCCGAAGCCGGGCCTCTCCGAAACGAACTGCTCCAGGCCGAGTTACCCCAGAAAGTGCCAACCCGCAAATTGGCCGGCCGCGAGCCTGATGAAAAGAAACCCTCGCTCTGGCAACGGATGTTCGGGTCGTGACGCTCCTGTGCGTTGTGACATCTGGAAACGGTCCGATCAACTGCCAACGAAGTACCTAGGGCAGCCACCGTTAAGCTACATTTGTCGGTAGGGCCTTTTCTTTTTTCAAGTTAGGTCGATTTGTGGGTGCCACTGCTGGGCAAGCCAGCAGTGGCACCCGACAAGCCTACCAATTGACTTCTACCGACCACACCGCGATGCCTATCCGTACCGAACCTATCTTTGTTCTGATTTACTGCTTGACGACGTTTGCTACGTTGGCAGGCTGTTCAAACACCAACGAACCAGCAGAGCAAGCGGCGGCTGATCCGACCGCACAAGAAATACCCAATCCGCAGCCCGCGACGACAACCGAACCGACCGATATCGACTCGGACGCCACCGATTCCAATCGCGAGCCGTCGGCCGACCCGACCTCGGCCGACCCGACCTCGACCGACTCGACAGAGAAGAATCAAGCTGTCAATCAGGCCCCGCCGGATGATGCCACCGGGCAGTTGGAGTATACGCCCCCATTCCCCGACCGCGTCGACTTTTTTGCCTCTCCCAAACGGCAAGCCAATCGCTGTGTGATCGCTGACGGCCAGTCGAGCGAAGCGGTCGAGCTTGTTGGTTTCGTCAACGTCAATGGCCCGCGCGTCGTGCTCTCGATCAACGGCCTAGAGGCCCCGATTGCCCAAGGCGAATCGCGCTATGGCATCGAGGTCATTTTGATCCAACCCCCCGGCGTCGTTCTCCAACGGGGAAGAGAACGGTGGCAGGCGACCCTGACGAATTGATTCGCGCCAGCAGGGCAGACCGGAACGAGCGGCAGTGCTACATGCGGCAGTGCGTCGTCATTTCAGACGAATCAACTCACCAAGCTCAGCCCCAAGCCGAACTGGGCAAACGCCAGATCGACATCCGCAATGTCGACCACCCCGTCGCCATTCAAGTCGCCGTCGGCGTAGGTGGCGCCGGTCATGCCGATGTTGGCGTTGATCGTATTGAGATCACTGACGTCAACGAGAAAATTGCCGTTGAGATCGGCTAGGATCCAGACGTCTTGTAGGTTGGTGCTCAATTCGGCTATTGCAATATCCAGGTCGAGTTGATCGACAACTTGGTCGCCATTGAAATCCCCTAGTGTCCAATCAACCGAAGACCCCGATTGATCCCAGTTGGCAAGCATCGGAAAAACATCTAGCCCCAAGCTGACAATATTATCAAGATCCATGTCCCCCGGCAGCAGCGTGGCGACAAAATTAAAATGCCCGCCGGCCGTGCCGTCGCCCGAAGGAAAAGTGCTGACCAAGCTGTTCACGGTGTTAATGCTGGCCGGGTTGGTCCACTCGCCGTCGAGCAGATTTCCTTCGACGTCGGTCACCGAATCGGGCAGCGAAATGAGATAATTGTCACCCAGCGCCCACGACTCGAACCGCCACGTGGCGGTCATCGTCATCGGGTCGTACGAAAACTCGGCCAGTTGCGGCACGTTGGCCGTGGTGAGGCCGATCAGCCGCAAGCTGTCGGCCGAGATATTGACCAACTCGCTAAAGGTAATCGAAACGGTATCCGCCCCGCCGACCGGCACCGTCTGCAACTGCGTCCCCGAGCCGTCGACCGTATCGAACGAGTACGGATCGTGCAGCGAACTCGATCCGCTAATCACCAGATTCGTAATCTGCGGCGCAAGGCCTTCGAGCACCAGCGGAATCGAACCGCCAGCACCGACGTTGATCGAGCCTTCAAACCAGGCGCTCCGACTATTATAGGCTCTCTGATACAAGAGGAAATCGGCACCGTCCGCATCCCCATCTCCGTCGACATCGCCCGCTACGCCACTGCCGCCAAAGCTTCCAAATCCATTCTGCCAAATCATGAGGTCTTCGAAATCGACGACTTCGTCGTCATTCAAATCAGCGCCGCCGATAGCCTGGAGAGGGAGCCTATCGCCATTCGTCCCAATGGCAAGGTCTTGTGCATCGCCCGCATCGCTGTCGCCATCGCCGTCACCTATGGCTGCCTCGCCGCCCAATTCGACCACGCCATCGCCGTCATAGTCGCCCGCCAGCAGGGCGAAGTGGAAGCGGAACTCGTCGTTCAAACTGCCCGCTGTGCCGTCGCCCACATTGAACGCGCGCATCGGATCGTCCATAAAATCGTCGGGCGTGCCGGCCGTATCATTGAACCAATCGCCGTCAAGTCGATTGCCGATTACATCGGTAATCGAATCGTTCAGATGAATGGCGTACTTGTCGTCGGGCAGCGGCGTGTTGAACGTCCACGTGGCCACATGGCTTCCAGCGTCGTAATCAAACGTATCAAACGGCACAACCACGTCGTTTTTGCCTCGAAGCGCCAGTTCGCTGCCGTCGCCTGCCGTGATGACATTCTCGCTAAATTCGATTTGGAGTGTGTTCACATTTTCTGTAAAGATCGGCCGAAGTTGCTCGCCTGCGGCAACAATCGAGCTAAAGGAATAGGCGTCCAACACCGCCCAGCCCGTGCCATCAAGACGGACGTCGGTGACGGTCGGCGCACCGGCTTCGTCAACAATAGAGTCGATGAAGGCGGCCTTTGTTGAGACTCGCATATCGAACGCAATTTCACCAAAACTTCCATTGAGCCCAGGGATTGCATCCCCGACACCGCCGCTTAATGTATTGCGAAAAGAATGAACACCGGCAATGAGTCCGTTGAGAAATGCCGGACTACCAGAATCTCCACCAACAGCCAAGGATTCGGATTGACCAAGCCCCAAATCTGCGCCCGCACCGCCAGTTAGAATTCCAATCACGTCATTTGCAGCAAGACCACTGTCAAAATCATAGAGCAAAATATCACTCCCGAACGTCGCTTCAAAAACATTGTTGCCTGCTAATTTCACGCCGGCACCAAACTGGACTTGCTGCTGGCCAGCCTGGCCATAGCCGGCCAAATCAATAACTTGCCCAAATTCAGTTTGCGTCCGCAATATGTCGAATCGAGTGGCATCTGCAGGTGCCAAGCTTGGCAATTCCAAAATCGCAATATCATTTCCTCCAGTAGAGAATCCGTCCCAACTAGGGTGGACATCAAATGAGGCGGGAAGGGACGTAAGAGTGACGTCCCCGCCAAGCAATTCGAAAACAACATCGACACTAGTTGCATCAATTGCACCGTTGGTTCCGCCTGCAACACAGTGAGCTGCTGTCAGCACATGAAGGCCGTCCGGAAGCAACGTGCCTGTGCAAATACCTCCTCCCCCTGAAGTAGTAATATCGAGTCTGACAACACCATCCAACCCAGTACCCGGCGTGACGATATGGTTGACTGGATTGTCTGTCGTAGTAATGTCTAGCTGTGGCTCTGAGCTAAAAAGACCGGGGATTCCAGAAAAATCAGGTATCGGGTTGGCCGATAGCATTTCCCGTAATTCCAATTTTTCAAATCTACAGTGGCGTTTATCAAGAAATTTGGAGACAGATGAAGAGCCCTGCACTTTGTTAGTAAACAAACGTCGCAGTAGATGTGATCGTTTTTTCATCGCCGTTAACTCCCTTTTAGCATGCTTGATTGTTATGGACTGTTAATTAAATAACTATATTTCCAACCTCACGACATCTTCTGAATAACGATCTGCCACCAAGAGACAAAAACACAAGTAAGAGCATCACAAAACACTCAATTCCCCGTGGCTCCGGCACAATATGACCATATTGCACATGATCAATTTCGAAATACTCGAAACCACCAACTTCGCCAAAGAACACGGCATTTACCACTACATCTTGAATGCCTGACATGTTTTGAACTCCCAGGAAAACATCCTCTGAGGTATCTCCATTGCGCAAACCGTTTCCAGGAAGTCGATAGTCGTCGCTTACAGACTTGACCCCTTGAGAATCAGTGACGATCATTGCCAGCCCAAAGCCGTTACCAAATTCAATCCCCGCCGGTCCATCCGTCCATACGAATCCGAACCGATTCGGCAGAGAACCGAGCAATTCTTCATCAAAAGAGAATCGGAAAAAGATTTCGTTTCGTGGAGGTATCATAGGATTTACTATGTGAGCACCAGATCGAAATGAGAAGCCAGCGTTCCCATGACCATCTATGGCACCATCATCGCCATCGACCGAATCAGTCTCTTCTCCTGGAGGTAGAGCGACACCATGCCAACTATTAAAAATAGGAAACGGCTGCGTCGGCTCAAAAATCCCCGGGGTGTTTAGCTCGCCGTCTTCAAAATCCTCCAGGTAGAAGTCTGGCCCATCCAAATGTTCGGCGAACGGGCTATCGGCGGCGCTGAGATACGGTGTCGGACCGAGGAAGGTGAATCCGGCCAGACAGGTCGCTGCACTACTGGCAAGAATCAGCAGCGCTGGCAACGTCACCAAGATGGCATGTGTGGCGAATCGCATTCTCTGTTCTCTCCTCAGTTCCCAACTCTTTGGAATCTATCATATCGGGGGGGGGGGGCTGTCAAGTCTTTTATATTCCTCTATCCTACACGGCCAATGCATATTCAGCGATTTTCTGTTCGCTGAACGATTCCTCCCCACTCTTCCCTGTATAATTGCCGGTGATTACCGAATCGCGAATCGCCAGCGTGGCGCTCCCGGTTGCGTCGTCGGATGTTCCGTTGAAAGAGACGCCTCCGCCGTCGTTGTCGAAATTCCCCCCGCCAAAATCCCCGCCGGTGATCGTGAGGCCAGCCAACGTGACCTCTTTGCTCTCGCCAGAATTTGCGTAGAGGTTGATATCAAACACCCGCGAGCCGCCACCGTCGTCAACGCTTGTGTTGTTGTCGTTCCCCGCGGCGTCGATCGTCAGGCCGCCGGAACTGCGAGGAGCTTGTTTCCGCTTACCTTACTGGCTCACGACGAATCCCTTCGATCGCTTCTGCATCATGCATGCGGGAACGATCGCCTAAATATCGATTTCAGACAACAGCAATTTCATCAAGTTATTGTCTTAACGATGGGTCTAAAACCCTCGCCTTCAGGCGAATCCTTTAGGTTTTTTCTCTTGGTAGGGTGGGTAGTTCTGCTGGCGAGTGAGATGTTGACTATCGATTAAGATCTTTGCGCCAGCAGGTTTACCCACCTTTTGGGCCAGACGGAAAGGTGGGTGAACCTGTCGGCGGCGGAGTGAACAGAAGTGGTACACTCAATCCGCCGACAGAACCTCCCACCCTACAACATAGTGACTTCCTCGTGAGCGAAGGACCTCAGTCCGTAGCTCACGAAACTTTCAAACCTACCGGCTTCAGCCGGTAGTAGTTGAGTTCTTTTTCTGTGATTCCAATAAATCCGGAAAAAATGGAATTATTGTCATCATTCTCAAATTTTGAATTCATAATTAAATTAATTATTAAGGTGTAAGAAGGCTCAAGCCACCGTCAATAAGCAATGTACTCCCGGTCATCTGGTCATTGTCCGGATGACACAGTTGAACTATTTGGCGTGCAACAGATTCTGCACTCATCACTCTTTTGATCGGCACTCTATTTTCAGAATCCTGTTTCAGCGCAGGATGTTCCGCCCATATTTTACCACTCAGTCCTCCATCGACGTACCCGGGCGCAATTTCATTGACCAGGATATTGTAAGGTGCCAACTCCAAAGCCATACATTTACATAGCATCCGCAACCCAGCCTTGGAGACGGAATAGGCCGGCAAATGAGAATGAACAGAATGACCAGCCCAGCTGCCTACAAACACCACCCTTCCATGTTCTTCCTCATCCACCAAACGGCGGGTGGCAAACTGAGCCATATAAAAAGCTCCATTGAGATTCACCTGTAATTCCCGATCCCAATGATTTGTAGTTAATTTATCAAACCCTTCCAGTGTCGCGATGGCAGCATTGGGAATGATAAGAGAAGGCAATCCCATATCTTTCTCCACGGAAAACAGCCATGCTTGTATTTCTTCAGGTTTCGAAACATCTACTACGTTATAGGACACTTTTACATCATACGATATTATTTCATCCATCAATATATGTGCCTCGTTGGCGGGAACTATATCACAGATAGCGACGTGTGCACCCTGTTTTGCAAAAGAAATTGCGGTAGCCATGCCGATGTCACCAAGTCCACCACTGATGACCACAACCTTGCCTTTGTGTAACTTATCCATAAACATTATCCATTTTATTTTAAAGCCATTATTATGACTGGACTTTTGCATTTTGAGATTTCAAGATCAGTTTTCCGGCCGCTAGCATTCGGTTCCTTGATTTTGTGTCGGGGAGATCGTTAACGGCACAATGGATGGTGTACCTTGCGATCTTCAAGAACTCGCGATTTTTCGAGGTCGAAATGAGCATGGCTCGTAGTATGGTATTTCTACCCTACAGCATTGAAAAACACTGCTATTTGTCGAGGATTGAGGGGCAATGATCCGTGCAAGCACGATGACACCTCGCTGTGAGCCATACGAATTGATCTCGAAAAAACTCAAAAAACACTTGTTTTCTAGGTCCGATTGGCCTTGAAGTCCAACTTTGTAAAAGTCCAGTTATGATTAAGAGCCTATCCCGAAACCAAGTGATAGCACTGTATTTGCAGCGTTCCCGGGGGTACTGGGATAGGCTCTTAATATTTATATTTTTTGAACGATTGCCTAAAGTTAGGACTACACTGTGCTTTATGGTTGGTGTTACTATTTTCTCAATACCGTGACTAACCCTGTTGTACTGGTTCAGCGTAACATTGAGTATCGCTGGATTGCTAATTGTGTGCGACTAAGCGGACTAAAGGCAATATTTCCTGGATTGAGTTTATCGCATTGGACCAAAAACGAAGGCATCTGGTCGTTGTGCTGTCTTGGTTCACCGTGAACTGGAATCTCAACCGCTTGGCGTTAGCGAGTGGAAGGGGAGCCTCCTGCTGATGGGTCACGGCCTCCGGCCGCGTAGGTTTATCGCTTTGGTGCCAAGTTCGAAGGGGAAGGTGAGCGGCCTCCTTCGGGAAGAAGACCGCTCGGCCTTCGATCTTGGCCCCTGGGTCGGCGCTCGGGTTGCTCCTCAGCATTGCCCTATCCTCCGCCCAGGTCGTCCTCGATTGTAATGCGCCGACAATCATCACGCAACCTTCCTGGCTGTCTGACGAGCCTGCTGCCGCCGGTCACGTGCTTCTTCCAGCTTGCGATCTCGCTCGGCAAAGATCACCGTTTCTAAACCAGCCAGCTTGTCGGCAGGTGCCACGTAGCCAATGGCGCTGTGCAAGCGCTCGTGATTGTAATGCTCAACGTAGCCGGTCACTTTGTGGCGTGCTTCGTCCATCGTTTCAATCGCGGCAGGGCGAATGCACTCCCGCTTGATGCTGCCGTGCCAACGTTCCAGCTTGCCGTTCGATTGTGGACAGTAAGGGGCACCTCTAATAATCCTCTGCGATTGCGGCGAATCTGATCTGGCGCTAAATTGTTGGTACAGGTAGGGATTTGTTTCATATTTTCCAGGGAGAATTCAATGCAACCGAGCTTTTTTGATTTTGAGGACCGTTGGGAAAATCTTCGCAATCTTAATGCGGCTAAAGTTCTGGTTCGCCTGAATTCCCAAGTCGACTGGGAGGTTTTCCGTGCTCAGCTGGAAACGATCCGCCTCAAAGAACGCAAGAGCAACGCAGGCCGCAAGCCATTTGACGTGATTTTGATGTTCAAAGTCATGGTGTTGCAATCGCTTTACAATTTGTCGGATGAACAAGCCGAGTTCCAGATCAAAGACCGTATGTCGTTCATGCAGTTTTTGGGATTGAACTGGCAAAGCCGGGTTCCCGACCAGAAAACCATTTGGCTTTTCCGCGAACAGTTGACGAAGGCGGGGCTCGTGAAGCCGTTGTTTGAACGCTTTGAGCAGCTTTTGGTCGATCAGGGTTACGAAGCACGGCGGGGACAAATGGTGGACGCGACGTTGGTAAATGTTCCGATTCAGCGCCATTCTAAGGATGAACACGAGCCAAGGATGAAAACAAGCAGATCAAAGAAGGCGAGACTCCCGAAGACTGGTCGGAATCGAAGCGTCGCCAAAAAGACACCGACGCTCGCCACACAAAGAAGCGCAAGAAGAGCTTTTTCGGTTACAAGAACCATGCCAACATTGACGCCGAGCATAAAATCATTCGGGACTACGAGATAACAACCGCGTCGGTGCATGACAGTCAGGTTTTTGACGATCTGCTCGGTCCGGCAGAATCGAACCGGGACGTTTATGCGGACAGCGCTTACCGCAGCAAGGAAACCGAGAAGACCTTGGAACAAGGCAACTACCAAAGCCATGTTCACGAGCGGGCTTACCGCAACACGCCACTGACCGACGAGCAAAAAGAGGCCAATCGCAAGCGGTCTCAAACACGAGTCCGAGTCGAACACGTTTTCGGCTCCCAACTTCAACTGGCAGGCGACTTGTTGATCCGCACCGTAGGAATCGTCCGAGCCAAAACAAAAATTGGTTTACGAAACCTGAGCTACAACCTGAATCGCTACAGCTTATTGAATTCGAAGGCTGTCGCCCAATGACGCGAAAAAACAAGGGAGTTGCAGCGGTGAATCATCGCCAGCAACCAAGAAAACGACAAAATGATCAAAACTCAAGCAGCAAAAAAGTAGATTTCACACCGAGAAACGAAGAAATTCCCCAGTCCAAATTTTGAAACCCCGAATAATTCAAGGCAATTCGTGCTCAACGGATTCCTAGAGGTTCCCAAAACAAACCTCGCAACCTAAGTTTGAAGAAAAAATCACCATTTTTGAAACATCTAGCCCAATTTAACCAGTTACAGCTAACCCAAGTTCCACACTTGTGTCCACGGAGACTCTTGTTTTATAGGTTGGGTGGTGGGATTTTTCCACTACATTTGGCGGGCAACTTTTAATTGACGGGGCAGGCTCAGACCGAGGCGGTCGAGCAGGATGGCTTGGTGCTCGGTCGGACGGGCGACGCAGCGACGGCGGATTTCGACCGGCTTTTGGCGGGTGGGCTTTTGGCGAGTGGGAAGCACGACGTCGACCAGGTTGATCTTGCCCAGCTCCTCAAAAATGCGGCGAGGTTCGTCGCCCAGGCCGGCGGCCCGGGAGTTCTTTGCCATGATCTTGCCGACGCGGCGGTCGATCACTTCCTTTTTCCATTTACGCTTTTCGCAGCTTGCGCGGAGCTTCTCGAGCGCCTCGTCGATCCGCTGCTCGAAACGCTCGTGCATCGCCTTTTCCTTTTCACGGCGATCACGGCTGCGACATAAGATGTAGGTTTCTTTGCCGCCGTCGGGCGAAGCGCACATCTTGACTTCCAGGCCTTCGCGGATCACGCGCCAGTCTTCGCCGAGCAACTGGCGCGCGAACTTCCTGAGCGTCCCTTTCGACGCGCCGAGGATATAACACCGATTGCCCGACTCCATGAATTCGAGGTTCGCCTTGCTCATCATCCCGCGATCGCCGCACCAGATGCGGTTGGCGCGACCGTAGCGCTTCTCCATCGTCGTGACAATTTCCTGCCACGTCGTCATGTCGTTGCGGTTGCCGGCGAAGACTTCGTAGCCAAGCGGGATGCCGTCCCGCGTGACGACCAGACCGATGCAGACTTGTTTACAATCACCCCGTTTGTCGCGAGAGTAACCGCGTTGGGCTTGTGGGTTTCCTTCACAAAGGCCCTCGAAGTAGGTGCTCGTCACATCGTACAGCAGCAGATCATAATCGAGCTCAAACAGCGTGCCGAGCCTGTTTTTCAGGTGTTTTTCCAGAGCCTCCTTGTGCGGTAGCAGCTTGTCCAGCGCCCGGTAAAGCCTTTCGTCATAGATCTTTTCCGCCGGAACACCCAGCAACTCGGGCAGCGCCGTGCTCTTGTAATAATGCTCGGCAATATGCAGTTCGCTCGACGGGTTGCAGAGTCGGCAGATGACGAGAATCATCGCGACCTTCGCCCACGGGATATCTTCCTTGCCGCGTGGGATGATGTTTTCAAACAGTTTGTCGAGTTGCAGTTGGCGGATCAACTCCAGCGCGAGCCATGCTCCGCCGAACTCGAGTTGGTTTTCGACACGCACATTCGCCGTATCGATCTCGACCCACTCGGGCTCGAGCTGGCCTTGATCATCGAAGAGTTGCAGCTGTGCGGAATCCGGTTTCTTCTCGCCTGCCGCTGCTCGCCTGACGCCGGCCCGTTCGGACTCCTTGAGCTTGCCAAGCCAGGCAACCGTCCGCTGTCGCGGCCCCCGTTCGGTTCGATACGACTCGACCAGCGCCCAATACGCCTGACGTTTTCCCTTGATCTTGCGGTAGCACGGCCTGATGAACATGCCCGAATTATCGGCAATCAAAGTGTCTCGTCAAACGCAGATCTTTCCACGACAACGCGATTTGCCTTCGTCGCGACCGAAGAGGAACCATTTTTCGTAAAGCCAGGAAAGATACACCCGTCAGGGCATATGATTTCAGGTCAAAATATTTTTCAAAAAAGCACTTCCGCAACACAACTGTGGAACTTGGGCTAAAAAACTCTTGTTTTTCCCTTGCGGACGCTGGAAATTTTTCACTACATCTAGGCTCCAATTTTTAGCGGACGCGGTAAGCGGAGCCCGAGTCGGTCCAGAAGGGTGGCTTGGTGGTCGGTGGGGCGGGAGACGTAGCGGCGGCGGATTTCGACCTTCTTTTGACGAGTGGGGAGAACCACGTCGACCAGGTTGATTTTGCTGAACTCCTCGAAGATTCGACGGGGCTCGTCGCCTAAACCGGCAGCTCGGGTCATCTGGTGTAGCGTCTTCCAGAGGACGTATGCCAAGAAACAGACCAGGATGTGGGCCTGAACCCGCTCTTCTTTCTGGTGCCAGACCGGTCGGATTCGCAGTTCGCTCTTGTATATCCGAAATGCGGCCTCCGCTTCGGTCAGTTGGATATACGCATGCCAGAGGTCTTCGGCCGACCAGTCCGTTACATTCGTTCGCAGAAGATAACAGCCCTTGTTAAGCGTCGCCCACTCGCGCCATGCGTCGTTCTTTTGCCAAGAGATGACCGCCGGCCATCGACTTCTTGGACCGTGATATCGTACAGGCCGGCAGCTCTTCGCCATGATCTTGCCGACGCGGCGGTCGATCACTTCTTTTTTCGTAAGCGTTCACGGGATGGAAGAAAAATGAACCACGAAGAGCACGAAGAGCACGAAGAACCTAACGCAGCCGTTGACCACAACCAAACAACCAATTTTGACAGGATTTACAGGATAAACGGGATGAATCCAATGGACCACTATCCTGCTGATCCTGTTAATCCTGTCGAAAAATCTTTGCGCCACACAAAGAAATCGATCGTTAGTAGCACGAAGAATAGAATTCGATCGGTTATTCAACTGAGTCAATAGAGGTGTAAAGGTGACCAAGCTTAGTTGGACAGCGCCACTTCGGACGATGCTAGCGTGACTAAGCTCGACTTTTTCCGTTTTTTGAGTACTTCAGATCCCCAAATTGGTATAGGTAAAAAGGGCCTCCTTGGTTCAAACTTTTGACTTGTAACAACCAAAGTCTTGAGCAAGGAAGCCCTCATGGTTCGCGTGCCGCACGATTTCAAGCCGTTACTACAATGTCTCGTTGACACCTTTCACCGGCGAACGACGGCTCGACGATTCGTTCTGTTCTTCCTTGCCGCTATTCTAACAACAGGCGACCGAACTGTCTCTAACGTACTCCGGTTGTTGAGCTTGATTGAGACGGTCAATCCGTCGACCTACCATCGTCTGTTTTCTCACCGTCGCTGGCAATCCCGGCCCTTGGCCTACGCGATTGCCCGTTTCGTCCTTGATCGGTTCATTCCCACCGGGACGGTAAAAATCTGCGGTGACGAAACGGTGGATGGTCATCGCGGCAAAAAAGTTTACGGCAAAGCCCGACATCGCGACGCAGTTCGCAGCGCCAACTCGCACACCGTCTTTCGATACGGACACAAATGGTCCGTCTTGTCGATCCTGGTTCAATTACCTTACACCAATCGTCCCTTTGCCTTGCCGGTGCTGGTCGCTCTTTATCGCAGCAAGCAGTGCAACGCTGATGAGGGGCGTCGCCACAAAACTCCCGTGGACCTGATGTGCGGCTTGCTAGCAACGCTAATGCACTGGTTTCCCGACAGAAAGTTCGTTCTTGCAGGTGATGGAGCTTATGGAACTCATCAGATGACACGTTTTGCCTATAAACATCGAAAACGATTGTCGCTGGTAAGCAAGTTCTCGGGTGACGCAAGTCTGTTCGCGCCGCCACCCAAACGCAAGAACCCCAAAGTCGGTCGACCACGAGTCAAGGGCAAGGCCTTACCCTCACCGGCCGAGGTGGTTGCTAGGAAGAAAAAGGGGAAACGCTTACGTGTGCGGTGGTACGGCGGCGGCTGGCGAAATGTCGAAGTGATCACGGGCAAGGGCCATTGGTATCAGAGTGGCAAAGGCGCGATCGAAGTATTGTGGGTGTTTGTCCGTGATCTCAGCGGCACCCATCGAGATGAATACTTTTTCACGACCGATCATTCCATGTCTGCCAAAGCAGTCATTGAAATGTACGGCGGACGCTGGAATATCGAGACCACGTTCCAGGAAATGCGTGAACACCTTGGACTGGAAACAACACGCGGCTGGAGTCGCCAGACGGTGTTGCGAATGGCGCCCTGTCTGTTTTGTGTGTACACGCTGGTAGTGATCGTTTTTGATACGATGCCGTGGTCCAATCCACACGTCCGACTGAAGCACTGGGTTGGCAAGGAGCAAACGACATTTTCTGATATGATCATCAGTGTTCGACGCTATTTTTGGATGGAATGGATTTTTGCATGGGTGCCTGGAGGCGAGGTCGTGCAAAAATTATCCAAACCCTTGCGAGTTGTGCTAGACTTCGGGCTAGCCCAAGCCGCCTGACGGAAAAAGTCGAGCTAAGGGTCCGCGCAGAAATAACATGAACAAGTTTTTGCGGCTAAAATCCGAATATCGGTAACACTTTAGCCAAATGCAGCGAATCAGAAAATCACCACAGAGAACACAGAGGTCACGGAGGTTCTATCATTTCTTTCAATGGATGGGCATCTAGGATTCATTTTCCTCTGTGTTCCTCCGTGTTCTCTGTGGTTAATCATCCTAAGTAACTGCAGATGGCTAAAGTGTTACGAATATCGAAACCCGAAACAAATACAAAATCCGAAAATGAAATGACCAAAACGAATCATTTTGGGCCTTTTCCCAAGGCACGGGCGACTAGCTGCGTTTTTGTCCTTTGAAATTTGGTCATTCGAATTTGTTTAGGATTTCGTGTTACGAGTTTAGGATCTGCATCCGAGTTGTACAAGTTATTTGTGCGCGAACGCTAAGTGCTTACTGCACATTTGTTTGCGTTCAACATGATTGTTTAGGAATGGCTCAAGAGTAACTTCGTTATTTCGGTTGCCGTGATGATCCAATCTTTACACCGAAGGTGTACATGAAACGCCTTCGGCGTAATCAAGCCCCCAAGTTTTTTTTGAGCCGTCGTTTAGCGAGTGAAGCCGGAAGGATTCGTCGTAACTCTATACTGATTCACCACTTGGCAGTGCTATCATTACTCAAAGTGGCGCTGTCCAACTAAAGTACGGCCTGCTTGCAGTGTGAGCCGGCAAGCAAGCCGTACACGGAATTCCCTACCGCCCCATTCCTTTTAGGGAACTCCACGGTAATTACCTTAGGCAACACGTCGCCGCCGGGCGGCGACCAGCGCTGCCAATCCAAAGCCGAACAATGCCATACTCATCGGCTCCGGCACGACCGCAACGGCAGCCACGGCAGCCGTCGTTCCAAAGTTGGTTTCCCAAAGTGCCAGATTGGTCGCGTCACCCAGATCGCGTTGCCATTTGAGGAAGTCGGCACCATCGACGTCGAGGTCACTATCAAAATCGCCGTCCTGGCCGGGCGAAACGGCTCCTGGGACTCCGTCCGCCATGATTTCCATAATCTGTGCTTCGGTGAGCTGCTCGTCGAAAAAAGCGAAGTCGGCAAGTTCACCACGTAGATCGCGACCGGCATTATTCGGCTGACTACCGATAAACCAGTCGCCCGGACCGTTTAGTCCAAATACGTCATTCGAGACTGTCGGCGTACCTGGTACCCCATTGACCCAAACTTGAACATCAAGCCCCAGATCGTCCCAGGTCATCGCGACATGCGTCCAGACTCCGGTAGGTGTTTCAGTTCCCGGATCTGTGTTTGCGTCTCGTGGCTGAGCCCCGCTCCAACCTTGTATTGCCCCGAAGACTCCCGTGGTATCATTTGTCTGGAGCGCCATTCCGCGCCATCTGCCTGCATCACTAGGAAGATTAGGATCAACTCGCTCTGCATTCGCGAAGACATTGTTCCACTCACTGTCATCATCTGTCTTGATCCAGGAGGTTACCGATCCGAAGCTGACTGCGATACCATCCAGAATTGGATCGCTTGTAACGGTAATCAGATTTTCGGCATGGTCTTGTACATCCGCCAAGTCCTAATGCCCTGCATTAAGCTGAAGCTGGGCACTGCCCGTAAGCAGAGGCCCACCACCTGGATCTAGAACCACCTCACTACCGACCGTGGTTGCTATGCCACTTGCGGAGGCGTCAGAAAATCCCCCGTCAAAATTCAGATGAAAAACGGGGTCTGGGACTACCGCATGCGCGAAACTAGTCGCAAGCCCAATTGCGACGAACATCGCCACGTTTCTCGCTGCCATCACCTTCTTTTGTCTCAATAAAACATCAGGCATTACTCAACCTCCTAAAAAAAGTAACCAAGGAAAAGTCGTTCATTCAAAGCTGCCCATCCAAACTCAATTGCAGGCTGAACCAGTACAAAGAACGCCAAGCCGAAACGGCTCTGCATTCATGTTTCACGGGAACCTATCGGCAATGATGCACTCACCCTGACACAAGGATCAAACATGCAAAGTTCACCATTCTTCCTGATCATCGTTATTCTCACCACGCTAACGCTGCAATGATATACTTGTCTATAATTCGACTGTATGAGTTCCAAAATGAATCTAACCTGAATCACGGCAACAAGTTAACTTCGCTAGCATTTTTTCCACTACGCAAATGTCGCAGCTGTGCAAAAGTGCATGGGGCGGCGATTTCTCGTGGAAATCACCAACCCGGTTGGATTTCAGGTGCTAAACAACGAATCACTGCCTCGCGGACGCTAGCAGAGTTAACATGTTGCACCACAAGTCGTTACGTTTGTTCCCGAAGTCATACAGTCGAAATAATAAATGACATGTCAATGCTTTTGTAACGGTTTTCGGATAATTTTTTGCCCTCCAAATTTCAGACGGCTAAACGGTCAAATCCTCTTTGCGTGACGCAGAGACTTCATAAATGCGGCCTCCTGCCACATTGGGCTTTTCATGCTACTAACGATTCAAATCTTCGCGCCCTGTGCAAATTTCCCGGGGTCCTCATTGTAAGTCAATCTGTCACTTTGGTTGCGCAGGAGACCTGAACGGTATAAAACACTTTTTTCACCGGATGGGCTGTCGGCTATCGGCCGTCGGCTTTCAGCAAGAAAACCGCTTGACGAGGTGTATTTTCTGGCTGATAGCCGATAGCTGACAGCCGACAGCTTTCGCTCTGAGTTGCGTTAATAGCCAAAGGGTGTATGAAATATTGGGTTATTCAGGGAATTTAGTGGCTATCGTTCGAAGAAAGCATTTAAGCCCCCGGCTTTGCCGGGGGCTTAAATCGTGACTTGGGCATTCTCCTTCCCACTGCAAAATCTAGCCATTAAAATCCCTGAAGAACCAAATACTGTGCAGTTTCAGAGTCAAGCGGCTTGAGTCGCTTGTCCAGCAAAATAGACAGGAAAACTCTACGTCCTGTTGGGGCAAAGCAGGAGTGCCTGCCAATCGTTCCAGGAGTTGGGGTAGGAATCTGTTCGTCTACGTACTATTCGTTTACACACAATGACATTCTGGATTTAGCCCTAACGCGTTCTAAACCGAAACCCAAAAAGGCTTGCGAACTAAGACTCTAAGATGCTTCCTAAACGGCAATGCCAAGTGCTCCGTCTCATTCGACGTCACGGTCCGATCAGTCGTAAGGAGGTTAGCAACTTCTTAGAGTTACATCCGAATATCGCCGGGCAGTTGGTGGGAGACATGCTTGAGAGCGGCATTGTTCGTGAAGGCTTGTCTGACTCACTGGGTCGCGGAAGGCCTCGCATTCCGTTGGAGATTGATCCCGACAGCCGGTTCATGCTCGCCGCTACGATCAATCGTGATGAAGTATCTGCGTGTCGAATTAATCTCCTGGGGCAGGTTTCGGGAAACACGTTATCGAAATCGATCCACCATGCTTCCTGCCCGGCCGAAGTGGCTGCCGAGTTGTTAGAACGACTTGATAGCGAGTCGACCCTCGGGATAGGGATTTCTGCCCTTGGGTTCATTGATCCCGAAGACTCTCGAACACTCTTACTAAGTTCAGTTGCCGCTAAGGGGTGCTCATGCGACCTTTCTCCCCTCTATGATGTTGTGGGCGGCCGTCCGCTGGTTCTTGAAAACGACATGCATGCCCTTGCAGCCCAATGGGTCCTTAGTCACGGGGATGAGTCTCCTGAACATATCCTTCTCGTGTCAATTCGTGATGGGACTTTAGGCGCAGCGGTTTTGGTGGATGGTCGGCCCAACCATGGCGGTGTTGCGGGTTGCAACGAATTGGGGCACGTCAAGTTCTTCGTTGATACAGAACCATGTTATTGCGGCCAAGTCGGTTGCCTGGAGCGTATCTGTAGCAGTGAGTTCTTGCGTCTTCATGGTGCACCCAGTAAGACGACGCTTACAAAGGCTGTAGCAAACATGAACAAGTCGCCTCTCCCTCAAATGCAGAAGTTCATGGATTATTTGGGAACCGGCTTAGCCAATGCCGTTAATTTTATCCGGCCTGATCGTCTGGTGATTGCTGGTCCCCTCGTTCAAAGCCATCCTTTTTCGAGGTCTCTTCAGCAAGAGGTGCAAGAGAATTTATTAAGTCCTATCTCTGACCGGCTCCGAATTGACTTTTGGCCACTCGCCGAT
The DNA here is from genome assembly GCA_965249435.1 of Lacipirellulaceae bacterium. Lineage (GTDB taxonomy): Bacteria > Planctomycetota > Planctomycetia > Pirellulales > Lacipirellulaceae > JAJRWS01. Next base: position 169,308 of record CBDFMC010000021.1, on the reverse strand, counting down.
GCCCAGCCTTCTGTTAATACGCTTAGATGCCTTGCTCTAGCCCCTATCTATCTCGGTCACTGGCCACTGCATCAGGAGGATAAGTCGGGACAAGCTCAGCGCAGTTCCGGCAGCAAATCCAACGCCTTGCCGGAGATACGAGGAGCTGGTTCCCGGCCTACCTGACTTCACCCGCGAGCTTGTACCCGCCAGCATATTTACCCTCTGCCAGTTGCATTGGGCGGATCGTCTTGGGACTGGCGTAATATTAAGTGTGGTTCTTCAGGAATTTTAATGGCTAGATTTTGCAGTGGAAAGGAGAATGCCCAAGTCACAATTTCAGCCCCCGGCTTTGCCGGGGGGTTGCGTCACAGTCCTCCTTTCCAACAAGCAGAGCATTTCCACGAAGGATATTTTCCTCGAAAGCAACATCTCCTCGAAGGCAACCCCCCGGCAAAGCCGGGGGCTTAAATGCTTTCCTCGAACGGTAGCCACTAAATTCCCTGAAGAACCTTAAGTGTCGATTCGTAGGACGGAATTGCACGCGCGTCTGGACAAGTTGAAAACCTGCCCTACGACAGTTATTGATGGGTCGGTCCTTGGCTTGTGTCGAAGACCACTGCTCGCCCTCTACAGTAATAAATGAGGAGGTAGTTGTCTCACCTATGTTGGCACAGAGGCAACCCCCAGCCGCCAACAACGGTAGATTTTTGCAAGCCTTCGGCAAATTTTCCGACGATTGCAGAGATGCTCGCACCGCTATCATCGGCCTAAGTCGTTTCCCTGCCGAATGATCGACGAATTATGGGAACTTTCTTTCTGGTTGGCACGTAGTATGCACTGACAACCGATGTGTCACCACGACCGTCTTTTCTAACTTCGATTTTCCTGCCAACCAAGGGAGTGTGCTATGTTGGTTCTTACACGGAAGCAGAATGAAAAAATCCAGATCGGCAATGAGATCACCGTGACCGTGTTGCGGATGAAAGGCAAAACCGTACGACTGGGTATCCAGGCGCCAGCCCATGTGAATGTGCTACGTGGCGAGTTGGTGTTTGAATTGGACAGCGAGGAAACGCCGGAATCTGAAAAGGAAGCGGTTGCCAAGAGAGTTCCCCAAGAAATCACGGCCCGCAAGCCGACCGAAGCAAGAGGCAGGCGACCCCCTTTGTGCCACCAAAACATAACCGAGACAACCGCGGCTTGGCCAACATCCTCGTCTTGCAAACCGGCTCAACCCGGCCCGCTGCGCTCGATGATCGACGCCCGCCGGTAGCGGTGGGTGAGCCGCCGGCGCTAGCCGCGGGTTGTGGGAGGTAGCGGTTTGACTCCGCTGCCCGACGCTAGCGCGTTCGGCTCAGATCGGGTAGGGTCGCATGGCGCACACCACTGCCGTAGGGAAAATTTCGCAGATCGTCGAGATGCTGCAATAGAACGCGGCGGACTTCGAGAATGGCCTGTGGATGGCGGTGGACGTTGGTGTGATCGGCCGGCACGACGATTTGCGAAATTGCGTTTTCACATTTCGCACTCTCCAAAGAGACAACCCCGTCGCCATCGCCCGAAATCAACAGACCGGAAATTCCCTTGCGTGGCGCGCGCCCGATAATGTTGTGGTATTTTACCCAAGGGCCTTGTTCCGCAGTTAATAGCACGGGCAACAGGGGCGAATTGGGCGAGAGCGAGTCGATGCTGGAGTTCACATTCAGTGGTGCATTGGCCCGGAAAAAGTTCGGGTTGCGAGCAATCAACTGACTTCGGCCTTGCAGCATCATCGCTGGAAGGCGAATGAGCTTGTGCCCTATCCACCGCGTAAAATCGTTCGAGAATTCGCTACCACGATGCGGCGTGCCAATCGTCACGATTCGCTGCACCGAAGGGTTGGGGTCGAAAAAAAACGTCCGGGTGAGTGCCCGTTTCACTTCGTCATCGGCCTTAAGCTCTCCGAAGGGATGTTCGCTAAAGGTGTTCCAAAAATTGTTACCGCTATCGACGCTTTGCAACTTGGATACCAATCCTCCCATGCTATGACCAACCAACACCATCTGATCGAGCGCGGGCTCCTGTCGTTGTGGGTCGAGCGACTTGCGCATCGCAAGCATGTCTTCTCGCATTTGGGCGGCGCTAAACCAAAACGGCTGCCCCGAGGGATAGAGGTAGAACCAAAACTGGTAGTTCGCCCGCATCACCGGATCGCTACGCAGGTCGTTGAACATCTCCATCCAGGTTGCGGGACTCGACCATAAACCATGGACCATCACCACCGGAATTTTGTCCGCCCGAAAGGGTTCGAGCATGTAGAGCCCGGTGAGTTTCTTGATCTTCTCCGGCTGCAAAAACCCCAGCGTGGAGATCTTCGAATCGTCCATTTCCGGCTGGCTCAAGAAAAACGCCAGAGGAACGCTCAGGTCGGTTTCCAATGGGACGCGCATACCGGCCACTTCCAGAGACGATCGCTCGAGCGGATCGCACAGTTCGAGCACGGCATGCAGCTTGGTACGCAACGATTCCCCAGCATTTGGCCCGCCATTTGTTTCCGAGGTATTGGAAGCAAGCTGCACGGACTCCACAGGCTTCATCCGCAAAAAGGCGGTAATGGGGAATGAAAGTTCGGTCGGGTAAAACTGCTCCTGTGGATCAGCGTCGGCATGTTGCTTGCGGATGGCAATCAACGGCACACCCAGGCCGTAGCGGTGGTAATGATTCGTCAGCCCGTGGATCTCGTAGTCCGAGACAAACTTGAACCGATCAAAATCCTCGTCATGCCAACCTTGGCTGTGTAGCTCGATTTCGATTTCGCAATCGTGATTGGCCGTTCGGATGATCCGCGAAGTTCCCGGCCTGATTTTGTCCTGCGACTGGACAATTCGCAGCGTGCCTTCCAATGCCGCGTTGTAGAGATCGCACGCTCGGCGGAACTGGGGGTCGTACGGATTGCTGGCGATCGCGTATTCTCCATCGAACAAATAGCGGTACGCATGCACCACGGCCGAACCGTAAAGCTCGAGTGCCCGATCATGTTTGTTTGATTGCTCTGCCCGCTTGGCACCCGTATAGGCCAACTCGGCCAAGGCGTAGACGTTTTCACGGTTTGGCTCTTGCTGGTCGATTTGGTCCAACTTGGTTAACAAAATGGCCCGCTCGTCGTGCAATCGGTTTTCCAAATCGTATCGCCGGAGCAATTGAATGGTACGCTCGGTCGGCTTGGGACCTTGCCGCGTGAGCAGCCCCAATGTATCGGCCAACGGATTACGAGGTGTTTCGCGCAGCGCGACCCATCGGTTGGTCGATGCGCAGCCATTGATGGCAATGGTCAACACAAGAACAAACAGTAGCAGGTTGAGCCTTGTCGTTCGTTGATTCGTGTGCTTCATGCCATTCGAGGAGGCGAGGAAGAGAAGAGAGAAAAGAACAAAGGGCCGGGAAGGTTAGGGAAAACCCCCATGCGGCGTCAAGCCATAGAGCAATTGCTAGCACCAGCCGTGCCGCAACGCGGCACACGGGCAGAACGCAACGCGGCACGCGCAGCCCAGTTTACCTATTCCGTGTACCGATGCACCGGCACGGGCCGAGATGGTCGGAAGTGCTGCATGTGCGTTATTTCGCACACAAACTGGTTCAATTCAGCCCACTTATCTAGTGAATGACGGACAATCTGGGTCAACACCACCGGATCGCCGGCAACACGCGCATTGATCAGCAGTTCCGCCTCATGAACCTGGGCCTCGCTCTTGAGCGAAAGCTCGACCGGGGCGTCGGAGGCAACCCAATTGGCAATCGCCACCGTGCTGCCGCTCGATGCAAGTAGCTTCACGTGGCCCGGCTCCAGCTCAGATTGCAACAGACTCGTGCAGAGCAAGCTGGCCAGTTGCTCTACCGCCCCATCGAGCTGGAACGATCTGCTGGATGCCGTCAAGTTCACGGTGCAATTCAACCAACCCAACTCCGCTTCGCCCTCGGCATAGGTATCGTAGTCGATAGCCATCGCTGGCACGGCGGGTTGAAAGGGGCTTGCCAGGGCTTCCAGCAACTCCTCGAAACCGGCACCCGTGCGGCTGCTGGTAGCCAGTATCCGTTTGTCGGGAAAATGTTCGGCGAGCCGTTGGAGTAGTTCGTCGCGTGCTGTGGTGGTGAGCTTATCCACTTTGTTCAGCGTGATGATTTGCGACTCTTCCAATTGCTTACGGAAGATATATTCTGCTTTGGGGGAGAAGCCGGACGATGCACCGTGAGTTGCGCCGTGTGCTGCGTTGCAGCACGGCTGGGTTAGGATTTTTTTTCCGTGTTCTGGTTTACACAGCACCACCAGTGGGGCCAACTCGTAGCGGTCGCCGTGGAGATGCCTGAGCGGCTCGATAACCGTCGCCACGAGATCAGTACAACTGCCGACCGGCTCGGCCAGCACCATGTCGGGCTGTTCGGCACGGGAGAGCTTGGCCATCGTATCGACTAAATCATCGAACTTGCAGCAGAAACAGGCACCCGCCACCTCGCCCACGTGAAAACCTTGGGCCTGAAGCGCTCGGGTATCGACCAGCCCAAACGCCTGGTCATTGGTCACCAAACCGACCCGCAGACCGGCATCGGTATAGTGCTTCGCCAGCCGGGCAATGGCGGTCGTCTTGCCTGCGCCCAGAAAACCGCCGATCATAAGGAAGCGTGTGCGTTGCATGGGTAGAGTATAGAGAGGCAAGAGCCAAGAGGCGAGATCCTCAAGCCGACGACTTGTCGTCGTCATCATATCGTCATCATCCTATTGTCGTCGCAATCATTGCCACCAAAAAACCAACCAATGACCAATCCCTTATCACCATCCGACTTCCCATGGCCGCCCGTCGACGAAGATATTCGCGCGGCACTGGAAGCTGCGTACCAAGATGGAAGTTGGGGGCGATACCATGGCCCGCATGGAGTCGGTTTATGTGAGGATCTCCGAAATTTTTTCGCCTGCGATCATGTGCTGCTCTGCTCGTCAGGCACCATCGCGGTCGAGCTGGCCTTGCGTGGGTGCGGAGTGCAGTCGGGCGATGAGGTGGTTCTGGCAGGATACGATTTCCCTGGCAATTTTCGGGCGATCGAAGCGGTGGGCGCTCGGCCCGTGCTGGTCGATGTTGACCCGGACACATGGTCTCTCGATGTTGAGAAGTTGGCCGGCGAGCTTTCGCACAATGATTGCGACCGCATACGGGCGGTCGTGGTCTCGCATCTGCACGGCGGCTTGGCCCACATGCCCGCGATCATGGCACTGGCCCGACAGCATGGGTGGCATGTGGTCGAAGATGCCTGCCAGCAACCGGGGGCAAAGCTCGATGGCCGAATGGTTGGCACCTGGGGCGATGTCGGCGTGCTCAGCTTTGGAGGTAGCAAGCTGCTCACTGCCGGGCGAGGCGGAGCACTTGTCACCGACGATCCGGCCATTCACCAGCGGGCGAAAATCTTTGCCCAACGTGGCAACGATGCCTTCCCACTCAGCGAGCTGCAAGCAGCCGTCTTGCGGCCGCAGCTTGCGAAGTTGCACAAGCGCAATCGGATTCGGGCGGATCGGGTGGCGGCGATTTTGGATGGAGTCGGTCCGATTGCACCTTGGCTTCGTGCAGCAGCAAGTCGCAGTCAATCGCAGGCAGCCTACTTCAAACTCGCCTGGTCGTATTTGCCGGCAGAAGATAATGCACAGCGCCGCGAGCAACTGCTCGCTGCACTGGCGGCCGAAGGGGTACCCGTCGATGCGGGCTTCCGCGGTTTTACGCGCCGCAGCGAGAGCCGTTGTCGCCAGATAGGCTCACTGGAAAACAGCGGGCGGCTAAGCCGCTCGACCATTCTGCTGCATCACCCCATTCTGTTAGCGAAAAAAGAAACCGCCCTTCAAGCCGCCGCTGCACTAACTCACGTGGTCGATCGTTTGGCGACTTGAAATACTGCCGTTGGCATCTGGGGGATGAAGACAGGCTGTGAATGCCAAAGCAGCGGGCGGTTTCATTAGCCGTGTCGCAACGCGACACACGGTCGGCACAGTCTTCTCTTAAATCGAGTACGTCATCACATCGGACAAATCGACTCGGCGATGTGTGACGACATACGTTTTCATGGCTTCCGCGGGCGCAGGAACCTTGGCAAGTGACGGCTCCTCGAATGCCTTGGCGGCTTCCATTAGTTCGCCACGCAAAATACGGACCTTCTTCGGAGCTTCGATCGCAATCGTCACTCGATTGCCAGCGACCTTACGCACCTCGATAAAGATGTCATCACCGATATGAATACGTTCGCCCGTTTTTCTACTTAGTACTAGCATCCTTACATCCTCCATTTTTTGTACTAGGCGTGGCTCCCAGAATTGAGAACTGCCATCGCGTTGTGCGATTGGCCCTGCTAAGAAGCAATCAGTATGCCAACAACGGAAATAGCTCCCGTTGCGACCTTCATTTCCCGGCGTAAGTCGTTTCTTTGAAAGAACTTATGTCGCTAGTAGAATTTTGCAGGTGAGCCAGGCACACCATGCCAGTGGAGTCTGCACTCGTCTCGAACTGAGACGTTCGTCTCCAAACGAGAGAAGAAAATTCGGATCAAAGTAGCCGTGCTGCAACGCAGCACACGGACACACGGGCGCACACGGGGCGTCTCAGATTCCGGATTGCGAAATCGGGCAAAGGCTTTACCATTCGACTCATGTCCAGCACGAAATCCGAAATCCAATTTCCAAATCCCGAGGACTGCCGTTGTCGGCAACAGCGACTGCTGGCAGAAATGGAGCAACTCGGCGCCCATTTGGTGGTGTTCACCCGTGGTGAATCGGTGCAGTGGCTTACCGGAGCGTATGTCGGGCCGCTATTTGCAATTGCCGCAACGCTCGACGACTCGGGCCGAGTGACGCTCGTCTTGCCCGAGCGCAAACTCTCCACTGCTGCGGTAGCCGACGAAAAAATCGGCTTCGAGGCAAAGTGGCATTCAACATTTCGCAACGATCAACATGCCGCTTGCTGGAAAGTGCTCATCGATGCGCTAACCAGCGAGCCGGGGCGTCCCCGCCCCCGTCCCCGCCCCCACACCCGCTATGTCGCAGGCGAATGGTCTGCCTTCGGCCCGGCACTCGTCGATGCCTTCGGCCCACAGGTCATCGACATCGAACCAACAATGTTCCAGCTTCGTCGCAAGAAGGAACCGGACGAATTGCAAATGCTCGCCCGGGCAGCGGACGCGAATCGGGCCATGTACCGGACGGCACGCGACCTAATGCTGCCCGGCATCAACGAACTGGAACTCTACAGCCAATTGCACGCTACCGCAGTCGTCGAACTGGGCGAGGCGCTCACCTACCTTGGCCAAGACTTTCAGTGCAACTCTCGCGGCGGACCGCCTCGCAATCGCGAAGCCCAAGCGGGTGAACTCTACATTCTCGACCTGGGCGTCGGCTTCCGAGGTTTTTACTCCGACAATGCGCGTACCTTCGCGGTCGATGGCAAGCCAACCGATGCCCAACAACAAGCGTGGCAGGCGATTGCCGACGTCTTTCCGCTTATCGAAAAAACAGTCCGCCCCGGTGCTAGTTGCCGACAGCTTTTCGAGCAGGTCGAGCAGCAACTCGATGCCTGCAAGCCATGGCAGTTCAATCATCACCTGGGCCATGGCATCGGCCTTGCCCCGCACGAAGGCCCGCATCTGAATCCCTGCTGGGACGACCACTTCGCCGAGGGCGACTTCTTCGCCGTCGAGCCGGGTCTCTACCACGATGAGCTTTGCCACGGCATCCGCCTGGAGCAGAATTACGTAGTCACTGCGGATGGGGTGAAGTTGCTGACCGATGTGCCGATGGAGTTGTAGCAGAATCTGTGCCGCCCGTGTGCTGCGTTGCAGCACGGTTAGCGGTCTACGCCAATGCCCCAAACCGCTTGCCCGGTGGCCTGACGCTTGCAGTACTTGGGACTCAACTACTACCGGCTTCATCAGCCGGTAGTAGTTGAGTTATCGGTCGTCCCTAAGCGCCTTGGGGTGGCTCGGTTTTGCCGGACAGTCCAAGTGCTTAGATTGAGAGGTTACAATTAAGCACAAAGGAGAGTGTCGTGGCAAGAAGCTAGTGGTTTGTCACAGCCAAGAATTAGGATTGAGCAGATTAGCCGTTTTGGCGCTAGCCACGGTTATTGCTGCATGAACCGGGGCTAGCGCCCTAACGGCTAACCCTAAAATCAAGCTGTGACAAAGCACTAGCGCGGAGAAAAATGACTTTAGAGGACATCTAGAGATGATTGCAGGATTATCTTCGTTTCTAACGGCCGTGTTGGGCCGCATCGTTATGGCCGACGCTTGACACAACCGATAGTTTTTATCTAATGAGGACGAGCGGTTTCTCATTCCGTCTATAAGTCGCTTCTGTCAGTAGTATACGTGTAGAAGGACTCGGAATCCGATTAGTGCCGGAGGTATTCTCCTAACGTGAGGCATCCCGATGAAACGATTCAAGAACATTCTCGTTGCGGTTGATCTTTCCAGCGACGACCAGTTCGTCGCAGACGACCTCAGCAGCGCTACGGCGGAAGCCATCGAGCAAGGGTTGTGGTTGTCAAACCTCAATTCGGCTTCCTTAACGTTTTTCTATGTCCTCGAAGTGTCGGCGCGTACGGAGCGACTGATTGAAGAGAGTCGAGGCTCCAACACGAATGTCAAGGATCAAGCCCAAGAGGCCCTTGCGAAATGTGTCGATCGCGCTCGAAAATTGGGAATCGACGCCCACGGCCATGTCAAGATTGGCAAGAGCTGGGTCGAAATCATTCGGCAGGTTCTCCGCGAGGAGCATGACCTCGTCATCGCGGGGACGCGGCAGCGTCGTGATGTTGAGCAGCTCGTGTTGGGTACGACCGGGCTCAAGCTCCTACGGAAGTGCCCCTGTCCTGTTTGGGTGACCAAGCCTCTTAAGCGAGACCATTTCTCATCGATCCTCGTGGCGACAGACTTCAGTCCGGCTGCGGATGTTTCGCTGGAACTGGGCATCTCCATGGCTCAACTCCAAGGTGCAGAACTCCATGTGCTCCATGTGCTCGAATTTGGACGAGACGACCATCTCAAGCTGATCCAGCATTCGGAAAAGGACTCGATCGACTATCGCGAACGTGTCCGCGCCGACGCGATTGGCCGTCTCGAGCAATGCGTCGCTGCCGCTGATCTGCCTCAGGAGCCTCATTCACACCTTCTCGTAGGGAACGCGGATGAAGTGATTCTGCGGCAGCTTGATAAACACGACGTCGACCTACTGGTATTAGCCACACTAGCACGCACGGGAATTTCCGGGGTCTTGGTGGGTAATACTGCGGAACGGCTGCTGCCAAAGACCCCATGTTCGATACTGGCCGTCAAGCCCGCCGGCTTCAAGTCGCCCGTGATGCTTGGCGAGGGATCGGCCTAATGCGATCGTCAGACTTGAGAAGATGCTTCATCCTGCAAAGAAGTGCCACCAACAGCGAATGAACCGATGGATCATCACTCGCAGCAGATTAACGCTTGGCACGCACTCGACCTGCCGTCGCTAGAACAAGCATTGGATGCAACAACTGAAGGTTTGACCGCGACCGAAGCGGCTGCGCGCCTTGTGAAATTCGGACCAAACGAGTTGCCCCACGCACCACCGCCGACCTGGTGGCAGATTGTGCTGCGACAATTCCGCAGTCCGCTGATTTACATCCTCGGCGTTGCTGCTGTGGTTTCGGTCGCGATCGGCGAGCCAATCGATGCCGGGTTCATTGCAGCGGTTCTTGGGCTGAATGCTTTGATCGGCAGTTATCAGGAGTGGCGAGCTGAAAAGAGCACACGTGCGCTGCAGCAACTTCTACAAATCCGTGCTGCCGTGGTGAGAGATGGGGAAGTCTGTGAAGTCGAAGCGGAAAACGTCGTGCCGGGTGATACCGTTTGGCTGGAGTCGGGCAATCGAGTGCCGGCGGACTTGCGGCTCGTTTCAGCGCACGGGCTTGAAATTGACGAGTCACTCCTGACCGGCGAATCGTTGGCGGTTTCAAAAAACCCCACTTGGACTGGAGACGCGTCGATGCCTGTGGGAGATCGACGAAACATGACGTTTGCGGGTTCCATCGTCGTCCGTGGGCGAGCCCAGGGCATGGTTGTGGCGACCGGCTCGGCCACACATGTAGGGCAGTTAGCGCTAGACGTCTTGAGTTCGGCCGGTGGAAAGCCACCGCTGATCGAGCGTTTGGAGCGGTTTACCCGCGTCGTGGCCGCTGCGGTGCTGGCCACCGCCTGTGCGGTGGCTGTTTTCGGCGTGGTGCTTCACGACCACAGCGTTCACGAAATGTTTCTTTTTGCCATCGCCCTGGCCGTGTCAGCCATTCCAGAAGGACTGCCGGTTGCCATGACCATCGCCTTAGCGATCGGGACTGCGCGGATGGCTCGTCGCGGTGTCATTGTTCGTCGGCTTGCCGCGGTGGAAGGTTTAGGAAGCTGCACGCTGATTGCGAGTGATAAGACAGGCACTCTGACCTGCAACGAATTGACGGTACGAGAGATTCGACTTCCCACAGGCACGCGATTCGAAGTCAGTGGCGAGGGGTTCGTTCCGGAAGGTCAGGTCACGCATGACGGGCAAACGATCGAACCGGGCAACCATCCGATGCTCGACGGTCTTGCGGAAGTCGCCGTTTTGTGCAACGAGGGAGACTTGCATCGTCGTGGCGGCGAATGGATTTGGCGAGGCGATGCCGTCGATCTAGCCTTGCTCTCCATGGCCCACAAACTCGGCACGACTCGTGAGGCCAGCTTGACGATTCACCCCCAAGTAAACGAAATCCCATTTGAGCCGGAGCGTCAGTTTGCCGCATCGTATCATGAGGCGGATGGAGCCAAGGACCTGTTTGTGAAGGGCGCGCCGGAAAAGGTGTTGGCAATGTGCGATTGGGGGGCTGGGTTGCGCGAGAGCGAGACGTCGCACAAAATCGAAGAGATGCTTCGACTTGCCGAGTCGATGGCCGAGCAGGGTTACCGGGTCATCGCCTTGGCCAAAGGGAGTGCGTCTGCGGAGCTCGATACGGGATATGTCCCTCCGGAGCCATCAAGTCTCAACTTTCTAGGTTTTGTCGGAATGATCGATCCGTTGCGTTCGGGAGTCGCTGATGCGGTCGCCGCGTGCCGAGAAGCGGGAGTCAGCGTTTCGATGATCACCGGCGATCATCCGGTGACAGCATTAGCCATCGCACGTGACCTTGGTCTGGTGGGTGAACAGGATCAGGTTGTTATCGGCAGCGAACTGTTGAAGATGTCACCGGAGGAAATGGAGGAAGCCGTACGGACAGTGCGCGTCTTCGCCCGTGTCGCCCCTCATCAGAAACTAGAACTAGTCGATGCGGCGCGTCGTACGGGAGACTTCGTGGCTGTCACCGGCGACGGCGTGAATGACGCGCCGGCGCTGCGTGCGGCGAATATTGGCGTGGCTATGGGGAAGTCTGGCACGGACGTGGCCCGTGAAGCCGCCGAAATAGTCATCAGCGACGACAACTTCGCCACAATCGTCGCTGGCATCGAAGAGGGTCGGGCCGCGTACGACAATGTTCGCAAAGTGATTTACCTGCTGATCTCGACCGGGGCGGCCGAAGTTGTTCTGGTGGGCCTCGCACTTGCTGCCGGATTACCCCTCCCACTACTTGCCGTGCAGTTGCTGTGGCTGAACCTTGTCACCAACGGCATCCAAGACGTGGCTCTGGCCTTCGAGCCGAGTGAAGGCGATGTGCTCACTCGATCACCACGGCCGCCGCAAGAACCCATTTTCAACCGCTTGATGATCGAACGGACCCTCGTTGCCGCGATTGTGATAGGGGTTGTTACCTTCGGCAGCTTTTGGTGGATGCTACGGGCTGGCTGGAGCGTAGCGGCGGCACGTAATGCGATCTTGTTGCTGATGGTCTTTTTCGAGAACATCCACATCGGCAACTGCCGGTCCGAGACGAAGTCCGCTCTCGCTTTGTCGCCCTTTCGCAGTCCGATCCTGCTTAGTGGAGCGGTGATCGCGCTGATGATTCATCTCGGCATCATGTTCCTGCCGCTTGGTCAGAAGGTGCTGCAGGTGGAACCCGTCAACTTGGCAACGGTAACGTGTCTTTGGGTGCTCGCACTAAGCGCCTTCGTTGCGATGGAAATCCACAAATGGATATGGTCGATTCGCTTTGGACGTAACGGCACCTGATTCGCAAGAAGCACAACGGTGGTCCCGAAGACCCAAGCCGCCAGAATCTGCCTTTGATAAATTTTACCGGTTCTTCAGGGATTTTCGTGGCACCTCGTGACAGACAAGTCGCCTTTTTGTCCCGTGGGGACTTTTGAAATTAGCCCAGCAGTTGACTATGGAAATCACGATCTCAGAAGAACGATCGTTCGTTCGAGATGCATCTTTGACGGCGGCCGCCTTGCCAGCGGAAAAGGAAACACGTATTCGATCAACCGGCGTCTTCGCAGGTGTGAGCATTGCCTCGTACCGATCTCCTTTACCGGAAAAATCATCAACCTTCGCTCCGAAGACATCAAGATCATCTCGTGTAAAACCTTGAACGGGCTCAGAAAACTCGATGGTAACGGTCGTGCTTTTTCCCTTGCGAATTCTCTCAGGCGCTGTGATCCAGCAACTCAACAAGGGCCGCTCGGAATCTTTTGCCCGTTCGGCTTGGAGCGCCGCGACCATTTCGTCGCGTTTGACCGGGCGGGCCGAGGCAAGGTCATCTTTCTCATAGGGGTCGACGGAAAGGTTGAACAAACTCCACGATTGGCCTCCATCCTGAGTGAGGACTTCCGTCGCGAAGAGCCAGTTTTTTCTACCAAGGGCCCCATGTGAAGTAGAGGGTCCGCTCCGCCGGTGCCGATTCTCCAGAAATGCCTTCTCCAGTAATGATCGGCCAGACGTTTTGCCCGTCCAGTCGAAGGTCCGGATTCACCCTGATTCCCGTCAGCGCCGCAAACGTAGGCAGCCAATCAACGATATGCATGGGAGCGGTTACCGTTCGCGACTCAAGCACACCGGGCCAGTTGACGAACGCCGGAACGCGGATTCCCCCCTCGTACACTTCTGTCTTCTGCCCTCGCAGTTTGCCATTGCTGCTGAAACCGGCATGCAGCGTCGGATCAGGCGCTGGAAACGTGTTCCCCTTGATTTCTCTGGTAATGCCGCCGTTGTCCGACGAAAAGACGACCAGTGTGTTTGCTCGTTGATTTGTTTCCTCGAGGGCCTCGATTACGCGCTGAATGGAACTGTCTAGGTGATACGCGGAAGCAGCCATCGCGCGACGCCCTGAATGTTGGATCTCTTTGATCCGGCCTACGGGATCGTTATACCACTCCTCTTCCTCGGCCAGCGGCGTGTGTACTGCGGTGTAGGCGAGGTACAAGAAAAACGGTTTCTTTCGTGCCTAGCTGATGAAATGAATGGCGTCTTTTGTGATCAGATCGGTCACATGAGCACCTTCCGTGTATGGCGCGGCCGACTCGGCACCGGGAATCAATTTGCCGTTGCGATGCCATGTGTTCGTGTACATCGGCTTCGTGAGTCGATAGCGATGGTCATAAACGCCAAGACCGCCAGCCAGTAAACCGTATGAGTAATCGAAACCAAAGTGGTTCGGGTTCTGCTGGGGCAACGAGCCAAGATGCCATTTTCCGATCAAGGCAGTCTCATAGCCGTTTTCTGAAAGCACTGACGCCACAGTCGTGGTGTCCAGTGGAATCACCTGCTGGTTCGAACTGGCATAGACCGCCTGACTACTGAACCGGCTGGGATACCTCCCCGTCAAGAATGAGACGCGCGTGGGCGTACACTGAGGATGGACGTAATGAGAATCCAGCGTGACTCCTTCGCGTGTGAGCCGTTTTATGTTGGGAGTGTAGAATTGAGGGTCGTGCAATTCGTTGTCGGCCCAACCCATATCGTCTGCCAAAATGAAGACGATATTCGGCTGGGTGGCCGCATCTGCGGTACGAAGGTACGCGCCCGTCGAATGTAGCACACACAAGAGGCAAAAAACGGATGTCAAGCAGCGCGGTATAGTATTCATAAAAAGACTTTCTATTTATCTCGTCCTCAGCGGAGTGAACGAGGAGTGTCACGGAAGTGTCATTGTGTTCTCGTTTAGTTTACGCGATGGATATTGTGCCAACTATACTCGATTGTGTAAAATATCGGCGTCTTTGCGCAAGAAGAGAGGCTTGGTATGTCTAAAACCGTACATGTCGGGTTGTTGTTCAATTACAACTACTCTTTCTACCGGAACCTGCTAGGCGGTGTACGGGAGTTCGCGGAAACACGCCGGGACTGGGTCTTCTTTGCCGGTCAGCGTCGAAAAGGGACGTCTGCGCTGGCGTGGAAAGGTGATGCTCAACGGCAAACTCGTCGGGCATGAGACGGGTCGGCTGCTAGACCGATTGCTGTCGGGGTGCAAGCCACCGAAGCAATCAATCCGCGTGCCGCCGGGTGAAATTCGAGTGCGGCAGTCTTTCGACGTGCTGGTTATCAATGATGAAGATGTCGTCACAGCCACGCAGTTTATCCGGGAGCGTTTCCTGCTCCCCATCACGGTCCACGACGTACTGAAGGCGGTCTCGGTCATCCGCCGTACATTGGAGTTGCGTTTCCGGCGTGCGCTCGGTCGAGGAGTCGCCCAAGAGATCAGCCGCATGCGATTGGAGCATTGCAAGCGACTGTTGACCGAGACCGATTTTCTAATCCCCTTGGTGGCACAACATTCCGGTTTCTCCAGATCCCGCCAACTGGCCGTGCCTTTCAACGGCTTGTCGAACGACCTCCGGGAAGCAGTAGCTCGCATCGAAAACGTCAGAAGCAATGGGGGGAAGGTCGGCTCGTAACTGTTGGCGTCCAGCAGGCATAGCACAAATATTCTCTCAAATTTTCACGGACAATGTGCTAGGTATACCAGAGCCTAAAGCTCTGGCCGATCAGGATACGCCTATTATTACACAGTGAAGTGCGTAGGGCAAATACGAGCAGACTGGATTGCCTGGCTGATCATGGCCTGTCTGCCAGGTTGATATTATCCATTCCAAGGAAGTTGGCCTTCGTACAGAATGAAGGGGCGGAGAGTGACGCAGGCAGAAGAGTGGGCAGACACTTCGCCACGGTTTGCTTTCCGGTTGTTCAGACCGATGGCAGAAAAAAAGATGGCCCTGGATGGTTTCTTTTTTGACTTAACTTTTCTCATCACGCGTGTAGGAGGCGCGAACCAATCATGAAACACCAACAAGCAGCAGCATTTACCCCGACTGGATACACTGTGACGGGGCGCACTGAGAAAAATCGCAGAGGCGCGCTGAGGGCGTTTACCCTCGTCGAACTGCTGGTGGTGATCGCCATCATTGGCATCTTGGTCGCACTCTTGTTGCCGGCCATTCAAGCAGCCCGCGAGGCGGCCCGGCGCGCATCTTGCCTGAATAAAATTCGCCAGGTTGTCTTGGCGTGCCAGAACTTCGAAGGAACCAACGGTCACTTTCCAGCATCTTCGGATGACAATTTCTTTAGTTATCTCGCCCGGATACTCCCTTATCACGAGCAAGAAAATTTCCACGATTTAATCGATTTCGGACCATGCGGCAAGTTCGACAGCAAAGGTAAACCCATACTCTGCACTTGGTTTGACAGTGTGAATGAAGAAGCCGCCAGTACGCCGATGCCCCTCTTCAAGTGCCCTTCGATTACTGAGGGGCAGCGTACGGCTGCCAACAGTCAAGGAACCACAATCGTAGACGAAGATTCCCCGTTGCGGGGTCATTATGTTGCGGTGATGGGGGCAAAGACAGATTGCCCCTCCGCGGTCGGTGATCTCTATACGGTAGAAGCTAAGTGTAATAGCTCGGGGGGGATCGCGACCAATGGGATCATGTACCCACAAAGCAAAACGGGCTTTCAGCAGATTGCCGATGGATCAAGCAATACCTTCCTAATCGCTGAATCAGCCTGGATGGATGACGGACAACAACGGGTATGGATTGTCGGATCGACAAGTACAACTCTTGAAAAAGCTCGTAAGGATAACAAGGAGATATGGTCTTACGGCGGCAGGAACATACTCCACCCAATGAAATTCTGGGGCGTCCGCAACGACAAGAGCTTTGGCAGCGAGCATCCGGGCGGGGCGCACTTCGGAATGGCCGATGGTTCGGGTCGGTTTATCAGCGAGAGTATCGATCTGGACCTCTATAAGGCACTCGCCTCGCGCGACGCCGGGGAGATAATCGAGTTGCCGTAACGCCAGAGAAGGAAACCACTAATCAGCGCTAACAGCTCAAAGTGAAAAGCCCGTAGGCCGGAACAAGCTCCCACGCAGTTCCGGCAGAAGATTCGAAACGCATTGCCGGAACTGCGTGGAGCTTGTTCCGGCCTACCTTGTCTCAAAAAAACACAAAGGAAAAGAAACAACCCTCATGTGGAAATTGATTGCAATCGCGATCACCTGCCCGCTCTGTTTCGGCGGTTGTGGTGCATCGAGTGGTGAAATGGAGACCGCGTCGGTCTACGGAGTCGTGACGTTGGACGGCACGCCTCTGACCACCGGCATGGTCTATTTCGTGCCGGAAGGTGGGCGAGGCGCAAAAAGCAAGATCAGCGAAGATGGCTCCTACACGCTAGGGACTTATGGAGACAAGGATGGGGCGATCGTCGGCAGGCACAAGGTTTTTATCATCGCCAGCGAGGGCGACGTGGCGTTTGAAAGCGAAGAACCGGTGAAATCGCTCGTTCCTAGGCGATACACAAACGCCAAAACATCAAGGCTCGAATTTGAGGTAAAGGCAGGAGAAACAAACGAGGCCCCCTTGGAGTTGACCAAGTAACACGATAAAGCGGCGAGCGGTGGGCGTAAGCCCACCGATGAAACCGGAGGTCAATAGGGGTATTTGCTTTTTTGAAATACTTTGACTATCTGCAGTTACTTAGGGTGATTAACCACGGAGAAACAGAGAGGAAAATGAATCCCAGATGCCCATCCATTGAAAGGGGTGATAGAACCTCTGTGTTCTCTGTGGTGATTTGCTGATTCGTTCATTTGGCTAAAGTGTTACGTTTTTTGTTTTTTGCAATTTATTTTTTGTGAGCGTCATGGCAGTTGGCGTTCGGTTTGCTTTTTGAGCAACTATGCTCGCGGGTTCTTTTGATAGGAGTTGGACTAATGAAGAAGTATCTTGTAAGCGCGTCGCTAGGCGCATTGGCTGTGCTGAGCCTCATGCTTGGCGCGAACATGGCTGCGGCAGCAACCACACCGGTAGAAAACTGGATAGCTCTCCTGCCTCCAGGGACTGGAGCAACAATTGCAGGTGCAACAACGAATTCACCGGTGGTAACGTCCGATAATGTCACAATCGGAGCGAATTTCACCCCAACGACGCTGGTGAATAATGGAGACTTTATCGAGTTGACCGCATCGGTAACATTTAGTGACACTGCGCGTGGTGATTCGTTCCGCTGGGGGCTTTTTGATGGAGATGATCCGGTAGTACCAATTCTTGCGGGGAATACATGGGACGGTTATTTTGCTTTTGGCCCAGGCCCTAACTCCGATGTTGGAAAACTTTATTCTAAGACCGGCGGCGTAGGTGGTGCTAAGAGCCCTCTCAGTACCTCTGCCGAGAATGGCGCTATTGAGCTGGCCAACTTAGCAAGGTATGAGCCCCTCGGCGATTTACCCGCAGTCGCTCAATATAACTTTGGCATTAGGGTTAGAAAGACTGTCCTCGGTGGCGACGTTACCGCGTTTCTCAACGATAATGATGATGTCAACGGGGTCGTCGATATGACGGGGTTTTCGCCCGTTTCAGGGGAGACGCTGACCACGCTTAGCGTCGACAGCGTTGCTATTCTGATGACTGGCAACCTTAATGCCAGTTCGGAGGATATAACGACCTTCAGCGGTATCAATGTCACGACTGGCAATATCCCCACTAATGCCGACTTCGATAGTGACGGGGATGTCGACGGCACTGACTTCCTTACTTGGCAGCGCGGTTTCAGCGCTGCCGGTGGACTTGCCGAAGGCGACGCTGACGGCAGCGGATTTGTCAACGCTACCGACTTGGAACTCTGGGAGAGCCAGTTTGGAATCGCGCCCCTGGTGGGTGCCGTTGCGGCCATCCCCGAACCTATCAGCGTGGCACTCGTTGGCATCGCGTTTGCGATATTGGCCACACGTCGGCCGAGGCTGGTTAGCTAGTTCCTGTTTCCCAAATCAGAATATTGTGAAATTCGTCTGGCGGGCCGGTTTTGGTGTAGCAAGAAAAAGACGCATCGTTATCCTATTGAAAACAGAACGAATCAAAGAGCCATTTTACCCAAGGAGAAGCGGGCGATGCGTTTGAAAGCTGAAGCGATTCTCGATTTTGGATGGGCCAACGAGAAGGCCGACAACCAAACGGTACGGGATTATCGTGACGAGTACAAAACGCTCGGCCAGTTGCTGGACAGCCGGCCCGCGATTCTCGATGTGGTCCATCGCGACCTCGAACAGCTCAGCCAGACGACGTCGGCACGCGGCCGAAAGCCGATCTTCACCAGCGAAAACCTGTTTCGCGCGATCCTCGTCTTGCAACGGGAAGGACTCGACTATCGGGAAGCGTCGATCCGGATTGCCGAAAGCGAAACCTTGCAGCGGTTTTGCCGCCTGCTGAAAAAGCCGACCATCGACTTCACGCTGCTGAACAAGGCATTTCGCGCGATTCAGCCCGAGACTTGGGAACGGATCAATCACCTATTGGCCCTCGGCGTCGTCGCCGAAGAAACGGTCTCCCTGGAACATGTGCGAACCGACACGACCGTCACCGAATGCAATATTCACTGGCCGACCGACTCCAGCCTGCTGTGGGACGTCTATCGCGTGGCTGCCCGAGAAATGTCGACTGGTCGAGAACTCGACCCACTCCGTTGTCCTTGGCGATTTCACGCGAAGAAGATCAAAAATCTGCATCTTTTCGTCACGCGTTACTCGAATAGCACGAACAAAAAGCGTCTCCGCCAGGTCCGCCAGAATATGAAGACGCTGATCGTCCGGGTCGAGGAAGCTCTGGAAAAAGCGGAACAATTCGTCGCTTGGGCCGAACGTTCGACGTGTGTCGAGTTGGCGACGATTGCCCAGTCGCTGGCGAACCGTTTGCCGGTGATGCGGCAGGTCGCCGAAGTGGCTCGGCGCCGCGCGTTCGATCGAGAGCAGGTTCCAAATGCCGACAAAGTGTTCAGCATTTTTGAATCTCATGCGGAGTTGATCATGCGTGGACGGCGTGGCAAGCCAGTCGAATTCGGTCACAAGGTGCTGCTCACACAGTCGAAGGAGAAGTTCATTACCGATTACGTTGTGTTGGAGAAGAATGTAAGCGACAGCGAACTCCTGGAGACGGTACTCGAACGACACGAAGAGAAGTACGGTAGCCGGCCCAAAACGGTCGCCGCGGACATGGGCTTCTGTCCGGACGAGGACACCTACGAGGAATTGGAAGAACAGGTCGACTACCTGGGCGTGCCTCGGCGGACGCGAGATTTCGGCGACACGATGATGGGCATTTGGCAGCAGTGGCGCGCCGGAATCGAAGGCACGATCTCGTGCTTAAAGCGAGCATTTCGCCTGGCTCGCTGTTGTTTTCGCGGCTTTAAGAATTTCACGTCCGCCGTTGGCAGCGCCGTGTTCTGTCACAACTTAACGATCCTGGCAAAAACCTCAGGAGGCTGACGCGGAACGGACGCAAAAACCGAAAACAACTCGTAAACGTAAGGCGAGGTACGCGCGCTGCGGCGCAACAACGCCGACCCACCACAGAAAACCGAACAAGCCAACTCCCTCGCCCGCTCGTCGCCCCGCGCCGTTCCCAAAGTCGGTCGGAAAGGGAGTATTATCAACGGGAACTAGTTAGTAGTTGGGAGGCGAGAGGCGCGGGCTGAGGCAATAACACAATAACTTGCAACGCACCGCAAATAGCTAACCGCCAATAGAATTAGTAGGCCGGAACGAGCGGTAGCACTGTTCCGGCATCGCATGATGCTAAAGAATTGAATTGCCGGAACTGCGTCGCTGACGCTCCTTGTTCCAGCCTACGAGTAGCTTTCAAACGGAGCAAACACTTATGAGCACAATGTTAGAGGCAGAACAAGTCCACACCAGCACCGAGCTGCAATTTGCCACATTCTATGTGGGCGACTTGCTCTTGGGCGTCAACATACGCCAGGTTCAGGAAATCAACCGGCAATTGGATGCCACGAAGGTGCCCCATGCTCCTAAGGAAGTGCATGGTGTTATCAATCTTCGCGGTGACGTGGCCACGGTTATCAATCTCCGCACCGTGTTGGGGATGCCACCTGCCGAGGTAACGCATGACAGCCGAACACTCATTGTGCAAACTCAAGGAGAATCGATCGGACTGTTGGTCGACCGAATCTCCGATATTCTCACACTTCGAGAGGATGAAATAAGCCCCGCACCTGCCAATGTCGACGGCGCTCAAGGGCGATTTTTTTCTGGTGTTCATACATTGGAGTCGGAAGTTGTCGTCATTCTCAATATCCAAGAAGCACTCTCGGAGCGTAACCGAGAAGAATAAACGTCCAATGGGGCCAACATCGGGGCGAATTTCACCCCAGCGACGCTCGTAAATGACGGAGACTTTATCGAGTTGACCGCAACGGTAATATTTAATGACACTGCGCGTGGTGATCAGTTCCGCTGGGGGATTTTTGCTGGAGATGATCCCTTAATATCGCTGATCATCCTGGCGAATACATGGGACGGTTATTTTGCGATTGGCCCAGGCCCTGCCGGCGATGTTGGGAAACTTTATTCTAAGACAGGCGGCATAGGTGGTGCTAAGAGCCCCCTGAGTACCTCTGGCACCAATGGCGCTATTGAGCTGGGCAACTTAGCAGGGCCTAACCCCCTCGGCGATTTACCCGCGAACACATATAACTTTGGTGTTAGAGTTATAAAAACTGCCCTCGGTGCCGACGTTACCGGGTTTCTCAATGATAATGATGATGTCAACGGGGTCGTCGATATGACTGGGACGCATTCCGTTCTTGAGGTGGCTCTGACCACGCTTAGCTTCGACAGCGTTGCCATTCTGCTGGGCGGCAGCCTTAATACTGATGTTCCCGCCCACGACGATATCACGACCTTCGGCGATGTCAATGTCACGACTGGCAATATCCCGGAGCCAACGAGCGTTCTGCTCTTGAGCATTGGCGGTGTGCTGATCGGTAGCGCGGTGCGTCGGCGAAGTTAAGTAGAGTGACTGGGGCAGTCGCGCGTTTCGTGCCAGCCGGGCGGACCAATCCGCCCGGCTGGACGCGTGCGGAATGAAAGATTGGTAGTTTTGTAGGCCGGAACAAGCTCCGCGCAGTTCCGGCCTACATGGATTGAATTTATCTGACACAAAACACAAAAAAACAGGAGAGCAGCTCATGAAATTTGCACAAACTTATTTTGGCTGGCGAGTGCCCCAGCGCCGGCGACAATCGATCCTTGGATTTCGCCCCTTGATGGCAGCAGGCCTTGCCTGCTTACTGCTGAGCGGTTCGCTAGCGCATGCTCAGACAGTGGGGTATTGGCAATTTGGTGACGACCCGGGCGGTTTTCTAGCGGACTCTGGTCCGAATGGCCTCCATCTGACAGACCCCATCCCGCCATTGCAAGCATCGATCCCTGGCGCTGGTCCTGGCTCCACATTCAACGATACGCTCGTAGGAAACACAGAAATGGCTGATTTCCCGGTTGGAGCAGGAGGCGGGATCAGTGCACCTACGACTCCGGATGTCCTCGCCCTCGCATTGAGCGACTTTACGATTGAGGCCTTCGTCAACATCAATCGTGACGACGACGACCCAGCAGGAACATTATTCTCTGTCTGGCATATTGCAGCACAGTATGACTTTGGCACCCAAAGAAGTTGGTCGTTTTCTATTGCCGTGGAGAATTCCTGCTGTGGTCTCGTCGCTGGCAATTTGTTCATGAATGCTTCCTTGGACGGGTCGAATGCGACAACGTCACAGATCAACTCGGGGTTCGATATCCTGGTGGACAAAGACTACCACCTGGCGGCGGCGTACGATTCGTCCGCTGGAACAACCACCTTCTACGCCCAGAATCTGACAGATGGAACCGCGCAGGCCCTCACGATCCACCACGGCATGGGTGTTCTGCATAATTCAACAGCGGACCTTACCATCGGAGCGTTGAACAATGGTGGGGCCTCGCTTGATCCCAGATTCGGTTTTCGGGGTGTGATGGACGAAGTCCGGCTCTCCAATGTGGCTTTGAGCAATACTGAGCTTCTTGTGCCAGCACCGGCAGTTGTTAGTGGCGATTTTGATGGCGATTTCGATGTCGACGGAGCCGACTTCCTCAAGTGGCAACGCGATCTGGGCGACGCGACCAATCTGGCCCTTTGGCAAGACAACTTCGGCACCACGGCTGCTGCGGCTGCCGCTGCGATCGTGCCCGAGCCGGCTTCTTGGGTACTTCTTTGTACGATGGCGATGGCCAGCGCCCGCTGGCGCCGCCGCTCTTAAAGTAGCACAGGTCTAAAGGGAACTCATTGCCCTTGGAGCGTTGGGGCAGGCTCCAAGGGCGGCTGTACATCTAGAAATATTGAGAGTGATAAGCAACTACTTCCTCAAAGTCATCTAAAATGGAAACGTGAAATCCATGTTTACCCGAATGGCAAAGTTTTTTGGCTTGGCAACTGGCAGACACCACCGCGGCAGGAAAAGCGATGGTAAGAAAAACGGTGAACCTCGTTTGAGTGTGGAAACGTTGGAGCCGCGGATGTTGCTCGCTGCGGTAGTTGTCAGCCAAGGATTAGTCGGATATTGGGCACTGGACGAAACATCCGGAGTTGTCGCTTCCGACATAACAGGCAACGGGAATGACGGGACGCTCGTGAATGGGCCTGTATGGACGACGGGGCATGTGGACAATGGGCTTTTGTTTGATGGGGTGAATGATTATGTAAATCTGGGAGACCCGGCGGAGCTGGAAGGAATGAACGCCCTAACCGTCAGCGCCTGGGTCAATCTCGACGATCTGAATTCAGACGCCTTTATTATTAGCGATTCCGGGAGCAACGACTCGCTCGGCCGGTATCGACTCTGGTTTGATGACGTCGGATTTAAGTCGGGACGAACCGACGTCTGGTCATTTGGCGTGCACAACGGAACTCAGTGGTATCTGATGGAGGGATCGGTCAAGGCAAACACCGGCTGAGTGCATGTCGCGGGAGTTTTTGATGGTAGTAATAGTACGACCCCGCTTTCCATCTATGTTGACGGGCAACTTGATGCTGGCGCCACCAACAACAATGGTCTACCGGGAGGTAGTGCGGCTCCGACCGTTATCCGCGACACGACTGCCAATCATCTGATCGGCATGAGAAGAGATAACAACTCCCCCATGGACGGCATGCTGGATGAAGTAGGTATCTACAACAGGGCTCTGACGCAAGCAGAAATATTCGATATCAGCCAGGGACATGTGGATATTGGTTCCGCCGACTTTGACAACGATGGCGACGTCGACGGCAACGATCTTGCGCAATGGGAGGGTGACTTCGGGCTCAACGGCGATTCCGACGCGGATGGCGATGCCGACAGCGACGGGGCCGACTTCCTTGCCTGGCAACGACAATTCACCGGAGACCTTGGACTCGCCTTCTCGGACGATTTTAGTACCGATACGACCGGCAATTACCTAGTGACGCAAACCGCGCCGACGGGGGGGCCGACTGCAAGCTTCGTGTATGATGCCACCGGCCAGCGAGCCGAGGTTGTTTCGCAGGACAACGCGGGGGTGATATTCTCACAAAACGTCACGGTAACCGACACCGGCACGTTTAATATCGACTTCACCCCGACCGAAAAATTCCCCGATGACGGGAAGCAATGGTTCCGGCTGGTCCAGGACGATAACAACTACTACGAAGTCTTCAATAACACCGGTGGCGTGAGCGGAGAGATTCGAAAATACGTTAATCACGCTACTATCCCAGTGGAAACCGTTCCGTTCGCTAACAAATACACTCAAAACACCGACTACACGATTACGATCAGCTTCACCCCGACCGCAACGACCGTCAATGCTTATGGCGAGAACTTGACACTCGCCGCCAACAGCGCACAAATCTTGGTCAGCAGCTTCGAAGTGAAAAGCGTTCAGCAGACGGCCTACTTCGATAACATTTCGCTCACTGATACAGTGGACATGCAGGCCCCCGATGTACCGACGAATCTGGGTGGGGCACCCTTTGCGTCCACCCAAATCGATCTCTCCTGGACCGCTCCCAACGATGATTCTGGGGTAGTGGCCGGGTACAGGATCTTCCGGGGAGGCGCAGCAGGTCAGGGCTTGGCACTGCATGCGACAACCAGTGGTAGCGCGACCACGTTCTCGGACACGGGACTTGCTGAGTCCACCCCCTATTCCTACACCGTCAAAGCCTTCGACGCCGCGGGCAACCTGTCGGGCCAATCCACGCTATTCGAGATCACTACACCAGCGCCGGACTTAACCCGCCCGAGCGTACCGGCCGGTCTGACTGCGACACCCATCTCAGGGTTCCAAATCGACTTGGAGTGGAACGCCTCCGACGATAATATTGCGGTTGCGGGATACAGGATATACCGGGACGAGGGACTGTTTGCCATAACCACTAATTTAACGCATCGAGATCAATCACTTACACCAAACACAGAATACTCATACACCGTTGAAGCCTTCGACGCCGCGGACAACCTGTCTGGCCAATCCGCCTCAGTTCCGAAAACGACGCAAGTGGGGACTGGCAAGACTCATTATATTGACGACGATGTCAATAACGACTTCTTAAATAATGGCGCTAGTCCCGGTAATAATACAACGGGTGATGGCAGTTTCATGACGCCATGGAGGACCATCCAGAAAGCAGCCGATGTCGTGGTGGCGGGTGATACGGTGATTGTCAAGGCAGGGACCTACACGGCCTCAGGCACGGAGGTGGTCAGGGTCCACCGTGGGGGAAATGAGACTGACGGGTTCGTGAGGTTCGTGACCTTCCGCTCGGAGACCCCCTGGGGAGCCAAGATCGATGCCGGTGCTACAGCAAACCTATTCGGCTTCTGGGTCAAAAACACCGTCGAATACGTCCGCATCGAAGGCTTCGAGATCATGAATGCAAATCATAATGGGATCAAGGTCGATTCGGGGGGTTCGACCGAATCAGGTACCGACCATATTGAGATCATCGGCAACAACATCCATGATGGCATTGGCCCGGCTGGGATTGCGGTCCATGGCACGGGAATTGGACGCTCGACCAACGTGCTGATCGAAGGCAATTTCATCCACGACAACGGGGACGCTTCCTTCACCACGGATAATGGGACCATTGAGGCCAACGATACCAGAGATCATGGTATTTATATCAGCCCCTTGGGCGCCGTGGTCCGGAACAACATCTTCGCCACCCACAAGTACGGCTGGGGTATCCAGACGTCCGTCGGAGCGGAGAATGTGGAGATATACAATAACACATTCGCCTACCCAAACCTCAATACTGAGAAAGGGGGCCACATCATTCTCTGGCAGCGTAACAAGAACATCTCCATCAAGAATAACATCTTCTTCGAGCCTAATGACTACGCCGTGGGGTACTTGGCGTTGGACGACTCCACAGGCATTGTGATAGAGAACAACCTCACGACCACCCCGAGCATTGTTGAGCCGGGGTTACCGGCAAGTAGCATCCAGAATAATCAGAAAGGTATCGTCTCAACGACGCTGTTCGTTAATTACGTAGATCCGGTTAATGACCCTCTTCCAGCAGTTCCCGCGGACTTTCAACTGCAGTCTTCCTCACCCGCAATCGACACGGGTACCACGCTGCCAAATGTCCCTAGGGACTACAATCAGGCCCCACGCCCCCAGGACGGTAATGGCACCAGTGAGGCTCAGCACGACATTGGTGCGTTTGAGTATGTTCCTTCGCCTTTACTTGCGGCGCAGGGTGAAGCGTCGGGAGGGCATGGGCCGCTGATCGATGCCTCGGCACTGGCCCCGATTGTCGAGGAGGCAACCCGCCGTTGGCAGGCGGGCGGATTCGATACAGCAGCCTTGGATAATGTCGACGTGACGATTGGATCGCTCGGCGGAGATCAACTGGCTGTTCATACGGGTGGCGGCATCACGATCGACGCCGACGCCGCCGGGTACGGATGGTTCGTCGATAGGACATCAGGGAGAGACAACGAATACGTTTCCGGCACAGCGACCCGGGGTGTTGCATCACGGCGAATGGATCTGCTAACGGCAGTCAGCCACGAACTGGGACACGCTCTGGGTCTGCCGCATGACGCAAACCTGACGGTTATGCACGATACGCTCGACGTTGGCCAGCGGCGAACGGCCCACGAAGAAGAGTTCGGCAAAGCTTCTCAAGCAGCCAAGAGCGACCTGTTTGACGCGGCTCTGACCGGGTTGACCAACCGCAACATCCTATCGACTCGACCGCAACACTCGGCGTCAGCTCTCTCTCACGCCCGATTCGACCAGGAGGCCCTTGCCGCACTGGCCCAGGGATTCGCGTTGGACCGTCGTCTTCACAATGATGAGACGAGGGCAAGGTTATCCAGCGATGACGATCACGCGTATGACTTGGAGACGACCGAATGGGACCGAAAAGAGATTCTTGATGGCTTGTTCACAGAACTTGATGACGAGTTGACGCCACAATTGCGAGATCGGCCTCCGAATGATTAAAGCCTAACAATAAACATGATGTTTGCTTTCAGTGAGTGAAAACAGGTTCTGCGACAAATAACGTATTGGATACTGTGCGTCCATGAAGAAGCCTCAGCTTGGTAGGCATTGTTTTATGTTTTATTGGACATATCTTCTACACGCAGGAGTTACCAAAAACAATTTTTCGTAACTTGACGGGCGCTACCTGCACGGGGATTGACTGGGAACACTGTAGGTGGAAGATTTGTCTGAGACGGCGCTGTTTCGCGAATGCTTCCAATTGAAATTCAACTGATCATGTCTAACAATCGAATTGTGTTGTTGCTTTCTGTTGCCATCGTATTTTCCATGAATGCGAGTCCGGCATTTATGGAAGGCGTCACTGTGGCACAACACTCGCTTGAACAGCCACCATTGGACCACATAATCGCGACGCCCTTCGATGAGTTGGCCAATGCAACCGTTCCGACGATGGAGTGGTCGGCGACGACGCAGCAGGAGCATCATACGTGGCGAGCCAGGTTTCAGGCGAAGTTGCGTGAGCTTCTGGGACGCATGCCGGAGCGGGTTCCACTGGAAGTAAAATGGACCGAACGTCGCGAGTTCGATACATTCACGCGTCACAAGGTCTACGTCCAAACCGAGAAATCGTATTGGGCGCCCATCTATTACTTTGTACCCCACGATCTGAAGAAACCGGCACCCGCGATCGTCTGCCTGCACGGGCACAGCGGCATCTATCCCTATATCCGTGCCGATCGAACCGAGGACGAAAGAAAGAGGACGCGCGACGCATCGCTCGACTACGCCGTCTACTTTGCCGAACACGGTTATGTCTCGGCGGCGATCGTTGTGCGTGGCTGGAATGAGACGGCTGGCTATCATGATCGAGGGATAACACACGTCACGCGTAGTTGTCATCAGGTTACCATGAATGCCTTCTTGCAGGGTATGACGCCGCAGGGCCTCCGCTGTTGGGATGCAATGCGAGTGATCGACTTCCTGCAAGATCAGAACAATGTCGACGGGCAGCGTATAGCAGTAGCGGGACTTTCAGGCGGCGGAACACTAGCGACCTACTTGCCCGTGCTTGATGATCGTGTAAAACTAGTCATGATTGGCGGGGCGTTTTCGTCGTATCGCACGTCGATTTGCGCCATGGACCACTGCATCTGGAACTGCCCAAAAGGTAAGCTTCGGCAAGTTTACTGGGATTCGGCGTCACGAGTTCCTCAAAACCATCGCCTGAGCCGCTAGGCGGTCCGTTACCATCAATATCCTGATCGGCGAAGCTACCCCAGCCTTGAGGTCGCAAGGCATCGCCGGTACTCGTGATCTCGTAGTAGTTCATGTCGAATGTTGTGGTTGTGTTATTCAGCATCAAGACCTCACCAGTGGTTGTGTTCACCTGCAAGGTTGGAAGATCGGGGGTAGCGAATTCCGCATCGATTGTCAGCGAGTGAAGGGTGGCGTCGCGCGAGAACGCGATTCGCCCGGTCGCAAACTCATCCCGCGCCCGAAGAACGAATCCGGGATGATTTGCGCCGCCCGCGATGATATTCTCGATGACCGACTTCGGAACGGTGATCAGAACGTCATCACCGGTGCTGTAGGTGTGTTGGTTTAATGTAAATGCTGGGGCTGCCGCATAGCCGTCACTTGGACCGCCAAGCCCTGGGAAATTGCCGGTCCCCGTAGCGTTAACCCAAGGCTGGAGAGGGGTCTGTGAATAATGGTCCCACGAGGGAAACAAACCGGTGGATGGTCCGTTGTTGATGTTGTCGAGCGTGTCCTCAATCCAACCTGCATTGGTGTCGACGATACGGTGGAAGTCGAAGAAGTCGTTGCCATCGACGACCGCCGAACCCGCCCCAATATCCTGACTGAGTTGGTGAATTCGCATCGACAACGTGGCATCGCCCAGGATCGTTGTTCCGGCAAGCGAGGAGAGGTCCCAGCGGATCAGCGCTCGATTGACTGCGCCATTGCCAGAATCTCCAGCGAATATGTCGGTATTACCACCTCCGGTATCGGGGAAGTTCATGTTGAGCCTGACGTCTGCGTAGCCGTCGTAGCTTGTGATTCCCAGATCGGGTATCGCGGCATCACGAGAAAACAGATACTCGGTAGCATGGGCCGCTGGTGCTGTCAACAACACGGCAAATCCAACAAACGCGATCGCGGTAAGAGGAATCGGTCTCTTTCTCGACACTTTCCAAACACAAACCACTCCAATGCCGAGAAACAGAACAGAAAGGCTGCTAGGTTCCGGCACAGCCACAGCCGCGAGTGCCCCCGCGCCGTTTGCCTCGTCGTAGGCGTTTTGGAAGAGGACGAAATCGGCGTGGTCATTCACCAGGTCGCCGTTCAGGTCGCCCATGGCATACGATTTTAAGGGCGTGAGCGCGGAAAGGTCCTGATCGAATCCCGCCTTGTAGATCACCCAATCGGCAGCGCTGAGAAGATTGTCACTGTTCAAATCCCCCAGCAGGGCCGTCGTACTCTGGCCGTCAACCATGTACCGCTGAAGTAACGCCTGAAGATCAAGCACCCGTTGCTGCTCTGCCGCAGAGACTCCATCGGCCAGCAAATTGGTCTGTTCGCCGACATCGGTGGCCAAGTTGTACAGCTGGAGGATGGAGAAGTCAGTGATCACCGCGTTCGGATCGATATTTGTCCCCTCGGGAGTGGATAATCCGCCCGAACCAGCGTTGAAGGTCAGTTTCCATTCGTTTCCTTGGTCGTCAATCTGGCGGATGGCAAAGGTGCCCTTGTTGGAATGATTGACGCCCGCCTCGCGTAGCGGGCTGTCGAATGCCTCGCCTTCGAGCAGCGGTAAAATGCTGTTGCTGTCCGGGGCGAGAGTGGGGGAGAGGGGCTGTTTAATCACTTGGGCAAGTGTTGCATAGAGATCATTCAGTTCGACATACTCGTCGCTCGTGGATCCTGGCTGGACGTGGCCATCCCAGCGGACGACAAACGGAATTCGATGGCCCGCCTCAAAAATATCTGTCTTTTGACCTCGTAATGGTGTGCCATCGACGAAACCGGGAGAGATGTTGTCGCTTGTCGAAAACAATTTCGCAACGCCGTTGTCACTCGCAAAAAATATAATGGTTTCATCGTCGATACCGTTCGTTTCAAGTGCATCGAGCACCTGTCCCACCGCCCAATCGACTGTCAGGATGAAGCGGTCGTAATCCGTACCCGTGTTAGGAATGAAAGCAGGTGGCACGATCGGACTGTGCGGCGCCGACAGCGGCATGTAGACAAAAAACGGTTCTTCTTCTTGCGCCTTGTCGTTGATGTACTGCACCGTGCGGTTCGTTACTGCCGGCAAGGAGTCTATCTGCTCGTAATCGGGCGACTTGGGACCGAACCGGTTTCCACCCGGGCCACCACCAAAGGTTTCGCTGAGAGTCCCTTGCACCTGGTTATTCTCGACGTAAGCATAGGGCGGGAAATTGATCGTCCCGTCACCAAAATAGGTGTCGAAACCATGATCGACAGGCCCGCCCGTGAATGGCTGAGAATGGTCGACATTGGTGCCGAACGGATGTGGTGCGGCACCGTCGGTCGTGACCCAATTCATGCCCAGGTGCCATTTGCCAAAGGCGGCTGTCGCATAGCCATTTTCTTGAAGGAGTTCCGCGACCGTCGTGCGGCTGTCGTCGATTAAGGCCGATTCGTACGATTGGACGACGCCCGATTTCAGACGCGTTCGCCAGGAATAGCGTCCGGTGAGAATGCCATACCGCGTTGGCGAACAAACCGCGGAAGGTGAATGGGCGTTGGTAAACCGTATCCCACGGCTGGCAATCTGGTCGATATTGGGGGTGTCGACGGGTGAATTGGCGGTGTAGCTAGTTCCCGTTGATAATACTCCCTTTCCGACCGACTTTGGGAACGGCGCGGGGCGACGAGCGGGCGAGGGAGTTGGCTTGTTCGGTTTTCTGTGGTGGGTCGGCGTTGTTGCGCCGCAGCGCGCGTACATCGCCTTACGTTTACGAGTTGTTTTCGGTTTTTGCGTCCGTTCCGCGTCAGCCTCCTGAGGTTTTTGCCAGGATCGTTAAGTTGTGACAGAACACGGCGCTGCCAACGGCGGACGTGAAATTCTTAAAGCCGCGAAAACAACAGCGAGCCAGGCGAAATGCTCGCTTTAAGCACGAGATCGTGCCTTCGATTCCGGCGCGCCACTGCTGCCAAATGCCCATCATCGTGTCGCCGAAATCTCGCGTCCGCCGAGGCACGCCCAGGTAGTCGACCTGTTCTTCCAATTCCTCGTAGGTGTCCTCGTCCGGACAGAAGCCCATGTCCGCGGCGACCGTTTTGGGCCGGCTACCGTACTTCTCTTCGTGTCGTTCGAGTACCGTCTCCAGGAGTTCGCTGTCGCTTACATTCTTCTCCAACACAACGTAATCGGTAATGAACTTCTCCTTCGACTGTGTGAGCAGCACCTTGTGACCGAATTCGACTGGCTTGCCACGCCGTCCACGCATGATCAACTCCGCATGAGATTCAAAAATGCTGAACACTTTGTCGGCATTTGGAACCTGCTCTCGATCGAACGCGCGGCGCCGAGCCACTTCGGCGACCTGCCGCATCACCGGCAAACGGTTCGCCAGCGACTGGGCAATCGTCGCCAACTCGACACACGTCGAACGTTCGGCCCAAGCGACGAATTGTTCCGCTTTTTCCAGAGCTTCCTCGACCCGGACGATCAGCGTCTTCATATTCTGGCGGACCTGGCGGAGACGCTTTTTGTTCGTGCTATTCGAGTAACGCGTGACGAAAAGATGCAGATTTTTGATCTTCTTCGCGTGAAATCGCCAAGGACAACGGAGTGGGTCGAGTTCTCGACCAGTCGACATTTCTCGGGCAGCCACGCGATAGACGTCCCACAGCAGGCTGGAGTCGGTCGGCCAGTGAATATTGCATTCGGTGACGGTCGTGTCGGTTCGCACATGTTCCAGGGAGACCGTTTCTTCGGCGACGACGCCGAGGGCCAATAGGTGATTGATCCGTTCCCAAGTCTCGGGCTGAATCGCGCGAAATGCCTTGTTCAGCAGCGTGAAGTCGATGGTCGGCTTTTTCAGCAGGCGGCAAAACCGCTGCAAGGTTTCGCTTTCGGCAATCCGGATCGACGCTTCCCGATAGTCGAGTCCTTCCCGTTGCAAGACGAGGATCGCGCGAAACAGGTTTTCGCTGGTGAAGATCGGCTTTCGGCCGCGTGCCGACGTCGTCTGGCTGAGCTGTTCGAGGTCGCGATGGACCACATCGAGAATCGCGGGCCGGCTGTCCAGCAACTGGCCGAGCGTTTTGTACTCGTCACGATAATCCCGTACCGTTTGGTTGTCGGCCTTCTCGTTGGCCCATCCAAAATCGAGAATCGCTTCAGCTTTCAAACGCATCGCCCGCTTCTCCTTGGGTAAAATGGCTCTTTAATTCGTTCTGTTTTCAATAGGATAACGATGCGTCTTTTTCTTGCTACACCAAAACCGGCCCGCCAGACGAATTTCACAATATTCTGATTTGGGAAACAGGAACTAGCTACGCACATCCCCCAGTCCTAAGTCATCGGCCAGGATGTACACGATATTGGGACCAGCCGCGTGACAGTTGCCTGCACAGGCAATAACACACAGCCAACACAATATTACGGTATACGCTTTGTACCTTCGTAAATTGATAACCGTTTTCCTCTCGTTCTCTGCCCGAAAACCGTGCTGTGTATTGCCTCGATGGAGGTGAGAGGCTCCAGTAGCCGCCGAAGGCCAGAGCAGTAGGAGCTTCTCAGCAAAGCGTGTATTAGTGGGCGAACCAGTATCGATGGCGTGGTACATGATCGGATTTTTGAGACATTGCTTGGTAGAAAAACTAGGAAGTGATGCCTTAAGGAGAACGAGGAAAAAAGGGCCCTGACTGCAACTCGCAGCCAGGGATGAATCGTTCCCCTCGAAAACCACAATCGGTATTCCTTCATGCAAAAAATATCAGCGTTCAAGTTTCAACTTGAAAGCCACGAAAATCGCACCCTGCGGCTATCGTCGCCTTCGTCGTCCCTGGCTGAAGCCCAAACCAATCGAGCCGACCGTCACCAGCAGAAAAGCGGATGGTTCGGGCACGACTGAAACCGTCAACTTAGGATAAAACGCTTGAACATCACCAACGCCATCTGGATGGCCCGAGTAGAATCGCACCCGCCCATCATTGACGGTTGCATCTTCATCACGCTTCCGCAACATCAGACCGGCGTTTGTGCCATCGATCCAAGTTTGCAGAAGTAGGGTTGCTTTATCCAGCCGCATAGCCCTGCAGGAGAACTGCAAAGTCAGAAATTGAGTAGTTTCAGGCCGATGGCTGGGCTCCAGGCGATGTAGTCTGCCGCGGCTCGGACGGGTAGATCGGGGTCGGATCGTAGCCGATGGATTGAGAGGGCGGCGTTGTTGATCGCCGCCATGCAAGCAGAGAGACCAGGCCGACGGGTGTGGTGACGATCCTCGTCCCACCAGCGGTCTTTCAAGAAGTGCAAGCTGTTTTCAATTCGCCAGTGCTGACGAACATGCCGCAAGAGATCGGCGGCGGTTACCTGATCAGGATCGAGGCTACTCACATAGTAGCGCGTATCGTGCAGCACGATTTCACCATCGTCAGCACGCAACTCGCGATCCACGCGCAGCGCAATTTGGCAACCGGGCAGATCCAGCGTCTCGCGAATATAATCTGCGTTGTCTAGATCCACCCATACACGACGGGTTTCCTGGAGCGCCCTTTTTTTTCGGTCGTTTCGGCTGCTGGCGGGCGTTCGGCGGATTGGGCGAAGCAGTGCTCTAAAGCATCGAGCGTATCACCCTGGTTGGCCTTAATTTGCAACAGATAATCGCGATTCTTTGCCTGCATCAATTCGACCAGTGGGCGCTGGGCAAAGATGGCGTCCCCGGTAATCAGTCGCAACATCGGGTAGGTGTCGAGCAATGCTTGCAGATGACGACGCAGCAAGGTGGGCTCGTTGGTTTTCTCCGCTCCGGTCGACCATTGGCCAACAACCGGTTAGCGCTCTGTGAACTCCGTCATGCCAGGAGCGTAATTCAGATCTTGACAAGCCGACGTCGTGAAGCACGCCTCTGGCGGCGGCGCTGGTTGGCCTGATCAAGTTCGCGCTGGCGATCTTCGCTGCGATGCTCAGGGTGTGCCTTGAGCCATCGGTCAGGTAGCAGCTCGGAGAGCTGTTCACGCTGGTCCCTTGAAAGCGATTCGAACGGGGTTTGGGCGTCGCCCACCCGCAAGTACTCGGGAACGATCTGAGGAAGCCGGACGAGAACATCGTTGAGATACGGGGTGACGTGGACATGATTAGAACGAGCACTCTGGATAAGCGTGTACCAGACGCATGCCGCGCGACCACCCGCATCGCTCCCAAAAAATTGGTAATTTTTTCTTCCAATAACCGAGGGGCGAATGACTCTTTCTGCCATGTTGTTATCGATCGCATAGCGCCCGTCGGTTGCAAATCGCGTCATCGCGTTCCAACGATTGAGCAGGTAGCCGATCGCTTCGGCCAACTTGGTCGAAGGCCGTACCGTCGGCTGCACTTCGGTGAGACGATCGTGCAGAAGGGCAAGAATGGGAACCGACTCGCGCATGCGCACTTGTCGTCGCGTTTCCACATCGGCATCGGCCAGGCGATCCTCGATGTCGTACAGTTGCCAGATCCAAGCGAGCGCCTCGTGCGCAAGTGGCTGCGTTGAGACGGCGCACGCTTCGTCGAACTTCCGCCGCGCATGGGCCCAACAACCCAGATCCAGAAGTCGGCCATCCGATTCCTTGACTAGGGACGTGTAGACACTGTAACCGTCGGTTAATAATCCGCCTTGAAAATCATCAAGTATTTCCCGCGGACCTGCGCGGGATCGATCAAGTCGATAGTCAAATAGTTGGTACGGATGCTGGTCATCGCCAACGTAGACCCAGAGATAAACCAGCTTGGTCGCCCCAGCCCCGGGACGCAGGACACGGGCCGTGGTCTCGTCGGCCCGTACATAAAAACTATCCAGTACTTGGGTGCGAATCAGATCCCACACCGGCAGCAGACGCTCGCCCGTTCGCACCACGGCGTTGCTCAACACGCTGCGGTTGAACCACATCGTGGTGGTGGAACGAAGCTCTTCCTGGAGACGATACAGGGGCAGGTGACGCTCGAACTTGGCGTGTGCCAGCCAGGCTAACGTGCTGGCCCCAAATATCCCTTTTTCGTTGATATTGGGTGGCTTTTCGCTGGTGACGATCTGCTGGCCATCCCGGCTAACAGGGCAACCGTAGGTAAACCGAACGTGCTCGGCGATGTAGGCGCTAGACTCAACATATTCTAGTTGCCGTGAGATCTGCTCGGAGATCACCGTCCGCTTGCCGCCACATCCACAAGGACAATCGAGTTCTTCCGGCGGCAGTGGGTGTTCAAAACGCTGGACCGGCAAGCACTCGGGGAATTCAAAACGTTTGCGCTTCTTACGGCGTTTCTTGCGTTTCGAAGACGATTCATCGTCTGGCTCTTCTTCGTCGGTCGCCTCGTCATCCTCGCTAATCTCGTTGCCCTCGATCGACTCGGGATCAAAAAGAAGCTTTTGATCGGGAGAAGGGATAAACCGTTCACGCCGTGGAGAAAAGAGTGCCTTACGGAGTAAGGTGATTTGCTCTTGCATCACCTCGATGTGATTCTGCAACGATTCAAGAGTTGCCTGTTGCTCGCTATTAACCCTTTTGAGATGTGCGATCTCGGCGCGCTGCACTTCGATCTCTTTTCGGAGTTTGTCGGATTCCATCGACAACGTTTCGGTCCTTGAAGGTGCGTCACGAAATGGCAAATGATCACACACCGTTGGTGTAGAACACACATGTTTATTTATCGACAATTCACGTTGCGCGTCAAGGTGGTTTCCAAGGCGATTGAGTAATTTGTTTTGCCTGCTCACGACGCCACCACTTGCGACGTTTGACACTCGATAGCTCGATGCCTTCCAGCAACAATCGCAGGTCGTCCACATGCAGTGTCAAGTAATCACCGGGGGATGCAATCGCCCCTCCATGGTCGGCGCCACGTAGTGTCTCGAACGTTCCTCGTTCAAGATGCTTGTAGAGGATGATCGTGCCGTCACCCGTGAAATAGAGTACCTTCAACCGGTTGCGGCGTCGGTTGAAAAACAAGAAAAGATCTCCGTCTTCAATCTGTTTGCCAAGCTCCTTTTCGACGATACCGATTAATCCACAAAAACTTTTACGCATGTCCGTGGGAGCCAACGCGGCGAAGACTTTTATTTGGGATGGCACAATCAACATGACGCCACCTCACGCAACGCCTGCAATACGTCCTTCACTGTCTCACAATCGGTGCCGTGAGGCACATCCACAAAGACTCCCTGCTGCGGCAAGTGAATACGCAGCGTGGACGCAGGTGTCGTCCCCTCGATCCGCACAGGCACCAGTTGGGTGCCCTGGACGGCGTTACGACTGGTTTTAAGAGACTTGGTCGAACGGCTCCCCTGCTCTGGGGAGGCTTGCTGCTCACGGAACTTACGCTGCCAGGCATAATAGCTGGTTTGTGTAATCGAGTTCTGGTGGCAAAACGCCGCGATGCTCAAGCCGCTTGAGGACTGCTGTTTCAGTAGGCCACGCCAGTGGGACTCTTGGGATTTGTTTCGATTGGTCATTGTGCTCGTTCCTGGAATAAAGGGAATGGTTCACCTCTATTAGGATAGCGCGCAATTTTGGGACGCTGTTCACAGAACGCTTACCGATCTGGGCCGGTATATTGATGATGGCGTTGCGGTAGGTCGCGAAGTCCATCCGCAGTAGTCGTTGCTTCTCCCCGGTATGTTTTTCTTGCCAACGCCCAGTGACGGGTAGCAGAAGTGCGGACCATGCCTTGAGACTCCAAGCCAGTGAAGCGATGACCATGTAGGCCCAGTTGCTGTCCAGGTTGTCCAGCGGTGCCGTGAATGCGTGTACGCCATTTTTTTGTTGTTCGATGAGATTCTCTTGGTTGCAGCGATGGTTCGCCTCAAAGACGATCTGCTCCGGTGAACTATCCCAGTCGTTGGTGATATAAAAAAAGCAGCGGTCATCATCAAAGAGCTTGCTTTGCCCCTGGTATACTTCGAGATCCTTCCACACGACGACGACTCGGTAATCCTTGTGACACTTTGTTGGGCGATAGGAAAATTCGGCTACGTGCTCCTCGACAAGGCGAATGTCCTTGTACTCACGTTGCTCCACAATCTGTTGCTTGACATTTTCCGGACGACGGCGAGGTTCGGTATTCACTTGATACCGAGGCGAGCGATGAAGCGTTTTCCAGTCCGATTCCTGCAGTTCGTCCACTCTTTCGTAGAGGTTGGGCATCGCATCGATGCCGAAGATGAACGTGATGTTATCCTCATCCCAGCGGTCGAGATGGGCCGTCTGAGTAAAGTCCGTATCGCCGCGCAGCTTGATGTGGCGAAATCCAGCACGCCGGCACAAAGTGGCTGATCGGTCGAAATACTCTGCCGCATGTTCATGGCTGGGGCGATTTCCACTGCGGTTGACGATGTACAATGGCTCGCCCGTATTGGCAAGTGACACCAACAATGGATGATAGCCCCATTGGCCCTTGTGATTGATGTCGATTCCCTGTTTGCACTCTCCTGTCGTCTCAACCATGGTCCCATCGGCTTCAATCACCGCCTCCTCGAAGAACGAATCGGGCTGCTGTTTCCAGACCTTGGTGCGGGTTTTATTGAAGACTTCCTGGAGACTGTTGATGTCGTCTGGAGCGAATCGTCGGCAGAAATCGCCAGCCGTTGTTGGGTCGGGCCCTTTTCATTTTGATCCAGGGCGCTGAACTCCCAATGCGTCTAAATAGACTTCGTCGTTGCGGCGTAGTTCCAGGTGGTCCAAGCAAGTTCCACCGGCTACGATATTGTACGCAATGTTCAGCACATGATCCGATTCGCTATACGGCAGATATATCTTCAATAAATTGACCGAACGATTGATCGACTCTGCCAGACCCAACCGGTCAACCATGCTATGAATCATGCCCAGCCCACCAGCTGAAATCGCTCGTGTACGCTCTGATACTTCATAATGAATGTTCGAGCCTGACAAAACCGGGCTGGAGTCCATGAACTTTGTTTTATCCAGACGCCGCTCAATTCGTCGCTTGCTTTTAGCGTGCTGTTGTTGTATCTTGGCGCTCACTCGAAAACCCTCCATGGCTTGAAAATGTAGGCTGATGCCCACGTTTGTTTTACACAAGCATCATAGGGTGTTTTCGAGTTTTTTTGTACCCTCAATGGAAGCTACGCATTCGCCTTCGCTTAATCGGGGGCTAGTGCCATTCGTTTCATCGACCGAAGGGTGTCGGACCGACACGCCTCGCCTCATCCACTACGACGTCTGTTGCGATCATCCCCACTATCCCGAAAGACCACGGGGTTGATTAGCCCTTGCGAAGGATATAACATGTTGAAAACAAAGAACTTACGCCCTCGTAGCTCAGGGGATAGAGCATCGGTTTCCTAAACCGTGTGTCGCAGGTTCGAATCCTGCCGGGGGCGCTGGAACAATCAACATTGTCTCTATGAATCTGTCAGTCGCTTTTTGAGAGGAACCCTCGGATGCCTGGTCGGCCTTATGTGTTGGCGGAAACTACGTTCAAATTGGTCAAGAAGACGGACTTCGAAGTCGCCGTGCTGCCTTAGGGAGCGACCGAAGCGCACAACTACCATCTGCCGTATGGCACGGACAACATCGAGGCGGAGCAGGTGGCGATCGAGGCAGCCCGATTGGCTTGGGATCGGGGTGCCCGAGTGACGGTGATGCCGACCATACCGTTTGGCGTCAATACGCAGCAGCTGGACATTCCGCTGGTGATCAACATGAATCCCGCGACGCAGGCCAGCGTGTTGGCAGACGTGGTCCACAGTTTGGAAAATCATCGCGTACGCAAACTGGTCGTGTTCAATTTTCACGGTGGAAACAACTTTCAGCAGATGATCCGCGCGCTTCAAACCCAAACCAAAATGTTTCTCTGCGAGATCAATGGTTTTCAGGTTGTACCGCACAAAGGCTTTTTTGAGCAACCAGGAGATCATGCCGACGAAATGGAGACCAGCATGCTGTTGCACTTGGTCCCTGACCTGGTGCTGCCACTGTCCGAAGCGGGCTTGGGTCAGGCAAAGCAATTTCGGATTACGGCCCTCAAAGAAAAATGGGCCTGGGCACCTCGGCAATGGAGTCAAGTGACCACGGACACGGGCGTGGGCAACCCGGCTGCTGCTTCAGCCGAGAAGGGCTTACGATGTTTTCAAGCCATGACGGAAAAAATCGCTGACTTTTTTGTCGAGTTGGCGGCTGCCGACCCGGATGACATGTACGAATAGTGGGCAGTAGGCATAGCGCAGCCACAGGCCGCAACCCAAGGAAGATAGCCCGCGAATGACGCGAATCGGCGCGACTAAAAACATAATGATTTCTTGACTCAAACTGAAAACCTATTCGGAGGAAAACTATGAAAGAGACGAAAACCACGAAGCCGTGGGGATTTTGAGGGGTTAGGGGTTAGGAACTAGACCCTAAATCCTAGTCCCTTTCGTGTTACTAACGATCCAAATCTTCGCGCCTTGCGCAAATTCATACAGAGCCGTGAATGGAAGTCCCATGAGTGAAAAGAGATAGATCAAGTATGCTTTTCAAGGAATTGAACCACGGAGTACGCGGAGATCGCAGAGAAAATCCCTAAAAAAAGACCTCTGCGATCTCTGCGTTCTCTGTGGTGATAAAAAAGAATCTGACATTTTGGTTGCGGCGTTGTCGCGCTGGGTATTTCGTGGTTCTCTTCTTTTCACTCTGAGCCTCCATGTATGGTTTTCACCCTGACGGATGAAAATGGGGTTGGATACATTGGTGTTGGTTTTGGGGTAACCGTTCACACCCAAGTAAGAGAAAAGACGGGGGCGCTCCAAACGGCGGATTTCCGCTGTTTTCGACCTCTTCGTGCTCGACGTCATGATCCGCCAGTTCTACCGCACGGGGCCCGGCGAAGAGGCCTTGTCTCTCGCGATCCCCAAGTCCACCCTCAATCCAGACGTCGTGATCACCGACGCCTCAGATAAACAGATCGGCGCGGGCAAGCTGCCCTTCGGATGAGACGGCACCTGCGTGTATTCGTGGCGAGTACCGAAAGACATCGAGCTGGACGGCGACGAGACGACCTTCACCATCACCGTCAAGTACGACACTCAGGAGTTGTACGGCCAAGTGGAGGCGTCGCGCGACTTCGTCGTGACCGCGAACTGATCCCTTTATTGTCTTAACGATGAGTCTAAAACCCTCGCCTTCAGGCGAATCCTTTAGGTTTTTTCTCTTGGTAGGGTGGGGTAGTTCTGCTGGCGAGTGAGATGTTGATTATCGATTTAGTATCCGCGTAGAAATAACTTGAACAACTATTTCGCTGGTTTGATCGTATAATTCCAATCACCGTGGAAGTCGTGTCGCTTTAGTTTGACTTGGGCGAGGTCTTCATCGCTCACCTTGATGCCCGTTTCGTAGGCGTGGGTGTCGAGAGCTGCACGGACGGTGAGTCCTTTGCGAGTGGTCGTGCTGCCGATCAATTCGACGATGGCTTGGCGACTCACCAACGGTTTGCCACGCCAGTTTTTCGTGATGAAAGAAAACAAACGGTGCTCGATCTTATTCCACTTACTGGTACCCGGCGGAAAATGGCACACGCTGAGTTTCACGTCGATCTCGCTGGCCAATTCCTGCAAGGCGATCTTCCAAAGCCGCGAGCGGTGGCTGTTGCTGCCCCCGCCATCGGCGGTAATCAACAAGTGTCGCGCTCGTGGGAAACGCTTCGCACCCATCTCCTCCCACCACTGACGGATGCTTCGTGCGGCGAACCGGGCCGTGTCGTGGTCAATCCCCACGCTGACCCAACCCTCGTTATGGATCATATCGTAAA
The DNA here is from genome assembly GCA_965249435.1 of Lacipirellulaceae bacterium. Classification (GTDB taxonomy): domain Bacteria; phylum Planctomycetota; class Planctomycetia; order Pirellulales; family Lacipirellulaceae; genus JAJRWS01. The sequence continues at coordinate 128,607 of CBDFMC010000021.1, read as the reverse complement.
CACCATAAGGAATCGCTTTGCCCAACGCTTTGTCCTTGAAGTCATGGACGCGAACTTTTTCGGGTTTTCCCTGGGGCCGCCACTCGCGTCCACGATTGGCAAAATCCCAGACCAAAATTCCTTCTTTTTCGTGTCGACCGAGATAATCGGCTGGCGTCGTCTTTGAAAAAGTTGAACCTGTTCGTTAATGTATTCAAACTGAGCGTTGCGATCAGGATGCTGTTTTCCTTCGCGCGTTTTACGATTGGCCTGCTGACTGTATCCCGATTCGTGCAGCAACTTGGCAACCGTGCGAGGCCCGATGGGATGGTCTTGTTGCGTCAGTTCTTCGGCCAAGCGATACGTACTCTTAGAGTGTGTCTGGAAAGTGCATCATGTCTCTGCTGTCGGCGCCAGCCTTCTCAGCATAATGTGGGTCATGGCGATCTGTAGCATGGTTTCGCTGGTTTCAGGATGAAACTCGTAGTCTTTGCTAAATCGTTGGTAACGGCCGAACCAGGCAAAGGTGCGTTCGACGACCCAGCGTCTGGGTAACACTTCGAATCCCTTGGCGTCAGCATTGCGTTTGATGATCTCCAATACCCAACCACAAGTATTTTTCACCCAGTCGATCAGCTTGCCGCGATAGCCCCCATCTGCCCACACGAGTTGCAAGCGTGGAAATTTCCCTTTCGATTTTTCCAGCACTTGCTTTGCCCCGTCACGATCTTGGATGCTGGCGGCATGGACAACCACGGTCAGCAGTAAGCCCATGGTGTCCACCAAAATGTGCCGCTTGCGACCATTCACCTTCTTCCCTGCGTCATACCCATGTACCCCCCCTTTTTCGGTCGTCTTGACCGATTGACTATCGAGGATTGCCGCGCTGGGCGTCGGCTCACGTCCGTCCTTCTTTCGCACTCGCTCGCGCAACATGTCGTGCATTTGCTGCCAGGTACCGTTTTGCTTCCATTGGCAAAAGTAGTCGTACACCGTTTGCCACGGCGGGAAGTCGTGTGGTAGCATCCGCCACGCACAGCCGGTACGAAGCAGATACACAATCGCATCCACAACCGCTCGCATGGAGGTCGTTCGATCGCGGCCTCCCGGTTTGGGCCAGGGAATAAACGGTTCGACCAAGTCCCATTGGGCATCGGTAAGGTCGGTCGCATAGCCGCGATACTCGCTGGTAACGGACATCTCGGGCACCTCCACGTTCGAAGCTCCTCCGCTCGAATCAGAAATGCTACCATCAAAGATGTTCCCACTACGATATCACTTTCCAGACACACTCTCAGCGGAAATTCAACCCTTTACCCAATTGCCTGCGCTAAATCGGCGATCAAATCGTCCGAATTCTCGATGCCACAGGAGTAGCGGATCATGTTGTCGGTGATGCCGAACTGCTCGCGCTCTTCGGGCGTACATTCGTAGTAGCTCATCACCAGCGGTTGCTCGATCAGTGACTCGACGCCGCCGAGACTTGGGGCGATACGAGGGATGCGGACCGCGTCGACGATGTCGGCCGTCTGACGCCAGTCGGCGTCTTTTACCATGAAGGTGACCAATCCGCCGAAGCCGCGCATTGTTTGCTTGGCAATCGCATGGTAGGGGTGTGAGGGCAAGCCCGGATAAAGCACCCGCTCGATGCGCGGATGGTTCTCCAAAAACTGGGCCAGCCGCAGGCCGTTTTCGTTGTGCCGCTGCATCCGCAACTCAAACGTCTTCAGCCCCCGCGACAGCAGATAGGCATTTTGCGGGCTGTTGATTGCGCCCATGATACCGCGGAGGTTGCGGACTGGCTCAAGCTGCTCTCGGCTGCCTGCCACGACGCCGGCAAGCAAGTCGTTATGCCCACCGAGGTATTTGGTGGCAGAATGCAGGACGTAGTCGACGCCCGTTTCGATCGGTTGCAAGTTGTAAGGCGTCGCAAGGGTTGCGTCGATCAGCGTTTCGATTTCGTGCTTCCGACCGATTTCCACGAACCGCTGGATGTCGATGCAACTCAGGTGGGGGTTGGTGGGCGACTCGCTTACCAGCAGCTTGGTATTGGGCGAAATGGCCGCCTCCATCGCCTGGTAGTCGCACGCGGGGACTTGCCGCGTCGTGACGCCAAACCGCGAGAGGTGTTTGGAACAGAACTCGCGGCTGCGGTGATAACATTCGTCGAAAAAGATGACTTCGTCGCCAGAGGCCAGCTTCGCCATCAGCAAGCCGACAAACGCTGCCATCCCACTGGCGAAGAGTATCGATTCCTCGGCGCCTTCCAGTGCGGCAAGCTTGCGCTCAACCACGCGCTCTCCCGGGTTGCCATAGCGGCCATATTCTTCGCGCGATTGATTCTGCTCGATGTAGTCGATGATCGACTGCGTGTTGTCAAACGTGAACGTCGACGCACAGAAGATGGGGTCGGTAATCGAGTCGCCCGGTTTTTGGCGCGCTTCGCCGGCGTGGACCGAGAGCGTAGAGAACTGCTGTGAGCCGTCCGATAGGTCGGGTGATGCCAGAGGCTCTTGTGGCTTTCCGTCGGAGGTACGCTTCGGTAGTTTGGTCATTTCTATTTGACTCATGCTAGACATCTCCTCCGTGTATTGCGTTGCAATACGGCTAATAAAAAAGCCGCATCCACTCTCGGTGAATGCGGCTTTTGCAAGCTTGATCGATTGTTGCTGTCAGCAGATACCCAGGAGTATGCTTGCTGACAACGGCAGGCTCTTTAGCAGTTTCGGCTGCAAGCGGCCACAAATCCCGAGTTGCTGTAATTCTACGTGATCAGACGACCTAACGCAAGCATTCTCTGGCTGAGAACCGAGATTTTCCTCAAATCCGTGGGGTAATGGGACTATCACGCGTCTTGACTAGAGGAATCAGGCGACAATACAGCGTAACGCAAAGTATCTTGCCGCGATCTGACCAGATCGCATGCGGCGGAGAATATGGGCTTCAATGGCAACACCTAGTGGCAATTATCCGTCGTGGCCGACGGCGCTAATGTTCACCCCCCATCGGGCTGGGTGCTTCTTCGGGTTGCCCTTGACCTTCTGTGATGCGACTGCGACGATTCGCCGCCCCGCTACCCACCGCTACTCAATGTGAGTTTTGCTATGAAATACCCTCGCCCGATTCTCTGCCTGCTGCTCTTGGTTTCTGCAGGCTGTCAATCACCCTACTACGCCGACCGTGGGGCAGGCATCGGTGCGCTTGCTGGGGCTGGCACCGGGGCGATTGTCGGCAATGCGGTTGGCAACACGGGTGCGGGGGCCGCCATCGGCGCGGGCATCGGAGCGCTAACCGGTGCTGCGGTGGGCAGCACCATGGATGAAATGCAAGCCCAAAACCGCGCGGCAATTGCCTCGCAATTGGGACGGCAAGTTTCTGTCGGAGCAGCCACGACCGAAGAAGTGATTGCCATGAGTCGTGCAGGCGTTGGCCCTAGGCTGATTCAGAACTACGTCCGAACGTCGGGTTTTTCCCAGCCATTGGCGGCGAGTGATGTGATCTATTTGCATCAACAAGGCGTGGCGACCGAAGTCATCCAAACGATGCAAAATCCGCCCGTGCAACAAACGGCCATCGCTGCATGCCCACCGGCGTACATCGAAGAGCACCATTACGGCCCGCCACCCTACTACGGACCACGGTATGGTTATCACCACGGCTACCACCGCGGCCCCCGATTTAGCTGGGGTGTGTCGGTGACGAAGTAGGCCAGCCATCTCCCCGCTGACTCTCTCGCTATCGGTTCTGCGCGAAAACGCTTATACTGCAGGCGTTTGTCCTACTTTAGCCAATCAACGAGCGGCAGAACATAAAATACCAGCACGCGGCGCAAGCAAGTGTGTCTGTTTGGTCTATCCACTCGCTTGCGCGTCGAGCTAGTATTTGGTAAATTCTCATCTGCCGTTCGCATTGACGCTTGTCGACTGATTTAACAGAGGGCTGTCCGCCCACCGCTCACCTACGAAACGCTACCGCTCGCCTGGATCAATACAGTGCATCTCCGCCTTGCTGCCGCCGCATTAAACCAAACCCCCATGGCCTGGGACTCCAACCGCGAGCACATTCTCGCGGCCATCGGCGCTGCACGCGGTGCGGGCGCGAACATTCTCTGCCTGCCGGAAACCTGCATCAGCGGCTATGGTTGCGAAGACGCATTTTTTGCCAACGGCGTGCAGCAGACTTCGCTCGAAGTGCTTGCCCAGATCGTGCCCGAAACCCAAGGGCTTGCCGTTTCGCTCGGTCTGCCGCTCATGTGGGAAGGCAAGTTGTACAACGCGGCCGCCTTGGCGTGTGATGGCAGGCTGCTCGGTTTCGTCTGCAAGCAACACCTAGCCGGCGATGGCATTCACTACGAGCCACGTTGGTTCAGCCCTTGGCCAACGGGCAAGGTGAGTGAGATTCATTTCGCGGGCAAAAAATTCCCCATCGGCGATCTGTTGTTCGACTGCGACGGGGTGCAGGTTGGCTTCGAGATATGCCGCGACGCCTGGATCGACGATCGCCCAGGTAAACGCCTGGCCGCCCGCGGGGCCGACGTCATCCTGAACCCCAGCGCCAGCCACTTTGCACTGGCCAAACAGGAAGTTCGTCGCCAAATTGTGCTGGACGGATCACGCGATTTCCACGTGGGCTACGTCTGTGCCAATTTGCTGGGCAACGAATCGGGCCGAGCAATCTATGACGGGGGCACGCTGATCGCCAGCGAGGGCCAGATGCTGGCCGAAGGGCCACGGTTTTCCTACGCCGACTATGTGCTTACTATCGCCGATGTTGAGAAAAAGGTGTCAGGAACCTTTTCTGGAAATTCCGGGAATTCTGGAAAAAGGTTCCTGACACCTTTTTCCAAGGAAGAAGAGTTCGCCCGAGCGGTGCCGCTGGCATTGTTCGATTACCTCCGGAAAAGTCGGGCGGGCGGGTTGGTTATCTCGCTCAGCGGCGGAGCGGATTCCTCGGCCACCGCGACGCTCGTCTGGCTCATGGTCCAGCTCGGTACCAACGATATTGGCCAAGAGGCGTTCACCTCCAAACTGGCCCATGTCGCGGGGCTAGCCGAAGCCAAAGGCTCCAACGAATTGGTTCGCCGCTTGCTCACCTGCGTCTACCAAGCTACCCGCAACAGCAGTGAGACGACACGGAGTGCCGCCCAAGCGGTTGCCGATGCGATTGGCGCGGAGTTTCTTCATTGGAACGTCGACGCGATGGTCGACGGCTACGTCGAAACCATCTCGCAGGCGGTGGGTCGCCAGCTCGATTGGCAACACGACGACTTGGCCCTGCAAAACATCCAAGCCCGTGCGCGAGGTCCGGCGGCGTGGCTGCTCGCCAACTTGCGCGGGGCGCTGCTCTTGGCCACGAGCAATCGGAGCGAGGCGGCCGTCGGCTATGCAACCATGGATGGCGACACGTGCGGCGGGCTCTCGCCGATCGCCGGCATTGACAAGGCGTTTTTATTGGAGTGGCTCAAGTGGATGGAAACCACCGGGCCCGAAGGCGTCGGTCCACTGCCGGCGCTAGCGGTTGTCAACACCCAACAGCCGACCGCCGAGTTGCGCCCTCCGGGCGCAGGTCAAACCGACGAAGCCGACTTGATGCCTTACCGTGTACTCGACGCAATCGAGCGGTCCGCCATCCGCGACAAGCTGATGCCGGTCGAGGTATTTGAAGTGGTCCGCCCGCAATTTGAGGAATACGATGCGCAACAGATCGGCGCATGGATCGAGCGATTTTTCAGGCTCTGGTGCCGGAATCAGTGGAAGCGCGAGCGCTTCGCCCCGTCGTTTCATCTCGATGACGAGAATCTCGACCCGAAAACTTGGTGCCGATTTCCGATTCTCTCGGGCGGGTTTGAGCGCGAATTGACCGAGTTGCGGGAACATTTGGCAGAGCGTTAGCCAGGTAGTCCGTCGTGGCCGACGGCGCTAACGCTTGTGCGAATCATGTCTTCTTTACGATCCGCCAACAGCGGTGGATTCGTTGGTTGCGAAAATCTTCGGGTATCGTTTGCCGGCTGATTTCGCGGAGCGCAACGCCCTCCAGCGCCGCTTCATCCAACTTAAACCTGCGCAAATTGGTCGAGAAAAACACCACCCCGCCGGGCGATGTGTGCTTCAGCACACGGCCGAGCAGTCGCCCATGATCGTGTTGCACGTCCCAATCCTCGTCAAGCCGTTTGCTATTAGAAAACGTAGGCGGATCAACAACCACTAAATCGAATAATTCATCATCAGGCAAATCGTCAAAAAATGCCCACACGTCTTGGCAGTAGGCACGGTGCTCGTCGCCCTCAAATCCGTTGAGCCGCAGGTTTTCCTTCGCCCAGTCGAGATAGCCCGCCGAGAGATCAACCGACGTGGTCCGCTTCGCCCCGCCAGCGGCAGCGTAAACCGTAAATGCGCCGGTGTAGGCAAACAAGTTCAGGAAGTTGGTCCCGTCAGCCGCGTCACGGACCTTCTGCCGCGTGATCCGGTGGTCGAGAAACAGGCCCGTGTCGAGGTAGTCCGACAGGTTGACTTGGAACTTTAATCCCCCTTCTTGTACCACCCGCACTGCCGACGCATCGCCAACTCGTTGATACTGTGCGGCACCACGCTGCCGCTCGCGTCGCTTGACAAACACATTTTCCGGGGCAACTTCAAGCACCTCGCTCGCCGTGCGGACCATCTGGTCGAGCCAGTCAGCATGTTCGGCCGCGGTCCGCTCGTGCGGTCTCTCGTATTCAGCGATGTGCAGCGCATCTTCGTATCGGTCAACCACCAACGGCACGTCGGGCACGTCGCGGTCGTACAGCCGGTAGCAAGTGATGCCGCGCTTCGTCGGCCAGCGTCGCAAATGCCGGGCACGATTGCGCAATCGGTTGGCAAACTCCTCGGCCTGACGCACCGCTTCGTCGCGTAAGCCTCCAAACGCGGCGGACGTATCCGCATGGTCCTCCGGCTTGGGACCGTGGAATTGGAAATAGGTACACTCGATTTGTCCGTTGAAGAGCTTGCGGCGGCGGTCGGCCGGTTGCCCTACGAGCTGCTCCATGTCAGCGCGTGCCGAAAGGATATAGTGCGACCACGATTTCAGTCGCCGCAGCACGCCCGGCATCGAGCGATAAAGGGCCGTCACCTCGGCCTCTTCGCCCAGTCGCATGCCGTAGGGCGGATTGGTAATCAAACAGCCAAACGAGCGGGTGCTATTCAATTCGGCAAAATCTTGCTCTTGAAAGTGGACATCGCCCGCGACGCCCGCTTGCTCGGCATGGTAGCGGGCCAGCTTGAGGGCTTCGGGATCGGAGTCGGTGCCGAGCAGTCGGGGCTCGAGGCCAGGCTGCGCAAGGTCGGCGGCTTCTTCCCTCGCTTGTTTCCAATGGGCCGCGCCAATCGGAGGCCAATGTTCGGCGGCGAACGCGCGATTTCGACCTGGGGCAAAATTGCGGCCAAGCATCGCGGCTTCAATCACAATCGTGCCGGTGCCGCAAAATGGATCGACGAGCGGCCGGCTCCGCTTCCAAAAGCTAAGCTGCACCAACGCCGCAGCCAGCGTCTCGCGTATTTGTGCCTGCCCGGCAAGCGTGCGATAGCCTCGCCGATGCAGCCCATCGCCCGTGGTGTCAATCGACACGGTTGCCTCATCTTCGAGCAGTGCCACCTCGACCGGCACCGGTGGGCCCGTTTCAGGAAGGTCCTGAACGTTTCGTTTTTCTTGAAGTCGGGTGACAATTGCTTTTTTCACGGTTCGCTGACAGGCAGGAACGCTAGTCAGTTGCGACTTGCGCGATCGGCCTCGCACAGGAGTCGCTGCATCTTCGGTGACCCATTCTTCCCACGGAAGTTGTCGCACCGTATCGTACAAGGTGTCGAAATCGAGAACCGGAAATCGGGCCAACTGCACCAGCACTCGGTCGGCCGAGCGGAGCCAGAGATTCGTCCGGCAGATGGCAAGTGTGTCGCCGGTAAACTCGATCCGTCCCGGGCGAGTGACCTTCGGTTGGTATCCCAACTGCTCAAGCTCGCGCACGACAACCGCTTCTAGTCCAAACGCAGCGGTAGCGACTAGTTGGAGAGACATGGGGGAGAGTTGGGAGTTGGGAGTTGAGAGCGAGGCTTCCATCTTACACAACTCGCGCCTCGTGCCTACGCGCCTAATCTTCGGCCAGAGCAAGGGGGAGACTCGCCGAAAATACTACGGGAATGAAATGGGCGGAGCGAGGTTGTCAAAATCGCCGATCACATTGCCACCCAGGTCGATGATGCCGACGTTCGTCGCTCCAGCCGCGGGCGGTGCCGCCGGAAGCATGCTCGCCTTGTCGACGATGCCGAAGATGCCACTGGTTTTTGTGAACCTAAACCCTACGGCACCTCCGCTGGCACCAGTGTTATCTTGCATATCCAGATTGATCGTGGCACTGGCACTATTCACATCCATCAAGAAAGCGCGGCCGGCTCCATTGTTGGTAAATGTGTTCCTATCACCCACCACAGCATTAGTGTCTTCGGCGCCAATATTGGCGTTGAGCGTCAAGTCGCTGGTTACGCTGATATCGACCGTCTCGCTCGTGGCACTATTGTTTCGCAATGTATTATCACGGATCAAGAGCCGCACGTCGCCCGTGCCACCCGACAAGCTGGCGGCTAGCGCGTTGTCGTCACCCGCGACAATGCTGTTGTTATTGGTCAACGTAAAGTTGACTCGGTCGGAGTTGACACCAGTGGTAAGAAAAACACCCTTTTGCCCCACGCTGCCAATCGAGCTGTTGTCCACCGTCAAATCAAACAACCCGGCGCCATTGGCCGTGGCGACGACGCCCGAGCCGGTTGCGCTGTTGACGGTCGAGTTATTGACATTCACATCATACGCACCGGTCCCGCTATGGGTGATGTTCACCGCGTTGGTGCCAGCATTGTTTACCGTCAGATTGCTAAGCGTCAACGAAGATGCCGTCGTCCCACTATGCGAACCATTGATTGCATTGGCCCCCGCATTGTCGATCGTCGAGTTGCTGATCGTGACATTGCTCGAATCAGTTACGACAACCGCATCACCGGCAGTGGTATCGACCATAAGACCATCAACTAAAATCGCCGCGCCGTCATTCCCAATGATCGTCGCACCGTTCGTGGCGGTCGTGGCAGTGATATCTACGCCATTGACCGACACAGCGCCCGAATCGTTGTTCTTAACATCCAAACCGAGGGCGCCCGTGTTGTTCACCGTGATGTTGTTGACCGAAGCGTTTACGACATTGTCAATGATAATCGCGGTGCCCGTGGTGGTCATCGTGCCACCGTCGCCCGGATTGGTGCCGGAACCGGCAGTCACCAAACCACCGGTTAAGTCTTTCAAAATGATGCCGTTGGCCGCACCACTGACCGTTATGCTGTCAAAGACAGCTCCGCCCGTGTCGACGGTCATGCCATCGATCACAAGCCCGTTACCCGTCGTTGTAACGATTGTGTTCGTGCCGGTCACCGCCAAAGTTCCGCCGTTGGTTGCTGAGAAGCCCGCGCCGCTGGTGGTGTCGATACCGACGCCATTGAAGCTGATCGTAGCACCCGTGTTCTTATCCAGTAACACCGCATCGTTGGTGCCCGTGTTGAGTGTTAGCTGACTGGTAAAGAGATGGTTGCCGCCCGTATTGTCTAGAACACTAACGCCTCCGCCACTGGTAACATCCACCGTGCCATTGATCGTCACGCCATTGGAGGCCATTCGCCGAATGTCAACCGCCCTGCCGCCGGTACTATTGGTGATGTCCGCTGCGATGGTCACCGTGGCATCGCCCATGGCACCGCCATTGATGTCGCCAATCACGTTGACCGCATCGCCTGTGCCACTGTTGGCAATACTGCTGGTGCTATTCGTATCGAGAATAGAAATCGTGCCGCCACCCAAAATGCTGACGCCGTTGCCATCGACCGACGTGATTGCCAAGTCGTTGAACGTGAATGTGGCTCCTTCGTTGTTGCTCAGCGCCAGCGCGGTGCTGGTGCCAGTGACGTCGAGATTCACGTCGCTCGCGGCACTAAATGCCACGGTTCCGCCCGTGTTATCCTCGAAGAGCAACCCCTCACCCGTGTCGGTGATGTCACCGCCGTAAGTGATGGTTCCAGCAGTCCGCTTCCGGATAATGAGCGATTGGGCTGTCGGGTTGGTGGTATTGGTGATATTCGCATTGATGGCGAACGTGGTATCTCCGCCGTCGATCACCATGCCTGTGAAGCCAGCCGCAACACCGGTGATGTTTACCGTGTTGTCCACGACGGGTGTGCCAGTAAGTCCGGTCAGCACAACGGCGTCGCCTGTCTGATTGTTGATTTCCAGATTCTGTAGCTGCGGTGCAGCAACCCCGTTGGCAACGATGGCCCGGGTGCCACCATTGATGGTAAAGTTGTTGACGCTGTTGTTATCAAAAAACGTGAATACGTCGCCCGCGCCGGCGATGGTTGGCATCGCCCCGCTGCTTGCCCCGGTTGAAGATTCGGGCAATTGGACAGTGCCGCTCTGGACGGTATCGACAAAGTGACTGACAGGCACTACGCCGCCGGCATCAACACCTTCGCCCAGCACCTGCTGGCCATTTTTTAGCGTAATTCCACCGGCCAAGCTTGAACCGGAATGGACGAAGATAATGCTATTATCCGCGCCAGCGGCTTCCGCGGCGGCGAGGGTGTTGACCGGGTTTTCTATCGTGCCATCGCCGCCGACAGGGGCGCTGTCGTCGACATGCACAAAGTCGAGCGCGGCACCCGTCGTCTGGGATGTTAGCGCACTGCCACCGACGCCGGAGACCACACGCTGCGAGGTGGCAATAAAGTCGTTGCGCATGACCGGCTCGCGGAAACGGTCTTCGAGCGTGCCGCAAGGCAAAGTGCATTTGTTCGTTCGGCCAACGAACCACGTAACCCCGAACATTACATTCGTATGATAAACATCATCATCGGTCACCTGGAGCGACAGGGCCAGGTCGGGCACAGCATAGCCGCGCACACCCGCGCGAAATCCTTCTTCGGTATCAATTGAACCGCCATCCAAAAAATAACCACCGACAAACGCCCAAGCTTCCAGGTCGGCAATGCGTCGGGCCAATTCACCGTCGACCACGGTCAAGGCGGTGTCGACCGTGGTATCGATCGTGTCGCCCACCAGCGCATCACCCAAGAAAAAAAGCCCAGTACCCGTTACGGTCGAAGCGCCCAGTTTGGTCCGTTCGAGCGGGAAATAGCCGTTGAACCGAAAATCCCACAGATCGCCGAGCGACTCCCAGCCGATGCCAAGCTGCGTGAAGAAATTATCAGCCGAGGTGCTTTGGCCGTCAGTCCAGAAGTTAAAGCCGGTAATGCGTTTTGGATCGGGCGTAAAATAGCTGTCGTGCATCCAGCGGTAGCCGACGCCCGCATTGAATCCGCCGCCGAACTCATCGCTGAGCGTGCCTTGGCCATCGAAAAAGGTAACCGCCCCGCCATGGTCAATCACTTTCATCGCCCCGAGACTGACGACGCCTTCTTGCGTGCCGTAGCCTTCGCTGTGGTAGTTGATCCGAAAGGCGGTTCCCAGGCCGCTATTGAAAAAGCTGCCGCCGCCCGTGTAGCTTGCAGGGATTACCGGGGCAGGTCCCGCGGCTGTTGGAATGATCGAGCCATCTTGGGCGGAACTGACACCGACAAGCCCAACTGCGCAAACCAAGCCCCATGTCAGTCCGAATGCCCAGCCCCAACCGGTGGAAACCGTGGCTTGAAATGGCTGCCTCGGCAAGAGGTGAATCAACGTCCTCATGCGATAAGTCTCCTGTCACTTGTCGCCCGCTGGGCATCTGCGCACGCCGAACCGTAGGTCCTCCAGGTGTGCCTATGCACAACCGGGGCCCATCGGCACGAACGCACAACTGACGGCGCTTTACCCATCGAGGACAAGACTGCATGGAAAAGATTGGTAGAAAAGTCGCCCCAGCAAGCTGAGACGGGCGGGAATGTTAGAGATCCCCGACAAGCCAAGCAAGAGCAGTTTCAGAGAATTATTCGAGCGATTGACAGTAACACGTTAGCGCCGTCGGCCACGCAGGACAGCTAAGCCGCAAGCGGCCGCTTGCGGCTTGGCTTGGAACCGTATGCAGCACATAAACCGGCCAGCACCGCTAGCAACAAAGCCGAAGGCTCGGGCACCGCCGATTGCGATTCCCCGCCGGCTTGCGCTGTGCTGGTAAGCACAAAAGCACGCTCGACGAAAATTTGAATGCCCCCATCTAATAGAGGCACATTCGTAAACGTAGGATCTACGGCTGGATTTATTCCAAACAGATTCACATTATTTAGGTTTAAGATCAGGTCAATGGTCTCCATATTCAGTATTTCAGCGAATGGAACGAAACCGCCAGTGACTTGTCCATTATCATTAGTTGCACCAGGATCAAGGCTACCTGAATTGTCAACTAAATTGACAAAGAAACTGCTCGTGCCGCTATTCATGTCTGGTCCAGCAGCGGTAGGACTCAGGGCCAAAGTTACCGTCCCTCGCGTGTTGCTCAGTCCCGGCGTATCAAAATCAATATCGTTGTCTCCCGTAGTATCAACGATCACCGGATCGAATCTGGGAATCGTAATGTAATCCGCCTGATTTGCCTGTGGAGTAAAATGAGGGCTAATAAAACCGCCCATTTGCAAAGCAAAACCATCAACCGCCCGATTGATTAGCATCCCGTCATAACGGCCCGACTCGACATACGCCAACAGATTATCGACATGCCCTTGCAGGTTCAGATTCTCTGTGGGATTGAGCAGCATGTCGAATGTGCCGACATTGGTGTCGAACCGCACGGTTTGCGCCATAGCGGAAGAAACCAACATCAGACTCAGAGCAATTACAAAACAACGTTGTATAATCATCGATGAACTCGCAGTGGTGGTTGGGATCTCCAAGCCGGCGACTTGTCGTCGTTTGCGCGTACCGCTACTTCCACCCTATTTGGCGACGGCCAAAACGTCAAGAAATTCGCTGGAAAGCCCGGGGGTTGCAACCCCCGAGCTTGGAAATCGCCACAACCCCTACAATCTTAACCCGGTCACTTAATCGCCACCACGCGATTGAAGTGCATTTGCACTTCGCCGTCGACCACACGACGCAGGCCTTCGACCAAACAACGCGGTTCGTTTTCTTCCTGGCCTTGGCGAATGATCTCTTCACGCGTAGTGCCAGGCGCAACAGCAAAGGTTGATTGGTAAATGATTTGGTTGCCCGCGTCGAGCTCCGGAACGATGAAATGACAAGTCGCGCCAAAGGTAAGCATCCGCGAAGCATGGGCCACATGATACGGTCGCATACCGGGAAAGCTGGGTAGCAGACCATGGTGTAGATTGATGATTCGCCCGCCGGCGTACTTCCAGCAACTAGTTGGGGGCAGCACACGCATGTATCGGGCCAGGACGATGTAGTCGATGTGGTGCTCGTCGCAAATATCGATCAGCTGATCATCATCCGCCTTGCCGTTGGCGTCGCCGATGTGAAACCAGGGCACGTCGAACTCACCCGCCAAATCGCGGCAGGCTTCCCGATTGCTGATAAATAGGGTTGGTTCAGCCTGGATTATTCCTTCGCGAATCGCAGTTAGCAGCGCTCGGGGTGTTTCTTGTCGATAGGTTGCACAGATTGCAAGTCGCGGTTGACGATTCTCAATCACTGGCGACCAAGTGCGAATCGACAATCCCGTTTTCCGACTCACTTCGACCATCGCAAGCCGCAACGTGCCCGACATATCGGCATCCAAATCGATCCGGGTCAGCATCGAAAAAACCGATTCTTCGTCGTGGTCGAACATCTGGATTTCCGCGATGTTCGCGCCCAACTCGGTAACGCAATGGACTATCGGATCAGCCAAGCCGCGATTGTCGGGCCCGGTGGCGGTAATGATGGTTTGCATGGGAGGGGCGAGGGATTAGGGATTTGGGCAAGTTTCAACTTTTCCTACTATCCGCAACTCTCGACCCACTGTCTACTGCATCCTATTTCTCTTCTTCGTAACAGGATGACTCGAATTGCTCCCGACACTCCAAACTGTTATTTTGACCTCACGCAACCCTAGTCCCTCGCCCCTCCCCCATGACCAATCTCGACCAGTTTGAAAGCGAATTTCGCTCCGCGACTCGGACTCCGTTTCAATACGAACCGGTCCGTGTGCAGCGTGTGCTGCTGGTGACCGATCTCGCCCAGCCGCATGAGCCGATGCAGGTGGCCGTGCAGAATTTCCTGCATGTCCGGCAGCAAGAGTCCGACGCACCCGAAATAGAGGTTGTGCTGAAATCGGATTGGACCGATGTTCGGAATCTGTTGGAACTCGTCGAGCAGCGTTCGCCTGACATGCTGGTGACCTATCGCAATCTCAGCGGCGACGCCTGGCATTGGCCCCATAGCTTGGGCGAGTCGGTCGACGTGCTCGCGCAAGTCACCGATCTTCCGGTGCTACTGATCCCTCACCCCAAGGAGCACCCCGACTTTGCCCAGCGGCTAGAAAACACCGACTCGGTTATGGCAATCACCGATCATCTCACCGGCGACCACCGGCTGGTGAACTATGCCGCCGCGATGACCCAACTGGGTGGCAAGCTGGTGCTTACGCATGTCGAAGATCAGGCAGCCTTCGATCGGGTGATCGATGCCATCTCGAAAATCCCCATGATCGACACCGAAACGGCCCGCGAAGCATTGGCACTCCAATTGCTGAAAGACCCGCAAGACTATATCGAATCGTGCCAGCAGGTTCTTCAGGCCGCCCATGCCCAGATCGAAATGGTGGCCAATGTTTCCATGGGGCATCGTCTGAAAGATCATCTTCATTTGGTGGAAGATCACAAAATCGACCTCTTGGTGCTCAATACCAAGGACGACGATCAAATGGCCATGCATGGATTGGCCTACCCGCTGGCGGTGCAATTGCGGCGTACAGCATTGTTGATGTTGTAGCGGAAGCAAATAGCAATTAGCGGTTAGTATTTAGCCAGTGGAGATTTGTAGGCCGAAACAAGCGGTAGCGTTGTTCCGGCAACACATGAATTTTCGGAATCTGGCAATGCCGGAACTCGCAGAACTCGTTCCAGCCTACAAATTACCGAAGACAGGACTCGACATCATGATCCCATCCACCCTGTTATTCGCCGAGATGGCGGCTCCCCATTCGGGCCCGAGCATTGGCGTGCAACTTCTTTTCGGCGTATTGCTAACAAGCCTTATCGTTTGCCTGGCGTTCGAAGAAAAGCTGCATGCCAAAAAGTCGGTTATTGCCGGTCTATTTGCCGTTGTCTGCTTGTTTCTCGGTGTGGCTTTTCACTTGCTTCCGTTAGGAAATGTGGTCATTGGTAGCCATACGATTCATTCCAACAAGCAAACCAAGGAAGCAATCACCGCAGATGCCGTCGAACAAGAGGAGATAGAACTTCATGAGGGTGGCCACGAAATCGTCATGCCGCCCTATGTGCCGGCCATCGATTGGAGCGTGATTGTCATCCTGCTCGGCTCCAGCGTGTTTGTCGACGTGATTGCGCGTTCCGGCCTATTCAAGTGGCTGGCAATCAAGGTCACCAAGTTCTCGCGCGGCGACCCGGTACGGCTGCTCGTCTATTACGGAGTGATGACCGTCATCTTCTCGGCCTTGCTGAACAACGTGACGGCGATGATTATCGTCGGCTCGCTGACGGTCGTGTCGCTTGACAAGCTAGGACACAAGAAAAAACTGTTCGGCTATCTACTGACCGAAGGCCTGCTCACCAATGTGGGTGGACTGCTTACGTTGATCAGCAGCGTGCCAAACATCATCGTCGGCACGGCCGCGGGAATCAGCTTCGTCGACTTCTTGCTCTACAGTATCACCTATGTAGCCATTGCCACGGCACTCACTCTCTGGCTGGCAACAAGAGTGTTTGGCATAGGCCGACTTACCACTCTTCAGGAAAAACAAGCCGCTGCGGAGATGGTCGATAGCTTCGACGAAAACGACGGCATCGAAAGCCGCGGGTTTTTCTGGTTTGGCGCAATCATGACGGCACTGTTCATCCTCACCATTGCTACCACAAGCGTCTTGCCCTGGGTCAGCGACCTGGGGATGGGCTTCGTCGCGGTGGCTTTTGCCGCGGTGGCACTGCTTCGTTACAAATCGGAAGCAGACCAGATTTATCGCATCATCGACTGGGATCTACTCGGGTTTTTTGCCGGCCTGTTTGTCGTAATCAATGTGATGGAACACGCTGGCGTGCTCGACGCGATCGGGAAGGTGCTGGGCAGCCTGATTGAGCTAGGCCCTAAGCTGGGAATGGTAGCGCTCTTGCTGGCCTCGGCCCTGTTTAGCAGCGTGACCGACAATATTCCGCTCGCTGCGATGCTTGCCAAAATTCTCAGCAAATTGCACGTCGCGAGTGATTCCACTCTGTGGTGGTCGGTTATTTTCGGCGCCAATCTGGGCGGCAACATCACACCGATCGGCTCGGCTTCAACCCTCGTGGCGGTCACGGTCATGTACAAACATGGCGTGCCGATCTCGTTCATGGGCTTTGTCAAAACGGCCTTGCCGTTTGCCATCATGCAGTTGGTTGTAGCGGTCGGTTATTTGCTGATTACCGGCGGCTGAATGGATACTTTCGTCAGCCGATAAGTTCCCGTTCAATATTCTCCAGCGATTTGCCTTTCGTTTCAGGAAGCCGAGTAAGAATTACTGCAAACCCGAGGACGCAGATTGCTCCATAAAGCCAAAACGTCCCATGGGCGCCTAGGTTTTCCTTAAGAAAGGGAAAACTGAAAGTAAGCATCGTGCAACCTAACCACAGGCTAGAAACTGCTACCGACATGGCAGCGCCGCGGATTCGATTGGGGAATATCTCGGAGAGAATCACCCAGGTTACAGGAGCTAGCGTCATTGCGTAGCATGCGATTGCGGCGATCACCAGCACCAACATGTGAATGCCCTGGCTCTGTTGGTAGTAACCGGCGCCAAGAACCGCGTAGATGGCCGCCAATCCGCCAGAACCCAAAAGCATGAGAGCACGTCGTCCAAAACGGTCGACCGTGTAAATTGCAACGAAGGTAAAAACCAGATTGACCACGCCCGTGATGACAATGTTAAACATAATTCCGCTGACGCCGTAGCCGGCAGATTGGAAGACTTCTTGGGCGTAGTTAAAGATGATGTTGATCCCACACCACTGCTGGAGAACCGCCAGGAAAACTCCCAGCCCGATGATTTTCAGAAGTTTCGGCTCCAGTAAATCTCGAAAGCGAACCTGCGAGATCTCTTCGCTCACCAGCGTATTCTGGATGTCCGCCAACTGCTGATGAGCATATTCGTCACCTCCGATTCGAGGTAAGCGTTCTGTGAACAGCGTCCCAAAATTGCGCGCTATCCTAATAGAGGTGAACCATTCCCTTTATTCCAGGAACGAGCACAATGACCAATCGAAACAAATCCCAAGAGTCCCACTGGCGTGGCCTACTGAAACAGCAGTCCTCAAGCGGCTTGAGCATCGCGGCGTTTTGCCACCAGAACTCGATTACACAAACCAGCTATTATGCCTGGCAGCGTAAGTTCCGTGAGCAGCAAGCCTCCCCAGAGCAGGGGAGCCGTTCGACCAAGTCTCTTAAAACCAGTCGTAACGCCGTCCAGGGCACCCAACTGGTGCCTGTGCGGATCGAGGGGACGACACCTGCGTCCACGCTGCGTATTCACTTGCCGCAGCAGGGAGTCTTTGTGGATGTGCCTCACGGCACCGATTGTGAGACAGTGAAGGACGTATTGCAGGCGTTGCGTGAGGTGGCGTCATGTTGATTGTGCCATCCCAAATAAAAGTCTTCGCCGCGTTGGCTCCCACGGACATGCGTAAAAGTTTTTGTGGATTAATCGGTATCGTCGAAAAGGAGCTTGGCAAACAGATTGAAGACGGAGATCTTTTCTTGTTTTTCAACCGACGCCGCAACCGGTTGAAGGTACTCTATTTCACGGGTGACGGCACGATCATCCTCTACAAGCATCTTGAACGAGGAACGTTCGAGACACTACGTGGCGCCGACCATGGAGGGGCGATTGCATCCCCCGGTGATTACTTGACACTGCATGTGGACGACCTGCGATTGTTGCTGGAAGGCATCGAGCTATCGAGTGTCAAACGTCGCAAGTGGTGGCGTCGTGAGCAGGCAAAACAAATTACTCAATCGCCTTGGAAACCACCTTGACGCGCAACGTGAATTGTCGATAAATAAACATGTGTGTTCTACACCAACGGTGTGTGATCATTTGCCATTTCGTGACGCACCTTCAAGGACCGAAACGTTGTCGATGGAATCCGACAAACTCCGAAAAGAGATCGAAGTGCAGCGCGCCGAGATCGCACATCTCAAAAGGGTTAATAGCGAGCAACAGGCAACTCTTGAATCGTTGCAGAATCACATCGAGGTGATGCAAGAGCAAATCACCTTACTCCGTAAGGCACTCTTTTCTCCACGGCGTGAACGGTTTATCCCTTCTCCCGATCAAAAGCTTCTTTTTGATCCCGAGTCGATCGAGGGCAACGAGATTAGCGAGGATGACGAGGCGACCGACGAAGAAGAGCCAGACGATGAATCGTCTTCGAAACGCAAGAAACGCCGTAAGAAGCGCAAACGTTTTGAATTCCCCGAGTGCTTGCCGGTCCAGCGTTTTGAACACCCACTGCCGCCGGAAGAACTCGATTGTCCTTGTGGATGTGGCGGCAAGCGGACGGTGATCTCCGAGCAGATCTCACGGCAACTAGAATATGTTGAGTCTAGCGCCTACATCGCCGAGCACGTTCGGTTTACCTACGGTTGCCCTGTTAGCCGGGATGGCCAGCAGATCGTCACCAGCGAAAAGCCACCCAATATCAACGAAAAAGGGATATTTGGGGCCAGCACGTTAGCCTGGCTGGCACACGCCAAGTTCGAGCGTCACCTGCCCCTGTATCGTCTCCAGGAAGAGCTTCGTTCCACCACCACGATGTGGTTCAACCGCAGCGTGTTGAGCAACGCCGTGGTGCGAACAGGCGAGCGTCTGCTGCCGGTGTGGGATCTGATTCGCACCCAAGTACTGGATAGTTTTTATGTACGGGCCGACGAGACCACGGCCCGTGTCCTGCGTCCCGGGGCTGGGGCGACCAAGCTGGTTTATCTCTGGGCCTACGTTGGCGATGACCAGCATCCGTACCAACTATTTGACTATCGACTTGATCGATCCCGCGCAGGTCCGCGGGAAATACTTGATGATTTTCAAGGCGGATTATTAACCGACGGTTACAGTGTCTACACGTCCCTAGTCAAGGAATCGGATGGCCGACTTCTGGATCTGGGTTGTTGGGCCCATGCGCGGCGGAAGTTCGACGAAGCGTGCGCCGTCTCAACGCAGCCACTTGCGCACGAGGCGCTCGCTTGGATCTGGCAACTGTACGACATCGAGGATCGCCTGGCCGATGCCGATGTGGAAACGCGACGACAAGTGCGCATGCGCGAGTCGGTTCCCATTCTTGCCCTTCTGCACGATCGTCTCACCGAAGTGCAGCCGACGGTACGGCCTTCGACCAAGTTGGCCGAAGCGATCGGCTACCTGCTCAATCGTTGGAACGCGATGACGCGATTTGCAACCGACGGGCGCTATGCGATCGATAACAACATGGCAGAAAGAGTCATTCGCCCCTCGGTTATTGGAAGAAAAAATTACCAATTTTTTGGGAGCGATGCGGGTGGTCGCGCGGCATGCGTCTGGTACACGCTTATCCAGAGTGCTCGTTCTAATCATGTCCACGTCACCCCGTATCTCAACGATGTTCTCGTCCGGCTTCCTCAGATCGTTCCCGAGTACTTGCGGGTGGGCGACGCCCAAACCCCGTTCGAATCGCTTTCAAGGGACCAGCGTGAACAGCTCTCCGAGCTGCTACCTGACCGATGGCTCAAGGCACACCCTGAGCATCGCAGCGAAGATCGCCAGCGCGAACTTGATCAGGCCAACCAGCGCCGCCGCCAGAGGCGTGCTTCACGACGTCGGCTTGTCAAGATCTGAATTACGCTCCTGGCATGACGGAGTTCACAGAGCGCTAACCCTTCCAGCAGGTGATAGACACCCAACTCAACCTGATTATCACGCGTTGGTTTTGCGAATTCGGTCGAGAAGTATTTTTTTGCTAGAAGTTGCGCTTGATATTCGTCGCCTCGCCCGGTACGCCGACACCAGTAATACCACTCTTTTCCGCTATAGCTCGGATAGCTCTGGGACTTCTCTCGAATCCAATGCTCCGATTCCTCCCACTCGGCCAAGCCTTCGCATGCGTAAGACGCAATCTGTAACCCCCAGGCAGACCAAGTTTGCCCCGCAGCCTCGGCATGGGCTTTTGCCTCATGCCATAAGCCATAATGGGCATAGCCATAGGCTAACTTCTGATGCGCTCGTGCATGTTGCAAGCCAAGATCTTCCGAATTGAGGAAGTCCGAGAGGGCTTTTTCCCATTTGTCAAAATCTTTCTGCCAATACAAATCTGCCAACTTGCTTGCCGTTTCATAGGTTGGCAAGGCTTTCAACGACTTCTCATAACACCGAACAGCCCTCTCGATATCATTGAGCGAGTGATATCGATTCCCCAACTTCGTGTAGGCGGTCGCATCTACGGTGAGCTTGTCTTCCCATTCCTCCAACTGCTTGATCGTCGGTTTCCGCGCAGTATGAATCGAATATCGCACACTGATTTCCGAATGGGGGGCTATCGCACAAAACTCGCGAACATAATAGGGGGATATTTTTGTGGTGGAAGTATTCCATGTCGAAGGATTGGAAAAGAAGTATTCCAGCCTACCTTTCATCGTGAAGTCGTGGGAGACTAGGTCACCAGCAAGTTTGCCCACCCCTTTTCCCCCATGCGCTCCAACGAACCAGAGGTGATAGAACATTCGTTTCATATTGCCGCGCGAGTCTTCTATCTTCATGTTTGTGATCGCCTGTTCCATCTTCTTGACCTCATGACGCTTATTGTATCTGTAGGAATCGATGTAGCCTGCATAACGATGCTTCTCGACCAGGGGCGACTTCATCAACCATTGACGATTCTGTGGCGTTCGTAGAAACACTCAGGAAGTTGGAAATCTGGACGAACTGCTCCTCCTCCAACAGATAAGCCAAGGCCGACCAGGACAAGTCGCCGGAGAACGTTTGGCGCGACTCCTCGCGGAGACGTTGGGCGATAAACGACGTCGCGGCAGAAAAGGCATCCTCCGAGTTGGGGTCCTTGAAGATGCCGCCCAACAAGGTTCGCTTGAAAGCATTGGTTGGGAGAAATTCTCGAATCGCCATCGGCATTCCTGGCACAGCATCGAGACTCTGTGGAGAATGCTCGCCAAATGCACGGGGTGCCCAATACGCGCCGCTGCGACTCGTTCGGAGGCCTGCTCCGGGAAGGGCCATCTCTGCGTAGACGCCGTACGCCGTCGGGCTGAGCTGGACGACTTCGCTTCCCGCGTGATAATTCCAAGTGTCGTGTTGATAGGTGCTTGTCAGTTCAAACCAGAGTCTCGTTGCCCAGGGCTTCAAATTTTCGTCCTGTTCTCCTACCTTTTTGGTCGCAGCCCGATTGGACATGCAATACGGCTCGACCAACTTTGTCCAAAGTGGCAATGTTGCCACCGCCGTGGCGTCCTGATCTTCCTCGGCGTCGTCTTGCCGGCGTTTTTTTAGATGCTCAAGGTCCGCCAGGCCGTTGTGAAGTGTGCCACCCAGCGCCCAGGCGTAGGCCCGATGCCAAAGGGCAATGTCGCTTTCCTCGCCAGCGGCCAGCAACCGCTGGGCGTAAAGCCAAGAGCGCGCGGTGAACACATGGCTTACCGCGTTGTACTGATGCCTGGTAAGAAACCCCAGGTTGGCATAACCTCGTATCAGTATCCCAAGCAATTCGGGCGTTTCCCCGCTAGCCGCCACTGCTTGATGCGCTGAACGGACTGCGGCAAATTGAGCAATGAAATCGATCTTGCCGAGCATCTCCTCAAGACGATCCGACGCAACGGATTCTGAAGACTCATGCTCGGGCTGTTCCTTCCGAAAACCGGCCGCATGCAAGGCTTCCAGAAATTGATCGTGCGTGTCGCTTTCCAACTTCGGAACGATGTCCGCATAGATCTCGTATCTTTTAGCCTTACTCTCATACTGCTTCTCCCATAGCGTCTCCTCAGAACGCTTCTTCTCATCTTCGTCGTAAGCATAGAGACCGACTCGCCACTGCTTGCCATTGGGGGTCACTCGTTCGCTCAAGAGAAGATGGATCACCTCCGCATTCTCGGGCGGGGTTTCACGAAGCGTTTCGTCGTAGGTCGGCACTCCTAGCTCATCGCGCGCTGTCACAAGCACTGCTTGGCGAATCAATTCCCGACCTAGCAGATGCGCTCGACGGCTCTCTTTCTTTTGCTCCCCATGATAGGGGAAAAATTCAGTATGAAGAAAAAGCACCTGCGATGGCGTGTCGGGCGTCGCTTCCTCAGCCACAATCAGTCGACAGGGAAGTACGATTGCCAAAGCACTGAGCAAACAACTCGTTGACAACGCTTTCGAGTATCGCATAAGGGCCTCAACGTCAGAGGGATAGGTATTGTTGCCGTTAGGACCAAAGATTTTTTGGTTCTTCAGGAATTTCAGTGGCTAGATTTTGGTGTGAAAAGGAGAACTACCAAGCCGCAATCTCAGCCCCCGGCTTTGCCGGGGGGTCGCGGAACGATCACCATCTCTACCAAGCAGGGCTTTGCCCCGAGAGCATTTTCCCAAAAGCAACATTTTCCCGAAGGCAACCCCCCGGCAAAGCCGGGGGCTGAAATGAGGCTTCTTTATCTTCAGCGTCAGCAATAGCCACTAAATTCCCTGAAGAACCCTGATGAGAAATAGGACTTCCACCCACTAGACTGATTTTACGGGGAGGAACGGACGATGCAAGTGGGGAGAAAAGTGTTTTACCGCCACTGAACGGTGATTGGTTTATCCGGAATTCAGCGGTGCTTAAAGTGTGGTTTTTCCTTGGCACAAAAGGCCTAGCGCAGTCGCTGGCCGCAGTTGCCGCAGTTGCCGTAGATGCCGTAGATGCCGTAGATGCCATTTGCCGCACGCTGCAGGAATCTACTGCTCGTGGATAAACATGTTATAGGCACGCATTGAAAATCTTTTCTATGAAATTCCCAGGCTGATTCGATGATTCCATGGGAGTGATATTTTTCCGAAAGCGCAAACTCATCAACGTTTTTTCAGAAAGTTCCGTTGGTCACAAAACCTCATCGAAAAATTCGTACGCTGCTTGTCGCATTGCGTCAGGGAAATCGTGTCCGCCCTCTGGATATTCTGCCCGAAAATGATCGCCCGCGCCCAGTAACTCGTAAACAGGTCGGGCTGCGTTGATACACTTCTTCACGCCCGGCAGGACAAAAATGTGGTCATCTTTTGGTGCAATCGTCAGCAGCGGACGGGGGGCGAGTGTGCCGATCAACTCCGGGAAATCGAACGGAACCTGCCGGGGATCGTTGTTGTAGATGGCACCGATACGGTGCATGTGTTTGTTGAGCGCCCATTTCTTCAAGTCGCCGCCGCCGTACTCGGATGCCGCATAATCAAAGAACGAGTTATATCCCGCGCAGGAAACCATGGCTTTAACTCTTGGTTCCAGCGTTGCCAGAAACACCGTGCTGTAGCCACCCAGAGAAAGCCCAATGCTGCCAATGCGGTCGCCATCCACTTCCGGCAGCGACTGCAGCAGGTCGATTGCCCGCATGTGGTTCCAAACTCCCTTCATCACACCGCTTGCGTAGCCATTCTGAAGGGGATTGTATTGTCTCTTCTGCCGGTATTGGCCCATGTTCCAATAATCAGGCGCGATAACAATGTACCCTCGCTCGGCAAGCTCCTTTCCATAGAAACTTCGCGGCTTACCAAAAAGACCGACCGCTTTGTCCTTGCCTCGATGATTCGTGCCGTGCAAGGCCAAGATGGCGGGGGTCTTGCCGCGCAGCTCGTGTGGGATTAGCAGGTACGATTCAACTCGATCATAAGGATCGACGTTGTATGTAATCTTTTTCCGCGTGTACTTCTCCAACTTGACCTCTTCAACCACCTTGATGTCGAGCGGTACTCGAAACGCGCGGCCCGGAATCGGCCCCAGCACACGTTGCAGATTGGCAAGGATGTGGGCCCGTCGATTCTTCCACTCATCCGGTGTCGCGATGGCGTGCATGTCGCCTTGGTCGTCAACGTATTTTAGCAGGTCGATTTTGTCCTTGTAGATCGGGGCGGTGGACGCCTCGTCGTGCTCATCGCGCCCGATGGCACGCAACACGAGACTCGTCAATTCGTTTTCCATTTTTGGTTCAAAGGGCGCAGGGAGAAAGTAGGCCATGTGCGAAGTGTTCCCCTCGTATCCCCCTTCACGAATGATCCGGGCCGTGGGAATGTAGCCTGGAACGTGGTTCGCATAGCCGATGACCATCGCGTGCGTTGTCGTCGCCAGGGATCGAATCATGCTACCCCAATCGGCACAGACTTCCCCCTCCAGGGCGACCAGCGTGAGGTCGCCTAACTGCCAAGCCTGGACTTCATATCGCTGTTGCCGGCGGTGGTCCGGATAGGCCAGACTCTGCCGCGCCCAGGAAGTTCTTCCACCAGACTGCGAAGTTTCTTCGAAAGCCATCTTTTCAATTTGCTCTCGGCTCAGCGGTGGCTGCATGCTCAGCGAGCCACGAACCAGAGTAGTGCGCAGCTTGGCATCCAACTCACTCAGCTTCGCTTCCTCAAGATAGGTCAGCACGCCATCGGCCAGCTTCGTGCCACCGACTTCGCTTTGCTGGGGACTTGCTGCAAACTTGTACTTGTTCGAGACCGGGTCGTGGTAGACAACCTTGGCGTCGCCCCCGCAACCCATGACAAACAGCGCCCGGCAATCCTCCAGCTTCGACTCCAACTTCCGACGCATGGTTCCCGGATAGTCGGGCGACCACTGTCCGATCATGCCAGAGCTTGTTGGGTGGCAGGCGTGGCCGACCAGTACGATTTGCCGGGGTGACTTGCGCCGCGTGACCCGTAGCACCGGCGTGTGCGTGTCGTAACTGCCTTCAGGATTGGGGGCCCACTTGATCTCACCTTTTTCATTCGGCAACCGCCGACACATACCGATTTGCACATTGCAGGTGCCGTAAGAAACGGCGGCGGGCGACAGGTTTTCGATTGCCTTGTCGGCCAACTCCAACAGGGTCTTCTCCAGCCACGCGAGATACCAGATGTCTACCGACCCGATGGAAAAATTCGTGCGGTAATTGATCGCCGGCCCCCAATGTGTGTGCGAAGCCGAAAAGCAAACTGCCGCCGGCGGGATGCCATGCGAAGTCTGAATCTTGTGTCGCATCGCGTCGACCGACACGCGGCCAAAGCCTAGAACATCGGCCGTAATCAATAGCACCATCTTGCCATCGCGATCTCTGAGCGCCAGGGCCTGGGCCCGTAGCGGATCGAGCGTTCCTTGCGCATGTCGTTCCTGGCCAAAGCCCGCCATCATAGCCTGTCCTTCCGCAGGAGTGATATCGGCCTCGGCATAGCCGACCTGCCAGGCATGCTCGCCCGTTTGATCGCCAAGAAGCTGCTCGGCTGGCTTCGCCCACAAAATTCCACCCTTGGCGCACATGGCAAAAATTGCCATCAAAAGAATCAATCTTACTCGCATGTTGATTACTCCAGCTTTGTTGGCTTGAATCGAGTCTTTGCATCGGTTAGTGTTCGCAGAAGTTCGGCAACTCGCCGCATCCGATTATAAGGATTTCGAGCCACCATGTCTAGCGATTGACGTGCAGTAGACCGGTGGACTATCAAGTCGCGATGAACCATTTCAGCCCCCTGCTTTGCCGGGGGGTTGCCTGCTGGAAAACATTGCCTTTGGGTGAAATGCCCTTCAGGGAAATGCTCTACTTGGTGGAGATGTGAACTGTTAGGCGAGCGGCAGATGAGTATTTACCAAGTACTAGGTGGGCGACAGAAAAAAAATACCAGCACGCAGCGCAAGCAAGAAGCAAGTGGGTCTAGCACACACTCGCTTGCGCGTCGTGCTAGTATTCTGGTAAATTTTCAATTGCCGCTCGCCTTAAGCGACCCCCGGGCAAAGCCGCAACCAAAGAAAGATAGCCGCAAAAAACACGAAAACCACAAAAATCATGGCCCGCGAATCACGCAAATTGGCGCGAATGAATCGGGAGGATAACAATCATTGACATCCACGTGATTCGCTAGCAATACTGTTTCTTTTCGTGCCTTTTTGTGTTTTTTGTGGCTCTTGTAAATCTTTGCGCCAAACAAAGAATTTGACCGTTAGTAGCACGAAGAGCCCAGAGAACCTCCATCATTGAGCCATCCCTTAGCGTAAAGCTTCCCCGCGAGAGATTAACCAATCTACCGCGTCTTGATTCGGGTTTATTTTTGGTGGACGTGGCGGGTAGAAGCGGCCGTAGTATTGGGGATAGTGATAATAGGCCAATTGCCGACGCCGCCAGCGGGCTAACACGTCGGCCAAGCTTGCCGCAAGCTCGGGCTGCTCGGCCGTGGTGTCGCGGCTCTCGGTTGGATCGCTTTGAAGGTCGTAGAGCACCGCTTGTCGACTCGTGCCGTGGACCATGAACTTCCACCGCCCAGCGAGCAGCACCGCGTCGGCTTGCGCGATGGGACTGAGCACATGGAAAAAGAGCAACCGATTTTCTATCGGCGGTCGGTTGGCGGACAGCACGTCCATGCCTTGAAAATTCGGATGCGGGGCGATTCCCAACAGTCCCAACAACGTCGGGGCCAGGTCGACATGCTCAAACGGATAGTCTTCAACCTGGGCACCAAGCAAGTTCGGCGCATGAACGACCGCGGCAACATGGACAACCGGCTCCACCGGGTTGCATGCATGTCCGACCGCTCCATTTTCATGAAAGGCTTCGCCGTTCTCGCCCGTCACGACAAGAATCGTGTTATCGAACCTTCCCTGCTTCTTTAGTTCATGGACGAGTCGCCCGATTTGGCGATCCGATTCCGCGAGGGCGTTGTAATAGGCATTCCGCACCATCGGCGTCTTTTGCTTTGGGTAACTGGAAAACTTCACATCGTCGTCCAATCGGGCTGGCTGAAATGGTCGCGGGCAATCGTCGGGAATCAAATAAGGAAAGTGCGAACTTTGGAAATTCATCGCCAGAAAGAAGGTGTGGTCTGCCGGTTGCTCTCCAATCCAGTCGAGGGCAACGTCGACGGTATGTCGATCAGGAAACTTCCCGGCAAAGAGGGCGCCGGCACGAATCTCGCGCAAGAAACCGGGATCGCGCTCGGAGACAAAGGTTTGTGCCGAACTCCGCTCGGGATGGTAGAAGTAATCGAGTGAGGGCGTGTCGAGAAATTGATCCATGCCTCCCCACGACTCGTTTTGTGAGGAGATAATCGCCGTCGCGTAGCCACGCGGTTTGAGCACATCGTACAACAAGGTTTTGGGCCATGGATCGTCGTAACGGTAGAAGTGGTGGCTCGGCGAGCGCAACGGATACAACGAGGACGCCAGGCAGACGTCGGCATAGTCGGAATGCGTGCTCTGCGCGTAGGCCCGGGTGAGTTGCAAGCCGTTATTGGCTAACCGATTCACGTGCGGCATCACTTCGCGTCCCTGGTGACGAAGGTGCACGACGTCGTGCCGCAGCGCCTCTACTGCGACGAGGATGATCGACGGCGGAACGCTCTCACTCGAAGAGCGTGTGTCGAGTTGCCTCGTCGAGTCGATTCGCACCAACTCGGAGATATCCAGGCATGGCTCGATCGGCTTCCGTTGCCACGCTTCGACCGCACTCGACAGAAGGGTGATCGCCGGGTTGAGGCCATGGTGGTATCGGCCAATACGAGAAATCCGACGCGGCAAACTGGCGTCGGCTGCCACACGGCTCTGTGCCAGTGCCACGGCCAACATCAGAACCAGCCAGAGTCCCAGTCGCCAACGTGCGAGATTTTCTCGGCCGGTTGCCGGTTGCCGGTTGCACTGAAGTTTCCGGGCGAGCAAGGGGAATCCCGCCAGCGATATGGCGACGAGCAGTGCCAGCCAGAGGAATTGAACCGCATCGGCAGCCTGCATGTATTCGCCGAGCATTCCGAGGTTGAACAGCGTAAAACGTACGGCTTCCCAATTGGCAAATCGGCCGGTTTGCAGAAACATTCCCCAACTGATCGCGTAAGCGACAAAGATAAATACAGCGACAAACAGAGCGGCTACGGTGGATAGCCGCCGCAGCCAACGCCTCTTCGCATCGCCACCTCCGGCAAAGCAACGCGCCAAACACCATGCACACCAACTGACCGAAAGCCAGAACCAAAGAAGAAACGCCCAGGCAAGGACCGAACCCCAGCCGCCTGACCAAAGAGCATGGCCGGACCGTTGCCAAGCAAATGCCACTTCCGTCGCCGCGCCCCCGACCGCAATCGCCGCGGCAGTATCGTTCGCAGCGACGTTGGCCCGAATGGCAAACCAAGCGGCAAACCAAGCGGTAGATGGTCCCGGACTTTCGGTCGGCAAGCTTGAAGTGGTCATGACAGCCTGGCAAGAAAGATCGTGGTTCCATCGCCCTACATCAAACCTAGCACAGCAGAGACGAGGAGAACGATGAAGTCGCGATAAGCCATTTCAGATTCGTAGGCCGGAACGAGCCCCGCGAGTTCCGGCAGTGCCTATGTTCGCGCTTTAAGGCATTGCCGGAACTTGCATAGCTCGTTCCGGCCTACGATTTCTGCCCTCTGGCAAAGCGACCCCCTGGCAAAGCCGGGGGCTTTCATTGATGTTCTCTTGATGGCAGGGACAGGCAGTTTTATGAATAGTCCGATTGTGCCCGTAGAGACGCTTGGGAGGGGAAAGAGAGAAAAGATGGTGACGTGTGTGGTGCGTGTCCGTCGTTGCCGACGGCGCTAACGGACGCAAATGGGAGTAGGCGAACTCGA
This sequence comes from Lacipirellulaceae bacterium, assembly GCA_965249435.1. GTDB lineage: Bacteria > Planctomycetota > Planctomycetia > Pirellulales > Lacipirellulaceae > JAJRWS01. Next base: position 99,665 of record CBDFMC010000021.1, on the reverse strand, counting down.
CACCGAAATCAATCGGCCTGCTCCGCCGTTGCGGCTTGGGTGCTGATGTCGACGGTAAGTCGCTCGGCCTCTCGAATTTTTTCCGCTATTTCCTCTCGCATCACGGCCATCTCGGCCGGAGCTTCGATCCCGATGCGCACACCACCGCCGGAGACCTTCACCACCGTGACGGCAATTTTATCGCCAATGAGAATCCGCTGACCAACTTTTCGGGACACAACCAACACGTCGCAATCTCCTTGCCACTGCCATCCATTACCTAGGCTGGCAAACCTTCATGCATGTACGCTGCCGTGTCCCCAGGCCAGTGCCGAGAGAAGTAACCGCTTGCGGTACAATGCTCTTTGCGTACGTTAGTGTTACAAAAGACCAATTGCAAGCTTTTTTTTAGGTTTCCCTAAAAAAGATTAGGCGATGAAATCGCACACCACTGGAGCATAGGGGCTTTAGGGGAGACAGGCGGCGCAGCTTGTGCTTCTCATCAGAGTCGGCATCCGACCTAATTATCATGTCAGAATCACTCGAAAAACAGTTCTTTCATTGGCTAAAGAACCACTTGCCTGATAGTCCCTGCCTAAGCTTGGGGATTGGTGATGATGCGGCGCTGCTCCGGTTGGCAGACGGGGCTGAGGCCGTGATAACGACCGATATGCTCACCGACCGGGTCGATTTCAAGCTCGCGGAGGTCGATCCGGTGCGGGTTGGGCACAAAGCGTTAGCGGTTAATCTCAGCGATTTGGCAGCGATGGCGGCTAAGCCGCAAGCGGCAGTGGTTGCGCTCGTTCTGCCCCAGGATGGTACGGAGAAACTGTCGGCATTCGATTTGGCCGTCGCATTGTACCAAGGGATGCTGCCATTGGCTGAGCAGATGGGCGTTGCCATCGCAGGGGGCGATACGAACACCTGGGACGGCCCACTGGCGATTAGCATCACGGCGTTGGGAACCACCACCCAACATGGCCCACTCGCGCGGAGCGGCGCGCAGCCCGGCGACTGGCTGTTGGCGACCGGTCAGTTTGGTGGCAGCATCCTCGGGCGGCATTTGGACGTTCAGCCACGGGTCCGCGAAGCCCTGCTGCTTCACGACCGCTACGAGTTACATGCCGGCATCGACGTGAGCGATGGCTTGGCGCTCGACACATGGCGGCTTGCTGAGGCGAGCGGCTGCGGAGCGGCGATCGATCTGGCCGCAGTCCCCATTTCGCCAGCCGCTGTCGAGCTTGCCAAGCAAGACGATCGGACGCCGCTGGAGCATGCCCTGGGCGATGGCGAGGATTTCGAGCTGGTACTGGCCGTGCCGCCTGTTGCGGCCGATTGTATCCTACGAGACCAGCCGTTGGATGTGCCCATGACAAGAATCGGGGAGATGATCGCCAGAAAGGGTTTGTGGCAGCTAACTGAGGAGGGTGGGTATCGCCCCCTGGAACCGACTGGTTGGCTGCATCGGTGAATCAACTCATGTCCACATTCACCGCAAAAAACGAAACAGACACCGATCGGCTGGGTGCCGCACTGGCTAACACCCTACCACCGGGAACGGTTGTTGCGCTGCAGGGCACGCTCGGAGCGGGGAAAACTCGCCTGGTTCAGGCGGTTGCGGTCGCCTTGGGCGTACCGCAAGGCGCGATAACCAGCCCCACGTTTGTGTTGGTGAATGAATATGGGCAAGGTCGGCTGCCCATCTATCACTTCGACGCCTATCGTGTGCGAGATGATGATGAATTTCTGGAACTGGGCCCCGAGGAATACTTCGAGGCGGATGGGCTTACCTTCGTCGAATGGGCCAACCGGGTGAGCGATTGCCTTCCCGCGGAACGTGTGGAAATTTCGATCGAAGTCACGGGGGAAACCGAGCGCACGATCACAATCATCGGCACGACAGATCGACTCGCACAATTGGTCGACGAGATTGGCGGAGCGGTTCGAACCGGCGACTCGTAGAGTCGCGGCTAACTTTCAATTAGAGTCGCGGCTAAAGGCACTAGCCGCGACTCTACGAGTCGCCGGAAGATCCGCTACAAGATAAACTTGCTCAAATCCTCATCCTTGGCCACCTCGTCTAGCCGCTCGCGGACATACGCGGCATTCACGTCGACGCTGCCCATTTTCATGTCGGGTGCTTCGAAGCTCAGTTCTTCGAGCAACCGTTCCATGATGGTTTGCAAACGGCGAGCGCCAATGTTTTGCGTCGACTGATTCACATGATAGGCGTAGCTCGCCAAGGCGTCGATTGCATCCTCCGTAAAATCAATCTCGACCCCTTCGGTTTTCATCAGGGCAACGTACTGCTTCGTGAGCGCGTTACGCGGCTCGGCCAGGATGCGTACAAAATCGTCTTTGGTCAGGTCGCTCAATTCCACGCGGATAGGAAATCGGCCCTGCAACTCCGGCATCAGATCGCTGGGGCTAACTTTGTGAAACGCCCCGGCCGCGACGAACAGCACATGATCAGTATGGATGTAACCGTAGCGGGTTTGCACGACGGTCCCTTCGACGATTGGCAGCAAATCGCGTTGCACTCCTTGCCGCGAGACATCCGCCCCTCGGCCCCCTTCGCTGGAGACCACCTTGTCGAGTTCGTCGAGGAAAATAATGCCCGTGTTCTCCGCCAGTTCGACCGCCTTGGCGTTTACTTTCTCTTCGTTGATCAGCGCATCGCACTCCTGGTCAAACAGCACCTTGCGAGCCTCGGCGACGGTCAATTCGCGGCGAGAAACATTCTTGGGCAGAACCTTTTCGAGCATGCCTTGAAAATCAAAATCCATCTGATCGCCACCCGGACCCATGCCGGGAAGGATCATCGCATGCGCTTTTTGCTCGATACTGATCTCGACCGAGCGATTTTCCAGTTCGCCGCCGACGAGCATCGCCCGCATTTTCTCACGGGTCCGCTCATACCGCTCGGGGGAATCGCTGCTTTCGACGCCCACGTCGAACGAAGCCGGCGCCGGGACGAGCAAATCGACCAAACGCTCGGTCACGCGCCCTTTGGCTTCCTCTTCGACATCTTTCAATTCCTGTTCGCGGACCAAGCCGATTGCGTTTTCGACCAGCTCGCGGATCATGCTTTCCACGTCGCGGCCATAGTAGCCCACCTCGGTATATTTGCTCGCTTCGACCTTGATAAACGGGGCGCCGGTCAGCGTGGCCAAGCGACGGGCAATCTCCGTTTTGCCGACGCCGGTGGGACCGATCATCAAGATGTTTTTCGGCGCAACCTCGTTGCGCAACTCCCCATCCAATTGTTGGCGGCGCCAGCGATTCCGAATGGCTATCGCCACGGCCCGTTTGGCATCGTCTTGCCCAACAATATGCCGATCAAGCTCGGCAACAATTTCACGCGGTGTCAGATTCTTCACTTATAGCTCTTCGATCACAATGTTTTGATTGGTGTAAACACAGATGTCGCCCGCGATTTCGAGCGACTTGCGGACAATCTCTGCCGTCTGAAGCGAACTATGGGCAACCAATGCCCGGGCGGCAGACAGAGCATAGTTGCCGCCTGAGCCGATGGCTAGGATGCCGTCGCTCGGTTGGATGACGTCGCCCGTGCCCGAGACGAGCAGCGTATTTTCCGCATCGACCACGGCAATCATCGCTTCCAATCGCCGCAGTGCCCGATCCATGCGCCACTCTTTTGCCAACTCGGTCGCCGCCCGGGGTAAATTAGCAGGATGGTCTTTCAATTTGGCTTCCAGCCGTTCCATCAAGGCAAAGGCGTCGGCCGCGGCCCCGGCAAAACCGACCAACACACGGTCGTCCATCAGCCGGCGTATTTTCACCGCGTCGGCCTTCATCACCGTCTGGCCTAGGGAGACTTGCCCATCACCGCCCATGGCCACCTTGCCCTGGTGACGGACAGTAAGAATCGTTGTCGAACGTATTTTCATTGGAGGTTGGTTGCTGGTGGTTGGGGATAGCCGTGCTGCAACGCAGCACACGGGAACTGGTGATTGGAAACAAAGTCATTCTGGGCAAAAAAGCCCAGGGGTTGCAACCCCTGGGCTTTAACAGGAAGGGCCGTTCCGCTAAGGTGCAACCATGTCTGAGCCTCTTCCTCGTAGTCCTGAGTTGATGTGCCCCGACGATACAGCCCTGCTGGTCGTCGATGTCCAAGAAAAGCTGCTGCCCGCTATTCCGGATCGCAAGCGAATTGTCTGGAACATTCGGCGGCTGCTCGATGGGGCAGAGGCGCTGGGAGTCCCTACGGCCGTCACGGAGCAGTATCCCGAAAAACTTGGCCCCACCGAACCGGCCTTGGCCGAGCGGCTCGGCCTCCATACCGGTCAGTGTGCCGCGAGCAAGCTGGCATTCAGTTGCGGCGAATGTGGCGAGCTATTTGACGATTGGCGCGGCCAAGGCATCCATCGGGTGCTGGTTTGCGGCCTGGAGACGCATGTCTGCATCCAGCAAACCGTGCTCGATTTGTTAGCGGCCGGCTATCAGGTGCTGGTGGCAGTCGATGCGGTGGGTAGCCGGAGGGCTGTTGACTATGAAGTCGCCTTGCGACGCGTGGAGGCATCGGGGGCGTTGCTTGCGACGACCGAATCTGCCCTGTTCGAGTGGTGCATCAGGGCAGGGTCGGCCAAATTCAAGCAAATCAGCGCTTTGGCGAAGGAATTGCCGCCAGATTAGCCCCTCCTTCGCGCCATGAGGCAAAGTGTTTACACTGACGGCTGCTGATTCAATGTCAAAGAAAAAGGTTGGAAATCCGTCGTTGCCGACGGCACTAACGCAAATGCGATGAAAAATTTTTGCTGTCGTTAGCGCCGTCCGCCCAGACGGCATCCTAAGCTGCCGCTTGCAATTCATTCGCCTTACCACACAACAATATCAATATGGACGACAACAAAACAACCTCGGGCTGGGATGAATTGGCCAAGGAACTCGGCTCGGATCCGACGCCGGAATCTTTTCAGCGGCAGAGTCGCGATACCGAGCCGCTGCCAGCCGCTAGGGAAAGTGAAGAATCGCAGAGTGTCCCTCAGAAAGATGTTCCTCAGGCAAACCCCAACGATTGGACCGGGTTGGCAAACACGCTTGGCATTCCGGTCGAAGAGCGCATTCCGATCGAAGAGCCATCAGCCCCGGAAGTTTCCGAGGGTGAAGCGGCAAAGACGGAACCAGAATCCCTCGCCAGCGATTCTTCCGCATTGGACGGATCGGACATCCATTTCGAAGATGAGACGACCGACGAGGATGCGTCTGAAGAGGAATCTTCACCAGCAGATGGACCGTCGATCACGTCTAGCGATCAAGCCCAAAGTGCCTTTGATGCTTTGTTCCTATCGGGTACAGCGGCGGCTGAGGCTTGTAGCAAAATTTCATCATCGGACGGCACGGATGCCACCGAGGGAAAGGATTCTGGAGAGGACTCTGATGAGGATTCTGGAGAGGCGAAAAAGGGCCGTCGTCCACGACGGCGTCGTGGACGCGGCAGAGGGCGTCGCAATCAGGGCGACCAGCTCGAAGCGGCAGAAGACGCCGTCGAAGAAGCCGCTGCCGCAAAGGATGCCGTACACAGCGAATCGGATCCCTTCGGTGGTTTTCTGTCGCCCTCTGCAACGGAACAGACCGGCGCCACGGAAAACATCGAGGAAGAACGATCATCGGGCGATGCCGAGGAGTCCGACGATCGTAAAAAGAGCCAGCGCCGACGTCGCCCACGACGTCGTCGCGGCAAGGGTCGAGGCGATGCAGCTAGCGACGTGGAAAATCCTGTCGCGGCACCAGAGGATGCCCTGGATATATCTGCCGATGCCGACGATGATTCTCCAGACGATGATTCTCCAGACGATGATTTTTCAGACGATGACTCTCCAGACGATGACGAGAATCTCAACAGTGCCATTAGTCGATCAGGCAAACGCCCCAGTCATCGCAACATACCCACGTGGCAAGAAGCGATGGGTATGATCGTCGACACCAACATGGAAGCACGAAAAAAAACGCCCACAAAAGCAGGCCAATCGAGTTCGCCACGCGGTCGAGGACGCAGCGGAAGGCCTCGCAAAAAAACATAGCTGTTAGCGGTTAGCAATTAGCAGTTAGCCAGAGAAAAACTGTGAATTTTCTTGCATAACTTATCTGGCTAACAGCTAATTGCTAACAGCTTCTGCCTACAAAAAGTCCTAACCAAGACAGCACCGATGACGGACCATTCGTGGAGTGTGACAGCCAAGCTCGTCGACATCGCTCAACGGTCGATTTCCACGGCTACGGTTCTCGTCGAGGATGGCTCCATCCGAGCCATTCAGCCGGCCGAGGTGGAACCGTGCGACTCCTATCTGCTCCCCGGCTTTGTCGACGCCCATGTCCACATCGAAAGCTCGATGCTCGTGCCGAGCGAATTTGCCCGGGCGGCCGTGCTGCATGGCACCGTCGCCACGGTGAGCGACCCGCACGAAATCGGCAACGTGCTGGGTGTGGCTGGAGTCGATTACATGCTGGAGAGTGCCGCGACCTCTCCTTTTAAGTTCTATTTCGGTGCTCCCTCTTGTGTGCCCGCGACAACCTTTGAATCGGCTGGCGCTGAGATTACCGTCGACGAGGTGGAAAAACTACTGGACGATCCGCGGATTCTCTATTTGAGCGAGATGATGAATTTCCCCGGCATCCTAAATGGAGACCGCGAGTGTCTGGCCAAAGTCGATGCCGCCCACAAGCGGGGCAAGCCGGTCGATGGCCACGCCCCCGGGCTACGAGGCGAGGCGGCTGCCAAGTATATTTCCGCAGGCATCACCACCGATCATGAATGCTTTACCATCGAGGAAGCGCTCGACAAGCTAGCCGCGGGCTGCAAAATCTCGATCCGCGAGGGATCGGCTGCCCGCAACTTCGACGCCCTCTACCCGCTGTTGAGAGATTACCCTGGTCAAACAATGCTTTGCAGCGACGACAAGCACCCCGACGAATTGCTGGTTGGGCACATCAACTTGTTGGTGCGACGGGCTGTCGAGCATGGCATCGACCTTTTCGATGTCTTACAGGCCGCTTGCATCAATCCGATTGAACATTATGGGCTTGCCGTCGGGCAGCTTCGCGTTGGCGACCCGGCCGACTTTATCGAAGTTGGTTCGCTGCAAGAGTTCAACGTCCGTCGCACGTGGATCGATGGAGAACTCGTCGCCGAAAACGGCCAGACGACCATCCCCCGCGTCGAGCCCAAGGTGGTCAACCAGTTCGTCGCCACGCATGTCAAGCCGGATGATTTAGCCATCGCTTCCGAACCTGGAAAATCACAGGTGCCAGGTAAACTGCAGGTAATCGAAGCGCTCGACGGCCAACTCATCACCCATCGCATCGCCATAGAACCTAAAATCGAGGATGACCAAATTGCCTGCGATGTTGACCAAGACATACTAAAACTGGTCGTCGTCAACCGCTACCAGCCCGCCAAGCCCGCGGTGGCATTCATCAAGAACTTCGGCCTTGCCCGGGGGGCGATGGCATCGAGTGTTGCCCACGATTCGCACAATGTGATTGCCGTCGGCGCGACGGACGACGACTTGGCCGCTGCGATCAACGCGGTCATGGATGCGGGTGGCGGCTTGAGTGCCATCTGCCACACCGATGGCGAGCGCTGGGTTTTGCCACTGCCGGTTGCCGGACTCATGGCAACCGGTACCTGTGAGGAAGTTGGCCATGCGTACCAGGAGCTCGACGCCGCGGTGAAAGGCTGGGGTTCGACGTTGCGTTCGCCGTACATGACCCTTTCGTTTATGGCTCTGCTGGTGATTCCCGAATTGAAACTGAGCGATCTTGGGCTGTTTGACGGTGGGAAGTTTGAGTTTACGGAGTTAGTGAGGAGCGAGGAGTGAGGGACGAGGAGATTGGATGTGAACATCGAAAACATCAAAACCCCAGACACTAAATCCGGTTCACCAGGAATTTTAGTGGCTAAATTTTGGTGTGAAAAGAAGAACTACCAAGCCCCAATCTCAGCCCCCGGCTTTGCCGGGGGGTCGCGGAACGATCACTGTCTCTACCAAGCACGGTTTTTTCCCGAGGGCATTTTTCCAAAACCAACTTTTCCCCAAGGGCAACCCCCCGGCAAAGCCGGGGGCTGAAATGAGGCTTCTTCATCGCCACAGCCAGCAATAGCCATTAAATTCTCTGAAGAACCCTAAATCCTAGTTCCTAGCCCCTCAATGCCTTCCTTCCTCCAGGCCGCGATTGATGAAGCTCGTGTGGGATTGCGCGAGGGTGGGATTCCGATCGGATCGGTGCTCGTGATCGACGACCAAATCGTGGGGCGGGGACACAATCGACGAGTACAACAGCAGAGCGCCATCCTGCACGCCGAGATGGACTGTCTGGAAAATGCAGGCCGGCTCAGCGCGAGCGACTATCGGCGAGCCACTCTCTATTCCACGCTTTCCCCTTGCGACATGTGCAGCGGCGCCGCGCTGCTCTACGGCATCCCGCGAATTGTTATCGGCGAAAATCGCACTTTCCGGGGTCCGGAAGATTACGTCCGCTCTCGCGGCGTAGAGATTACAGTGGTCGACAACGCGGAATGCTTCCAATTGATGCAGGAGTTTATCGCTGCAAATTCCGAGCTATGGAACGAAGACATTGGCGAATAGCCAAGCGAAGAATACATTTCGTAGCCGTTCACGGAATGAAAAAGATTGAACTACGAAGGACCCAGCGCAGCAAAGCCGCAACCAAAGAAAAAATAGCCACAAAAAGCACGAAAAGAAATTATAAGGCTAGCGAATCACGCGAATGTCAATGATTGTCATCCTCCCGATTCATTCGCGCTAATTCGCGTGATTCGCGGGCCATAATTTTTGTGGTTTTCGTGTTTTTTGTGGCTATTTTTCTTTTTTCTTCCATCCCGTGAACGGTTAATACATTTCAGTCCCCGGCTTTGCCGGGGGCTGAGATTGGAACTACGGTGTCTGCCCAACTACGGGAGCCGTTGTGCTTCGGTCAAACGATGATGCAGCTTCCGCAGTTCTCGATCATCGCTACGAGCCAGTTCGGCAACCAACCGCCCGTGATCGGCCGCCTCGTCCACGTCGTACCATGTGGGAAGCACCGCGAGTGTGTAGTCTGCTTCCTGCAGCGCACGGGTCGTTGCCTGCCACACACTGGATGTGCTCCAAGGAATGCCCTCGAAAATGGGGGGAACTTGTCGGCAGGCCCCTACCAGATAATACCCGCCATCCTCGGTTGGACCAAGAACGGCATCGTGCGATTTTAGCTCCGTCATGGCCTGCACAACGTGGGCGACTGGCACGTTGGGGCTGTCGGTTCCTAGCAACACGACTTGTTCGTATCCTTCGGCAAACCGATGGGCGAAGAAGTTTTTCATGCGTGTGCCAAGGTCGCCGTCAGATTGAGGTTCTAGCCGCCAGCCTTTGGGCAGGATTTCAGCAAAGTCGCCTGCCCGATCTGCGGGGGAGAAGGCCAGCACACGCTCGTCGGCGATGGGGCTTAGCCGGGTGAGCATCGAAAGTACAAATTCCCGATAAATGCTCGCAGCCCGCTCGGGACCTAGCGAAGAGGCAAGCCGAGTTTTTACTTTGCCTGGCTGCCAATACTTGGCGAACAATCCTAGTGCTTTGGCCATTTTTAATTTCTTTATATTGGCAAAGCACTCGGACCGTCGTGGCCGACGGCGCTAATTTGTGCTCTGTGTCATGGGTCTCACCGCTCATGATGGCTTACGATCCGTCGCAGCAGTCGCGGCTCGATCTTTCCCCGAAAACGAATCTTGCCTTCAATTTCGACCACTGGCACGCATGTGTCGAACTGCTCGCGCAAATGCTTGTCGATGCTTGGGTCGGTGTCGATATCCACATTCCGTGGCTGCAAGCCATGTTCGATCAAAATGCGCTGCGCCTCATCACAAAGGTGGCAGCCTCGACGTGTGTAGATAATTGTTTCCATGGCAACCGCAAAAAGTATTCACTCGAGCGTCTCGTCTTTTGGCCAAGATAGCATAATCGGCCCGCTCCAGCACCGCCTTTCCACCCAATCGCGGGGGCTCTTGAAATGCCGTAAACAGTTATACAGAAACATGTTACACCATTTGTTTGCCGAACCACGCTCGCCCTGCCTACGATGGAATGGGGAACTGAGACACCCTGTCCCCCGCTCGCCTTGGTTGTCAGACCGGTCTCATTATCCTTTGGTCTGGCAAAAAACTGCTCGGCTTTTACCTTGGGCCGACTGCATTGACTCCCTGGAGGTTTTTACGATGAGTATGCGACGACGCCAACATTCAGCAAAAACCACGGTCCGACAAGTCAAAGTTCGTAGTCTGCGGGTTGCGGGCAAGCGGCAACAACGGGGGCGTCGTACGCATTTCAGCACCAAGAATCTCTGCGAGCCCTTCGCACCGCCTGAGGATTGGTTTGAGCCCACCGGCGAGGAGAAGAACGCCGACCGCGATTTCCGCATTGCCGTCCAGGCGCCCGGAAAAGGATACAAGCATGTCATCACGCCCGAGCAGATTCGTGCGCGACTCGCGCGACTGCCACAGCAGTTTCTCCAGTCGCTGGAGATAGTGCAGCTCAGCCGCATGACCCAAAAGAAAAAAAGCTTTCCCTGCTATGGGATGCAGTGGGGAACGACATTGTATCTCTACCCGTTGGAGAAGACGCTGGAAGAATACTTCTATCAGCCACCCAGTTCGGATGTCATCAACGAGTCGAAAATGTATGGCGGTTGCTGGGATGAGCCATCACTCGGTGTGTGGCGACTCCGATGGTCGCAACAGGCGATTGAAGATTTCTATCTGAACAACATCCTCATCCACGAATTGGGCCATCTGAACGACGATCGCAACACCAGCTACACCGACCGCGAACGCTATGCCGAGTGGTTTGCGATCGAATATGGCTATCTCCAATCGGGCGGCCGACAGGCGCGCGGAGGTGGACGTGTGCGCCGTCGTCACCATCACGTGTAGGCGCGCGTTTCTTGACGGGATATACTTCTCCCATTAGCTGCCGGGCTTGTCCCGGCGCTGCACTCGCGCGCCGGGACAATGCACTCGCGCGCCGGGACAAGCCCGGCGGCTAACAAATCGATGCGCAATATCAAACGTGGTCAACATGAATGTACTGACGATCGTCTCTTTCATCTTTTTCACCGGCTTGGTCGGTGTGTTGACTTATTTCCTCACGCGTCGAGACGACCATGAAAGCTCCGCCGGATATTTCCTGGCGGGGCGAACATTATCGGGTGGCGTGATTGCCGGGTCGTTGATGTTGACCAACTTGTCGACGGAGCAACTTGTTGGACTCAACGGTTCTGCATTCACCGACGGTATTTGTGTGATGGCCTGGGAGGTTGTTGCCGCCTTGGCACTGGTGGCGATGGCGCTGTTTTTTCTGCCAAGATTCTTGAAAAGCGGCATTGCTACCGTACCACAGTATCTGGAAGATCGCTTTGATACGGGAACGCGTGTTATCACCTCGTCGATCTTTATCATCGCGTATGCCGGCATTTTGCTGCCGATCATTCTCTACACCGGCGCAACGGCGCTAAGTGGTATTCTCAACATCAAAGAAATGACGGGCATTGCCTCGGACAATGCCGTGCTGTGGCTTACGGTTTGGCTCGTTGGCACGATTGGCTCGCTCTATGCCATCTTTGGCGGATTGCGCACCGTGGCAGTCTCTGACACGATCAACGGATTTGGACTGCTCGTCGGTGGGATCATGATTTCTTACTTTGGGTTGCAAGCGGTCGCCGGCGACAGCGGAAGCTTGGCCGAAGGTTGGAATATCCTCCTCGAAAGCCAGCCGGAAAAATTCAATTCGATTGGAGGCGCCGATCAATCGGTGCCATTCTCGACATTGTTTACCGGCGTCTTACTGCTCAATGTCTTCTATTGGTGTACCAATCAGCAAATTATCCAGCGCACTTTGGGGGCCAGCAGTCTCAAAGAAGGACAAAAAGGCGTGCTCTTCGCAGGCTATCTCAAAGTACTGGCACCAAGCATCACGGTATTCCCGGGCATCATTGCCTATCACCTCTACGCAGCTGGTGGGATTAAGCCGGACCAAGCCTATGGCACGCTAGTCAGAGATGTGCTGCCCGACTCGCTGGCAGGTTTTTTTGCCGCGGTGATGGTCGGGGCAATCCTCAGTTCGTTTAACTCGGCACTGAACAGCACGGCCACGTTGTTTAGCCTGGGCATCTACCAAGGCCGTATCAATCCTCAGGCAACCCAAGAGCAAATCATTCGTTCGGGCAAGTGGTGCGGTTGGATCGTGGCCCTACTGGCCATGTCGCTTGCACCCCTGCTAGCCAAAACGGAGAGCATCTTTGGCTATTTGCAAAAAATGAATGGACTGTATGCCACTCCGATCTTTGCGGTGGTTTTAATAGGGATGCTAAGCAAGCGGGTGCCCGCTATTGCGGCAAAGGTCGCGCTGGTCGTCGGCTTTGTCACAATTTCTTTGGGGTATTTCGTTTTCCCCCAATGGGTCGAGCAAGTCCACAAATACCATTTTCTGGGTATCGTTTTCGTGGCACTGATCTTGTTGATGCTGGCAATCGGTAAAATCAACCCACGGCCAGAAGCTTACCAGCAGCACGATTCGGGCGATTTGGACATGACCCCATGGCCGCTGGCAAAGCCGTTAGGCATCGGTCTGGTGGTAATCGTGCTCAGTATCTACGGTTATTTTGCCGATTTTTCGATTCTCAGCCCTTAGGTGAGCGGCAGTTGATAATTTACCAGAATACAAGCACGACGCGCAAGCGAGTGTGTGCATGGGACCCACTTGCTTGCGCTGCGTGCTGGTAAGTCCTTATCTGCCGCTCGCCTTAGGATATTTTTTTGGGGAAACCGCGAAACGTTAGTGATAGGATGGGGTTTACTCTTGCTGGGGTGATATAGACATTTCCCCCATCAAACGCATTTGAGCCTTTCGGTAGGAATAATCTCGGGGGGAACCCACGATGAGACGCCACGGCGCTTTTACCCTGGTCGAGCTTTTGGTCGTGATCGCGATCATCTCCGTCTTGGCTGGTCTGCTGCTGCAGGCGGTGCAATATGCGCGCGAATCGGCTCGGCGGACGCAGTGCAAATCGAATCTGCGGCAGATCGGCCTGGCACTCACCCAATATCTCGACAGCCAAGGCCCGCGCGGAAAATTCCCGCTGGCTGCCCGTGCTCCGAATACCGACAAGGCAATCGCACTGGCCCGAGGTGAGCCGCCGAAGCCGAGCATTTTTGACGTGCTGGCAATTTACTGCGAAAAGAACCGAGAACTATTCCACTGCCCGAGCGACTATTACATTCCGACAAAAGGTGCCGGTGATGAAGATCGCCTGTTTGAAACCTACTTCGAGAAAGAAGGGCTTAGCTACGAATACAAAGCAAACTACGGCGGCAGAACATTGCAAGATGTTCGTGATCAACGCGATGGCATGCGAGGTAGCGGCAAAATCTGGGTAGTCTACGATTTCGTTTCATTCCACGGTTCGCCAGGAGATAATGGCTCCAGAAACTATATGTATCTCGACGGTCATGTCGACGCTTTGATTGTTCCCGACTAGGCCAATGTAGAAAAGACAAGTACGATGAATAAAAAGTGGATTGCAGGAATGATCGCTGGGTTTGTGTTGCTTGCCGGCATCGGCTGGGCCGCTGGGTTCTTTGGCCCCGATCCCCAATTGGCCGAGTTGCAGCAACTTCGAGACGAAACCTTCAAGCGAGCGGACAAGATGCCGGACGAGGAGCGACGGGCTCAGTTCGAGGGTTTCCGTGAAAAGGTTCGTGCGCTAGATGACGATCAGCGTCGCCAATTTTTCGACAGCAACCGGGGCCAATTCCAGCAAATGGCGACGAAGCGCATGGACGAGTTTTTTGCCAAATCGCCCGAGGAGCAGCGAGAGGATCTCGACAAGATGATCGACCGTATGGAACAGCGGCGCCAGCAGCGGGATGCCAACGGCGATGGGGGTCGCGGTGATCGAGGCAATCGGGCCAGCATGTCGCCCCAACAACGCGATCAACGCCGGAAAGAACGGCTCGACCGCACCACGCCGGAAATGCGAACCAAATTCGATGCGTTTCGCAACCTGATGAACAAGCGGCGCGAGGAACGGGGACTCGATCCTGTCCAAGGTGGACGAGGCATGTTCGGTGGCCGTGGTCGATAGCTCTTTCCTGGGCGAGCCCTTATCAAGAATCGGCTGACCCGTACCGCTGTCGCTCATTCGCTGAGACTAACGTTTGAAAACTGCCCGAGCGAAAACCTTCCAGGTCGAGCGTGACAAAACGAAAGCCAAGCTGGCGTAGTCGGTCTGCAACTTCGATCCGCAACGGCTCATTACCCAAGCGTGCGATGTCGGCGGCGGCCAATTCGATACGTGCCAAATCGTCTTGGTGACTTCGCACCCGCACCGTGGAGAAACCTAAGTCGCGCAGAAATTGTTCCGCGGCGTCGATCCGTTTGAGTCGCTCGGGAGAAACTTCCAACCCGTAAACCACGCGGCTGGAGAGGCAAGGCGTCGCGGGCTTGTCCCAGACGGCAAGGCCCCAGTGGCGGGCCAACCGCCGCACGCTCTCTTTGCCCAAACCGCACTCGGCCAAAGGGCTGCGGACCGCGTGCTCGGCAGCGGCTTGCATCCCGGGTCGGAAGTCGCCCCGGTCGTCGGCATTCGCCCCGCCCACCAGCACGGCAAGCCCCAAGCGCTCGGCGAGCGGTTGCATCTGCTTGTAGAGTTCGTTCTTGCAATGCCAACAGCGATCAGGAGCGTTTTGTCGATAATCCGTGTCGGCTAATTCCTCGGTCGTCAGCGTCTCGAAGCGAATGCCAATCTCACGGGCCAGCGATTGGGCCGCCTCCAATTCTCCGCCAGCCAAACTGGCGCTAACACCCGTCACCGCCACCGCCCGTTCACCCAGGGCCAACCGCGCTGCCTTCGCCACGACCGCGCTATCCACCCCGCCCGAAAAGGCGACCAAACAGCTAGAAAACTCGCCGATCAGCGAGACAAGCTGTTGTTCGTGCTGCTCTACCGTATACTCCCGCTGTTCATGCATGGTTGTCATACACTCCTCCATTGGAACCTGCAAGCAGCCGGACTGCAACGCAGTCCACGGCCGCAATCCACTGTCTCCACTCACGGCCCAAACCAAAAAGCTACCGATTCGGTTGATAAACGCAATCAGGCTCGGGGGCGAACAGGTTGCCCGTCAGCGCGTAAGACCGTGCGCGACTGCCGCCACACAGGGTACGGTACTCGCAGTCGCCGCATTTCCCTTCGAGGAGGTCCGGATCGCGCAGGTCGACGAACGTGGGCGAATTCTGGTAGACCTCCACGACGCTGTCTTGCGGGAACTTGCCACAGGGGATCGGCAGAAAACCGGTCGGGAATACTTCGCCCCGATGGCCGACAAACATCACGCCCTTCCCGTCGTTCACCCCCAAGGCGGCCGTCCTGCGGGGAAGCGATTTTGGCTCGGAACGCGGAACGTGGTCGCCATCGATTCCATCTTCCGGCTGTTTTCGAAGCCGCTTGCGTTGTTCGAGCAGAAACCGACGGTAATGCGGCGCCTCGGTTGTCTTGACGGCAAACTGGCCGCGGCGGGAAATCTCCCACAGCTTGGCAAACGCTTCCTCGCACTGCTCGGCCGAAAGACGCTCGATAACGGCGCCTCGGCCGACCGGAATTAGAAAAAACACCGACCACAGAGCGATACCAAACGGCGCAATGAGATCGGCCATCGCGTCGATCTCATGGAAGTTCAATTGGGTTAACGTCGTGTTGACTTGCATCGGGATGCCGCGATCTTGGGCGGATTGCAAGATTTCGAGCGTTCGCTGATAGCTGCCCGCCACGCCGCGCAAGGCGTCGTGCGACTCGGCCGTTGCGCCGTCGAGACTAACCGCCAGCCTGACGATGCCAGCCGCTTGCAGACGGTCGAGTGCTTCGCCCGTCACCAGCGGCGTGGCCGAGGGGGTGATGGCTACCTTCAAATCCAGCTTGCGGGCATGGCGGATGATGTCGAACAGATCGGACCGTTTTAGGGGATCACCGCCGGTCAGCACCAGAAGCGGCGGTTTGGGAAACGCAGCGATCTGTTCCATCAACTGGAGCGACTGCTTGGCCGTAAGTTCCTCGGGCGACGGCAACGGATGGGCACAAGCGCGACAATGCTGGCAAACAAGATCGCAAGCTTGGGTCACTTCGTAAAAAAGCACCAAAGGGCTGTGCGCAAAGTCTTCACGGGTGTAATCGGGCGCAGCAACGGCAGGGGAAGGCTGTTTCATGCTCTCCATTGTACATCAACACCGTATCGCAAGAGAATGGTGGATTGTGCGCATGGCACAGAATTTCACCGATGAATCTGCTGGCGGGGATGCTACAATAGGGCGACGCTTTGTTCTGTTATTACTCAAACTGAAAAGAGGGAACCACGAATTACACGAATAATAGGGAATTCAGACGGATCCCTTACAAGAATGTTTCGTTAGGAGGAGCAACCCTAATAGGTCGCTTTCCTATTCTTGTTTATTCGTGTGATTCGTGCCCATTCGTGAAAGTAAGTGGCGTGGTTCCCTCTTTTCAGTTTGAATTATTACATCCGACACCTCACATAAGGACCCTTGCTTTGAACCAACACCTTCGCTTTTTTCTCTTGGCACTGCCGGCCCTATTTGCCTCCGCCACGACGATGTCCGCGAAACAGAGCGCCGAATCCGTTGACGCGGAATCGGGCGTAGGCATCGTCAAAATTCGGCCTGCGGAAGGCCACTTCGTGGCGATTGCCGGCGGCTTCATGGTTCCATATCAGCAGAAAATCCCTGCTTCAGATGGAAGCAACCCGGATGGAAACGGTTCGGAAGTGAGCTTCGAGATGGTTCCTATCCCGGGCGGCACGTTTCTGATGGGAAGCCCTCCGGAGGAAGCGGGACGCAACGTGGATGAAGGCCCCCAGGTGCAGGTCAAACTCGAGCCGTTTTGGATCGGCAAATACGAAGTGACTTGGGCCGAGTACAAACAGTTCATGGCGCTGTACAAACCGTTCAAGCAGTTCGAGCAACTCCGCACGCACATTGCCGACGAGAAAAACAGAGAAGACTCGCAAGTCGCTGCGATATTAAAAGATCGGCGTGCCTTGCAGCAGCAGATCGAGCGGATCCCCTCCTTGGTCGATGCGGTCACCTGTCCCACACCGCTCTACGAGCCGGACAGCACGTTCGAGTCGGGCGACGATCCGCGTCAACCGGCGGTAACCATGACACCCTTTGCCGCACGGCAATACACCAAGTGGATCGGCGAAATCACCGGGTGTGGCTATCGCTTGCCGACCGAGGCCGAGTGGGAATATGCCGCTCGGTCAGGCAGCAAAACAGCATTTCACTTCGGCGACGATCCCACGCAACTCGACGAGTATGCTTGGTATCTTGAAAACGGGGATGAGGTGACGCATCGGGTAGGAGAGAAAAAGCCCAACGCTTGGGGCCTGTACGACATGATTGGCAACGTTGCCGAGTTAGTTTTAGATCAATACGACCCACAAACGTATGGAAGTTTCAAAGACCAACCCGTTTCAGGCAAGTTGGCTGTGCAGTGGCCAACGCAAGCCGAAAGTCGTGCGGTACGGGGCAGCTATTGGGATTCTTCCGCCGAGGCCTGTCGCAGTGCTGCCAGAATGGCAACCGAAGACGAAGATTGGAAAATGTCGGACCCCAACCTACCACTCAGCCCATGGTGGTACACCGAGTTCTATCCCACGGGCGGCATCGGCTTTCGCATCGTCCGGCAATTAACTCCTCTGACCGATGCAGAGCAAGCACGTTGCTGGAACGCCGATGATGAGATGATTCAAGACGACGTTGCTAATCGTATGGAAGAAGGCCGTGGCGCGATGGGCTTTGCGCATCCTGAGCTGCCCAAGGTATTGGAACAACTGCGCTCCGAGGAAGTCCAATCGCTGATTGAATGAACCTATTATTGATGAGTCCGTTGCTTAAAACTTGCCCGGCTCCATCTGCATTACGTAACCCGCAATCATGGCGATCAGGCCTGCGCGGTCGATCGGCTTGCTCGCATAGTCCGTGCAGCCCGCGTCGAGACACTCTTGGCGGTCGCTGGCCATGGCATGGGCTGTGAGTGCAATGATTGGACGCAAGAAACCGGCGGCACGGAGTGCTCGTGTCGCCTCGTAGCCATCCATCTCGGGCATCGACATATCCATTAGCACAATATCGAACGGATCCGTGGGAGCCTCATCCTCCGCACCCGTGAATCCTTCGGCGGCAAGAATTTTGTCAACAGCAATACGACCATTCTCGGCCAGCGTGACGTCAGCGCCAGCCTTGCGCAAAACAAAAGAGATCAACCGCTGGTTATCAGGCCCGTCTTCGGCTAGCAAAATACGGCAATTCAGTTGCTCGACCGTTTGCGCGGTTTTTTGCTTGGTGTCTTGTTTGGTATTCTGTTTGGCGGGATCGATCAGGGGCACGCCAGCCAGCGGCCCGGTATCCACCGAGAATTGAAACGTTGTTCCCTTCCCTGGAACACTCGACACAGTGACCTCGTCCCCCAACATTTTTGTCAAACGCTGTGAGATCGTTAGCCCCAACCCTGTGCCGCCATATTTTCGGGTGGTTGACGTATCGGCTTGCGAAAACGGCTTGAACAACCGCTCCATTTGTGCTTCGGTAATGCCGATGCCCGTGTCGATGATATCGAATTGCAACCTTGGATTTATATGGGGGTTCTCGGTTAAAGCTTCGATCAAGCGAACGACGACACGTACTTTGCCCAGTTCGGTGAATTTGATCGCATTGCCTACCAGATTGATTAATATCTGGCGCAATCGGACAGGATCGGTATGGATTGTTTCTGGGATCGATCCGTCATATTCGATACGGATCTCAATATTCTTGGCTGAGGCTCGAACCTGCATCAATTGAAACATTTCTTCGAGAACACGAGTCGGCGAACAGGGGATTTTTTCAACATGGAATTTGCCGGCCTCGATTTTTGATAGGTCGAGAATGTCGTTGATCAGCGCGAGTAAGTACTTGCTGTTTCGATCAATGGTTTCAAACGCCTCTCGACGTTCGGGCGGGGCATTTTCGATCCCTTCTTCTCCCAGCAGCACATCGGCAAATCCGATAATCGCGGTCATTGGCGTGCGGATCTCGTGGCTCATCGTGGCCAGGAATTCGCTTTTGGCTCGATTGGCCGCTTCGGCTTCTTCCCTTGCGACTTCAAGAGCCTGTTGACTACGAGTCCGCTCAACAATAATGCCGACCAGTTTAGCCGTCGTTTGAATCCACTTCTGTTCAAAATCGTTTGCCCTTCGTGACTTGGTAAAATACATCCCTAACACACCCACCACCATGCCATGCGGCGAGAGAATCGGGACGGAACGACACGCATGCAAACCGGCTCGACCTGCCAGGTTGGATAGATTCTGACAATTTGGATGCGTTGCGATGTCCTTGATTTCAACCGCATACCCCAATGTTGCAGCCGCACCGCACGACCCTACATCTGTCCCAATGGCAATGCCGTGGATCGCGTCGCGGTAAAATGCCGGTAGACTTGGTGCCACGGCAACAAGCAGCCGTTTTCCCGTTTCGTCCAACAATTGCACCGTGCAACGCATGTCGGGCGAGCATGCCTCGGCTGATTGGGCGAGTGATTTTAAGATACTTCCCATCGATTCGCCACCCGCAAGCTGTTCTAGCACACGGTTACTATATTGCAGGAGCGTCCCAGACCGATGCAATTGCGATGCGGTTTCATGCTGTTTCCGATGCGTGTGAACATATTCGACCGTCAGTCCTACACAAAGAATGGCATAGCTGATAATTTTTAATCCATGAGCAATGTTGAAGCTTGCATCGAACAAGTACTCGGACCCAAGCATCATGTAAAGCTGCGTTGCAATCTGGGGAATGAGCGACAAGCTAAGTGCCGCGGAAAAACTTGTTTGTTGCCGGGCATGATATTTCGGGAATATCAGCACAGCACATAGGATGTAGGGAACCAGGGCAAGTAGGTCATACGGCCTTTTGATGAGGCTATCGTGGAACATCGTTTGTGGCAGCACGTCCGACTTGACACAGTAGCATACGACCGCGACGGCAACTCCGACAAAACACAAACTGATCGCCCAGAGGGAGAGTGTATTCTTCTCGACAGGGTCGTACCGCGGTCGACGGTGGGCGAAGATTTCCACGCCGACTAATAGAATCACCGCATTGAACAGCCGGCAAAGGGCCCAGGTAAAAGGGATCAAATCGCGGTTATCTGCCGTGGCGGAAATGAGCCGATCGGCGGTCAATATGTGAAACGCATCCATCGCTCCGGCACAGGCCAAGGCGGTGCCAATAACCGGTAGCGATGCCTTGCGAGTTACCCCATATTGGACAAAGCAGAGCATCATCACAAAGAATGCGACCAACACGGCAGTCCATTCCAAGATGGTATGCGTGAAACCACCACGGAGTGCGTGAACGGAGACGTCGAAAAATTCGTTGGCCGTCGTTAGTCCCGTTGGCAGTGGGCAATTCGAAGAGAAATCCATCCCTGCCATCATGGCGAGCCAGGGAAGAAGGCACACCATAATGAGAACAAAAGCCCAACCTCTCATCGGGTAAGCAGTGGTTCCGTTGGCACTGGCAGTACGTGGGAATTCCAGATCACACTTTTGGTGTGGCATAGCGGATGACAACGGATTGCCCCGGTGTTGTAAATGATTTGGCTCTATCCAGTGGCATCAGAATCCAATGGATCAGGTGTCGTGCGAAACAATGCCTGATAAGGCGAGCGGCAGATGAAATCTTCCCGTAGCCGAAGTCGCCAGACTTTGCCAATCACTCGCGAATGGGCCGTTCCAAAGTCTGGCGACTTCGGCTACGGCTGGTAAATTCTCTATTGCCTCTCGCCTAAAGAAGTGTAGGTTAGTCGGAGGCCTCAAGTAAAACCTCAGAGTGAAAACTACTGCTGACCCTGAACGGTGTAAAAACACTGTTTTCACCTGATGGGCCGTCGGCTTTCAGCAAGAAAACCGCTGGACAAGGTGCATTTTCTGGCTGATAGCCGATAGCTTTCACGCTGAGTAAAACCATGCCTCGCAGCGGTCAATCGTATCGATTGTGGTGAATGGGTAGGCTAGGAGAGCTGCAAAGCCATAATGAATCATTTCAGCCCCCGGCTTTGCCGGGGGGTAGTGACGACGTGGAGTTGTTTTCAGGGGAATACCATCGCGGCACCTCCTTGCCAGGCGACCCCCCGGCAAAGCCGGGGGCTGAAATTGCGACTTGGCGATTCTTACAGAATCCCCAGCCGGCCATCAGCCAGTTCGTAGCGCTGTTGTAGCCGCTCGGCAAGCGGTAAGTTGTGCGTCACCACGACCAGCATCGCTTCGTTTTCCTGTTGCAAACTCAGCAACAGGTCGGCAACGGCGTCGGCGGAGGCGCGATCGAGATTGCCGGTTGGTTCATCGGCCAGCAGCAGCGTTGGCTGGCGCACGACCGCCCGGGCGATCGCGACGCGCTGCCGCTCGCCGCCGGAGAGCTGCGACGGTCGATGATGGCGTCGACCCGCAAGCCCAACCCGCTCGACAAGATTCTCGGCCAGCGCCATTTCATCTTGGCCTGCCGAACCGTCAGCAAGAAAGGGAACGAGCACATTTTCCAGCACGGTGCATTGTGGCAGCAGGTGGTGGTCTTGGAACACAAACCCGATATGCCGGCTGCGGAAGGGGGCCAGTTGTGGCTCAGGCAGTTCAAGGACGTCGACACCCGCGATACGAACCATTCCCGAGGTGGGTTGGTCCAAGGTTCCCAGGATCGCCAGGAGTGTGCTTTTGCCCGACCCGCTGGGGCCGAGGATCGCGGCGTTTTGTCCCGATTCCAGCGATAGTGAAACCCCGGTCAGCACTTCCAGCAGTGGACCAGAGGTCGAGGGGTACGACTTGGAAATATCTTGGGCAACGAGCGAAGGCATGGGGATATTGTACGGGGAAAGAGGGGCGAGGGGAAAGTGGAGCGGTAGGCCGAAACAAGGAGCGTCAGCGACACAGTTCCGGCAAAGCACTCTGCCGGAACTCGCGTGGCTCGTTCCGGCCTACATGTTATTCGCCTCGCTCCTCATCCCTACAGCAACCCAAGTACGCCCAAACCGTAAAAAGTGTACTCCACGTCGATCGCATCATCCCACTCTGCCGCATACCAACCGCCGCCAGGTTGTTCGAGCGATTCGGCATAACTGCGCGCTGCTTGTATGTTCACCTGGTTGAGAAACCCCAGATCTCCGAGCGATTGCAGTGCTGTGAAAGTGCTAAGCAAATCGGCCATAGGGATACGCGTATTGGCGCGAAAACCGCCTTGATCCATCTGCATGTTCAGAAGAAATCGGCCCACCGACTCGGTGGTAGGATGGTCCCAAGTTGGTTGATCGAGTGCCGATTGCAACAGCCGCAATGTGCCCACGGCTGCCGCGGTGGGGTTGGTTCCACTGTTGCGCATGGCTCGGATTTCAACAAATCCGCCATCGTCGCGCCGCTGGGAATTCACGAAATCGAGAATACGCATGGGCTCAGGGAATGGTTTCCCCAGTAGCTCGAAGACAAGCATGGTGAGGAATGTTTGATAGGTGCCACTAGCCGCTCCTTCCGCAGTTTTTGCATAGCCTCCATCAGGGCGACGAAACTGCCCGAGCGTTGCCGTCAGTGTGTCGGGCCACTCGGCCGAGGCTTCGGCAAAGATGTCAACACTCGCGGCGGAGTCCAAAATCTGAGCGGAAAACAGCAGCGAGATGAGATCGACCAGCGGCACTCGATCCCGCATCCGCTGCCGCAGGAACATCGCAGCCTGCTCGGCCACGCCTTCGTCAAGCTCTCCCAACAGAGCCAGTGAACGCAGGGCAAAAGTCGTGTAGTAGAGATCGCTTCCACCTTGACGGCCAGGAAAACCGCCGTCGGACTGCTGCATGGATCGCAAATAGTTAGCATGGCGCGTGCGACGTTCGACGGACAAATGCTGCAAACCGGCCGATATCCGCACGAGCAACTTGGCTAAGTAGGAGAGAGACATAGCCGAGGTTTTACCCATTTAAGTACCGTTCGAGAAACTAGTGTCACCCATGGAGTCTTAATCATTTGTCAATAGTTAATTATCATTTGTCATTGGTCATCTGTTTGTCTCATATCACTTCTGTCACTGACAAATAACTATTGAAGAATAACTATTGACAAATTTCATTTCCGTTCCAAAATCAGACAATTATTTCTCGAACAGTTCTAAAATATTAGGGCCCTCATCGACGACGGTCAGGCAGCATAGGTGCGCAGCTTGTCCGCCATATCTGCTGGAATTGGCATCGATAGGGGCGCGCTACCCGGTTCGATTTGGCAGCAAACACTTGTCATCGATCCTGTCGCTACCACCGTGCCATCATGGCTGAACTCAAATTGGTACGTCACGCTTTTTTCGCCAATACGAGCAATAAGAACAGTGATGTCCAACACTTGCTCGCAAAGCGCGGGCGAAAGATAATCACAGGCGGCACTGACGCGCGGAAAGCTAATCGTTCTGCCATCCTCGACGACATGGACGCCAAAACCGAGCGACCGGATCAACTCATGCTCGGCAGATTCCATGTAATGGAAGAACGAGGCGAAGTGCATGATGCTTGCCATGTCTGTATCGTGGAATTCGACCAGACGCGTCGTACGAAAGGGCTCAGGCATCACTCTGCCCAGTATTTAGTGGCCCAGTATTTAGTGGCCCAGTATTTTGAGTCGCTCGTCTTGGAGAATACATTGGCAAACCCAGGAGCAACAATCCCAGGGCATTCACTCTCGAAAATGACATTCAGCCGCCCCCATGTCAGCCACCCGTGTACGACATCAGTGCCATGAACCGTGCGCGTTTGATTGCTCTGGACAAGGCATGTTGGCTCGAAGCATGACAGCCCGATTTGCGGCGACTGACAATACGGCCATGTCGGTTCGTCAGTTTACCGAGCAAGTCGAGGTCCTTGTAGTCGATAAACATCGGACGTGGCCGAACGCCATCGATACAAACGGGATCTTTCTTCGCTACTTTTTTTCGGGATCGTGTTCGGTTTGGAATCATCGTTTTTTTTGGAATCGGGTGATCAGTGCCAGCTTGGCTAATACATGACAACGAGTCCTACATTGTAGCGTGAACCCACAATGATACAAGCCATCTCAGGACAGTTTTTAGATTCGCGTTGAAAGCCCCCGGCTTTGCCGGGGGGTAAGAATACCTCGGAGCTAAATATCCAGAGAAAAATGCGATAACACTTCTGTGGCAGGCAACCCCCCGGCAAAGCCGGGGGCTGAAACCGCTGTGGGCCAAGGGTTATTTCAACTTGTGGTATAGGGCTAGGGTGTTTTTTGCCATGGCGGCGGCATGATATCTGTCACCGATGGCCTGCTGTCCCGCCTGGCCAAGTAAGGCAGCCTGCTCTGGGTCGCGGAGCAATTGGGCTAGCTTTTCTGCCAAGTCGTCAGCATCTTGGGGCCGACAGAGCAAACCGCCGTCGGTGTCTGCAATGAACTCCGGATAAGCTCCATGCCGAGGCAACACGACCGGCACAGCACAGGCCAGCGATTCGAGCACCGGCAAGCCTTTGCTTTCGGGGTAGACCGTTGGCGTGCTAAACAGATCGAGCGATTGCAAAAAGGCGATTTTTTCGGTGCGATCCAATTCGCCATGGTAAACAAACCGAAATGCCGGGTGGCTTGTCGCTGCTCTGGCCACCAGATTTTTCAGGTAACCGCGATCTCCGAGGCCCAGGTAGCCGGCCGCATGGAGTTCAAACAGCGGCAGATCATCGCGGCTCGCAAGCCGCGCGCAAGCTTCGACCAACAAATGGAGGCCCTTGTCCGCGCACACTCGAGCCAGGAACCCAATCCGCCTTGGCGAATCGGTTGATTGACGAAGCCGTGCCCCGAATCCTTCGAGCCGTAACCCATGCGGGATAACATGAATGCGCTGGCGGTCGACTTTCAAATAATCTGCCATGAAGTCGGCGTAGTAATGATTCATCGCAACAAACGCATCGACCTCCGCAGCACGCTCGCACAGCAGACGACGCGCATCGGCATAGTATGGCGGCGCAAGCTTTTCAAGAAAAAGGTCTTCGCCCGAGAGCGAGCAAACCACCGTCGGCCCGCACCGCTTGGTAATCGTGCGTGCCAGCCCAAGCATCATCGAATTGGAAAGATGCACGACCTCGGGCTGCACTTCCGCCAGCAACCAATCGACCAGCTTATTGAGTTCCTTTCGCTGGTTGCCTAATTCGCCACGGAGCATCGAGACAGTCAAGCCGCCCAGTTGGGCTGGGTCAACGGTGCTGGCTCGTCCGGCCAACAAGCGGAGCAGGGCAGGGCGGTCGAAAAGCCGATCGAGCCAGGCAGGCGTATGGCGGAACAGTCGCCACTTTTGCTGCAAATAGACATTGATGCCACCGAAAAATACTCGGCGTTGGCTGACGTTTGGTTCGTCGGTGCGCAGCGGTGTGTAGGTCGGTACGAGTAGCACATCCTCGCCCAGTTCGAGAAGTGCGGCAGCCAATGTATTGTCGTGCAGACAACTGCCGCAGACCATGCCGGCAGCGCCTGCCGCGAGATAGGCGATTTTCAAATCGGTGAGGTGGTGAGGGGGGTGATGAAAATGTTAGCCGCCGGGCTTGTCCCGGTGCGTGAGTGCAACGCCGGGGCGAGCTCGGCAATCGCGCGCCGGGGCAAGCCCGGCGGCTAAGCAAAAAACTTTCGTAACGTTGCTTCTTTCGGTGGTCGAGTCAGCAGCGAGACGCCGACCATTGCCACCAACGAAGCGGCAAAAATTGTCGCTACCGGCATCGTCTCATGGCCGGCGATCATTACCGAGTAGGTCCGATTAGCCCCGAATCCCGACTCCCAAAATAAAACAGTCCAAACAGTAATGGTCGCCAGCAGGCTCGCATAAGCCCCAGCCAAGGTTAGCCGCCTCCAATAGATGGCCGCAAAGACTAACGGAAATAAACTCGCAAAACCACTGAAGCACCAGATGCCCAGCGCAAAGACGCTGCGCAGGTTGCCCATCATCAGCACCAGCAGGTAGGTGATCGCCACGATCGCGACGATGAAAACGCGGGTTATCAACACTTGCTGCCGATCGCTGAAGCGATCTCGCCCTGCGTAGTGCAAGACGATGTCGGTGGAAAATATCGTGCCGAGGCACAAGAATTGACTATCGAGCGACGACATGATCGCGGCCAAAATACCGGATGCAAGGAGTCCGACCAACACGGAACCGGCAGCCGAGCCACCTGCTTGTGTTTTGACCAGGAAGGGTAATATGGCGTTGGGGTTGATCGGCAGTGGCGGCTTTGCGGGTACCAGATTGGTCGTTGCCCAAACGCCGATCAGCACGCACGGCACCCAGACAATCATGATGAAAATCGGATGCGCGACGATCGGCAACTTAAAACTTTGCGCACTCCTGGCCGTGAGCCAATGCTGAAACAGGTGGGGAAACATGCCAACCGACAGCGGGATCAGCAGGTAGGTGAAAAACCGCATCTGCGACATATCGGATCGCGTCGCTTTTTCCTGTGGAATGGCTTCGCCCAAAGTTTGCAGATTGGCAAGCAGGCTATCTTGCCCGCCCAATTGGTGAGCGACGACCCAAAACGTTACAACCCCCAGGGCCATGAATACAAGCGTCTGAAATGCATTGGCCCAGGCGGTGCCACGCATGCCACCGAAGAAAACGTAAGTCAACACGACGATGCAAATTACGGCCGAACCAAACCACGGCGGGACGCCACCCGAGGTAGCCGGCGAATCGGTGGCAAAGAGAGCAACATTGGGAAACGCATGGGCCGTCATCGCTTGGATCACCGTGCCGCTGGCGATCACACCAATCAGCAGATACGGAATCACGAGCCCAACCAGGATGGGAAACAGCAGCAGTCCGATACGATCGCTATCAAGTCGGTCTCGAAAAAACTGGACTTGCGTTGTGTACCCGTGCCGTTGTCCTAATGCCCATAGCTTCATGCCGATCAGAAAAAAGCAGAGCGAATGGGTGATACCAGCGGACGAGGCAAGCATGCCATAGACGCCAATGCCCTCTTTGAACGCCTCGCCGGAAGAGCCGACCAGCGCGAAGGCGGTCATCGTCGTACCGAACAGCGACATCAGGAGCAGAAACGGGCCAATCGAGCGACTTGCCACCACGTAGTCGGACCGGGACCCGGTAAAGCGTCGTCCCGCCCACATGCCTAACGCCAGCAGCAGCGCCAGATATCCACAGATAATCCCCAACTGGATCATGCGCCACGGTTCTCCCCGGATGATGTCTCTCTTGACGCACTATCTAGCCCCTTTGGCCAGCAAAATATGGTCGCCAACCACCAAGCAACTGCTGCTACGACGGATAGGCATGCATGATAAAAAAGGCCAATCGGCATAAAGCCAAAGACCAGCCGGCCATCACACCAAAACCAGTTGTCTTGGTGGAGAACCAAGAGCAGGAGGATTAAAATCCAAACGAGGCGGGACATGGGGGATTGCGGAATTCGGATTAGCCGTGCTGCAACGCAGCACACGGGAGGAAGGCGGAATGAAGCTTGGGTGGGAAACTTATTGTAATGTTTATTGTCGAATGATCAAGGACACCATGAAAACTAAACGCAGAGGGCGCAGAGACGCAAAGGACCGCGGAGAATTTGCAAGATATTTCAGTATCGAAGTAATCGCAACAAAGATTTACTAAAAAACCCTTTCTGCGCTACTCTGCGTCTCTGCGACCTCTGCGTTTTCATGGAACCTCATCCTTGATTCCGCACTCCGCCATCCGAATTCCGCATTCGTTTCAGCCATGGATCCAGATCGTCGAAGATTCGCTTTTCGCGGCCATCGAAAATGCGACCGATCAGCAGGTCGACCAATTCATCGTAATGTTGCGGATATTGCTTGATGAATTGGCCGACGCGAAA
Organism: Lacipirellulaceae bacterium; assembly: GCA_965249435.1. Classification (GTDB taxonomy): domain Bacteria; phylum Planctomycetota; class Planctomycetia; order Pirellulales; family Lacipirellulaceae; genus JAJRWS01. The sequence goes on along the minus strand of CBDFMC010000021.1, from coordinate 71,705 downwards.
GTCGCCGGAGTAGAATGCGTGGACCAGTTTGCGGATCAGGGTGGTTTGTTTTGTGAAATCGGGTAGCCAACGGCCGATCATTCCGGCGGAGAGATCGCCCTGGCCGAGGCCTTCGACAATCGCGTCGGCTGCCAATTCCGCCGACTTCATTGCGAGAAACACGCCGGCAGAATAGACCGGGTCGATGAATCCCCAGGCATCGCCCACAAGGACCCATCCCTCACCGGCGGCCTGATCGCTGGAGTAGGAAAAATCTCGGATCACACCAAGCTCGTCGACCAACTCGGCCTCGGCAAGCCAGCGCCGGAGGACCTCGCATTGCTGTAGCTCTTCGTCAAATGTGGCCTCCGGAGTACCACGGCCTTTGAGCAGGTAGTCAGTGTCGCCGACGACGCCAACGCTCGTTAGCCCGCCCGATTGCGGGATGTGCCAGAACCATGCCTGATTCGACGCGGTTCGAAGAATGGTTGTTTTTACGCCGCCGCCCGACTCATCGCGATGTGCCCCGCGAAAGTGGCCCCAAATGGTTGCTTTGCGCAGATCGGGATTGATCTGCCTCAGTCCCAGCTTGTTTCCCACCAGCGCTTTCATCCCGGTGGCGTCGACAACCACTTGAGCAGCGATGTCTTGCGATGGGGCTGCGGCCTGCTGAAGCCGGACGCCCGTGGCTCGACCGTTTTCCAGTCGCACGTCGAGCACTCGGGTCGAGTCGAGACACTCGGCACCCTTTTCCGCAGCGTTCTGCATCAGCATCCAGTCGAACTCAGCCCGGTCGACGTGCCAAGTCTGACTGCACTCGCGCGGGTCGTGATTGCGGAAAAAGAATGGGGCCGATTCCTTGCCCGAACTGCTGACAAACTGCACACCCACCTTGTGCGGATAGGGACTCGCTTTCAATTTATCCAAAACACCAAGCCGTTCAAAAATCCAGTACGTCTCGGGCATCAGCGATTCGCCGATGTACGGGCGCGGCATCGCCTCGCGTTCGACCAGCAGCGTTTGAAAACCGGCCTCGGCAATGAGCGCCGCCACCGTCGACCCGGCAGGCCCACCGCCCATGACAATGCAATCGTACCGCGACTGGCTTGGTTTCATAACGTCACAATTTCTAGCAGTTCAACTGCCGGTTTGTCTTCCACCAAAATGCGAGCGGTGCGACCATAGGTCAATTTGCCAGGCGAAATGCCAAGATGCTCGCATAGTTCAGCGCCTGGAGCCACTTTCCAGAGATAGCCAAGACGGACATGTCGCATCATGTTGTGCCTAATCAAAATCCTGCCTAGAGGCGTTTTGCGTGCGACCACCTCCTTGCGTGCAGCTTCGGGAAAGGCATCAAGGCATACTCTCATGATGCCAAACAATACAACTCGGTTGTCCGAGCGTCGCGTAAGCAGGATTTTTCGGGCATAGAAGGGGGTTTCGTTGTACTCTTCCAACACGCGCACATCGACCAAACTGTCGTGAAACGCCTCGACTGTTACCGTCATATGATCGTCGTGTGATAGGAGTTTGCTGTAGGCTTCCGGCAGATCGCTCGCGGCGATTCGCTCGAACTGGCCCAAATCGCTTGGAACCGTGTAAAACAGATCGATTAAAGTGGAGAGGTCAGACATGTGGAGTAGGGAGTTATGAGGCGCGAGTTGGGAGTTATGTCAATGGCTCTGCAACTCGCGCCTCGCGCCTCATAACTCCCAACTCTCTTCCTAGAGCATCACCACTTTGGGCGACACCACGGCTGGGCGCTCCAAGACCGTATCGAGCAGGTAGTAGAGCAGTCGGCGCAGGCTCTCGGGCTGCAGTTTGTCCGCAATTGCTTCGGCCCGTTGCTGGTACTTATCGACCAACCGCTCGGCCTGTTCGAACGCACCGGCAATTTGGTAAAGCTCCCGCACACGTGCCAGCCGAGTCGAATCATCCCCTTGTTGGGATACAATCCGCAGCAATTCGTTGCGGTGATCCTCGTCGAGCGACTGGAGCGCAAGTGCCCAAAGCAGCGTAGGCCGACCACCGAGTGTGTCGAGCCCCGCGGCCAGTTTGTTGTCGTGGTCGCCTTGCCAATCTTTTAGGTCGTTAAGGATTTGGAACGCGATGCCCAAGTGCTTCGACAACTGCTTGAGCGGCTGTTCGAGTTCGCCGAGCGGGCCAGCACAGCGCAACCCGCAGAGCAAGGCTGCCTCGAATGCCGGAGCTGTTTTCAACGCATAAATCTTCAATGCGTCGAGTGGCGAGAGTTGCTTATCACGGGCATCGCGCCAGAGCAACTCCGCCCCCTGTCCTTCGCTGAGTCGCAAATGGGCGTCGGCTAACCGATCGAGTATTTCACCGGCCACCTCCGCACCGAGCGAACCCGCTTCGCGACTAACCAGCCGATAACCCAAACCGATCAGGTAGTCGCCCACGTTGATTGCCGTAGCCAGACCATGCGTGCGATGCAGCGTCGGCTCTCCGTATCGAAACGCATCATCGTCCTCGATATCGTCATGGACGAGCGACGCTTTGTGGAATGTTTCAATCGACAGGGCGACACGACGTACGACGTCAGGGATGTTGGCGGTGTGCTGCTTGCCATCCGGGTCGGTGCAGCGATTGCCGTTGAGTGCATCGTAAGCCGACAAGGTGATGAAGGGCCGGGCGTATTTCCCACCTTTCGCCAGATACTCGTGGGCCAGCGATTCGGTGCCAAAAAAGGGGCCGGGAGTCGTTTTTTCCATCCTCTCATGGGATGTCCCCTTTTTTGGGCCCCCCTTTTTTGGGACGAGGCGTTCTAATTCTTCCGGCTCAAACATGCGGCGAGCAGCACGCATCAGATGCAGATAGGAACGGGTCTGCACGGTTGGCGGCTCCTGTCGAACTTCGATCATCTCACGAACCCAATCTTCATCGACCGACGTATTGCGACAATCGCTCGACAGTAGAGGCACCGCCATGCAGGGTATGCCGGCCAACAGCACCTTGTTAATCGCTTTTTCAAGCACATTCAAACAGGCAACACCAACGATCGCGTCGACATGGCCGCTGATGATAATCTTCAGCACGATCGGCGACCCCTCGGCGACAAGCACTTTGTAACCCAACTCCTCCGCACGAGTACGAAAGTCGGCAATGCAACATGCACCACACCGCTCGCACTCCAGGCCATATTGATCGTAGTCGGCGGGACAGCCCTCGGCATGCTTCAAACAATGAGGAAGGAGCAACAACCGCCTGGAAGGAGGCACGGCTGCAACTTGATCTCGCCAGAATTCCGAGGAGAGCACGACCATCGTCCAGCCAACGTAGCCTTCGCCAAGATTCAACTTGTCGAGAATTTGTCTCGCCACCGCTTCCAGTTCATTTTTCGACAACGGGGTGCGTTTGTCCATCTGGGCGGCGGTTTGCTGGCAGAGAGTGCGAAGCTGGTCGCGATCAGGACGCGATGGGGGGACTTCCTTGAGATGGCTGGTTCGGCCCTTGCGAGGCGAGTTCCCACGCAAAGCACGGCCATTGCTCCCGGCAGTCGTATCGCGGTCTGTTTTTTGTGCGGGCACGCTGGACACGCTATTTTCTCCTTAAAATTGGTGCCCGTCTACCTCGACCTGCACCACGCTATGACGCCTCAAACTGCTTCTACCGATGCAAATACCCGTTTGTTAGCCGCCGGGCTTGTCCCGGTGCTGTGTTCACGCGCCGGGACAAGCCCGACGGCTAACCGTTCGACCCATCCACTCCACGGACATGCGGTACTAAGCCGACGGCTCCAACGCCTGCTTCGCAACATCGGTCGCTCGGCCAGAATATTGACATAATGCACGGCCAAGGGTACGCGTGGCGAATATCTGCGGATACAGCCGCTCATGATACCACAATTTGGCGAAGTAGAAACCGATAGGCGACGGCTCAAGATATCGGCCTTCCAGTACGGAGCTGACCAGCCAATCCAAACCTTTTTCTAATGCCATTTTCGCATCATCCTCTTGGCTGCGGCATTCTAGCAAGGCTTCGACGGCCAGTGCCGATTCCTCCACGCTGCATGGCGGTTCGTCGGAAAAAGGCGTCAGGAACCTTTTGCCGGAACGGCCCGAAGGGTGCTTCGCACAAAAGGTTCCTGACACCTTTTTCCGCACAGGTCCCCAGCCGCCGCCGAGATGCTGGGCACCGACCAGCCACTGCAATCCACGCTGAGCCATCTCGGTCTGCTGCAATCCCAATTCGCCACACATCACCAACACCTTGGCTGTGCCGTAAACAGGATTCAGCTCGTCGGCGTTGAATTGGTTGCCAAACCATAGAGGAACCCAACTGCCATCCTCGCGTTGCTGCTGCTCAATGTATTGAAGACCGTCATGGGTTGCTCGGCCAATGCGAAGGTGCAACGCCGGCTCGGTCGACTCCAGTTGCAACAGATTTCGCCAAGCGTGCAATGCGCGTAGGGCATGGGCCGTGATGTCGGTGCTGCTGCGATCAAACGGTAACCTGCCCCAGCCTTGGCAAAAAGTGGGCCAACCTCCGTCGCTGCCCAGCCCCTTACAATTTTGCAAATCGAGCAACCATCGCAAACCAGCTTGAGCAGCCGTTTCGACCTCCCGCTTGCGGACGTTCCCATGGACTCGCCGCCAACTGGCCAGTGCCAACAAGGCGGCCGACGTATCATCTCCGTCGGGCACTCCTCCCGAGAGATCGGTCCATGCCCAGCCGCCCGGGGCCGAGCCGGTGTAGGGATGCTGCTTTTGGTGCTGACACCGAAGAAGCCAATCGAGTGTTTCGATTTCGGATTTCGGAGTTTCTTTGATTCCGCAATCCGCATTCCGCATTCCGCATTCCAATGTTGCATCCTGTTCAAAATTCCAGTCGAGCGCCGTCATCGCCTGCGCGGAGTTCCAGACGGCCAAGTTCGTATCGATCGGCCAGCAGCCATCCCAGCGAACCGAACTGAGCAAGAATTCAACCCCTTTTCGCACCACCGGATGCTCGGCCAATCCGCTGCTGGCCAAACTCATGACAACAAATGCTGTCAGCGGCGTTGCCTCTAAAAAGCCGCCGCTGGCTGGTTGCATCGATTCCAGCACGGCCAGGCTTCGTTTCCTTGCCATGTTGCGGACCCATCGCACGATCGGATTGCGAGAAGGGCAATGGTCGTGCCGAGCAATTCCCATCGCTACCAGGGCGGGAATTGCATAGCTTACGACCGACAATCGCAACTTGCGATACCACCGCTGCGGCACACATGCCAACTCAAAGGGCAAGGCAGGCACCTTGCGCCACGGCACCAGATCGGCAAGTGCATAATTGGTCAGAATGGGTACGGCAAATGTTTTGTCTTTTCCGTAGCGTTTTTTGAGACCCGACACGCCGCCTTGCGACTCGACATATCGCTCGGCACGCTCCCATAGATCAACATACTTAACCGGCACGCCGGTGAGGTGAAACGCCGCCTGCACGAGCATCGTCGTAGCGATATTCGACGGGCTTCGATCAGTGTCACCCCAGCCCCCATCCTCGTTTTGCTGACGCGCCAGCCAGTGGACCGACGAAACGATCAGCTCACTCAAGTCGCCTTGGTAAATCGACTGGGCGAAGTTTGCATCGCTACCCGGCGTGAAGAGAGGCAACTCGCCGCTAGGCGTCTCCTGTTCCGCAAGAATTAGCGCACTGATGGCTGTGGCAGTGGATAGGGGCGAACTGGAAAGCTCGCCAATCCAGTGACCATCGGCAGACCGCTGGTCAAGTAGCCGCGTACGCGCAGCGTGATGGGCGGCAGCCAATAGAGGGGAATGCAGAATCAAGGGAATGCGGAATGTGGATTTCGGAATGCGGAATAGCCGTGCCGCAACGCGGCACACGGGAAGGAATGCGGAACAGCCGTGCCGCAACGCGGCACACGGGAGAGAATGCGGAACTCGGGTGGGAGAGGGATGTGCCGGCGAAGGTGCCAGCGAACTATCAATTTTAGGCAGATTGGTTTGGCCTGTCGAGCGGCCAAATAGCGGGTACTATGGGACTATCAGCGGTCGATCGTCGGTTTTCAGCTAGAATAAGTGACTTTCTGGCTTAAACTGACAGCTGATCGCTACCTTTCATTCCGCATTCCTTCCCGCATTCCTTCCCGTGTGCCGCCCCGTGTGCCGCGTTGCGGCACGGCTATTCCGCATTCCGAAATCCGAAATCCGCTTTTCCATGTATCTTCGCTACGCCAAACGTTTGCTGACCGAAACCGACAGCCGGCTGCTTTGGAAACTGATTTGGAATTTCGGCTTCAAAGGCATGCGAGCCATCCAGAAGCACAAGCGACGGCTCGACCGCGGCGAATTCTTCCCGCCGTTCCTTTACATCTCGATCATCAATAGTTGCAACCTGCGTTGCCAAGGCTGCTGGGTCGACGTGGCCGCCAAACAGAAAAAAATCGAGGTCGATGACCTCACGCGCATCATCCGAGAGGCAAATGAACAAGGAAACTATTTTTTCGGCATCGTCGGCGGCGAGCCGTTCATGCATGCCGATCTGTTGGAAATTTTTCGCAGGCACCCCGATTGCTATTTCCAAGTCTTTACCAACGGGCATTTTATTTCGGACGAGGTAGCCCGAGAGCTGCGCAAGTGCGGGAATGTGACACCGCTGGTGAGTGTCGAGGGGAGCGAGATTGTCAGCGACGAGCGTCGCGGTGGGCAGGAAGTTCTTAACAAGACCATGCGAGGCATCGAAGCCTGCGTGCGGAATCGCTTGGCAACCGGCGTCTGCACGAGCGTATGCAAAACAAATCTCGACGACCTGGTCAACGAAGCATGGGTTGATCGGCTTATCGAACTGGGCGTGCTCTACCTGTGGTATCACACCTATCGGCCGATGGGGCCCGAGGCGTCGCCGGAATTGGCCCTCTCTCCCGACGAGCAGCTTCGCATCCGCCGGTTCGTTGTCGAGATGCGATGCCGCAAGCCGATCGGCATCGTCGACGCCTACTACGACCATGATGGCCAGGCACTTTGCCCCGCGGCGACCGGCTTCACCCACCACATTTCGCCTTGGGGAGATATCGAGCCTTGCCCCATTGTGCAATTCGCGAAAGATTCGATCTACGACGATCGGCCGTTGGCGGAAACCTTCAACCACTCCAAGTTCCTACGCGACTTCCGCGAGCTGGCAGCGTCGACCACGCGCGGTTGCATCGTGCTAGAGCGGCCCGACCTGCTGCATGAGCTTACCGTGCTGCATGAAGCGCGCGACACAACCGCTCGCCAAACCGCGGTGGCGGAACTTTTGTCCCTCACCCCACGGCCATCCCAATTTAATCCCGGCGAGCAAGTCCCCGAGAAAAGCTGGGCCTATCGTTTTGCCAAGCGGCATTTTTTCAACGACTTCGGCGCCTACGCCAAAGAAAAGCCCCCAAACCGCCGACCTGCCAGCCGCCAATAGCCGATCTAACAGGGAAACTTCGGTTGCAACTTCTTGAGCCGTGCGGCAGGAAGCCGCTTCAGAGTTTGATTTTGAGGATCGACCTCGATGCCAACCGACTCAAGTGCCGTAACACCCAAGATCGGTTCGGTTCCCGGATCGCCAATAATTATGGTGCCGCCGACGATTTCACCCATGAATTCAAGGTCACCCGTTGTAATGTCCATCTTCAGTTCACTTCCATCGGCCAATTCATAGATTCGCTTTGCTTTCGGCTTGAGACCAATTGACTCCAGATGATCTCTCGGGACCAATGAGTCGATTGCCCCTGTGTCCACCAAAAACAAACCGTCCCAACTCCTCTCAGGCTCAGCCGGATTTCGAATGGTTACTGTAACGTGTGTAGCGCCCATAGGGGAACTCCTCAAATCAACACGGGGCAAACTCCATAGCGACTCCATTCTATCCTAGTCGATCAGACAATAACAGGGTCCGGAGCATGAGGCCTACCGACGCATCTCGCACGTCGCCTTTTTCTTGTCGAACGAATCGGGCTTGAATGGGCCGTGCCATTCCATCATGTCCCGGTGCTCGGGATGCTTGCGATTGGTGATCGCCTCGACGAAATCATAAAAACCGTAAATACCACCGCAATCTTCGGGCGGACAGGCTCGCTCGCCGTCGGTGCAGCGTGGATAACGGGCCCGTGTTTTCGCCGCGTGAACTTCTTCGAGTTGGATCAGGTGCTCCCAACTATCGCCGAAGTCGTATAGGTAGCGGCAATGGAACTTCTTCTGCCCGCTAATCAATTGGCTCAGTCGCACCGTCGAAGCATCCTTGGCATCGGAATCCATCGGTCCCATCTCCTCAAAGGGTGAAGGCGCGGCATAACGTTCGCCTGCGATGTTGAATTCGTGAAGATGAGAGTTCTCCCAACCCATCGCGTCTTGAATCAGGCAGTGGAACTGTGCGAGTGTGCAATCTTCCGATTCAATACGCCGCCAGATCGGCGGATCGGAGTCGACTAGCGTGATTTTGAACTGATAGATTGCCTTCTTTGCAACAATCTTTGCATCAATCACGTCGTCGGCGCTGGCTTCTTCTTTCGGCATGTCATCCGTGAGCGAGTGTGGCAAGCTGGCTTGCACATCGGGAAGGCCAGCAAGAAAAACGGCGTCGTACTGATAGTGATGGTAAGCCTGGAAAACAAACTCCATCCAGTTCACTTGCTCGTTGCCGTACTTCAGCAAATCGTGCAGAGCGGGGCGTTTGTCTTTTGCACCGATCAAGTGCTTATTCAGAAACGCCGTCCAATCCTTAGCCGAGGCCTCTGTTAGTACATACGGCGTGGTGACCGCAATGTGATAATCGAAATCGTCACTTAGCGGCGGAGCAAGACGCACAAACCACAGCTCCTTCTTGCGGCCACGATAACCGGATGCCGAATGGCATAGCAACTCGTCGCCCGTGACAAGCTCTCGCAGACGGATTTGGCTTCCCCGTTTTCCACAATGCTGGTAAATCCCCATCCGCGAGTTGCTGTAGTTCTCCACGGCGGAAAGCATGTCTTCCGGAGCTTGCATGGATCGTAACAGTTCGAGCAGACAACTTCCCACCATTTCCTGGTCCGGGCCGAACCGCAAATCGAACAGTGCCCAAGTCCAGAAGAAACTCTGCGTGATGGGGCTCATGGGCGGCATGGATGGCATGTACTCTTTTTCGGCCTGCTCGACGATTTGAGAATAACCGGCAAACTCATCCAGCTCGCTAGCGAATTCGGCAAATAGGGATGCAAAGTTCTGCGCCCTGATATAGAGAATATGTTGCGAGTCGTAACCCTCTTCCGCCAACTCTTCTGGTGTGGGTAACTCATCGGGCAAACCTTGGGCGAACTGCTTCGCAGCTTGTGTCAGGTCTTGCGACTGCTCGCTGAGTGAAGCGAGAAGATTCTGGGCGATCCTTCCCATCATGGCGTCTCCTTTTTTATACGATTCACGGTTGGGTTGCGGCCATACGCTCCGCAATGATGCCACGATGCACCCATATCGCGGAGCAAACGGAAGCAAGTGGCCACCGCTCGACGTACGGCAAATTGTATGGCGTATTGTATCGGGTGCCCAACATTTTGGGAACACGGCATGGTATCCCTCTCAGGAGAACTGCAAAGTCTCGATGAGCCATTTCAGCCCCCGGCTTTGCAATGCCCCTGGGTAGTCCTTGCCTGTCTGTAACCGTTCACGGGATGGAAGAAAAATGAACCACGAAGAGCACGAAGGACACAAAGAATAGAATTCTATTTTTCGTGAGGCTATCCAATCAAGTCGATGAGGATGCAAATTTAGCCTATTTAAGGTGAATAGAAGAGAACCACAAAATAGACGAAACACACGAAAGGGACTAGGGGCTAGGGACTAGTCCCTAAACCCTAGCCCCTCAAAATCCCCACGGCTTCGTGTTTTTCCTCCGAATGAGTTTTCCGTTTGAGTTCGCTGAGAAGCGGGAGCAAGCGATTTGTCCTCTGACTTCTTCGTGCTCTTCGTGTCCTTTGTGGTTCAATGTTTTCCATTCCGTGAACGGCTACGCCTGTCCGAAAAACTGAATCTGTCGGCCGGAACGGGCGTCGCCAGCGTTCCTCGTCCGGCTTGCCTACTTTTCAAGCGTTTTGTTTTCAAGCATTTTGCCACACTCAGAAATTAGGGTTCGTGAATCAGCCGCCACGCGCTAGCGTCCGGTTTTCATCAGCACAACCGTGGCTAGCGCCAAAACGGCTGATCCTAAAAATTAACTCCGACAAAGCCTAGCTGTGAAAAACCTCATCGCACTTTGCCACGAGGCCCTAATTGCTTCCGGCAATGGCAATTAGGGTAAAAAAGGAGTATTTGTCCGAAAAGCATAAAGAATAGTTGACACTTACAGCTTGACAAAAGCGTGCGAAGTGGCATACTGCTGTGTGAGTTGGATCACTAGGTCCAGTTTCACAAAACTTTTCCATGCCTTATCAAATGTTGGCAGTCAAAGGTAACACTACCTAAATCATTTTCCGGAAGCCATTTTCCTGAAGTCATCGTTCTGAAGTATGCAAGCGATTTTTAGTGTAAGTACTTCCTGCTCTGGAAGTGAGTTTTGAGTGGCTGGTTGAGCTGACACGACCACCTGGAACCAAGTTGATTTATGGCCAGATGGAGTAGCTGGTTGAGGTGTTCCTCAGCTTGTGGAAGGAGTCGCCATGAGACTATCTCGTGCAGCGGCATATGCGATACGGGCAGCCTTGCAGTTGGCCGGCGCACCTGCCAGTGTGCCGATTCCTTGTAGCCAATTAGCAAAATCCGGAGAGATGCCCGAACGGTTTTTGCTACAAGTGCTTCGGCATTTGGTGAATCATGGCCTGCTTCAGTCGACTCGCGGCGTGGATGGCGGCTACCGCTTGAAGCGGCCTGCTCAGGAAATCACATTGCTGCATATCGTCGAAGCGACCGATGGCCCGATGACGTCGGAGCTGCCACCGCTTGATGGGATGCCAGAAGCATCACGCAAACGGCTTGTTCGTGTGATACAAGAAACCACACGTGATATCGGACAACGATTGTCACAAACCAGTTTGGCCGATCTTCTTTTTGATGATGAACATAATTCATTGAGCCAAGGCAAGATTTGCTCGGAGAAAGAGTAGTTGCTAACCGCTATTAGTGGTTAGCCAGAAGACCTCTCCAAGGACATGGTTTTTCAGGAATTTTAATGGCTAGATGTTGCAGTGAAAAGGAGAAATGCCCAAGTCACAATTTCAGCCCCCGGCTTTGCCGGGGGGTTGCGTAACAGTCCTCCTTTCCAACAAGCAGAGCATTTCCACGAAGGACATTTTCCTCGAAAGCAACATTTCCTCGAAGGCAACCCCCCGGCAAAGCCGGGGGCTGAAATGCTTTTCTCGTACGGTAGCCACTAAATTCCCTAAAGAACCAAGAACATCGATATATTCCTCTGGCTAACTGCTAACAGCTAACAGCTTCCTCTTACTGAGCCGCGGATTTTGTGCCGTTGGGCGATGCGCCAATGTGATCGCCAAGTGACATCGGCCGCACAGCAATCGGAAAATCCATTTCCCATAGTGCCCGTTTCAACGTGCGAAACTCGTCAAAGCTATCGGTGTAAACCCAAATCGTCACGGGAGTCGCCTCGCGTCGATGGGCCTTGAGATGGGCTTGTAGTTCGGAACTTGGCAACAGGGCTTGCTCGACAGTTTGGCCAATGTCATCCGATACGGGAAGAAAGGTAATTTCCTGATCGACGTGAACTTGCTGTGCCTGCCCAGGGATTCCCGCTGCCAACGATCGCGAGGCTTGCTTCCTAAGTCGAAGCCGTAGGCGGTATCCATCAATCGGTCCAAAAGTTTCGCTGACTTGGCTTTGCCCTTGCAGCGTGCTGCGGATGACGTCGACCCGACCGTAAACTTCGTCCATCAGCCTTTCCACCGGGACAATCGAGACACGCCCGCCAATCAATCGCAAGTGGATTTCTTTGCCGCTGACCGTCTTTGCCATCGGCGTCGCCACGCTTTCGACCTCTTCGACCACCGCAGGGGCAGAGGCCAGGGCCAATTGCTCGCGGGTTAGTTGTTCCAGCTCGATTTGCGACTGCACGATTTGCCGTTGAACGTCGAATTCTTGCCGTTTTTCATCGTCGAGCTGCCCGCGGCGACGCTGTAGGTCTTCTTCGACGACTGCTCGGTGCATGTTCAATTGCAGACGCTCTTGGTCTTGTCGATTCGCTTCGATGGCGAGGTTGGCAACACGCTGGGCCATCCCTTCGATTTCGTTGTGCGTCTTGAGGATTTGCTTGGCCGACTCTTCGACCTTAGCACGCAGTTCTGCCGCATCTTTCGCTTCCGCTTGCTCTTGAAAATCGACTTGTCGCAGGCTAGCACTAGCACTGTTTTGAATCGCGCTGCCAAGCTCCGAGACACTGTGCGATGCCCGCACACCGACCACCATGACGAGAATGATCAGAATACCGACGATGTTGGCAATGATGTCGAGGAACGAATCTTGCCCAGGCAAGCCGTCGTCATCGCGCATGGAGTTATCGCGTCGCATGGGATGGTCTCTCTTGCCGACGAGTCGGCGGCTTGGAGGCGGTATCGGGAAGACGGACTTCGACACCGCTGTTCTCAAGCAAGCGAGTTAATTGTGCGGCTTGCCGCGTGGCGTTCGGACCAACATGGAGCATCAACACTGGTCGCCAGTACAATCGGTTGCCTGCTAGTCCCCAATCCTTCATGTGTGTGCGAAGGGCTGCGGCGAAATCGTCCATCACTTTTCCCGTGGGCCTGCCCAGCGGTATCACCGCTCCTTTTGCTGCCGCACCCTCGGTGGCATGACGGCTTGGCAAAATCGCCAAACGATCGTCACGGACCACGATCTGAATCGGTCGGCGGATGGGAACCGCCCCGCGTCTGGCGTTTTCAACAGCCCAGTTGCTGCCACGTGTTTCGGCAATGCTCTGAGGCTGACCGCTTGACTGGCTGAATGATGGCGAGCCGGACGAGCCGGACGGGTCGGCTTGCGCCTCGCCCGATGTTCCACTGGCACTCATGCCTCGGGCGCTAGAACCTGATGAAGAAGCCTGGGCGGATTGGGAGGTGGTGGCTCCGGATGTGGCTCCGGATGCGGCTGAAGCCGCACCGCCTGGATTTGCAGTCGAAGCGGTACCTTCCTCGCCGCTTGCGGTTTCGCTGCCCGAGGCAACATTTTGACCGGTCCCTTCTTCCTTACTGTTTTGCCTCTTACTGCTTTGCCCCTTACTGCTTAGCAAAGCACCGAACTGTTTGGAATCATCACCTTGGCCCGCCGCGTCGTCTGTTCCCTCAGAAAAGCCCGTGCCTGCCGCTGCACCGCCTGCCATTTGATTCGTGTCGGAATAGCGAGACGATTCTTGGGCTGCTGTGCCAAAGCCGTTCCCGTCGCCTTGAGCCCTTCCTTCGCTGCCCGTGTGTTGCGTTGCAACACGGCTACTTCCGCCGCTGCCATGTCGACCCAACCTGCCACCGATGCCCTGCCGGCCATAACGTCGCGGCGCGGATCGCGCGAGCATGGCCATTCTTGCCCGGCCCTGCATGACGGCATGTTGCATTTCTCGGGCAAGTTCTGGGTCTGCCTCAGGGAATTCGATTGACCAATCCTCGTTGATAAATTCGTAACCGAACGGGAGATCCGAAGACTCGACGGCAATCCTTGCCGCATGATATTTCTTGATGCCCCCGGGACGTACCAACAACAGCGGATAAGGGTCGGGTGGCGTCGAGATGCCCGCTTTCACCGCGCGCGTGTTGAGAAGCTCTCGCGCAGCTCGCAGTGCCTTCGCCAGCGGTGTTCCGGCATCAAACGAAACACTGCTAAAATCCTCGGCAGTTAACCTGATTCCTTCGGGCTGGATCGTGACGCCATCCTTGCTGCATTCGATGTAAATGGGCCGACGATAAGTTCCGTTCGGTCCTTTGTACGGCAGGATCGCATACGAACGTTTGCCGGAAGTTCCTTTCCGCAGCTCCTCTAATTCTTTCTGTGTCTCGTCGATTAAATCACGAAGTCGAACAGTTTCGCGTTCGGCCTGTTGCTGATCGACAATCTGATTTTCTTCGGTTGCCTTCAATTGCTCGGCGGCGATGTGCAGCTTGGCCAATTCGTGTTCGAGCCGTCGCGTGTGCTCTTCGATATGGCTCAGCCGAAGCTGCTCGTCATGCAATCGCGATTGCGCTTGCGTGCGCAATGCGGCTAACTTCTGTTGGTAGCGCCGCATTTTTTGCAGTCGCTCGGAGAGGGCGGCCAAGTCGGCCGGCGGATCGGCATCTCCTGGTTTTTCTTCGTCGAGCGAAGCATGTTGCGATTCTGGCAATGCGTCGATCCCGGCAATCGCCTGCTGCTTTGCTTTTTGGGCAAGCACAACCAGCAGCACCAGCAAGGCTCCCATCGTACTAAGCAAGACGGCCAGAAATGGGAACAGACCGATCGTGTCCGAATTGTCGCTCGGCATGCGACTTTTCATGCGGCTTGGCTCGAAGGAGACTCAGCGGTTAAGGTGGCTTCGGACAATCCCACTTCCTCCGTCACGACAATGGGTTGGCCAAGCCGCGCGCTGAGAAGTTGCAACGCGGCCGAAAGGCCAACGACCGTTTGCTCGAAGTGGTGCGATCCAGCCAAGGCGGCCAGATTGCTATTGAGGCTCTCTTCCAGTCGCTGGACTTGCCCGGTTGCCTCGACCACCCTGAGCAAGATGTCGCCCTGCTTGATGAGCTGTTGTTGCTGGGCGACCGTGGTACCGGCCGCCTCGACCAGTGCCACCTGCATCTCTTTGAGCAGGTCTTCGGCTTGTTGGATCAGTTTTTCCTGGCGATTGGTGGCCACCAGCATCGCTTCGCCGACGGCCGCTTCGACCTCGCCCAGGTGCTGCCGGTTTTCTTCCGCCAAAAGTTTCTCTGCCTCGGTCATGGCGGTGGTGTGCTGCTCAAGCCCCTCGTTGAGCAATTCGGCATGGCGGATGAGTGTTTCTTCCAAATCGACCGCATGTTTGTCGACACCCTGGTTGAGCGCTTCGGCATGAAGCGAAAGCCCTTCATTTACGGCACCGGTCAATGTCTGAGCCAGCTTGTCGCCGGTAGCTGTTGCAAGCCCCGCCCAACTTCGATTTGCCTCGTCCAGAGATTTCATCAGGAATTGGCTCTGCTGTTGTGTTGTTGTTTGGACCGTTTCGAGCAATTGTTCCGACATCCGCTGTACCGACGCCAGATGAGGGTCGGTGCCCGAGCCATATTGGCGGAATCGTCCGATGAACAACTCGGTTGTCCGGGTGTCGACTTCCGACAGCAACTGGTTTTCAACGCGTTCGACAAGAAATTTGATAAACAGCATGACTATCGACAGCGACAACGCGAGGGCCGTCGTGTCAAATGCCACGCTCAGTCCGGAAATAACCGCGGGCAATTGCTGATCCATCGATTCGCCAGAAAGTTTTGCAATCGCCAGTGTGATACCAATCACCGTGCCAAGAAATCCCAAGATCGGAATCGTCGCAACAATGATCCGAACCGTGGCATAGCTATGGTGCATGCGTGCCAAGTCGACTTCCTCTAGGTAGCGTAAATGTTGTTCGATGGAGTCGGCCGATTTTTTTCGACGGACGTAGTCGAGAACCTCTCGCAACCTACGCATCATATAACTACCTTGCAATGCGATGGGCGTCTCATCGATCTGCTGGAGCAACTGTTCGGCTTCTTCCACCGGCTGGCCACCCTCTGGACAGGCAGGCAACGAGGTGCGCCCAAGTGACGCAAATTGCACGGCCAAACCGAGTAGCTTGATCCCCAGCGCCGCGGTGCCAATAAAGAACAGAGCCGCGGTAACGTACTCCACTTCATGGCTAGCAAAGTAACGGTTGAGAAAAGTCCCCTCCGCCGCACCCTGGACCATCATCGCATAAAATGTCAGGCAAGCTAAGCTTCCCCACACAAAGGGTTGACGCAGCAGCCACTCGGAAATTGATGTGATTCGACTCACGATAAGCACCTTTTTTTATTCTTGCCGCGTATTGAAACGCCCGTTTTATCCACACGTACAGCAGTCGGCGCACGCCGAGCCGACGTTCTCCTTGTTCCACAGAATCGGCGTAATCGGCAAAGTTGATGAGTCGAACTCGTAAAAAGGGGTGTTGCGTGCTTGGTTGCTAGCACGCAGATATGAGATGCGCGGGGGAGAAGACTGCCGCCCGTAGCACTTCGCCAAGCCACAAACTTTGCCAAAAGCCGTGGGAGTCAACGGCCGATAAACTTTAGGCTTGCAAAGCGCGGATGATCGATTCGACCGCGATTAACCACGCCAGTGTATGCGCCAACGGTTTTTGCAAGCAAACAAATCAGCCCAGGGGGGAAGCAGCCCGGTAGCGATTCGGTCGCCCGGGCTGCCTTTTTAGATCACGATGTGAGCCGCCGGCGCTAGCCGCGGGTTGATGGGGTGTGACGGCGTGCCTCCGCAAGCTAGCGGCTAGCGCCGGCGGCTCACCCCAAATCAGGCTTTGACAAAGCCTATCTGTTGTTAGGCGAGCGGCAGATGAGTATTTACCAAGCACTAGGTGGGCGGCAGAATAAAAATACCAGCACGCAGCGCAAGCAAGTGGGTCTAGCACACACTCGCTTGCGCGTCGTGCTAGTATTCTGGTAAATTTTCAATTGCCGCTCGCCTTATTCCCACAAATCGGTACTGAGATATTTCAATCCGGAATCGTTAATAGTGGTCGCAACACTTTTCCCCTTCAACGGCCCTCGCAGTAGCTCAATGGCCGCGGCAATGTTTGCTCCTGAAGAATAACCGGCGAAAATTCCTTCTCGTTGGGCGAGTTGCCTTGCCCGTTTCATCGCTTCTTCATCAGACACCTCGATAAAACCATCGATGAACTCGGGCTTCAAATATCGAAGGTCTCTCTTCGAATATCCACCACCCTGGATACGGTGATTAGGATTGGTAACCGTTTTTCCAGCCAACACGGCGGAACCCTTTGGCTCAACAACGAAACACTGGATGGATGGGTCGTGCTCTTTCAGTGCTGCAGCACATCCTGCGAAAGTACCCCCAGTTCCAACAAAATCACAAAAGGCCTCAATCATGCCTGCTGACTGCTTGATGAATTCTGGGCCGGTATGAAGATAGTGCGCTCTGAAATTGGCTTCTAACTGAAACTGATCCGCGCGAAACGCGGTTCTTTCTTTCACTAATTTCTGGGCTCTAGCCTCCACAAGTTCCAGATCGCCGCCCGACACCTGACCTTGAGTGGAATCGGGTAGCTGATCAACAAGAACCACCTCAGCCCCTAAAGCAGCCATCATGCGGGCTCTCTCAATGGAATTTCCTTTGGACATCACCGCCACAAACGGATACCCTTTTATCCCGCACACGATTGCCAACCCCGTCCCCGTGTTACCACTGGTCAGTTCCACGACGGTCTGCCCCGGTTCGATTTGACCGCTATTCTCTGCGTCTTCAATGATTTGACGAGCGATCCGGTCCTTCTTGGAAAATCCGGGGTTGAGATAGTCAAGCTTTGCAAGAAGTCTTCCATCCAGGTCTTTGGTTATTCTGCTCAGTTCAACCAGCGGAGTGGGGCCAATTGCCTCGATGGCCGAGGGGATCAGGGAATTTTCTCTGCTCATTTTTTTCCCTCACCTTAGGCGAGCGGCAGACAAGGACTTACCAGCACGCAGCGCAAGCAAGTGGGTCTCATACACACACTCGCTTGCGCGTCGTGCTTGTATTCTGGAAAATTATCATCTGCCACTCGCCTTATTCCTCATACGTCGCATAGCAGTGGGGGGTTTCCCACAACCGCACCTCAACAATCGGCACGCCGAGTGAATTCGACTCGGTGTAGATCAGTTTGGCAATATTCTCCGCCGTGGGGTTTTCGTCGAGAAGCCATAGCGGTTCGCCCATCTCTTGCAGGAGGGGGACGACCGGATCCTTCCGATGGAGGATCATTCGATGATCTAGATTTTCGTCGATCCAGGTGCTAACGGTTCGCTTGATGTCGGCGAAGTCGACGATCATGCCGCGGCTGTCGAGTTGGTCACCTTCGATGCTAATCACCGCTCGGCCATTGTGACCATGCAAGTGGCGGCATTTGCCATCGTAATTCAACAGCCGATGGCCGTAACAGAAATCGATTTCGCGGGTGACTCGGAACATGACACCTGTTAAGTTGGGAGCGAGTGGAGTTGCCGCTTGCGGCTTAGCAACTCCCATAAGAATATCCGATCATTCGACATTTCACTACCCGTCCCCTTTCTAACCAAGAAGACGCCACCCATGAGCCGATTTGACGATCGCCGAAACAAACTGCGGCGGGTGATCCGTAAAGAGTCTGCCTGTGCGCTGTTGGTGACCAACTTCACCAATGTGGCCTATCTGACCGGTTTCAGCGGCGACGACAGTTATCTGATTGTGGGACGTGAAACCGATCTACTCGTCAGCGACCAGCGTTACACCACGCAATTAGCAGAGGAATGTCCTGGGTTGCCGCTCAAGATTCGCGGGCCGGGGAAAAAAATGTTGCCCTGCTTAAAGCGTGTGCTCAAACAGATGAAAGTGCGCCGCTTGGGCATCGAGGCCGATTCGATGTCTGTAGGCTTGTACAATGCCCTGCAGAGTGCCGATTCCAAGACAGAACTACTCCCCACCGATAGCTGGGTTGAAAAACTGCGCATCATTAAGGGCCGTGATGAGATCGCCAGAACACGCGTTGCCTGCGAGCAAGCACGGCGGGCATTCGACGTGGTGCGTGCCTCACTAACCGAGGAGATGTCCGAATTGCAGGTGGCTGCCGATTTAGAATATCAAGCTCGCCGCTTTGGAGCGAAGTGCCTCAGCTTTCCGCCGATCGTGGCGGTGGGGCCTCGCTCGGCATTGCCACATGCCAATCCAACCTCGCGCCAGATCGGCTCGGGCGACTTCACATTGATCGACTGGGGAGCCAACGAGGGGCTCTATGTGAGTGACTTGACGCGTATTTTAGTGACAGGTAAAATTTCGCCCAAACTCCGTAAGATATATGGGGTTGTGTTAAAAGCCCAACTAGCCGCAATCAAAGCGATTCGACCTGGAGTCACTTGCCAACAAGTCGATGCCAAAGCTCGCGATATCATTGCTGAGGCTGGGTACGGAAAATACTTCGGACATGGCTTGGGGCACGGCACAGGCCTTGATATCCACGAAGCGCCCCGTTTGAGCCAAGGACAATCGACCGAACTCAAATCGGGCATGATCGTAACGGTCGAGCCGGGTATCTATATCCCCGGTTGGGGTGGCGTGCGGATCGAAGATGATATATTGGTAACCCGCAGCGGGCATGAGGTGCTCACGTCGGTGCCGAAACAACTGGACGAGTGCGTTGTTCAATAAAGCGATTAGCTATTAGCGGTTAGCTTTTAGCCAGATAGATAGGACTTCTGGCTAATAGCTAACCGCTAATCGCTAACCGCTCAAAATTGGAGAAAACAGAATGGCAAACGGAGGATCCAATGGTGGCGACGTATTCGACGTCCGCAAGGTACGCCGGCTCGTTGAATTGATGAACGAGCATGAGCTGGCAGAAATCGATTTGCGACAAGGGGAGCAACGCATCCGCTTGCGTCGGGGTCAGGATCCGGTGCTCGCCTCGGGTAGCTCGCCTCAGCCTGTGCCAGCCGTTGCACCGCCGCCATTGGCTGCGAGTGACTCGGCGTCGACTGCGGCAGCCGCCGAGGAAAGCGACAGCAGCACCTATATCACCAGCCCGATGGTGGGTACCTTTTTCACCGCTTCGAGCCCTGACGCCCCGCCGTATGTAAAGGTCGGCGATCAAGTTGGCCCTGACACCGTGGTCTGTATCATCGAGGCGATGAAAGTGTTCAACGAAATCCCGGCCGAGTGCTCAGGCAAAATTGTTACCCTGTTGGTCGAAAATGGCGACGCGGTCGAGTTCGGGCAAAAGTTGTACAAGCTCGAATAGTGGAGTTGGGAGTTATTAGGCGCGAGGCGCGAGTAAGAAAAGAGGCGCTAGTTATTAGGCGCTAGTTGAAGGAAAGAAACGGCTAGCTAGCGCCTAGTAACTAGCGCCTAACAACCTGTGTCTTCCAACTCCTGGACATTCCCCGTCTTTAGCAAGCAGCGAACACCGCCATGTACCAGAGAATCCTCATTGCCAATCGGGGTGAAATCGCGCTCAGAATTCTGCGCGCTTGTCGCGAGTTGGGCATCGAGACGGTGGCTATCTTTAGCGAGGCCGACCGGGGCGCACACTATCTAGAGCTGGCGGATGAGGCCTTCTGTGTTGGGCCGCCCAAGCCGGCCGACAGCTATCTGCGGATTGCCAATGTCATTAGCGCAGCCGAGGTGGGCAATGTGCAGGCGATTCACCCAGGCTACGGTTTCCTGGCCGAGAATGCCCATTTCAACGAAGTTTGCCGCAGTTGCAAGATCGATTTCATCGGCCCAACGCCCGAGTCGATGGCCCAGTTGGGCGACAAAAATGCCGCCCGAGAATTGGCCCGAAAAGCAAAAGTCCCCATCGTGCCAGGCAGTGCCGGTCTGGTCGCCAGTGTCGAAGAAGCACAAGAGTTTGCCCAAGAGGTCGGATTCCCGGTGCTCATCAAAGCGGTCGCTGGCGGGGGCGGACGGGGGATGCGCGTGGCGGCGAACGATCTGGCACTGCAGTCCGCACTTCAACAGGCCCGAGCCGAAGCGGAAGCCGCCTTCGGCAATGGGGCCGTCTATCTGGAAAAATATATCGAGCAGCCGCGGCATGTCGAAGTGCAAGTGCTGGCCGACCTTCATGGCAACGTGGTCCATCTTTGGGAACGCGATTGTTCCGTGCAGCGCCGGCACCAAAAACTGATCGAAGAAAGCCCCAGCACAAGTATCACGCCAAAAATCCGCAAAGCAATGTGCGACGCGGCCCGTCGATTGATCCTGGAAGCCAACTACACCAATGCCGCCACGGTAGAGTTTATCATCGACAAGGATGGCAAATACTATTTTATCGAAGTCAATGCGCGGATTCAGGTCGAGCATCCGGTGACCGAAATGATCACGGGCGTCGATCTGATCAAGCAGCAGATACTGATCGCCGGCGGCGAGCCACTACCATTCAAACAAAGCGATATCAAACAGCAAGGCGTAGCGATCGAATGCCGAATCAATGCGGAAGATCCCAAGCGGAACTTTCAGCCCTCGCCGGGCAAGATCGAACGGTTGATTGTGCCGGGAGGTCTTGGAGTGCGGTTCGAATCACATGCTCACAGCGGTTATATGGTGCCGCCCTATTACGATTCGATGATCGGCAAACTCATTGTTCACAGGCCAACCCGTGCCGAAGCGATTGCCACCATGCAACGGGCGCTTGCGGAGCTGCGCGTCGACGGCATTAAAACGACTGCCCCGCTGCATCAGGAAATTCTCAGCCACAGCGCCTTTGTCGAAGGGCGGATCGATACCACCTTCGTCGAGCGTACGTTTACTTAGGACTAAGGTCGAGAGGCACTTGCTAATCGAAATTGTATGTGGCTTGGTTAGCCGCCGGGCTT
The DNA here is from genome assembly GCA_965249435.1 of Lacipirellulaceae bacterium. Classification (GTDB taxonomy): domain Bacteria; phylum Planctomycetota; class Planctomycetia; order Pirellulales; family Lacipirellulaceae; genus JAJRWS01. The sequence continues at coordinate 50,245 of CBDFMC010000021.1, read as the reverse complement.
GTCCCGGCGCTGTTATTTAGCGCCGGGACAAGCCCGGCGGCTAATTTTTCGATCTTCTAACCGCTCACCAAACCCCGGCAGTAGAGACCAAGTTGCCCATTCTCGGCGGGTCCCCGACAGTTTAGAATGGAAGCTCTCTCTTTTGGATCGAATGCCACACAATTGCCCACGCCGATTGACCTCCATCGTTAGGAAAGCGAGTCGTAGCCAACCATGACAGAAAGCACTTTATCCCGGCCTCCCCGCACTTCCCACAATTTCCGCCGAGCGGCGATCTTGTTCGCTGGCGGTCCCGCCCCGGCAGCCAACGCGGTGATCTCTGCCGCAGCGGTTTCCTTCTTGCGCAACGAAATCGAAGTGGTCGGCATCATGAATGGCTACGACCATCTCATGAAATACAGCAAGGAGCGTCCGCTGCAGGAAGGGCGTGACTATGTAAACGTCGATCACAAAATGCTCGGCCGAACGCGAAACTCTCGCGGCATCATGATCGGCACATCTCGAGCCAATCCCGGTAAGATGGTTTCGAACCCTTCGCATCTGAATGATGATGAACGATCCGCCTCGCTGAAAACAGTCTACGAAGCGATGCGTTCGATCGGCATCGATCTGCTGGTTTCGATAGGAGGCGACGACACACTAAAAACGGCCAATAAATTCAAGATGTTCCAGGAACGATTGCCGCTGGACGCCCATCGCATTCCGGTGGTCCATCTGCCTAAGACAATCGACAACGACTACCGCGGTATCGATTTTACGTTTGGCTATTTTACCGCCGTCGATTTTCTTGCCGGCGAGGTGCGCAATTTGCTGGCCGACGCCGAGGCCAATCGGAGTTATTTTTTGGTCGAGTCGATGGGACGCAGCGCCGGCTGGCTAGCCTATGGCGTTGCGATTGCTGGCGAAGCGAGCTTGGTGATTAGTGTCGAAGACATTGTCGGAAAATTTCGCACCACAGAAGAATATGCCGATCCGACCTCAGAAGAGAAAACCACACGCGACATCATGGATATGGACGAAGTCATCCCACGAATCGTCGCCACGATGACCACCCGCGAAGGCGATGGCAAAGAATATGGCGTTATTGTGATCGCTGAGGGCCTGGCCGAGTTTTTGCCGAATTCCTATCTCGAAGGCGTTGGCCGGGATGAACATGGCCATATCAATATCTCGGCCATCAATCTTCACGCCATCTTTGCCAAGCTAGTTGCGGAAGAATATACGCGTCAAACGGGCCGTAAGCGAAAAATAACAGGCCTTCAACTAGGCTACGAATCACGTTGCTCGATGCCTCATGCGTTTGATGTCATGCTAGGGAGCCAATTGGGCGTCGGGGCTTACCGAGCCTTGGTCGAGAAACGGCTCAATGGGGTGATGGTGTCGGTCTCAGGCCAGTTTAAGCTCGAATATGTGCCGTTTGAGGATTTGGTCGATCCAGAAACCTTGGTGACGGTCGTTCGACACATTGAACCAGACAGCGATTTCCAAAAGCTAACACGCTTCCTGGAAACCTATGTCAACGAGGACGAAGTGAAGAGATGAGAAGCTCGATAAAGGAAGTACTCCAATACCTAGATGGCATTCCCGTTGTGCAGAGTGAGGCTTGACAATGGGGCAATTATTCAAGGCGATTCAACAACTCATTGTAGTCGAAAGGTACGTTGTCGGTCAACATGCTGTGGAACGGCTAGAGGAACGAGGTATACTTGAATGGCAGGTTGTGGCAAGTCTGGATGAAGGCCGCTTAATTATCGAACGTCCTGATGCGGAGCCCAACCCAACTGTCGAAGTAAGCGAATGTCTCCCGGACGGCACGGAATTCAAGGCGGTCTGGTCTTACTTGCCTCAAAGCGACGTAGCAAAGTTAGTCACCGTACATTTCTATATTTGAGGAAAACATGCGAATTGCTGGAAAACGAATCAAGCGTCTTCGATGGGTCTACACAGAACGTTATGTGATCGCCGTCGAAGTCGAAGCCGTCATCCCAGTGGACGACCCGAGCGAGCCCTGCTATGAGTCCGAATCTGTTCAGCTATTGCGCGAGATTGAAGAGCGAGCCAATCTAGGCCAAGTCGAGTGGCTCAGGCAACATGGAAAAGTGTACGAGTCAGTCGATGTGGCATAACAAGTTATAGAAAAACAGAAATGAATCATTGGGTGTTAGGGTCCTCGGCTATTCCTACAACGTCCCTTTGGTACTCGGAACACCCGACATGCGCGGATCGGTCTCGATTGCCATTCGCAGCGCACGGGCGGTGGCTTTGAACACGGCTTCGGCAATGTGATGGCTATTGCGGCCATAGTGCAACAAGACGTGCAAATTGCACAAAGCATTGGCGGCCATGGCCTGCCAAAAATCCTCCAGCAACTCGCTATCGAAGTCGCCGATCTTTGCCGCTGGCACCGGGGCGTTGTACGCCAGTGCATAGCGGCCGCTCATGTCCACGGCCACCGTCACCAGCGTTTCTTCCATCGGCAATGTAAAATGCCCGTAGCGACGGATGCCTGTTTTGTCGCCCATTGCTTCGCGGAGCGCTAGCCCCAGACAGATGCCAGTATCTTCGACCGTGTGGTGCCCGTCGACATGCAGATCGCCACTGGTGCGGACCGTCAAATCCAATGCGCCATGCTTAGTAAAAAGTTCGAGCATGTGGTCCAAAAAACCGACGCCCGTCTCAATGTCGGCTCGGCCGGAACCGTCGAGGTGCAGCTCCAGCTCGATCTGGGTTTCATTCGTTTTGCGTTTAATGAGGGCTGAGCGTGTCATAGGTTTTCCATTGGAACGGTTCGACCGGCCGTGGGGTCACCCGTTCATCGTAGCATGGACACGATAGGCCGACGAGCGGTTCGGAGCCTAGTTTTGGCGGAGAAAACACCTTTTGTACCTGTTTCCCCGAACTTTTGGTATAATCCACCAGCGCCTACACAGGAGGACCATTTCATGGCACCCATGAAGCTACATGCACCCAAGCGTGGCAGCGGCGACCTGTCCGAAAGCTACTCGCTAACACATTTGGCACACCGTTGGCACGTGACCCGACGGCGCATCCGCAAAATGCTCCAGCGCGAGGCGAGCTGCCGTTTGTCGAAGTCTGCGGTCGAATCCGCGTGCCACGTTCGGCAGTCGATTCGTTGGAACACAATTGGACTCACTGACATTGTGTTTTGGTCGTTAGCCGCCGGGCTTGTCCCGGTGCGCACTCGTTTGTCCCGGCGCCACACTCGCGTGTTGCACTCGTGCGCCGGGACAAGCCCAGCAGCTAATGAACTCAGAGGCTCCAATTCGGCGCTTTGGCCCGGACCAATTCCGTTAATTGCAACAGGGTTGGCACATCGAGTTGCTCGGTCCGTGCGTCGGGTCGGAATTCCATGGCTTGTAAAATCTCGTCGACTTGCTCCTTGGAGAGGTGCCGCTTCATCGCTGCGACGACGTTTGCCCGCAAATACTTGCGACGGTGGATGAAGATCGCTTTGGTAAATTGGTGAAAATATCGCAGGTCGGGAATTGCGGCACGGCGCACCGGATCGACTACCACGCGAATGATCGCGGATTCAACCTTTGGCATAGGCCAAAACACACTGGGCGGCATCCCACGGACAACCTCCGTATCGGCTTGGCATTGCATCCACACACTCAATGCGCCGTAATCCTTGCTCCAGGGCTGGGCTGTCATGCGGTCGGCCAGTTCCTTTTGGATCGTCGCAACCATCGAGTGCGGCACATGCTCGCATGATAACAGGTTGGAAAGTACCGGGGTAGCAATGTTGTACGGCAGGTTGGCCACGAGCTTCAGCCGGCGATCGGGCGCTTCGGCCAATCGATCGTCTATCGCGTCGAGCACCTGCTGGGCGAAGTGGTTTTTGTTGTGCAGTGCATCCTGCTTGAGCATCGTTACATTGTCGCGATCAATCAGCAATTCGCTGGCCAACTCGAACAGATGCCTATCAATTTCAACGGTAACTACCGCAGCCGCCTGATCGGCGAATTGGGCCGTCAGTGAACCGGTGCCCGTTCCGACTTCCAGCACTACGTCGCGTCGGTCGAGCTGCGCAGCATCAACAATCATCGCTTGCAGATTGAGATCGATCAGGAAATTTTGACCATGCCGCGTCGCCGGCCGGATTCCCATCTCGCGGAATTGGTTGATTAAAAAAGTTTTGGTTTGGCGGGACATAATGGGAAGGCGCGAGTTGTTAGGCGCTGGGCGCTAGTTTGAAGACTTGAAACCTTGTGAAAACGGTAGATCCTTGACTTCTAGCGCCTTGCAACTAGCGCCTCACCCAATCCAGTTGTCTCTCGACATACTTCGCCAACACGTCGGTTTCCAGATTCACGCGGTTGCCCGGTTGTCGCTGGCCAAGGGTGGTTACGCGAAGTGTATGGGGGATTAGCGCGACGCTGAACCGCTCGTCTTCCACGTCGACCAGTGTAAGACTCACGCCGTCGATTGCCACGGAGCCTTTGCTTGCCATTTGTCGCATGAGTGCCTTCGGAGCACGGAACCATAGGGTAGACCACTCCTGGTCATCCACACGCCGGTCGACCGTGCCGACGCCGTCGATATGCCCGGTCACCAGATGGCCGCCGAGCGAATCGCCCAGGCTCATGGAAGGTTCCAGATTCACCTTGCTGCCGGAGACCAACTCGCCCAAGTTGGTTCGCTCCAGCGTTTCCTTTCCCGCATCGAACGCAAGCAACGGGCCCTCGACACCCACGACCGTCAGGCAACAGCCGTTGATTGCGATGCTGTCGCCGATGGTGGACAGCTTCGCCGTCGTGGCGTCGTCGATCACCAATCGCACACCGGGACCTGCGGGCACAAGCTGGTCGACGGAAGCTAAGCTTTGAACGATTCCGGTAAACATCGGTTAGGCTGCTTTGCTAGGGGTTCGACGACGGCGCGTTGAGCGGTTGTTTAAAAACGTCCAAGCGTACAGTAGGGCTGGGACGATGGCATAAAGACAACAAACAAATGGCACAGCGTACCATCGTACGGAAAGCAAAACCATCAGCGCAAAAACAATGGCCACGACATGGGGAAAACTCCGCTGCCCACGTAACAGTTGGCCCACGATGTGAGGGTAGGGGATGCGCGAGACCATCAACAGAGCAATCATCATCGCAAAGGGCGGCAACAATAACTGGAGCCACCAATCGTAACCGGCAAAGATTTCGTGATTGATTTCGTTGCGAAGGGTGTAGGAAAGAATCGCGGCGCTGGCAATCACCGCTGCTGCCGCGGGCGTTGGCAGGCCGGCAAACGTGCTGTGCTCGTCCGATTCGTCCGTTTCCACATTAAACCGCGCCAATCGCAATGCCGCGCAGCAAGCGAACAATGCCGCGATGCTCCATATCGATTCGCGGTGGACGCTGGTAAATTGTGGGCACATTTTCACAAGCAAAATGGCCGGGGCTACGCCGAACGATACCACGTCGCAAAGGCTATCGAGCTGGCCGCCAAAGTCGCTGGCCACGCGCGTGAGGCGAGCCACATGGCCGTCGAATGTATCGAACAACATCGCAAGAAAAATCAGCCCGCCGCAAAGCATGAGATTGTGCGTCGGATCAAGACTGCCGATCAGTTGCCGAGCCGACTCCAACATCGGTGCAGGCACCAATTCGAGATCATTCGGCCTGGCAATCCGCGAAGCAACCACAATCGCAAAGAACCCGCACACAAGGTTCCCCAGCGTAAAGAGCGTGGGAAGTACGGCGATAGCGCGGATCGGTTTCATGGGGTGATGATTTTATAGAGGATGGTTTTCAAGCCCAGGGGTTGCAACCCCTGGGCTTTCCAGTGAAAAAATACGGCGAGCTTACGCTGGCTTCAACCGAGCGAGGACCGTGCTGCCCGCCTTCACTTTTTGTCCGACGACAACTTCCACGTCGACCGCGTCGCGGGGCAAAATCAGCTCAGTCCGCGAGCCGAGCTTGATCATACCAAATTTCTCGCCGCGCCGAACCGCCTGACCAGGCCGCAATAGGAAAACAATCCGTCGGGCGATCAGTCCGGAAATCACCCGCACGGCAAACCGACGGCCCGCATCGGCCCGATCCTCAAAGCCAAGCCACAGATATTCATTCCGCAGGGCGCTTTCGGGGTTGATCGCGTTGAGGAATTCACCCGGCTTGTAGTGCATGTCGACCACCCGGGCATCGCGAGGGGCACGGTTGATGTGGACATTGAAAATCGACAGGAAAATGCCGATCCGCACGGCCGGGCCATCGAAGAAATCATAGTGATCCAGCGGCGTCACTTCGGCAATCGTGCCATCGGCGGGCGAGACGAAGGCATCCGCTTCCTGGGGGATATCGCGGTGGGGGTCGCGGAAAAAGTAGACGACCAAGGCGAACATCGTGCCGGGTACCACTGCCAGAAGGCGCAACCAACCGCAGAGGCAGCTTAGTAGTAGCGAAGAGGCAAGCAATGGCCAACCCATGAGTTGCAGTTCAGCCAATCCCCAACGGGCAAACGGCAACTGCTCGCGCCAGGCGAATGGGTCGTCTTGCGGGGCCCAGTGCGCAGTGCATTGGTTGCAGCAAAACTTCAGGTCGCGGGGGTCGAGGATTTCGTGCGGGGCACCGGCGGCATCGCCGCGGCGCAGCTTGGCCATGCGTGCTACATAATCGGTTCGAAACCGTTTAAGAACCCGCCGCCGCCAGCGGCCCCAGGCCAATTCGATCTGGTAACAAACGCCGCCGCCCGGCTGCACGCTTCGGATGTTCTCAGGCACGGGTCGCCAGTGGGCGATTTCGTCGTCGGTTGGCGCTTCGTATAAACTCATGGGCAACTACTCTGCGCCTCTGCGTGAAATCATTCTTGCTAAACCGTAAACATTCATCCCAGCACCGGGCAAGTATCAAACCATTGCCGGCCATCTTGTTGGGTCATCCACTCGGTGCATTCGGTCGGGCCCCAAAGGCCCGGGTCGTACATAAACAACGTCGGTCGGTCGCTTTCTTGCCATACCTGCAAGACCGGATCGCAGACGCGCCAGGCGGCCTCGACTTCGTCAGCCCGAGCGAACAGGCTTGCGTCGCCTTCCATCGCATCAAGCAACAGCCGCTCGTACGCCTCGGGCATCGTGCCGTGAAACTCTTGCTGGTAGCTAAAGTCGAGATCCGTTTGCCTCAGCCTCATGTCGGCATCGGGCACCTTGGTTTGAAAATGGAGCTGAATCCCCTCTGCCGGTTGGACTTGGATTACTAACCGGTCCGCGTCAGCGAGCGAACGCGGGCTATCTTCAAACAGTTTTTGCGGTGGCTCGCGGAATTGAATGACGATCTGCGTCGTGCGGCAAGACATTGCTTTGCCACTCCGCAAATAGAACGGCACGCCTTGCCATCGCCAGTTGTCGACCCAAAGTTTCATCGCCGCGAAGGTGGCGGTTCGGCTGGTTGAGTCGACCTGCTTGTCTGCCGTGTATCCTCGATATTGCCCGCGGAAGGTATCCTCCTCGATTTGCTCCGCCGACATGGGCCGAATCGCATCGAGCACTTTTACCTTTTCATTTCGGACCGCGTCCGCCTCGTACCGCACCGGGGCTTCCATCGCCGTGATCATCAGCAACTGCAGCAGGTGGTTTTGGAACATGTCGCGAAGGATGCCGGCCGTGTCGTAGTAACCGGCCCGACTGCCAACGTCGACCTCCTCAGCCACGGTGATTTGCACATGGTCGATGTAATTACGATTCCAGATCGGTTCAAAAATGGTGTTCGCAAACCGCAGCACGAGCAGATTCTGAACGGTTTCCTTCCCCAGGTAGTGGTCGATGCGATAAACCTGATGCTCGTGAAAAACCTGGTGCGTGGCACCGTTCAGATGCTGGGCAGTGGCTAAATCGGTGCCGAACGGCTTTTCAATCACAACGCGCCGCGGGCCATCGCTTTCGTCCGCCAAGCCTGATTCGCCCAAATGCCGGATCGCCGGTTCATAGAATCGCGGAGCGGTGGCCAGATAATAAACGCGCTGGCTTGATTCGGCTATTTTCCCGCTTGCGGTTTCGTCGCGAGCATCCCCCTCATCGAGAAACTGCTTGAGCCGTTCAAAATCGTCAGGCCGCCCGATATCCCCGGGATGGTAAAACAGCCTCGTGGCAAACTGTTCCCACTGCTCCACTTCGAACGCGTCGCCAGCGAATTGGGCCGTGGTTTCGGCCAATTTTTTTCGCCACTGGTCGTGTGAAAACGGGCTGCGCGAAAAACCGACGACGCGTGTGCCCTCGGCCAGTCTGCCCTTGCGAAACAATTGGTATAGCGCGGGAATTAACTTGCGGCTGGTGAGGTCGCCCGATGCGCCGAAGATGACTATGGTTTGCATCTTTGCTCATAATTGGCTGGGCCATCAACCGTGAATGAAATTCCTTCGACGGCTAATTGTGAGAGAGCCGATTCAGGTACGAGCGTGCATCCATCCGCATAGGTCTTGAAAGGAAATCGACCAGCAAGAAAACCGAGTGCCTTGCGTTCCGATTCAATATTGTGGAAGCGGACCTTAATCATGCTCCTAGTATAGCATTCTTATCACTTGGCAACAAGACACGATCACACGACGTAGGTTGACGAGGCAGTTTGGCCGCCGCGGCCAGTCCAGTTGGTGTGGAAAAATTTGCCACGAGGCTTGTCGACGCGTTCGTAGGTGTGTGCTCCGAAGTAGTCGCGTTGCGCTTGCAGCAAGTTGGCGGGCAACCGCTCGCTGCGATAGCCATCGTAGTAACCCAGGGCGGAACTCATCGCCGGCATGGGAATTCCCATTTCCACGGCGGTGGCGACGACGCGTCGCCAAGGCTTCTGGGCCTTGGTGACCGCTTTCTGAAAGAACGGATCGACCAGCAAATTGGTCAGCTTGTGATTGTGATCGAATGCTTCTTTGATTTTGCCGAGGAATGCGGAGCGAATGATGCAGCCGCCTCGCCACATCAGGGCGACGCCGCCGTAGTTGAGATTCCAGCCATATTCTTCCGCAGCCGCTTGCATCAGTTGATAGCCTTGGGCATAGGACACAATTTTCGAGGCGTAGAGGGCTTGCATCAAATCGCGGACCATCTGATCCTTGTCGCCACGGAACCGTCCGCCGGGGCCTTTGAGCACCTTCGACGCCGCCACACGCTCGCTCTTCAGCGCCGACAAGCATCGGGCAAAGACTGCCTCGCCGATGAGCGTCAGCGGTTGCCCGGCGTCCAAGGCGGCAATGGCCGTCCATTTGCCCGTCCCCTTTTGGCCTGCCGTGTCGAGTATCAAGTCGAGCGTCGCTTTACCGTTCTTTTCCCGATAACCGAGAATGTCGCGGGTGATTTCGATCAGATAGGAATCAAGAATCCCCCGATTCCAGCGCGTGAAAACCGCCTCCATCTGGTCGTTGGTCATTCGCAAACCAACCTTCATCATTTGGTAGGTCTCGCAGATCATCTGCATGTCGCCATATTCGATGCCGTTGTGGACCATTTTCACGAAGTGGCCAGCGCCATTTTCGCCGACCCAATCGCAACAGGGTTCGCCCTGGTCGGTTTGTGCGGCAATCGACTGGAAAATTTTCTTCACCGCCGGCCACGCCTTTTTCGATCCGCCAGGCATGATCGATGGGCCTAGCAGGGCGCCTTCCTCGCCGCCGGAGACGCCCGTGCCGATGTAAAGCATGCCCTTGCTCTCGACATATTCGGTTCGGCGGATGGTATCGGGAAAGTGAGAGTTGCCGCCATCGATGATGATGTCGCCTTTTTGCAGATGCGGGAGTACCTGGTCGATAAATTTGTCGACGGCATCGCCAGCCCGAACCATGAGCATCACTTTGCGGGGTCGCTTCAGATTTTTGCAGAATGTGGCAACCGACTTGCAACCGACGATATTCTTTCCTTGGGCACGTCCATGTTGGACGAAGTCGTCCACCTTGCTGGTGGTACGGTTAAAGCAAGCGACAGTGAACCCCTTGCTTTCCATGTTCAGGATGAGATTCTCACCCATGACGGCCAAGCCGACGACGCCGATGTCGGCTAAATTATTTTTGGCGGATGCTTTTTTCTTGGATGTTTTTTTCGTAGGTGCTTTTTTCTTGGTTGCCATGTTTTCTGTTCTCCTTGAGATGGATGATTGCTCGGGGTGGTTTTTTTTTTGGGGGGGGGACTGGTTTTGTGTGGCTGTTGCTAAGCCGCAAGCGGCTAGACGCCGCTGAATGAGGAAAATCCGCCATCGACGGGGATGACCGTGCCGGTGACAAACGCCGAGGCCTCGTTGTCCGCGAGCCACAGCAGCGTTCCGGCCAAATCGTCCGGATTGCCGAAGCGGCCCATCGGCGTGTGGGAGATGATCGTCTCGCCGCGGGGCGTGAGATTGCCATCGTCGGCATAGAGCAGCTTTTCGTTCTGATTAGTACGAAAAAATCCGGGGGCAATCGCGTTGACCCGGATGCCGACTTTCGACAGGTGGACCGCTAGCCACTGCGTAAAATTGCTCACGGCCGCCTTGGCACCGCTGTAGGCGGGAATCTTTGTCAGCGGTGTGAACGCGTTCATCGACGAGATGTTAATCACCACGCCCGATTTTCTCTCGGCCATGCTTTTGGTAAAGGCCTGACAGGGGAGCAGGGTGCCGAGCAGATTCAGATTGAAGACAAATCGAATACCTTCCGGGGCAAGGTCGTAGAAGGTGGTCAAGTCGCTGGAGGGATTTTTGATGTCCTCCGGCATGAGGAATTCTTTGGAAGTGGTCCCCTTGGGATGGTTGCCACCGGCGCCGTTAATCAGGATATCGATAGGGCCGAAATCAGACTCGATGCTGTTGTTGGTTTCGGCAAGGCTGTCGGTCTCCAGCACGTTGCAGGCATAGCCTTTGGCCTTGCCGCCTGCTTGGGTTATGTCGCTAGCCACTTTGGCGGCAGCTTCTTCGCGCAGATCGAGTACGGCGACTTTCGCACCGCAACGAGCCAGCGCGCTGGCCATGGCACCGCACAGTATTCCGCCACCGCCAGTTACGGCAGCCGTTTTGCCTGACAAATCAGTTGGATGCATTCGTTTATCACTTTCCTTAGCTGTCGAAACGGCCCTGATAGGCCCAGAGGCCTAGGGCTGGGTTGGATATGAAAAAAATCTCTTCGCCATCGGGCAGGGTGTTCACACCATCTTTTAGCTGCTTCGGGTTGTAACGTTCGAGCATCGGGGCCAGATCGGCATACTGAAAATTCACGCTTTCGATCTCTTTTCGCGACAAATGTCCGGGGCAATAGGTGATGCGGAATCGGCCTTCGGATGAACCGTGGATCAGATGGGCTGCCGCACTGAGATTCTTCTGCAGGTCTTCGTCCTGGTCAACCGCCTGCAGCACCTCCGGCGTGGTGACGTAACCATGCTTGCGGATGAGTCGGTCGATCTCGGCATCTTCGCCAAACTCTCGAACTCCTGGAGCAAGCACCACCAGTTCGCCTTCGTCGGCGATGGCCATGCGCGTGCGGTAGATGCTCTTGTTTCCCAGCCAGGTACTCTTGAATTCGTCCGGATCGAGATAGACAACGACCTTCCGCAGCGGCTGATCGAGCATTTCAAAATTCACCTGCAGCGACAACTGGGCCGCAAGCTCGAAACACTCGCGATCGTCGCCCACGAACAGACCCTTGACTTCCAATTTGCCGTCGGCGTCCGGCGCAACGACGGTGTGGGCGTAGACAATCGGCAAATCACGGGCGAAATGCTCGCTGGCATAGTCGAGCACGCTTCGCACCGGGTTATCAGCTCGGCCCATGATCCGTTCCATGCCATAGACGGCGCCGAGGAAATGGCTCTTGTGAATGCCCTCCGGCCCGCCGGTTCCGACGAAGATGTTCTTGTTGTAGTTGGCCATGCCGATCACTTCGTGCGGCACGACCTGACCGAGCGACAAAATCAGATCGTGCCCTCCGTCGGCGATGAGCGTTGCGACCTGCGCGGGCCAGTCGTAGTTGACCTGTCCTTCGGAAACGTCGTGCAGAAACTCAGCCGGCACAGTTCCCAGCGTTTTGATGCCGCCTCGCCAATCGTGCTCGCGGAACAATGTCTTGGGCACATCACCAAACATCCGATCGAGTTGCTCGTCGGTCATCGGCTTATGCGTGCCGAGCGCAGGCAAGATATCGGTAAGACGGTCGCCGTAGTATTGCCAGGCGTAACGTGTCAGGTCTCCTGCGAAGGAATGGAGCCGCGTCGCATCGGGCGGCACGACCAGCACCTTATTTCGGGGACCGAGATCATCGAGCGCATCGACAAGCCCCTCATGCAGTGCATGAGCATCGAGGCAATCGGTTACCGAACCGCGGTTGAAATAGAGCATTGTTCGTTACTCAACTATTCGTCAGTTACTCAACGGGCCAAGGGGGATCTTTGGGCAGGTACTCGTTAAACTCATCCAGCAGCTTCTGTTGATACTCGCCGGCAAATGTGCCTTCGAAAAAGCGGTCAATGCCTTCGGAAAATAGGCGCTGCCAGCTCGCTTCTTCGTTACCTGGATTGATGGGGAAGAACAGGCAGTCGGTCGCCACCGCGGCGGCGTGGTCGCCTGGGGCGTCGCCAATCATCAGCGTGTGGTTTTCGCCATATTTCTGCGACAGGGCGAGTGTTTCCTTCTTCGTGCCCGATTCTTGGCCGCATATTTCCTGCACAAACTGCGCGATGCCATGTTCTTCCCACTCGGCATTGAGGGCTTCGTTCGGCGTCGCGGAACAGACGACCATGTCGGCCGACTTGGCAAACCGCTCCAAGCACTTTCTCACCGAAGGGAACGGCGGCACGCCGCGGACCATGCCGGCAATCGAATCGTTGACCTCTCTGGACCATTTCAATGCGTGCGTCAGGTCCGGATCGCCCGTGGCTTCGACCGCCTTTTCCAGCGCGGGATTGCCGAGCTTGGTTTCCTGTGCGATCCAGTTGATCAGGCCTTCCGGCTTCGGAACGCGAATCCCACGGGCTTTGACCTCCGGCCGGCGACGCAACCAATCGAGCTGCTCAACCAGCGCAGGAAAGCGGTTACACCCCCGGCTTTTGGAATAAAGGTTCACAAACTCAGACGCCTCGCGGGCATATTTGCTTGCGCCTTGCAGTTCGTAGTGGTTGATAAAATTGGGAATGAAGCATTCTTTGTGCTTCAGTTCCATCGAGTCGAAAACGCAGCCGTCGGAATCGATCCCGACGAGAAAATCATGCTTGGGAGTCATTGGGATTTCGGATTGGGGATTTCGGAATAGCCGTGTTGCAACGCAACACACGGCGCACAACAAAACAATTTTCTCACGCAGGCGCTTCACACCGATCAGCCTGCGGCACATATTCGCCAAGCTTTTTCTCGGCAAGGATCGGCTGAATGCGCGCCAGCCGTTGCCGCCCATTTTCCATCGGCAGCCTCACCATCTCATCGCCCACCAGCGGCCTGCAATAGTCGATGAATTCGTCGGTCACGTCGTACCCATTGTCGGTAATCCAGTCGGCGGGAAAAAACCGCTCGCTATTGGCCACCTCGGCCAGTGGGACCTTGTCGTACGTCACCCCATACTGGGTCTTCGCATGATGGGAACCGGCATTGCGGAGAATGGTCGACATAAACCCGCTCTCGCCCGCAGCAGCCAACTCGGCCGCCTTCGCGCCCGACCCGAAAGCCTCGTCCAAATCGACCACCGAGGCATACGCAATCGCATGGCGTTGGTCAGTGCCCGACACATTGCATCGAGCCTTGCCCTTGGCGGCGAGACCTTTCTGATTCAAATAATTGACCACGATCTGCGCCACCGTAATTTCGCTGGAACCAAACGACGTGTGGCCGAACGAATCTTTGACTTCACCCACGTCGCCGACATCCAACCCTTCGCTCACCACCACAATGCACCGGCCATCGGCTTTGAGCTGGTCATTGACCTGATCGGCGATTTGCTCCATCGTGGTTTTGCGTTCGGCCAGGTAGATTTGCAGCGGCAGCTCTCGGTCCGGATCGGCCAATCTGGCGGCGGCGGGGATAAAGCCAATTTTCCGGCCCATCGCCTGCAACACGAGCACCGGATCGGCCGGGCAGGAGCCGGCATTTTCTTCGTTGGCATTCTGCACCATGTGCATCCAATACTTCGCACACGAGCCATAGCCGGGCGTGTGGTCGATCAGTTGAAATTGGCTATCGCCGACATCATTGTCGATGGTCTTGGGGACGCCGACCCCCACCAGATCAAGTCCCTGCTCTTGGGCCATCAAGGCGACTTTGTTGGCCGTGTCCATCGAGTCGTTGCCGCCGATGTAGAGAAAGTAGCCAATATCATGGGCCTTGAAGACATCAAGCAGACGTGCAAAATCTTCGTCCTGCCACTCTTTCAGTTTGTAGCGGCAGGTGCCAATCGACCCGGCCGCGGGCGTGGTTCGCAACAAGGCAATTTCGCTTGCTGGCTGAACGGAGAGATCGATAAGCTCTTCTTTTAGCACTCCCTCGATACCATGACGCCCACCGTAAACGGTCGCAATTTCGGCCAAATCGCGTGCCCGTTCCACGATGCCTTGCAGGCTGCTGTTAATCACGCAGGTCGGTCCGCCGCTTTGGGCAACGACCATATTCCTCGGCCGACTCATGGCAGGTTTGCCTCGTTGTATCATAGAAGTGGTGGAATGCGAGCAGGTTGCAAACGGGCCATTCTATCATTCCATGCGGCTCGCCACAATTGGGGGCAATCGTTTTCCTATGTCCACCCGAGGCTAGGCTTCAATGTATCGAAGACCACATTTCAGCCCACGGCTTTGCCGGGGGGTAATAGTGCCGTGGAGTTGTTTTCAGGAGAATACCGATGCGATACCTTCCCGTCAGGCCACCCCCCGGCAAAGCCGGGGGCTTTCATAGAAACAATTCCTGCCTACAAAAACTCTCGCCTTTTTTTACCGATAAATAGGCAGCGCCAGCAGACGCTTTTCGATACGGCGCAGCTCGGCCTCGAATCGAGAATCGCCCGCGCCGCCAAAATCGCGACGCAACTTGCTTGCCGACAGTCCCTCTGACAGATCGTCGATGGGCGGCAAAAAGGCCTCGACCGTGAATTTGCCCGCCACATCTTCCAGCGACAAGCGGCTGCCCGACACCGCATGGGCGAACAGAATGCCGGCTCGGTTGGCTGCCATATCGGCAAAACTAAAACCACTCCCCCCATGGGCGTCGAGAAGCTCCTTGGCCATGCCAGCACCGCGTGCCGCCTTGCTGCCATGCACCACGACCACAAGGGCAGAGACAAAGAAATGCTTGGTCAAATCGCGGCGACCCAGCATCGTCGGTTCGCCCAACACCGCCAATCGCTCCCGACGTTCGCTATCGGTTTCGATGCGACGAATCAGCTTTTGCATCAAAGGATTATTTCGCAGCGTATGGGTGTCGTCCATCGCAACGCCCAGGGCCATGATAAACGCTTGGCTTGCATGTTCTTGCTTAACTTGCTGAGCAGCGAGTGCAGCCTGCCGCACGTAGAGCTGAGTTAGCGCGTCGCCGCTGTGGCCTGCGTCGCTATTGGGCCGTGCGTCGTGCCCGGACGCGGCTTGCTGTAGTTTTGCCACGCGGACAATTTGTCGAAGAATCTTATGCGTGTCTTCCACCAACGGTCCTGCCGTGGCGGCCCCGACCAATCGCGCATATTGTTCTGCAGCGGGATCATTGGGCAGCGCCTTCTGCAGTACGGTGTAAATCTGTCGCATACGCCGCTTGGTCGCCAACGAAACATCGGACAACTTCCGTACTCGGCGGAGGCGGATTTCTTCGCCCATCATCGCCACCAGCAGCGTGTTGACCGGGTCGAACCGCACGCGGGCGTCCACGCTGCGTTGCAATCCGCCGCTGAGCACCGGCCGCATCACACTGTTAAACTCTGGGCTATGCGCCGCCCCTAAAAAATGCCCCAGTTCGTGCGTCAACAGTTCGACTCGCTCGGTTTCCAGCACGTTGGGCGAGCGTTCTTTGAGCAGGATATGCGTATGCAGCGTCCCTCGGGTACCGCCCAAATGGACCCGGCCCCTTTGGATGCGATACTGGCTACTGAAACCGATGGCCAGCCGTGCCGGATGGGGCCGTACTTCGCGTTCCAACTCTCCCAACGAGCGGAAGAAATCTTGCTCCTGGTCATCCGAATCCCAAGTGCCCACCGCGACTACTTTCAGACGAATACCACTGTGCGCTTCTAAGATTTGCGAAGCCTTGGCGATACGTTGACGCAGGCGAGGCTCCCACACCCTACGGTGTGTCGACTCATCGTCGTCGACCAATATCTTTACCGGGATCGTCGTCGCTTCGGGCCCGACGTCGAAATGATTCTGACGCCGTTTGGCCTGCGGTGGCATCGGGCCGCCCAAACCAATTTTTTCTAGCTTGATCAAACCATCTACCGGTGATAGCCCAAAATAGTACGCACAATAGCTCTCCAGCGATTGCTCTTGTGAAGCCGCCTCCTGTCCGTAACCAATACGCAATTCTCGCTCGAAGAAGATGGGACGAGAATCGAGCGTGCCGAGCGTCAGCAGACGTGCCGGCTTGCCTTTCGGTTTTACGGTGACATTGATTGCCTCCGGGGTACGATTGGACAAGACGACCACATCGGCCCGGGCATGACGACTTTCTGCAAAACAGAGTGCGATGCAAACTCCCAAAAAAAGGGCGCCTTTCGCTAATCGAGCGTATTGATTCATCGAAATCAAAGAGGCCACCAACGAGGTTGACATGACAGGGGAAACCTAATTTGTGCGAGTCCGTCCTTGCGGACGGCGCTAACGATCACGCAACATGTTTATCACCGCAAAATACGTTAGCGCCGTCCGCAAGGACGGATTTCTAAGCTTCTGCCTTCCATTTTGGCCGAACCATTACCAATTCTACATCGTGTTACTTTGTTTTCGCACGCTGGTGCCGCCGGTGAAGGTTGCTCGCTGGCGGGTCAATTTCTGGGACCTGCAATTCCGCTCGCAATCGAGCGAGTTCTCGTTCCAATCGCTGCTGCACCTTGGTGTAGCCGGCGTTTCCATAAAGATTGTTGATCTCGTTGGCATCGAATTGCAAATCATAAAGCTCCCATTCGTCGACACCTGGCTCATAGAAATGAACCAGCTTGTACCGTCCGTCGACGACGCCGTAGTGTCTTCGGACCGCATGTGCGCCCGGATATTCATAGTAGTGATAGTAGAACACCTTGCGCCAATCGATCGGCGTTTCCCCATGCAGTAGCGGCGCCAACGACCGGCCTTGCAAGTCTCCCGGAATCGAAGCCCCGGCCAATTCAAGAAATGTCGCCGCAAAATCAAGGGGCGAAACAATGTCGCTGTTCAACGTCCCCGCCTCGATCACCTCTGGCCAACGCACCAAGAGCGGCGTGCGCAACGATTGCTCATAGATCCACCGCTTGTCGAACCAGCCATGCTCACCCAAGTAAAAACCCTGGTCCGAGCAATAGATGACGACCGTATTTTTTGCCAGCCCCGACTCGTCAAGATAATCTAGGACACGCCCCAAGTTGTCGTCGACTGCCGCAACGCATCGCAGATAATCCTTGAGGTAACGCTGGTATTTCCAGCGAATTAAATCGATGCCCGATAGATTTTTCTTGAGAAACGCCTCGTTCTTCGGGCCATAGGCAGCATTCCAGGTGGCCAGTTGTTCGGGAGTAAGATTATTTGGCGAGGTGAACTTGAGATCACGATCAGACATCGTCTCGGCGATCGTCATGTCCTGCTGCTGGACAGCCTTTCCACGCAACGAATAATCCTCGAACAAAGTGGGGGGTTCTGGAATACTTCGATCATCATACTTGTGCAGATACTTTGGCCCGGGATCCCATGCTCGGTGCGGTGCTTTGTGCTGGTACATCAGCATAAACGGCTTATTAGTTCCCGTTGATAATACTCCCTTTCCGACCGACTTTGGGAACGGCGCGGGGCGACGAGCGGGCGAGGGAGTTGGCTTGTTCGGTTTTCTGTGGTGGGTCGGCGTTGTTGCGCCGCAGCGCGCGTACATCGCCTTACGTTTACGAGTTGTTTTCGGTTTTTGCGTCCGTTCCGCGTCAGCCTCCTGAGGTTTTTGCCAGGATCGTTAAGTTGTGACAGAACACGGCGCTGCCAACGGCGGACGTGAAATTCTTAAAGCCGCGAAAACAACAGCGAGCCAGGCGAAATGCTCGCTTTAAGCACGAGATCGTGCCTTCGATTCCGGCGCGCCACTGCTGCCAAATGCCCATCATCGTGTCGCCGAAATCTCGCGTCCGCCGAGGCACGCCCAGGTAGTCGACCTGTTCTTCCAATTCCTCGTAGGTGTCCTCGTCCGGACAGAAGCCCATGTCCGCGGCGACCGTTTTGGGCCGGCTACCGTACTTCTCTTCGTGTCGTTCGAGTACCGTCTCCAGGAGTTCGCTGTCGCTTACATTCTTCTCCAACACAACGTAATCGGTAATGAACTTCTCCTTCGACTGTGTGAGCAGCACCTTGTGACCGAATTCGACTGGCTTGCCACGCCGTCCACGCATGATCAACTCCGCATGAGATTCAAAAATGCTGAACACTTTGTCGGCATTTGGAACCTGCTCTCGATCGAACGCGCGGCGCCGAGCCACTTCGGCGACCTGCCGCATCACCGGCAAACGGTTCGCCAGCGACTGGGCAATCGTCGCCAACTCGACACACGTCGAACGTTCGGCCCAAGCGACGAATTGTTCCGCTTTTTCCAGAGCTTCCTCGACCCGGACGATCAGCGTCTTCATATTCTGGCGGACCTGGCGGAGACGCTTTTTGTTCGTGCTATTCGAGTAACGCGTGACGAAAAGATGCAGATTTTTGATCTTCTTCGCGTGAAATCGCCAAGGACAACGGAGTGGGTCGAGTTCTCGACCAGTCGACATTTCTCGGGCAGCCACGCGATAGACGTCCCACAGCAGGCTGGAGTCGGTCGGCCAGTGAATATTGCATTCGGTGACGGTCGTGTCGGTTCGCACATGTTCCAGGGAGACCGTTTCTTCGGCGACGACGCCGAGGGCCAATAGGTGATTGATCCGTTCCCAAGTCTCGGGCTGAATCGCGCGAAATGCCTTGTTCAGCAGCGTGAAGTCGATGGTCGGCTTTTTCAGCAGGCGGCAAAACCGCTGCAAGGTTTCGCTTTCGGCAATCCGGATCGACGCTTCCCGATAGTCGAGTCCTTCCCGTTGCAAGACGAGGATCGCGCGAAACAGGTTTTCGCTGGTGAAGATCGGCTTTCGGCCGCGTGCCGACGTCGTCTGGCTGAGCTGTTCGAGGTCGCGATGGACCACATCGAGAATCGCGGGCCGGCTGTCCAGCAACTGGCCGAGCGTTTTGTACTCGTCACGATAATCCCGTACCGTTTGGTTGTCGGCCTTCTCGTTGGCCCATCCAAAATCGAGAATCGCTTCAGCTTTCAAACGCATCGCCCGCTTCTCCTTGGGTAAAATGGCTCTTTGATTCGTTCTGTTTTCAATAGGATAACGATGCGTCTTTTTCTTGCTACACCAAAACCGGCCCGCCAGACGAATTTCACAATATTCTGATTTGGGAAACAGGAACTTATTAGGATCACGATCGGTGCGTAGCCAATCGAGAGCCAGATCGGTGATGATTTCCGTCGTATACCCTGTCTGTTTGGTTGCCTGACCGTTGCGAATCATCGGCGAGTTGTAGTAAGTTCCTTGACCGCGGAGAATTTCCCAATGGTCAAAGCCCGTGGGGTCGGTCCCCAAATGCCACTTGCCGATGATCGCCGTCTGGTAGCCGACGTGTTGCAACAGCTTGGGGAAGGTTTGTTGCGAGCCGTCGAAGCGGTTGCCGTTGACCAGGAACCCGTTGAGGTGGCTATATTTCCCCGTCAGAATACAAGCGCGGCACGGCCCACAGATCGAATTGGTCACATAGCAATTGTCAAACCGCATCCCTTCGGTTGCGAGGCGGTCGATATTGGGTGTTGTGTTAATGCGAGAACCATACGCGCTGATTGCCTGATACGCATGGTCGTCGGCAAAGACGAAGAGGATGTTGGGCCGCGTTTCCGTGACCTGGCTTGCAAAGCCCCCCGTCGGCAATAGGGCCAAGGCGGCGGCAGTCAACAAAAACAGCGGCAATGTTTGCGTTTTTCGACGCCCGCTATCTAGGGAATGCTCTAGCTTGTTTGGAAAGCACATGGTTCTCCCTGAAAAAAAGAGATAGGTATAATCGAGATGATCGAAGTATCATAAGGCGAGCGGCAGATGAGAATTTACCAATCTTAACCCGACGCGTAAGCGAGGGAACTACCCCGTTATCCTCAGTCCCTCGCTTACGCATCGGGTTATCAAGGTAAGTTCTTAACTGCCGCTCGCCTAAGCACTGCAATGTCGTGAAAAACACGTGGTAGCCGCGGGCGCAAGCCTGCGGTTTCCCAGGACAAAACCCCACGGCTTGCGCCGGGGGCTGATATGTGTTCATCGTGACTTTGCCGTTCTTCTGGCCGCAGTATAACATTTATTGCGTTGCTCTGCATGTTTTGGTTATCCTACAGAAATCGTAGGCCGGAACGAGCTATGCGAGTTCCGGCAATGCCTGAAAACGCGAACATTAGGTACTGCCGGAACTCGCGGGGCTCGTTCCGGCCTACAATCCACTATTTCAACAGGCGCTTAACTCGCCTGCACAAGCCTTTGCCAGCACGAAAAAGATCGAAAACCGATGGGTGATGCTTCAGTAACTATCGAAAGACCCCAATCGCGCGGCGAGGAAATCGCCAATGCCGCAAGCCATGGGATGGCACTGCTGGCGGCGATCATTGCGATTCCAATTTTAATTTATTCCGCCATATTGCAGGGCGACGTTGCAGGAATTGTCGGGGCCAGCGTTTTTTCAGGCACCGTCGTGCTGCTGTACGTCACCTCGACGATTTATCATGCGCTGCCCCAAAGCCGAGCCAAAGGCCTGTTCCAAGTTTTCGATCACATCGCGATTTTCTTGCTGATCGCCGGCACCTACACTCCATTTTCAATCGGGGTACTGCGAGGGGCTTGGGGCTGGCTATTGTTTGGGCTTGTGTGGGGTTTGGCGCTCGTTGGCGTGACATTCAAAGCAATCAAGGGCATGCAATGCCAAAGGTTCTCGCTCGGTCTGTATCTATTGATGGGTTGGTTGGCACTGATTGCGATCAAGCCGTTGTGGCATCGGATGCCCCACTGGGGACTGGCCTGGCTCGCGGCGGGAGGAGTGGCGTACACCTTGGGAGTTCTCTTTTATAAGGCCGACCATGTTCGCTACAACCATTTCGTTTGGCACCTGTTTGTCATCACCGGCACGAGCTGCCACTATGTCGCGGTGCTGTGGTATGCCGGGTAATGAGCCTCTTTTTGAAATTGTATGATTTTATACACCGAATTTTGCAATGTTTGATTAAAGTGGTACCATGGATGCGCTGTAGTCTCTGTTCGGCAAGCTAGAGCCAGTCGGTCGATTTCATCTTGGAGCACATCGGCCCTTCTTTACTCACAACGTGCAGAAAACCTCCCATGATTTATTGCCATCCGTCGATCAAGTGTCGTGGGGCATTTCTTGTTGCTTCGATTATTATGGGTGCCATTTCAGGCGTCACCGCAGTCGCAGCTCCCATGGATCAAGATGTGTTCACAAATTTCGAGGCGATTAACACGACTTTTGGCACACCGTTTGACGTAGGGACCGGCGACGCCATTGCCACGTTTAGTGGCGATGCTCGCTCGGCTTTTGCAGGAATTGGTGAACTCTACAAATCGGGCAGCCACAGCTGGATGGTGGGTCCTGCCGGCGTCGGAACCATCACGTTTGAAAGAAATGCCGCGGTCGTCGAGTTTTTTGCGATCGCACGGTCGGGCGCCAACGGCAACACAATCATCACCGCCTTTGACGATGCCAACGCAGTCGTTAGTACTCCCGTCACAATCATTCCTTTTAATCCTTTTCAATTGGTTTCCTTCACAGGAAACATCAACCGAATTGACATCCAAAATTTTGCGACAGGCTCAAACTTTTCAACCTACAATGGGATCGACGACTTCGGATACACGCCGATCGCACCTTTCACGCCGACTGCGGACTTCGACGACGATGGGGATGTCGACGGCAATGATTTCCTGACATGGCAAAGGGGATTTGGTTCAGGACCCGGCGCAAAGTTGGAAGAGGGCGATGGCAACAACGATGGCGAAGTCGATGCCGATGATCTTGCACTCTGGGAAGGAAGCTTTGCAGCGACTGGCAACGTCGCGGCGACCGTTTCCGCCGTCCCGGAACCGACAACCATGGTCCTGCTGCTAGGAGCGTTGGCTGCCGTGGGAGCATTGGGACGGCACCGTTCTCGGCAACGTGTGGGAAATCAGTTCGGCATGTTGTGTATCGCCTTGTGGCTGTGGTCGCCGTGCTCTGTTATGGCTCAGGGGTTTGATGTGGGAGCGGACTTTGAAGGGGCCAATAGTGCGGCGTCGGGAACCAAACCGCCCGATACGATGGGTGCGACCGGGCCGAATCACGTTGTGCAGTTGATCAACGGACGGTATCGGTTCTACGACAAGACAGGAATCATGATGGAGAACCGAAGCCTGAACAGCTTCTGGAATGTGTATGGTCAGGGATTCAATGGCTCAAAAACATTCGACCCTCGCGTGGTGTACGATCCCCATTCACGCAGATTCTTTGCCGCGGCAGTGGATAGCGCCGGTGGAGCGAATAACTTTTTGGTAGCCGTCTCGAAATCGGACAACCCAGCGGACGGCTGGACAGGATTCAAGATCGATGCTGACACGGACAACCAGCAGTGGCCCGATTTTCCACAGTTGGGATTCAGCAAAGAGGGCGTTTACATCTCTGCCAACATGTTCACGTTCGCAGGATCCTTCCAGGAGATCAACATGCTCGTTCTGCCCAAGGCTGATTTGCTCGCCCCGACGTCGTCGATTGCCAACCGCACGCTGTTGGAGAATGTGCTTACTTGAGACCAGATTTTTCTCATCCTGGCAACCCGTGGTCGATCACGACAATGTGGATGTCACCGGGCAACTATTCAGCGGCAACGCAAGCTCCATTCGGCGATCGGCGATCACCGGACCGGTGACGTCGCCGTCGATAACCAAACCCGCCGACGTGACTGTGGAGAGGTACCTCAGCCCCCCAGATGCAAGCCAACCCAATGGCAGCAGTAATTTGCATATTGGAGGCTTGAAGGTTCGCTCTCGCGTCCAACGTATTGGGGGCGTCTACTGGGGAGTCCAAACAGTCCGCGATCCGGCCACGGACAATGCGGCCGCGCGGTGGTTCAAAATCGACGCCAATAGCAACACGCTGATCCAAGAAGGTTTGATCTCGGATCCCACGTTGGATTTCGGATACGCCTCTATCGCCGCCAACGCCGAAGGCGACGTGGTGATTAGCATGTCTGGATCGGGGCCGCTGGCGGGTCAATTCCTCAGCACCTATGCGGTCGTTGGATCGACCAGCGGCGATGTCACTTCGTTTGGCACGCCTGCAAGGATCAAAGCGGGGACAGCCAACTATCAATGGTTGTCCGGTGGACGTAACCGCTGGGGCGACTATTCGGCCACCGATGTCGACCCAGCCGACCCGGGAATCTTCTGGACGCATCAGGGATACGCCACGGGAACCCGGCGTTGGAACACACGCATTTCTGAAGCGATTCCACAGAAGACAGGCGAATCACGCTGGCAGACGCCGACGAGCGGGAATTTTCATGCCACAGGCAACTGGTTTACGGGCGTGCCGGGGGCGAACGACCACGCCATTTTCTCTCGACAGGGTGCATCGCACACGATTACGATTTTTTCAGACGTCACAAATCATCAAGCCAGTGTTCGCCAAGGTGACACGACGCTCAGTATTTCTGGCGGGCAATCTTACACGCTCGTGAGCAACTCGGCTGCCGAACCCTCGCTGGCCGTCGGCGAGTATCAAGGGACCAGCCACCTGACATTGGCTGGCCTAGGCGAACTCTCTACAGTCAACGCGACAATCGGCGCCGGCGTCGGTTCGGCAGCGAAAGTTACCGTGTCGGGAGCGGCCTGGAATAACGTGGAAACAATTGATGTTGCTGGAACGGGTTCGGCCGCTGAATTGAGCATTAACAGTGGACGCGTTGAAACGGACAGACTCAACATTTGGCCCGAGGGGAATGTAATACTTTCCGGCGGCATGTTAAGTGCTGGCAGCATCGACGCAGATGGCGTGTTCGATTTTCTCGGCGGCACGCTGCAGGTGGACATCTTTGCGGGCACTTTGGATCAGGATCGGGGTACGTTAAGCCCGGGCGGTTCGATCGGCACGACTTCCATTACTGGAGGTTTCAACATCAACGCCGGGACGCTTGCCATCGAACTTGCGGGAGCGACGCAGTTTGATTCGGTCGACATAGCGGGAGATGCAAGCTTGGCGGGTTTGCTCTCGGTTGAACTCTTGGGAGGTTTTGTGCCTACGTTTGGCAACAGCTTTGAGATTCTCACCTCCGCTTCGCTCAACGATACGCTCTTTGACGCGATCTCACTTCCGCCGCTGGCTGGATTGCAGTGGGATGTTGTTTATGGAGCGAGAAATGTGACATTGAGCGTGGTGCCCGAACCGACTACGGGCGCACTTTGGATGGCGGCATGCTTGGGGCTGCTGCTGACCAGATTGCCCAAAGTGAGCTTGGAGTTCGGAAATAGGGCTTGCTGATTTACTTACTCCACCTGTAATTTACCTTTCAGCCTCCTCACCAGAATCTGTGGGTGAATTCCGGTTCGGATAGGGCTCCGAGGTTATGATATAAAGCAGTTTCAACGGCTTCGTAGATGCGGAAGCCGTACGATTTCCTGGCATGGCAAAGGGGATTTGGTCCAGGACCCGGCGCAAAGCTGGAAGATGGCGGCGTCGGGAACCAAACCGCCCGATACGATGGGTGCGACTGGACCGAATCACGTCTCGAACTTATTGGAAATCCTGCATGGTTCCGGCTTGTCCGGGCTAGGCTTTGTCAAATAAACATTCCGTTTGCGATTATTTGCATTTCCAACTTTGCAGACCGAACCTAAGCAACACTAATTCCATCCTATTTGCATGACGACAACGACTACGCAAGAGGTTATTCAAGGGCCACGGAGGATCGCTCCACAGCGATCACATGCGCATGTCGAGACACCTAAATCATCGCCAAAGGCACCCCACGCCCTTTGGCTTTTGGGAGGTGCTGTTCTCCTTGGCCACTTGTTTGTCGATCTGTTCGCGGCAGTGGTGCCGTCGATTCTTGGAGTGTTGGAAGTCCATTGCCATTTGCATCCAAGCGAAACGGCATGGTTGCTTGGAATCGGGGCGTTCTGCTCGGGCCTCTCGCAGCCTGTTTGTGCCTGGATTGTTGACCGATATCATTGGTACCGATTGGGAAGCTTGGGAATCCTGCTCGCTACCCTAGGCATCTGCTCGATCGGGTTGGCGACCAGCTTTGGCACGTTGCTGCCCATCTATATCCTGGGGATGGTTGGCAGCGGTATGTTTCATCCGATCGCTGCGGCCGCAATAGGTGGTCTAAGCGAACTGCGCCGTTCGTCCAACATGAGCCTCTTTTTTGTCGCCGGAATGGTGGGGGGTGTTTGCGGGGCAACCTTTGCGCCCCGTCTTATCTCCGGCACAACCGGTTTTTCTGTCTTGTATTGGGGAATTGTGCCGGGAGTGGTCGTTGCATGGCTGCTCCATCGAACCACTGCCCATCTCCCACGTCGTCATTCGTCGCACCATGTTAACACATTTCACCGCGACGAAATTCGTACGCGTTGGATCGTTGTTGGAATACTCTATGTTGCCTCCGTCTTGAGATTCTCGGTCAATTTGGCTTTGGTCTATCTCTTCGTCCGCTGGGTTCAAGCGGCAACCTGGGCAAGCCACCCCGAGTGGACGCTATCAGAAGTTGCCAGCTACTCCATGCCGATGGTCGGGAACCTAAACGCCTGTATGCTCTTAGGCATGGGGCTGGGGGGGCTGGGGGCGGGCGTCGTCGTGCGTCATGGAAAAGAGCGTTGGCCGTTGGTGCTTTGTCCGATTGTTTTTGCTCCCGCGATTCTCCTATTTCCCCATGTGACACTGTCATGGGGTTATCTACTGAGCGTGCTCGCCGGCATCGGTTTTGCCGCGATGATCCCCGTTTCGATCGTGTTGGGCCAACGTCTGCTGCCGCACCGCACAAGTTTGGCATCAAGCTTGATGATGGGCGGTGCCTGGGCCGTCGCCATGATTGGACCCCGTTTGGCCGAGTTTGGCGTGCAGCACGTCGGCATCTCCTGGACATTCTACCTAACTGCCGCGGCACTTTGCTTGGCCGGTCTGATCACGATACCCTTTCACGCATTTTCCCGAAACTTGTTTTGACTGCGCTGAATGACAAGACCGCAATTTCAGTCCACGGCTTTGCCGTGGGGTAATAGCAACGTGGGTTGTGGAAAGACGTGTATTAGGCCATAAAAACCCCACGGCTTGCGCCGGGGGCTGGATATGCAACTACCAAAAGTGCTGTTTTTGTACAAAAAGTATTCGGGAGAGCTATCGTGTTAACACTCACACAAGATGCTGTTGTGAGCCTTTCTACAAGCGTTGCGCCAAGTGCGCTCGGCTATCTGGCCCTGTTGCTGCAAGAGGGCGAAGTGCTGGCTTGTGTCTTTGGCCATGCGAGTGAAAAAGCTGCGCTGCGTGCGCTCCAACGGCACATGACAGCAGCAGGATTACCGCCAGCAGATTTTGATCTTTCCACAAATTCCGTGTGCGACCGGTTGTTGGAACGACTTGTACAATACGCGGCGGGAGAGGATGTCGACTTCTCGGATGTCGCAGTCTACTCGGCAGACCGCTCCCCATTCCAGCGACGGGTGCTCGCCGCCTGTCGAGCAATCCCTCGCGGCGAAACCCGCACCTACGGCCAGTTGGCCCGAATCGCAGGCAGCCCTGGCGCTGCTCGGGCGGTGGGACGTGTGATGGCAACCAACCGTGTTCCGCTGATCGTGCCGTGCCATCGCGTGGTGCCAGCAGGCGGCGGGTTGGGAGGTTTCTCCGCCCCCCAAGGGGTGGCCATGAAGGGACGATTGCTGGAAATGGAGCGGTAAAAATTGACGCTTGTCGGCCGTGATGTTTGAGATATTTCTCTCAAGCGTTGTATTGTGGTATAATCTAAGTCCAGGAGACAAGAATGCCACGACACATTGATGCGATTTTCGAGAACGGTGCTTTTCGGCCTGTCGGGTCCGGCAATCTGGAATTCTCCGACGGAGAATTCGTACGGCTTATTGTAGACGTAAACTACGCAAACGGCTCGGAGAATCTAGTCGATGTGCTCAGTCTCGCAACTCGAGTCTACGCCGGACTATCTATCGATGAGGTAAACGACATCGAGCGCATCGCCAAGGATCGAACGCGATTTTTCTCTTCCGAGGACCGTTAAGTGGCTTGGCCTCGAACTTTGATAGACACGGACATCCTTTCCGCGATTATGCGGCAAGAGACACGGGCTGTCGACCAAGCTCGTGGATATCTGGCAGATCATGTGAGTTTAACGATTTCGATTATAACTCGTTATGAAATTCTCCGCGGCTTGAAAGCCAAAAATGCTGCGAAACAGATTTCAGCATTTCACTCATTTTGTCGGTCACTTGAAATTATCCATCTCTCGGATTCGATTGTTGTACGTGCTTCAGACATTTATGGTGACTTGCACAGGCGAGGCGATATTATTGGCGATGCGGATATTCTTATTGCAGCAACCGCCTTGGAGCATCGATTGCAAATCGCAACGAATAACGAAGGGCATTTTGCTCGAATTTCAGGCCTCGACATACACAATTGGCTTGCAAAATAGCTAAGGCTAGAAATTAGTTGGTGGTCAAATCCTAGCCGTAAGCGGGAGCTTCGGTTGAAGTTGTTTCAGTCACAGCCTTCGCCATCACCCCCACCACTGGAGGGGGGCTTCTTATCGTTCTATCTTCCACTTCCTGTGGCAATCTGTGCGATCTGGTAAGATTTCACTCTTCTGATGGCCGATGTGATGATAACGGTAATGCCGGTTGTAGCGGTTGTCCTTGCGCGACTGTGGAGCGATATGTGTCAATTTGAGCCATTACAAAGCTCAGGGGTTGCAACCCCTGGGCTTGCATAACCAACGAACCGCTCACCCATTCTACCCAAACATTGCCAATTGCCATGACAAAAGCGGTTCTGAAAAACCCGCATCTCGTTGGCGTGCTGGCGGCGGGCATCTTGGTGTTGGGGTTCTACACTTACCCCAAAATACCCAAAGACCTGCTACCGATCTTCGAGACCTCGGCCGTGCAGATTGTCACTTTCTATCCCGGCATGCCGCCGGAGATTATGGAAAAGGACATCATGAGCCGGATGCAGCGGTGGACAGGCCAGTCGGTCGGCATCGAGCATCAAGAAGCCAAGGCGATGACCGGCGTCTGCATTGTGAAAGACTTTTTCCGTGAAGGCATTTCGCTCGACACGGCCATGGCTCAGACGACCAGCTACGCGATGAGCGACATGTTTTATCTGCCGCCGGGGACAATCCCGCCGATGCTGATGCCGATTGATCCGACCGCGTCGCTGCCGCTCTGCCTGGTGGTGGTCGACAGCCCCGGCATGGATGAGCAGCAGCTCTACGACATTGCCTACTACGAGCTGCGCAATAAGCTGCAATCGATTCAAGGCGTTATTTCGCCGGCCGTGTTCGGCGGGAAGCTCCGCCGTATCTATGCCTACATGGATCCACGGAAGCTCGAAGCCTATGGCCTAACGCTGATGGATGTGCAAAACCAGTTGGCCAAATACAACGTGCTGATCCCTGCCGGCAACATGAAAGTAGGGAAGCAAGATTTCCAACTCTTCACCAATGCGGTGCCTGAGACGATCGACGACCTGAACGACTCGGTCGTCAAAATGGTCGATGGTGTGCCGGTAAAGATCAGCGACATTGGCCGAGTGGAAAATGCGTCGCAAATTCAATCGAACATCGTGCGGATCAACGGCGGGCGAAAGGCTTACATTCCGATCTACCGCCAGCCGGGCGCCAATTCGATCGAGATCGTTCATACCATCCGAAAGAACCTGACGAACATTCTGGCCCGACTCAAAAACGAACGGGCAGGCGACGTCGGCATGGACGAACTGGTACTGTCGGTCGCCATGGACCAATCGGGGCCTGTGGTGCAGAGCATCACCGGATTGCAATTTGCCGCCGGCTTGGGCGGTCTGCTTGCGGGGCTGGTGGTGCTGGTCTTCTTGCGAGACATCATCTCGACATTTGTCGTGGTGTTGGTGATCCCGCTGGCGGTGCTCGCTTCGGTGGTGGGCATGTATTTCACCGGCAACACGATCAACTCGATGACGCTCGGCGGCTTGGCCTTGGCCATTGGTATTCTGGTCGACCAGTCGATCGTAGTGCTGGAGAACATTATGCGGCACGTAAACATGGGGAAATCACCCCCCCAGGCGGCCCTCGACGGTACGCAGGAAGTCACGATGCCGATCTTCATTTCGACGATCACCTTCGCGGTCGTCTTTTTTCCCACCGTATTCCTGAGCGGGTTGGCATCGTTCTTGTTCACGCCGCTGGCGCTGGCAACGATTATTGCGATTGTCGCTTCGTTCCTGCTCTCGATCACCTTGGTACCGGCGTATTGCGCCAAATTTCTGCGTAGCACAGGTAGCGGCCGCTCGCGGCTTAGCGAGGCCAACCAAAGCGAAACCTGGCTAACCAGCGCAGTTGGCAACGTGGTGACGACGTGCCTGAAAATTCGCTGGATGATCGTGCTCAGCGCTGCGGTGCTATTTGCGATCGCGGCAACGCTCGCCACGCAGATGGGGCAAGAACTCATCCCGCCGATCGACGCAGGGCAGTTTACCATCTATGTCCGTTTGCCCTCCGGCGCGAACATCGACATGACCGACTACAAAATTCAACACATCGAGCAGGCCATCGTCGAGGAGACCGGCCTGCCCGACCCCAGCTACGCA
This sequence comes from Lacipirellulaceae bacterium, assembly GCA_965249435.1. Lineage (GTDB taxonomy): Bacteria > Planctomycetota > Planctomycetia > Pirellulales > Lacipirellulaceae > JAJRWS01. Next base: position 20,262 of record CBDFMC010000021.1, on the reverse strand, counting down.
CTAGGCGTAGAACATGAAAAAATCGCGGATTCCGACTTGCAGATTATCATCTCCAACATCGGCGTGCTGAACGATTGGCCCGCCGCCTACACGCCAAACATCGGCCCCGGCGACGCCTTCATGCTCGTGCAACTTAAAGGCAAGAGGGGCCGGCCCGGTGCTTTTGATTACGTCGACCGGCTACGAGAAAAACTGAACCGACAGTTCCCCGACATCGAGTTCGCGTTCGACACGGGCGGCATGCTCACCAGCGCGCTGAACATGGGCGAGCCGTCGCCGATTCATTTCCAAGTGAGTGGCTCGCAGCTCGAAGAAATGCGCGAGATTGCCGAGCACGTCAAAGACGCGGCCAAGGCGGTCCCCGGCACAGTCGACGTCCGCATCGCTCAGCGGCTCGATTACCCGACGCTCAACATCACGATGAACCGCGACAAAGCTGCCCGCATGGGCCTGACGCCCGAAGGGGTGATGCAGAATCTGGTTTCTGCGACGAATAGCTCGGTCGGCTTCGACCCTGCGTTTTGGGTCGATAAGTCCAAAGGCAATCACTACTTCATCGGAGTGCAATATCCCGAGGAGCTGCTGACGAATCTTGAATCGATCCGAAACATCCCCATCGGCATCGTCAATGGCATCCCGATTCGGCTGCGTAACATCGCCACGATCGAGAAGTCCAAGGGCCCCGGTGTGATCAATCATCGCAACATTGGCCGCGTGATGGATATCTACGCCAATGTCGAACGCGGGCACGATGCGGGCACCCTCATGTCAGCCATCGAGACGAAGCTGCTTGCCGAGGGCAATCCGCTGGGTGCCACGCGGGACACCGACGAACGGGGTGAGGTGTTTATGCTCGGCAACTATTCGGGCTTGTCACTCCGCTCGCAGGGCGAAGTGAAAGAAATGCGCAAGTCGTTCAGCCAATTCACCGCGGGATTTGCCATCGCGGCGGTGCTGGTTTATTTGGTGATGGTTGCCCAGTTCCGCAGCCTGCTCGATCCGCTGGTGATTTTGTTTACCGTGCCGCTCGGCTTCATCGGCGTTGTCGCTGCATTGATGCTGACCGGCTCGAACCTGTCGATCATGTCCTTCATGGGCATCATTATGATGGTCGGTATTGTCGTGGAGTATTCCATCGTATTGGTCGACTTTGCCAACCACCGGCTGGCCGAGGGACTCTCCGTGAAAGAGGCAATCGTCGACGCAGCCAAAATACGCGCTCGGCCGATTTTGATGACCTCGCTCACCACTTGGCTAGCGCTGTTGCCAATGGCGATCGGCGGTTTTGGCGGCGACGCCAATGCACCACTCGCTCGGGCGATTATCGGTGGTGTGATCGCGGCGACGCTGTTGTCGATGCTGGTCGTGCCTTGCTTGTATGTGCTTTTCAAACGCGAACCGGAGACTCCGACCGGAAATGTGACTCCATTGGCAGCAAATTAGACCGAAGGCTGGAACGAGCGGTAGCCCTGTTCCGGCAAAGCAAGATCAGAGCGTTAATAACGGCTTTGCCGGAACTGCGCGGAGCTTGTTCCAGCCTACACACTCATGCAAAAGATCAACGCAAGAAAATTAGACCCATGAAAAAAAAACTCCATTTACTAACATGGCAATTGGCTGGCGTTTGCCTTGTCGTATGTCTCAGTGTTTGGACATTGGGTTGCGGGCGTTCAGTCAATAAAATAGATTCCGACGCCGCGTCTGTCCAGGTCGGTAAACCGACCGTGGCCGTGGGTGTGGTGCGCGCTCAGTTGCTAGAAAAAACAATGACACTGCCAGCCACGGTCGAAAGCGACGAACAAGCGATGCTGATGGCCAAGGTGGAAGCGTACGTTAAGCATGTGCTGGTCGACATTGGCGACGAAGTGGTCGAGGGCCAGGTGCTCGTCAGGCTCGATGCACCGGAGTTGCTGCACCAAACCGAACAGCAACAACGCATGATGGGGCAGATGCAGGCCGACGAGCAGGTGTTGCAGGCTGAATTGGCAGCCGCCCGATCCCAGTTGGAATCGCTGCAAGCCAAGCTGGCGCTGAAAAACTCGGAGCGCGATCGATTGATGCGGCTTGTTTCCAGCGGGGCAATCAACCGGCAACGGTTGGAAGAGGCTGAATACGAAATGCAATCGGCCGCGGCAACGTTGGCCCAGTACGAAAATGCCGTGCGCGTCGCCGAAGCTAGGTTGCAAAAGGGCGCAGCGGAAATGCTTGTTGCCCAGTCGCAGTTGGAAACGGCCCAAGCAATGGCCGCCTACCTGGAAATCAAATCGCCCTTCGCCGGCGTCGTGGCCACTCGCAGTGTCGATCCCGGGGCACTCGTCCTCCCGGTCACCGGTTCCAAGCCGCTGCTAACCATTGCCAAAGTCGACCGTGTGCGGGTGATCTTTTATGCCACGATGGATGTTACGGCGAACTTGGCCGTGGGCAATGTCGTGAAATTCGAAGCGGACGACGTGCCGGGCAGGCAATTTGAGGCAGTGGTGTCACGATTGGCGGGTACCTACGATGAGAAAACCCGCATGATGCGTGCCGAGGTCGACTTGCTCAACGCGCCCGATCCCACGAGTGAAAAGCGTCCTTTGCGTGCAGGCAGCTACGGCTCGGCGACGATTACTTTACAGTCGGCCACGTTACCCGTGGTGCCGCAAGCAGCCTTGTTACGCCATGCCGCCTCCACGTCGGTCGTCGTAGTGCGTGACGGCGTCTGCCTGATTGTGCCCGTGCAGATCGCCATCGAGACGGAAGAATTGGCCGGCATCGCCTCCGGCCTGCAAGCGGGCGACCAAGTGGTTATCGAAAACCTCAACGACATCACCGAAGGTCAGAAACTCACAAGTGGTGAAATCAAACTGATTAGCTTTTAGCTGTCAGCATGGTTCTATCAGTCTGCCTAACTGCTAAACGCTAACAGCTAACCGCTCTCGATCAAGGAAGATCGGCATGATGAAAATTACAATCCAGCCGTTTTGGCTGGCCACCGCAGCTTGCTGCTTAGCGAACTGCTTCGTTTTGACAGGCTGTCAAATCGCCAGCAACCAACTGAGCGCGGTCCGCGACCCATTTCTCGAACCCGCCCCGGCTGCAATCGCCGCAACGATCACCGCAAAACCGGCCGTGCCAGCGCCGTTGCCATTAGTAACAACAGAAACCAGTGCCGATGCAATTAGCGATGAAAGCATCACACTCGCGGCGTACCATTCATCCAAGAAACCTGAGCCGAACGCGCTAGCGTCGGGCACCCTTACAGTAACCGTTGACCCGACAGCGCCCGAGGCTAGCGCCTTCGGCTCAACATCAAAAGAGAGCGAACCGATCCTCGCGTCGGTGCCGCTAGACAGACCGACGATAGTGCCGACCGATACGGACAGCGGCGAATTGGCCCCAGGGGTTTACCCCATCGATCTCTCCAACGCCCTCGGCATAGGCGGAGCCGATAGTTTGCAGATTCGCCTGGCCCGTACGCGGTTGTTTGAGGCCCAGGCTCGACACTTGGCGGCGAAAAGTTTGTGGTTGCCTTCGTTGCGGCTTGGCATCGGCTACAACAAACACGATGGCCGGCTACAGGAAACCGAAGGCAACGTACTAGAAATCAATCGTAATTCGCTCTTTTACGGCGGTGAGTTGGGATTGGGCAGCGCACCACTGGCCGGCGGTGCGAGCGGGCCGCCACGATTGTTTGTCAATTTGTCACTTGCCGATGCGATCTTCCAGCCACGTGCAGCCTGTCAGGAAGTTGCCGCCCATAGCGCAGCGGCACGCGCGTCGCAAAACGATTCGCTGATGGAAATCGCCGTGGCGTATCATGCACTGGTCGAAGCCAACGGCCAACTCGCGAGTGCTCGCCATGCCGAATCGCTAGCAAACGCGATGGTCGACCAAGTCGAAAAATTCAAACGCGAGGGCTTTAGCTCGCTAACCGAAAGCAGTCGCGCCCAGGTCAATCTGGCCCATTGGCAACGGGTTGTTATCGATGCCGAGCGAGTCACGGTCGTCCGTAGTGCCAAGCTCGCCCGACTGCTCCGTTTGCCGCCGCAGGTGCAGTTGGCGCCGGCAGAGGAGTTTGTGTTACCGATCGATTATGTCGACGGCATTTCGGACGGGGCGATGGATGTCGACGCCATGGTTGCTATGGCACTCGGCAGTCGCCCTGAAGTTGCCCAGTATGCGGCGATGCGCGAGGCAGCCGGTTGGCGTGTGCAGGAAGAGCGAATGCGGCCATGGATTCCCTCCGTGCAAGTCGGAACCAGCGCGGGCGGATTTGGCGGCGGGCCTTCCAGTAGCTTCACTAACGAAAGTGGCCGCAGCGATGTCGATCTCTTGGCCGTATGGGAATGGAAAAACCTGGGGGTGGGCAACGTCGCCTTGCAGCGCGAGCGCCGTGGCCAATTGCACCAGCGAGCGCTCGAGCTTGAAGATATCCGCGACCGCATCGCTGCCGAAGTGGTTGCCGCGGCCGCCGATGTCCGTGCCTACCGCCAGCAAAGCGACATCGCACGCGAGTCGATCGCCGTGGCTCAAACCAGCTACGAGCTAAACGACCAACGGATTCGCGAAAGCGAAGGTTTGCCGATCGAACTGATCCAATCGATCACCGCCCTGGCCGAGACTCAAGCCGCCTACACCGAGGCGGTCGCCAAGTTCAATCAGGCCCAGTATCGGCTGATGCACGCGATGGGGAACTTGGCGACTTCTCAGCGCTAAGCCGCAAGCGGCGGGCGCATGGGTTGGGCGCATTTGCTGGGCGCTCTCAACCCACTCGGCGATTTTTTCTTTGACTCTCTGGATCTGCCCCAGCTCGTTCTGCCCACGAATAACGTCGCCGCGATTTTTCCCAACGCTTGCGGTGACGTTCGGCACCACAACGCCAGGAAGAAAGTTGCCCTCGCTGGTAGCGGCTTCGCCACCGGTTCAATGGTTCTCCCCGGTCACTCGACAGAAATCGATCGATCTCGGCATAAAACTCATCCGCGTCCGCCTTAGCCAAGTCGCTAGGGACATGGACGCCCACGGCCGTTAGCACTTGCGCATCGCTTAGCGTCAATCCGGGGACGAAGCACATCAATGCCATGTGCGATTGCCACATGGCAACCGTCTCGGTGGTGATATCTGGCCGATTGAGCCGACGGGCGGTCTCCTCGGCATCGGCGGCCATTAAATCATCGACCGAGTGAATCCCCAAGCGGACAAAACGCGACTGCGTGCCATTTCCGAGTACCGGAAAATCATCCAGAGAACTTGACTGCTGGAGATGGAATAGATCGTCCCTGTCGCCATCGTGGCGTGTCGGCGGGTGACAATCCTCCGGTGCAAATTTCAGCGTGCGTTCTTCGGGGAGTTCTGATGCCTGCGTGACTTTCGGCTCCTTGAGAAGACGTGCTTTGCGGCGAAGCTGCTCCAGGTGATGGACCTCAACACCTAACGATTCAAATCGCTGCAACGCAACTCGGTCTTCGGTAAACAAAAGGATTTGATGACCCTCGCAGGCAAATTGCCGCAGCACGCCCGCCATCGCGGCCGTGCTGGCAGGGTCCTGGCGAAGGAACGGCTCGTCTAACAAGAGAGGCAAATCGACTCCGCTTTGAGCCTGCGATGCAACCAGCGCCAGCAATAACGCCAAATAGAATTGATCTTGCTGCGCAGCATTGAGCGACGGCAATGAATGTCGCCTTCCCAGTTGATCGACAATCACAACCGAGTGCGCCAAATGATCAGCCTGCCGGAAAGGCTCTGCCCGAATCTGCACCAATTTGCCATCGGTCAGTTGGGCAAGAATATCAGATGCCCGCAATGGCGTGGCCCCCTCATGCGATGGTTCCCGGGCGGGAACAACATAAGGCCGACAATCAAGCGACCAGTTGAATTCCAGCTCAAGATTCGCGTCGGGCGTGCGACGTGCGATCGTCTCATGGAGCAGCCAATCGATCGACAAGGACTCAGCAAAATCGACGGCATACAGACGCGACAGCAGTCGGGGTGATTGACTGGCCAGCAGCGACTGGACTGTCCGGTTGTCGACCGAGGTGCCATCGGTAGCAGCTATTGTCAATCGACCAAGGGGGCTACCGTCGTTTTGCCGGCGCATCACGAAACTACCCAGAGGGCTGTCGACGTGAATGGAGCCTTCCGTTTGGAACGAAAGATTGTCGCTCTGCAGTGAAGGGTCGAGCGGAATTTGCCAGGGGCTGCCGCCCTTTCGAGGCAGCGAGGTCTTGCCATACAGCAAATGCCCAATCAGTTGGGCTATGGTACTTTTTCCCGCGCGTGGCGTGGCAAAAAAGACATTGAGTCGTTGGTCTATTTGATCGACATGCAACTCGGGCCAAGCCTCTTGGCCTGCGAGGCTCAATTGAGAAATTCTCATCTGCTGGTGCATCCTTGCGGTGAGCAAATTTTGGTTGGCAGGGAAGTTCGCCCCAACCCCTTTCTTGCATCGGGCATGGCGGGGGCCCGAGACGGCTCAAGCGGCAAAGAAGAGTAACGAAAACCCGCAATTTATGCAAGATTCAGTCGTTCCAAATTCGCAGTTTTTCTGGGAGGTTTTGTCGTTTTCTCGACAGAACGCTAGCATTCAGCGTTCAGCCACAAGCAGGTCCGAGTTTCGAAGAGCCATTTCAGCCCCCGGCTTTGCAGTTTCCCACCACCGCCTTGCGGGTTCTTTACCGAGTCCAGGCAAGCCATTTTTTGAACATTGTTTTTACCAGCGGTGTTAAGCGAGTGCGGTTGTACATGTCGCCGACCTTGCGAATCGCCTCGGCCTGAGTTGGATAGGGGTGGATCGTACCGGCTATTTTTTTCAGACCCAAGCCATGGGTCATCGCCAGCGAGATTTCTGAGATCATGTCGCCAGCATTCGTGGCGACAATAGTAGCCCCCACGATTTTGTCGCTCCCATGTTTTACATGGACGCGTACAAACCCGTGGTCTTCACTCTCCAGAATTGCCCGATCGACTTCCTTCATCTCCTGAGTAAAGGTATCGATGGCGAGGCCTTGTTCCAGAGCTTCCTGGGGATAAAGCCCCACATGGGCGATTTCGGGGGATGTATAGGTACACCAGGGGATGGTTAGCGCGCTGGCTTTGGCGCGCCCTTTGAACAACGTGTTTTGAATGACAATGCGTGCCATGAAGTCGGCCGCATGGGTGAATTTGAATCGCGAACAAATGTCGCCTGCCGCGTAGATATTCGGGTTGGACGTTTGCAGCTGATCGTTGACTTGCACGCCTGTCCGGGCATCGTATGCCACGCCCACCACGTCGAGCCCCAGCTTATCGACATTCGGCGCTCGGCCCACGGCAACGAGCAGTTGGTCGACCGATTCGTCATAATGTTTATTGTCCGCATCGAGGGCAAGCCGAATCTTCCCATTTTCGCCCGGCTTCAATTCGGTATTCCTTCCGCAGCAGAGCAGCTTTACTCCGTCGCGTAGTATCGCGTGCTCGGCAATTTTCGCTGCATCCTGATCCTCACGCGGCAGAATGCCACCGGTCGATTCGATCAAAAAGACTTCAGAACCGAACAGGGCAAAAGATTGCGCCATTTCGCATCCAATGGGACCCGCACCGATGACCCCCAACCGATGGGGAAGCTCCTCGAGTGAAAACAGCGATTCATTGGTGAGGTAATCGACTTGGTCGAGGCCCGGAATCGGCGGGGCGGATGCCCGGGCACCGGTGGCGATAACCGCTTTTTTGAACTGGAGTGTTTGGTCGCCGACTTGTACGCTGTTCGACCCGGTAAAAGTACCTTGTCCCAGGAAGACATCGATCCCCAACTCGCTAAATCGAGCGACCGAGTCGTTGGGGCTAATCGTGGATCGCAGTTGCCGCATTCGCTCCATAACACGGGCAAAATCGACGTTCGTACCCTCGGGCACGTCGACGCCAAACTCACCTGCGTAACGAATTGCGCGCGCTGTGCGTGCGGCAGAGATGAGACCTTTCGACGGCACACATCCGACATTCAGGCAGTCGCCGCCCAGCAGTTCCCGCTCGACGAGCGCCACCTTCGCACCAAGTCCCGCGGCACCCGCGGCTGCAACCAAACCTGCGGTGCCTGCCCCGATCACCACCAAATTGTAACGCCCGGCGGGCGTCGGGTTTACCCAGTCGGTTGGATGCACGTGCGACTCGAGCCGCTGGTTGTATTGGTCGTACGGTTGCAGTTGAATCAGGTCGGTCATCAGATGGCTTTCAGGGTTGGGTAGCTGGTCATGGGACAAAAGTAGAACCGCGAATTACATGAAAGGGACTAGGATTTAGGGGCTAGGGGCTAGAGTTTAGGGGCTAGTCCCTAGCCCCTAAATCCTAGTCCCTTTCATGTAATTCGTGGTTCCTATTCTTGAGCGGTGCTGTTATGTGGCTGGGCTGGTGTGAACTTTTTCATGATCCTACGAACGACCAGTGGAAAAATGCCTAGCAACGTAAACGCGATTCCAATCTGAAGAATTTGCGTACCCGAGAAAACCGCTTTCGCCCCTTGATCGGCCAACGTTTGCAGGTCGGGAATCCGCGAACCGGCGTAGGTGTACACCATCGTGCCGGCCAACATCCCCAGCTGACTAACCCACCAATAGGTCCAGGTGCTGATGCGAGTGAGTCCCATCACCACGTTGATAACAAAAAACGGAACCGCCGGAATTAGCCGCAATGTGAACAAGTAAAAAGGCCCTTCGCGGTCGAACGCCTTGTTGAAAGTTTCCAGTTGATCAGTAAATTTCTTTTGGATTGCGCTCTGAAACAGATAACGGCTGAGCAAAAACGCAATCGTAGCTCCCGTGGTGGAAGCGAAGCTAACCAAAATGACGCCGCGGAGGAATTGGAAATACCAGCCCATGATCAGGGTCATCGCCGTCGCGCCGGGAAGCGAGAGACCTGTCACAAAGACATAGGCCAGGAAGGCCGCGCCGTAAACCAGCACTGGGTGATCTGTTTGAAACTGTTTTAGCGATGCTTCATGTTCTGCGAGCTGATTGATATCAATATAGCGATAGCCGGCGACAACGATTCCAACGACAATCGCAAGAAGGGCCGCCTTCTTCCACATTGCGCTACGATTGGTTGTGGAGCCGTTGGCCGAACTATTATTTTGATGGGCATTCTGGTTAACCATGCTGTGCTTCTCCGTATTCAATCAAAAGTTGTCATTAAGGCGAGCGGCAATTGAAAATTTACCAGAATACTAGCACGACGCGCAAGCGAGTGTGTGTGTGTGCTAGGCCCACTTGCTTGCGCTGCGTGCTGGTAATTTTTATTCTGCCGCTCGCCTAATGAGATGTTTTACTGTCAATGGCTTACTCAGACAACAGAGATTAAACAGACTTTGTGAGTGAGCTGGTTCACGTCGGGCGGCCTCAATGTTGTCTTCGTCACAAAGGCGATGTGAATAGGGTGTGAGTACTTCTTGCAATTTTCAGCGTAGCAGTTCAGAATGCAGGCTCAAGGTGTGAACAGAATCCGCACATCCATGGAAGTCCAATCCGTTTGGCAGTGAACACCGGGAGTCGAGCAATGGTCCACCGTTACGATTTCGCTTTGAGCCTCTATTTATTTTTCGCCTCGTCCCTCGCAACGACGAATCTCCAGGCCGCCGAAACAGACGCCGCCGATCTCATTCTGCACAATGGCAAGATAGTTACGGTTGACGATCAGTTCTCTATCAAGCGAGCGATCGCGATCCGAGGTGGACGTATTTTGCGCGTGGGAACGGATGAAGAAGTCCTCTCGACCAAAGGACCTGACACGGAAGTGATCGACCTGGGTGGCAAGATGGTTATGCCGGGCCTGATGGACTCGCATGTCCATCCAAACCTCGCGTGTATGCACGAGCTCGACCACGTCGTGCCCGACATGGAGTCGATCGACGATGTGTTCGACTACATCAAGGCGCGGACCGAAGTGGTCGCCGAAGGAGAATGGATCTGGGTTCGTCGAGTCTATATTACGCGACTTCGTGAGCATCGTTATCCGACGCGAGCCGAACTCGACCGAATCGCGCCAAAACACCCCGTCGTTTTTTCGACCGGACCCGATGCCTCGGTCAATAGCTTGGCGCTGTCACGGAGCGGAATCGACAAGGACTTCCAAGTTACCGGAGCAGGCATCATCGAGAAGGATCCAGAGACAGGCGAGCTAACCGGAATGTTGCGGGGCACCACGGAACGATATCTCAAGGACGATTCGCCCAAGCCCCTCGTGAGCGAAGATATTCGTTCCGAGCAATTGCTCAAGTTGCTGAGCGATTACAACTCGGTCGGCATCACCGCCATCAGCGACCGTTTTACAGAGGATTCGGCACTTGCTCGCTATTATCGACTTCACAAAAGTGGACAGTTGACCGTGCGAATGGCGGTCTTGCACAGTCTAAATACCTCCGATGAACTTGATGTCATTCGTGACGAAGTCCGAAAGATCGCCCAACATCCGCTTGTTCGAGGCGACTCGATGTTGCGCATCATCGGTGTCAAAACCGTTCAAGACGGTGGCATGTTGACCGGCAGCGCCTACATGCTCGAGCCCTGGGGCGTGAGCAAAATCTACTCGATCACCGATCCGCGCTACCGGGGCGTGCAGCTCATCCCCAAGGACAAGCTACTCGAAATCGCTCGAGTGACTATCGAAAACCGCCTGCAGTTCACCTCCCATTCGGTTGGGGATGGGGCCGTTACGAATCTGGTCGACATCTACGAAGAACTCAGCAAGCAGATGTCGATTCGTGAGACGCGGCCATGTATCACTCATTGCAATTTCATGACCAAAGACACGGTCGAGCGAATGTCGAAACTCGGCGTCCTGGCCGACATTCAGCCTGCGTGGCTCTACCTGGATGCCCCGACGCTCACCGCGCAGTTCGGCTACGATCGTCTGCGCTACTTCCAGCCGCTCAGTAGCCTTTTTAAGAGTGGTGTCGTTGTCGGGGGCGGATCGGACCACATGATAAAAATTGGCAGTTTGCGCGCAACCAATCCCTACAACCCATTCCTCGGCATGTGGGTAACCTTGACGCGCCGGTCTCGCTGGAGCGACCGACAACTTCATATCGAAGAGGCGCTGTCGCGCGAGCAGGCAATTCGGTTTTACACCATGAACAACGCCATCCTCTTGTTTCTGGACGACGTCACCGGCTCGCTTGAGCCGGGAAAGTTCGCCGACCTGATCGTCTTGGATCGCGACCTTCTCCAGTGCGATCTCGACGATATCACACAAACCCAGGTGCTACGCACCTACCTGACCGGCAAACTGGTCTACTCGCGGAAAGGATAACGCGATAGCGCAAAGGTCTGGCGCCAACTACTACGATTCCGCACGCGTCCAGCCGGGCGGATAGGTCCTCCCGGCTGGTACGAAACGCGCGACTGCCCCAGTCACTCTACTTTAACTTCGCCGACGCACCGCGCCACCGATCAGCAGACTGCCGAGGCCCAAGAGCAAAATGCTCGTTGGCTCCGGCACGACCGCAGCGGTAGCCGCAGCAGCCGTGGTGCCAAAGTTGGCTTTCCAAAGATCCAGATTCACTGCGTCACCCAGATCGCGTTGCCATACGAGGAAGTCGGCACCGTCGACGTCACTGTCGGCGTCAAAATCGCCGGGAACGCCAGGACCGGGTGCCATAAAGTCTACCGCATTGAGGAATATCTGCTCCCCTTCGGGCGTCGAATTGTTAGCACCCCACGCATTGTTTATGGCGGCAGTCCCAAGGGAAAAGAACAGCCGAGGTCCGCCGGCTGTTTGGCCGGAGCCAGTATAAAATTCGACGCCAGTGTCCCAATGTGCAACCCAGATGTCTCCTGTGCTTGCTGCCGTGGCCAGCAGGGTGCCGTTTCCGACATCGGTAGTGCCGTTTGACTGAATTCCGTTGTCACTTGAAATACGCGTCTCGTCCCACATGTCAATGCCAGTCATACCGTCGAAAATAGGATGATTGGGATTCACGGCCGTCAACGTTCCATCGCCAGTGTTGAACGAAGCATTGGTTGTGTCGACCCAACCCCACCGACTGCTGCGAGTCAGAAAAGGACTCATCAACAGCAACGGAGTTGTGACACTATTCCATTCTGTCGGGTGATTGAATGAAGTACTAGAAATGGAACGGCTTACGATAACCAAGTCGGCAGCGTCCATTGCGTTCATCTCATCTGGATTCGGGAGCCCCTCCATGTCGAACCGCGTTACGGTGTGACCATTGGCCGACAGAAGGTCTGTCCAGCCTATATCAATCATCCCGAAGGAAGCCCATCATCTCCCACCCCCTGTGGCATCGTAGCCCAGAAAACATCAGCACCATATGCTGGCGCAATCAGCAAGCAACTAAACAGAAAAACGCGAGTAAACCCCTGCATGAAAAACTCCTGCGGTTAAAGTAACGTGAATTAAATCTCACATTCCGCACATAGTTCTGTAGGGACTGGAATACCTAGATGTCGACAAATGGGCAGCCATTCACAGGATGAAAAAGAATGGACATGTATTGCTGTAGAGACGTCTGTTTGGACGGTATCTTTTCGGGCACGTCGACATCCCAATCGGTGTCTTCCTTGGGAAAGTCGAATTGCAGTTGGTAGGTTGGGAACAGTTGCCTACCATCCGGGATCTCTTCCCCATACTCAGCGTAGGGAACGCCGTCGGTCCCGGTCACGGTGACGAGGTGAGGGCCACCGACAACACCCTTTGCCTCTGACGTGGCATACTGTCCATCAATGATCGGAGCGCCTCCTCCCGAGCCACGGTTCCCTATTGACCTATCGGGCACGAAGCGGATAAAGCCTTTCGGCACCGGTTTGCCCTGATAGGTCACGGTTCCAGAAACTTCGTAGCGCTGCGGGCCGTCGTAAGACTTTCCGCACCCGCTCGCAAAAGCGAACAGCACGACCAAAGCACCAACGCCACATCGCCCGAACCGTACGGCTGCCGGTTTGCTCATTGGGGCAATCCCCCCAGCGGCAAGCCGCTTTCGCGCTAGGCCAGTTGTTGGTAGATCGCCAAGTCGATCGACTCACCCACGAAATGACTGGAACCATCGGCCATGAGCATGTGGCAACCCCCAGGATGGTAGCTGCTGAAGCCACGCATGAGTTTTATGGTAAGCCCCGGATAGAGGTTGATCAGATCGAGCGCACCGGCGAAGGCCTGCGAAAAAGCGCAACCATCCATCTTGCCGCTAGCCGCCCAGGGAGACCAGGTGTAACGGGTTTCGCCGACCAGAAAAACGTTCGACGTGCCGTCGGTAATTTCTGCCACCCTAACCTTGGAGCCAGCGTACAAGATGCCATTAGAAAACCATGTACGCTCTCCCGCAATTCCACAAGAGGTGTTCCAGCACTCCGCCTGCTCACCGCCTGCTCACCGCCACCCTGGACCCCGAGGTAGCTTGTTGTAAGCGGACGTACCTCTAGGTCCACAGCACGAGAGGGGCAAGTGAAGGCACTCACGGGAACAAGCAGAAGCGTGTTAATGACGCCAGCTGTTTCGTTGCTATCTTCGTAAAACTCTTCGTCTATTTCGAGGAGATCATACTGAGGGGCCTCTTCAATCCATCGTAATATCTGCACAGTTCAGGGGGGGCCACCCCGTCGGCCTATTCTGCACCAATTTGATGCTGGGAGGGGAATAGTGGCTTTGGGATTGGGAACAAACCCTGATGGAAACGATTCGCGAAAGTCATGGTAGGATTGCAGTGCGAGCCCCAACTGCTTCATGTTGTGTTCACACAGTGCGTGCGTCGCGCTGAGTCTCTGGCGGCCTGGATCGCCGGCAGCAGCAGGCCGACCAGGATTCCGATGATCGCGATCACCACCAGTAGCTCGACCAGCGTAAAACCATGGTGGGGCCTAGAGAAGCAAACGTTATGCTTCTCCATAGTATCCTGTTGCTTTACGGGAATCCGAATAGGTGTATCCATAATCTTTCGCACTCCATTTCTTTCAGCAGGGAAAAAACACGGCCTGCCTGTTGCGTGAGCCGAACGCGCTAGCGTCGGGCGACGTGGTGCAAAGCCCGAGGCAAGCGCCCTGAGTATTACCCACATCTTTATAGTCACGAATGGCTCGGATTGCCAACCGCCGAGTACGCCACACGTCTCCCAATGGACACGAACGGAATTGTTGTTGAACCCATTTTTCCGTGTCCAGTACCAATGCCATAACGCACCTCCATGCCGTCGTGCTGGACTTTCGCATTCCATGGCCGCCAGCCCCAGGCGACCGAAACCAACCCTGGTCGCCTCTCCATCCTTTCCTACGCACAAAACACGTCATGGGAAGAAATAGCAACAACTTGGTTACTCGAATAGACTTAGCTATGCTGTCAATGCAATGCTATCAAGAAACAAACAACCACAAACTTGTGGGTAATACTCAGGGCAAGCGCCTACGGCTCATGCTTTCAAGCATAGTCAAAAAAAGTACGGCCTGCCTGCTGCACTGGCAAGCCGTACATTGGATAATCCCAAGCGGCTTATTTTTCATGGAAATAAGGGCGGAAATCGCCCGATCTCACTCACTTCAAGGCTACTCCGTGATGACTTGCTCGTCATGACGATTGGCCTGCCACTGATGAACGTTGATGTCGACATCGAAACTGACCGTCTCGGTATGGCCATCGCAAAATGCCATGTGGACCCCGCCCGGGTGAGGACCGCCGAATCGGTAGGTATGGAATTCTTGATCCGTGTTGTTACTAGAACCCTGGGGTGGTGGCAATCCGGGAGTATCCTGCATCGGAGGTAACGCGGCACAACGGTAAATGTCGTCCGAGTAGCCGGTAGTCCAACTGACATCATCGCCATGAGAATCGGTCGCTTCGTAATTGTCGGGGTTCATATATTTTTCACCGACCATGTACGTGTTCGACGCGCCATCGGTGATGTGTTTGAAGCCGATTTGACTTCGATAAAAAGAAACGCCGTTGAGCACGTCGGTCACAGGTTGGTCGGTCCAATAGGTACCATCGTTGCTACCATAAGGGTCACTAATCTTGTCAGGAACACGATCCTCTAGCTGGGGCCTGCAGTTTTTTAGAATATTTCCGTTCTCCGAGTTACACCAACGATAGTTGTCTGCGGCCGAATAACTTGCCGGGAAGCCACCGAACCATTGCGTATGCATTAAATCTCCGGAATTCGCCCCGTAGTCGGTGCGCCCGGTTCTCGTATTGGCTGGTAAGCTGCCTGGCCCAAAGTACTTTATCCTTGATTGATCGGGCCCAATATCAAAGGTGCCCGATCGCCGCGAGGGGCAGTTGATCGTCGGGATAGGATTCATGATCAATTCTACGATCCCTTCGTTTTGCTTGGTTGTGAACACTTCGGGCTGGCCGTCGGACGGCAAGTCGTAGAGCGCCTGCTGCTCGATGAATGGCAACTCATTGTAGAGCCACCCGCCAGGTTGGTTGGCCCCAAAACCTCGATCGGGATCGCCCACCCAGAGCGCCCCCCAGCCCCCGGTGGGGAGGTGGCCCGTCGTCGATTCATGGTTGAGCCAACCGAGCGCAAGCTGTTTCAGATTGTTCTTACACGAGTTTCGTCGTGCGGCCTCTCGGGCGGCCTGGATTGCAGGCAGCAGCAGCGCGACCAAAATGCCAATGATCGCGATCACGACCAGTAGCTCAACCAGCGTAAACGCCGGCGAAGAAACGGATCTTCGACTTCGCTTCTTTGCGATGATTTGAATAGGCATGTCCATAATCTTTGCTCCTCTCCAGGGTTTTTTCTTTGGGTTGCTAAAATGGCAACCACTCGTGAGTCTTAAAAAAGTGTACCGCTAATCAGCACTGATAAACGCTAATATGTCAAACTGAAAACAAGCAGGAAATTTCATCACCGAGAACCCAGCGCGGCCGCCAGCCGCAACCAAAATGTCAGATTCTTTTTTATCACCACAGAGGGCGCAGAGATCGCAGAGGTCTTTTTTTAAGGATTTTCTCTGCGCTCTCTGCGTACTCTGTGGTTCAATTTCTTTTCTCCGTGCTCTCTGTGGTTCATCTTCGTTTCACTTCGAGTAATACTCAATTCTCATCAATAAGTCCAAGTTTCTTTTGAGCCGCAACGCGCTAGCGTCAGGCGACGTGGCGTCAAGGCGCGAGGCTAGCGCCTACGGCTCAGTTTTCAAAACAAATCAAAAGTACGGCCTGCTTGCGGCGCGAGCCGGCAAGCAAGCCGTACACGGGATTCCCTACCGCCCCATTTTTTTTAGGGAACCTCACGGTGAACAAACTAGGCAACACGTCGCCGCCGAACTGCGACCAACGCTGCCAGTCCAAAGCCGAAGAGCGCCATGCTCGCTGGCTCGGGAACCTGATCCACCTCGAAACTCACCTGATCAATATGCGGAAACGCTCGGCCAGTTCCGCCCGACACTAAGGCACCCGAGAAGGAAATCGTCACCGTTTCTCCCGCCACGACCCCCAAACCGGAAAACGTTGCGGCTTCCCAATTAGGCGGCGTTCCAGTTTGATCAGTTTGGGCGAGGGTCATATCGAGTAGCGAAAGCGACACGCTGCCGTCAACTTGTACCCTGAGCACTCCATCCGTGCCTTCATCAGCGCCAAGATTTCTGTTGAAAAAAATGCGATCCCAATGATCGAAGCTAAGGGTCCCTCCCGCGGCAGCAAGGCTCGGAATCACAAACGACTGCATGATGATGTCTTCTCCAGGTAAAGAATCAGATACAGCCTGTATCTCTATCTGCTGCCCGCCTGGAAGCCCATCGGAGCCGGTGGAAGAAACGACACCGGCTAAACCTTCTTGCCAAATCTCCATGTTACCACCATCACCATTCGCAACCGGGTTGCCATTCGACCAACCTGGCACATCCGTATCAGGCGGTTGAGAAAACGAGGCGGGAGCAATGTCAGGACTTTCAAATTCGCCATTGACCACCAAATCGATGATCCCCGCACTGGCGCTGGGCATCCCCATCGCCAAGACGGCCACGGCCATCCAACTCATCTTCAGAAAATAACTCATTAGTCTTTCTCCCTCACAGAAACGAAAAGGTAGCCGTTCAAGCTCCGGCCTAGCCAGAAAAACAACCCAAACGGCTCAAACAAAACAACGTTTTCCTCTCAACCATTCACACTTAGTCCCGTAGGCCGGAACAAGCTCCGCGCAGTTCCGGCAAACAATACTACCCTTGCCCCTTGCCGGAACTCGCGGAGCTCGTTCCGGCCTACTGTTAATTCTTATCCTCCAACGCGGCGTCTGGCCGCTAATAGGCCCAAGCCAACGACCAACAGCAGACCGGTGGCCGGCTCCGGCACAGATGCAACGGCAGCCGCCGCGGCCGTCGTTCCGAAGTTGGTTTCCCAAAGAGCCAACTCCGCCGCGTCACCCGAGTCACGTTGCCACTTGAGAAAGTCGGCTCCGTCGACGTCGTTGTCGCCGTCAAAGTCGCCGGCGACGCCAGCGCCGAACGCCGTGACGCGGATGTCGTCGAAGAAGACCGAGCCTCCGTCGGCTCGATCATCGAAGATAAGGATATCGTTGACATCTTTGTTGCCAGACGTAGCTGCTGACCCGATGGACTCGTCATTATAAAAGAATTCGGTAAAATCGTTGTCGAGATCTATCTCCATCCTGACCTCGCCCCACACCCCCCGTGGCACGCTCTTACTGAAGCCAGCCAAGCCGTTGCTGCCAATCAGTATTCGACCGGAATCAAAACTCACTTTCCATCGACTGACGAGATCGTCTGCGGCCGAGTTAACCAACGAAAAATTCATCGCCTCGGCGCCATCCACTGTATCATCATCCGGAACAAACAACTGCGTGCTGACCGACCACTTGCCAGACCCATTCGTGCCAATGCCGGTTGCATGCCAAGCTTGGTCATCGACCCCCATTTGGAGCGAATTATTGCCGGAGACAGACTGTGCGTCAGACACAGTTGGGTCTCCTTCATTCCCAGGCTGACCAGCAAACCAACCGCCTTGGCCAATCAAGTCGCTGCCGGCGGTGTAGGAATCGAAATCCTCATCAAGCAGCTGTGCACTAGCGCTGGGTATCCCTATCGCCAAGACAGCTACGACCATCCAACTCATCTTCATTACATAACTCATTAGTCTTTTCTCCTGGTCCTATACTAGAGGACACCTCTAATAATTCAATTTTCGGCAAAGCTAGCTGCGTGAATGCCGAGCGCAAACACACTGCTAGCTGCTTATGCGGCAATTATTAGAGATTCCCTGGAACAAAACGGAAATCGCTCGAGCCTCTGCTCTCGCTGTAAGCTGCACAACCACCCAAAGGCCATGACCTCGGGCCTACCTCGACACTAACCGCTGGCTACAAGCCGATGAAGTAGTTTTTGCGCAAAAATATGTAGATATTACGTAAGCGTTCTGTGAACAGCGTCCCAAAATTGCGCGCTATCCTAATAGAGGTGAACCATTCCCTTTATTCCAGGAACGAGCACAATGACCAATCGAAACAAATCCCAAGAGTCCCACTGGCGTGGCCTACTGAAACAGCAGTCCTCAAGCGGCTTGAGCATCGCGGCGTTTTGCCACCAGAACTCGATTACACAAACCAGCTATTATGCCTGGCAGCGTAAGTTCCGTGAGCAGCAAGCCTCCCCAGAGCAGGGGAGCCGTTCGACCAAGTCTCTTAAAACCAGTCGTAACGCCGTCCAGGGTACCCAACTGGTGCCTGTGCGGATCGAGGGGACGACACCTGCGTCCACGCTGCGTATTCACTTGCCGCAGCAGGGAGTCTTTGTGGATGTGCCTCACGGCACCGATTGTGAGACAGTGAAGGACGTATTGCAGGCGTTGCGTGAGGTGGCGTCATGTTGATTGTGCCATCCCAAATAAAAGTCTTCGCCGCGTTGGCTCCCACGGACATGCGTAAAAGTTTTTGTGGATTAATCGGTATCGTCGAAAAGGAGCTTGGCAAACAGATTGAAGACGGAGATCTTTTCTTGTTTTTCAACCGACGCCGCAACCGGTTGAAGGTACTCTATTTCACGGGTGACGGCACGATCATCCTCTACAAGCATCTTGAACGAGGAACGTCCGAGACACTACGTGGCGCCGACCATGGAGGGGCGATTGCATCCCCCCGGTGATTACTTGACACTGCATGTGGACGACCTGCGATTGTTGCTGGAAGGCATCGAGCTATCGAGTGTCAAACGTCGCAAGTGGTGGCGTCGTGAGCAGGCAAAACAAATTACTCAATCGCCTTGGAAACCACCTTGACGCGCAACGTGAATTGTCGATAAATAAACATGTGTGTTCTACACCAACGGTGTGTGATCATTTGCCATTTCGTGACGCACCTTCAAGGACCGAAACGTTGTCGATGGAATCCGACAAACTCCGAAAAGAGATCGAAGTGCAGCGCGCCGAGATCGCACATCTCAAAAGGGTTAATAGCGAGCAACAGGCAACTCTTGAATCGTTGCAGAATCACATCGAGGTGATGCAAGAGCAAATCACCTTACTCCGTAAGGCACTCTTTTCTCCACGGCGTGAACGGTTTATCCCTTCTCCCGATCAAAAGCTTCTTTTTGATCCCGAGTCGATCGAGGGCAACGAGATTAGCGAGGATGACGAGGCGACCGACGAAGAAGAGCCAGACGATGAATCGTCTTCGAAACGCAAGAAACGCCGTAAGAAGCGCAAACGTTTTGAATTCCCCGAGTGCTTGCCGGTCCAGCGTTTTGAACACCCACTGCCGCCGGAAGAACTCGATTGTCCTTGTGGATGTGGCGGCAAGCGGACGGTGATCTCCGAGCAGATCTCACGGCAACTAGAATATGTTGAGTCTAGCGCCTACATCGCCGAGCACGTTCGGTTTACCTACGGTTGCCCTGTTAGCCGGGATGGCCAGCAGATCGTCACCAGCGAAAAGCCACCCAATATCAACGAAAAAGGGATATTTGGGGCCAGCACGTTAGCCTGGCTGGCACACGCCAAGTTCGAGCGTCACCTGCCCCTGTATCGTCTCCAGGAAGAGCTTCGTTCCACCACCACGATGTGGTTCAACCGCAGCGTGTTGAGCAACGCCGTGGTGCGAACGGGCGAGCGTCTGCTGCCGGTGTGGGATCTGATTCGCACCCAAGTACTGGATAGTTTTTATGTACGGGCCGACGAGACCACGGCCCGTGTCCTGCGTCCCGGGGCTGGGGCGACCAAGCTGGTTTATCTCTGGGTCTACGTTGGCGATGACCAGCATCCGTACCAACTATTTGACTATCGACTTGATCGATCCCGCGCAGGTCCGCGGGAAATACTTGATGATTTTCAAGGCGGATTATTAACCGACGGTTACAG
>CBDFMC010000020.1:0-285067 GCA_965249435.1 Lacipirellulaceae bacterium | reverse complement strand
ACGCCGTCCTTGGTCACACTAGGTCCGCCGAACGATTTGTTGATGATCACATTGCGACCGGTGGGTCCCATCGTGATGGCGACCGCGTCGGCCAGCTTGTCTACCCCGCTGAGCAGTTTACTGCGAGCGGCATCGTCGAACATTAATTGCTTTGCCACGATTTGTATTCCTGTAAGTTGGGGGAAAGCTGTTAGCAATTAGCTATTAGCCATAAAAATGATGCTGTCTGCTTCTGGCTAATAGCTAATTGCTAATAGCTAAAAGCTACTTCTCACACTACCTTCGCCAAAATGTCGGTCTCTCGGAGAATTTTATACTCTTCGCCATCGACTTCGATTTCCGAGCCGCCATATTTGCCGAAGATCACTTCGTCGCCAATGGCTACCGACAGCTCACCCCGGGTGCCGCTGTCCATCAGCTTGCCCGCGCCGACGGCAACGATTTTGCCACGCTGAGGTTTTTCCTGAGCTGCGTCAGGCAGCACAATACCCCCGGCAGTTGTTTCCTCAGCATCAAGCGGTTTGACGACAACGCGATCGTCCAGCGGACGGAGATTGACTTTGGACATGACTTTTTTCCTTGGATAGGTTTTTGTGTTGGTTTAGGATTTAACGTGTCTTTGAGTTTAGCTTTTAGCCAGAGAGGAACGGCTGACTATTTTGAGAGCGGCAATTAAAAATTTACCCAGAATACTAGCACGACGCGCAAGCGAGTGTGTGCTAGACTCACTCACTTGCTTGCGCTGCGTGCTGGTAATTTTTTAATCTGCCGCCCACCTAGTGCTTGGTAAATACTCATCTGCCGCTCGCCTTATTGTCTTCAGGTTAAAAAGCTAATAGCTAACCGCTAAAAGCTTCTCCCCGCTACATCATCCCCGGCATGCCGCCCATGCCACCCCATACCTGGCATTCCGCCGCCCATGCCACCCATGCCACCGCCCATACCATGGTCGTGCCCACCGGCTGGGGCTTCTTCTTCGTCTTTGGGGATTTCCGTCACGAGCGAGTCGGTCGTTAGCAGCAGAGCAGCGACGCTCGCGGCGTTTTGCAGCGAGGTCCGAACCACCTTGGCCGGGTCGATGATTCCTGCCTCGACGAGATCGCCGTACTGGTCTTTGTCTGCGTTGTAACCATCGTTTTTGCCTTTGAGATGACGCACGCGATTGACTACCACCGCACCATCAACCCCGGAATTCTCCGCAATATATCGCATCGGATAATCAAGCACCTTGCGGATAATTTCCACGCCCAGCGCCTCGTCGCCTTGAAGGTCCAGTTTCTTCAGAGCCTTCTCTGATCGAACCAGGGCCACGCCGCCACCGGCGACTACTCCCTCGGCTAGCGCTGCATGGGTGGCCGCCCGAGCATCTTCGAGCAGTGCTTTGCGCTCTTTCATTTCGGTTTCGGTTGCCGCACCGCAATGGATCTCCGCAACGCCGCCAGCCAACTTGGCCAAGCGCTCCTGGAGTTTTTCACGATCGTAATCGCTATCGGTCCGTTTCGATTTCTCGGCGAATTTGATCGGCTCGGCCAAGGATGTCGTCCTTTTTGCCGCCACCGCCAACCATCGTGGTGTTGTCGCTGCTGACATGCACCTTGCGGCATTTGCCAAGATCGGAAAGCTGCACGCCATCAAGCTTGATCCCCAGGTCCTTGAAAATGGCAGTAGCGCCAGTCAGCGTTGCAATGTCACCCAGCATCGCCTTGCGACGATCGCCATAGCCGGGCGCCTTCACGGCACAAACATTGACGATTCCGCGCAGCTTATTCACCACCAGCGTAGCCAGCGCTTCGCCTTCGATATCTTCGGCAATCACCAGCAGCGGCTTGCCTGCTTTGGAAACCGCCTCAAGCAGCGGGAACCA
The DNA here is from genome assembly GCA_965249435.1 of Lacipirellulaceae bacterium. Lineage (GTDB taxonomy): Bacteria > Planctomycetota > Planctomycetia > Pirellulales > Lacipirellulaceae > JAJRWS01. Next base: position 283,203 of record CBDFMC010000020.1, on the reverse strand, counting down.
GATTCTTGGCATTGGAAATTTTCTCTTCGTAAACTAGCACCAGACAACCATCTAACTCGGCCATCTGATCGTCTTCGTTGGTGACAAAGTGTGGCGAGAGGAATCCACGGTCGAACTGCATCCCTTCGACCACTTCGACGGTTGTCTCATTGCCTCGGCCTTCCTCGACGGTAATGACCCCATCTTTTCCCACCTTGGTGAAAGCATCGGCCAATACGCTTCCGATAGAGGGATCGTTGTTGCCGGCGATAGTAGCGACCTGCTGCAAGCCTTTTTTGTTCTTCACTTCGATCGGCTCAGCCTGCTTGAGAATCGCGGCAGTGACCACCTCGACCGCTTTGGCGATGCCTCGGCCAAGCGCCATCGCATCGGCACCGGCAGCGAGCATTTTCACCCCTTCGCGAAAAATGCCTTCGGCCAGCACCGTGGCGGTGGTAGTGCCGTCGCCGGCCACATCGTTGGTTTTGCTGGCGGCTTCTTTGACCAACTGCGCACCGAGATTTTCATACGGATCGTCCAGCTCGATATCCTCGGCCACGGTCACGCCGTCTTTGGTCACCTTGGGAGAGCCCCAGCCTTTATCCAGAACCGCGTTGCGGCCGCGGGGGCCCAGCGTACTGCGAACCGCTCGGGCCAGTTTCTCGACCCCGGATACCAAAGAGCGTCGGGCGTCGTCCTCAAAAACCATCTGTTTGGGCACGTTTGTGTCCTCCAAGTTTTGCACTTTGTGCTAAGAATCGAATTGATTTGGGTAGGCACGCGGCAGGCGAGTTTTGCCAGGAAGCCAAGCTTCTACAGGCACTGCTGCGAATGATTTGTGGTGGAATCCGACGAAACTGGCAGGCAGCACCTCGAATCTTATCCAACCTAAGCAAGCATCGTGCCATGTTCACCGCTATTTATGTAACCCATTGCCTGACAAAGGTTTCCGCTAATTTAAGCAACCGAAGCCGAAGGACTAGCCACTCAGAAAAATCGGCAGGGGTGCCAATTTGGCAGGCGCGGCGTGGTGGGCTATGCCGTTTGAATTCGTGAGTCGAAAAGTTAGCCCCCGGGCTTGTCCCGGCACTAGAGCACATCACTGGAACAAGGCCGGGGGCTAAGCAGGCTTAAAATTTGGTTCTTTCAGGAATTATTAGTGGCTAGATTTTGGTGTGAAAAGGAGAACTATCAAGCCACAATCTCAGCCCGGCTTTGCCGGGGAGTCGCGGGACGATCACCATCTCTACCAAGCAGAGCTTTTCCCCGAGGGCATTTTCCTAAAAGCAACATTTTCCCGAAGGCAACCCCCCGGCAAAGCCCTCATCGTACCACACAAGTCTTGGTCGAAAGAAAATCGAAATCGGACCCGAAAAGCCTTCCAACCGGTGGACACATCGTGAACGCCTTAGAGGGCATCCGGAAGTTTATGTAATATGGGCAAGTAATTCTTCATTTTGGTGGCAAGACTTTGGAGGCCTCGTCAGCCTACGCAGCATGAGTCCGCTCATCGCGATCTGGATGTCGGCGGTGCTGCTTTCCAGCGTCGCCTCGTACTCCTTGCTCAACAGGCGGCAGCGGTTAAGCCATCCAAAAGTACGCTCAACCACCCAACGTCGAGGCAGGACCACAAACCCTTTCTGGTCCGGGTCTCGAAGAACAATCTCCACTTCCCACGCACAATGCTCTTTGGTCCAGGCAAGAAATTCGCCTCGATAGCCTCCGTCGGCCCACACTTTTTCCAAACGGGGTTGATTTTGAGCGCTAGCAAACACGAGCTTGCGGAAGTGTGCACATCCGACGCCAGATAACAGTTGCACCCGCTACTAAATGATGTTGTTGCAATCCTAGTTCAACTCGCATAGAGTGAGTTATTCGTTCAGGTTGCCTCTTTACCTCATTCCGTGTGGAGAATATCGCAATGGGAATCTTGTCTTGGATCGTCTTTGGGCTCATTGCGGGTATACTTGCCAAATGGATCATGCCAGGCAAAGATCCGGGGGTATCATCGTCACTTCACTTATTGGTGTGGCTGGAGCTTTTGTAGGTGGTTACGTAGGAACGCTCCTTGGGCTGGGAACAGTTAGTGGCTTTGATATACGTAGTTTTTTTGTTGCTATCTTAGGTGCCTTGATTCTCCTGGCTGGCTATCGCATGTTGAAAAAGTAAGTAGAGGCGGACGAACAGGGTGCGATGGCCAAGCCTGCTCAAATCTACTCTGAAATGAAGCTCCTTGGCCCATTGGGACGTTCCGCTAACATGCGGCGGCGTGCACACCCGACGCCAAAAACGGACGTTAGCAAGCTGGGCTGGCAAGCCGCTTAGCGTTTTGGCCAGAGCCTTCCAGTTCTTTCGACTCGGCTGTGGATACGTTTGGTCTTTCTTCGCTGAGAGGCCGGTGGTGCATATCGGCCTCAAGAAACCATTACTGGCCAGCAGAACCATTCTGCTCGTACAGGTACGAGTGGACTTGGTCCGCAACTTTGGCAAGCAGCGGCAAGTCTTCGCGAGAAAAACTCGCTGAACCTCGCCATTCATCTCCATCCTTATAGAGGGCGGTGAATTGGACTTTGCGAGGAGCGTTGTCGCCATTCTCAAAAACGGCGGCAAAGAAAGACGAGCTACTGACGGTACTGACGGTACTATCGGTGCCAAGCGTGCCATTGCACAACAACGCATCCGAGCTCCAAGCTCGCGTGAGCGCTCGTCGTCGGGACGTGAGCCTGCACAGCCGTAGTGTTCGCGGCGCTCGCGCGATGGACATCTTCACGACGGTAGTACAAACCTCAAAGAAACTTGGCGTCTGTGCGTACGCATACCTGCGCGACCGGATCAGTCGTCGCTTCGAGATTCCGTCGCTCGCCAGCTCCATCGAAGCTGCGGTCAAAATAGCCGCAAATGGGCTTGCTAGCTGTTGAGAGGATACAAAGGTTATTGCTCGTATCCGGCGCAAGTATCGATCGCTTGCGGTGGAAATGGATGAACGCATTCGGCGTCAATGGGCAGCTACTTCCTACCGACTCACATCAAAGCAAAACAGCAGTTCCTGATCTCGTAGATAAAGTCGGCCGTTGCAGACGACCGGGTGGGTCCAGATTTTTCCTCGATCGCTGCGCTGGGTTGTTTGCGGGTCGAGCCGGAATCGGCCCAGCTCGTTCCAGCCATCGGTGGAAGCCTCGATGAGTACCACGTCGCCATCCCGTTCCCCCAAGCAGTAAAAACGCCCCTCGGCATAGGCAATCGCCCCCTTGCCCAAGGCGCTCCGTTCACGCCAGACGACCTTTTCCGATTCTAATTCTTGGCAAACCCAGCCTGCTCTGTCGGAGTAGCCATACAAATGGTCGTCGAGCAAGATCACTCCGCCGTGGTGATTCTTGATGATCTTATTTCGATAGACTTCTTCCACCGAATCGTCTGTTTCACTCAATCGCAACAGCATCCCGCCAACCCCGTATCCTGAGGTGACATAAACAAGGCCTTTGTGAAAGATGGGCGTGGGTACCACGGCGTTTCCCCCTGGCCAATCGACATGCCACCGCACGCGACCATCTGCCAGGTCAAGGCCCACGACTTGCGAAGCTAATAGTTGGATGCCTTGGATCGCTCCATTGTGTTGAGCCAAAATGATTGAGGAATAGTGGGATCTGCCGGTGATGTCTTCTGTCTGCCAGAGAAGTTTCCCTGTTTTTTTACTGAGAGCGACGATGGCGCCCTGCTCGCCGCCGGGCGTGCAAAGGATTTTTTCTTCAAAAATAAGTGGCGACTCCGCGAAACCCCACTTCGGTACCTCGCCACCCAAGTCTTGCATTGCCCGTTGCCAAACCAGCTTTCCATCGCTGGCTCGTGTGCAGATGAGATTCCCTTCTCCCCCGAGGGCGTAGACAAATTCGCCGTCGACCGTCGGCGTGCCGCGAGGGCCATCGCCCCAGGCGTTTTCAAGGATCGGGCCAATTTCGGTCGACCAAACTTCGTCGCCGGTCGAGACGTCGATCGCCAGCAGATACTCCGCGTCATTGCGGGTTCCCATGATGTAGAGCCTGTTGCCCACGATCGCAGGCCCCGAGTAGCCCAGGCCGCAGTTCTCGAACAACCAAGCCTGCCGAGGACCCTCCTCCGGCCACGATTGCAGCAGGCCGGTCTCTTGCGATAGATCATCCCGATGGGGACCTCGCCACTGCGGCCAAGTTGGCTCACTGGCTGGGCTAGTAAGAGTCAACAACAGCACGAACCCAAGTGGAAAGAACAAAGCCCGTGGGAAGAACAAAGGATGGCGCTGTGACATGGAACTACCTTGGAAGCAGGCTGGGATGGATGGGCCGTGTCCCGATGGGCAGGAATAAAACCTCAATGATGCCGTAATGTGAGCCGTAGGCGCTAGCCTCGGGCGTTTAGGTTCGGGCGTTTAGGTTCGGGCGTTTAGGTTCGGGCGTTTAGGTTCGGGCGTTTAGGTTCGGGCGTTTAGGTTCGGGCGTTTAGGTTCGGGCGTTTAGGTTCGGGCGTTTAGCCCAAGTTCCACACTTGTGTCCACGGAGACTCTTGTTTTATAGGTTGGGTGGTGGGATTTTTCCACTACATTTGGCGGGCAACTTTTAATTGACGGGGCAGGCTCAGACCGAGGCGGTCGAGCAGGATGGCTTGGTGCTCGGTCGGACGGGCGACGCAGCGACGGCGGATTTCGACCGGCTTTTGGCGGGTGGGCTTTTGGCGAGTGGGAAGCACGACGTCGACCAGGTTGATCTTGCCCAGCTCCTCAAAAATGCGGCGAGGTTCGTCGCCCAGGCCGGCGGCCCGAGTCATTTGGTGGAGCGTCTTCCAGAGAACATACGCCAGGAAGCAGACCAGAATGTGGGCCTGAACCCGTTCTTCGGTCTGGTGCCAGACCGGGCGAATTCGCAGATCGCTCTTGTGGATCCGGAATGCGGCTTCGGCCTCGGTCAGTTGGATGTACGCCTGCCAAAGGTCTTCGGCCGACCAGTCGGTTACGTTCGTTCGCAGAAGATAACAGCCTTCGTTGAGCGTCGCCCACTCGCGCCAAGCGTCGTCTTTTTCCCAAGAGATGACCGCACGACCGTCGACCTGTTTCACCGTAACGCGGTAAAGGCCGGCGGCCCGGGAGTTCTTTGCCATGATCTTGCCGACGCGGCGGTCGATCACTTCCTTTTTCCATTTACGCTTTTCGCAGCTTGCGCGGAGCTTATCGAGCGCCTCGTCGATCCGCTGCTCGAAACGCTCGTGCATCGCCTTTTCCTTTTCACGGCGATCACGGCTGCGACATAAGATGTAGGTTTCTTTGCCGCCGTCGGGCGAAGCGCACATCTTGACTTCCAGGCTTTCGCGGATCACGCGCCAGTCTTCGCCGAGCAACTGGCGCGCGAACTTCCTGAGCGTCCCTTTCGACGCGCCGAGGATATAACGCCGATTGCCCGACTCCATGAATTCGAGGTTCGCCTTGCTCATCATCCCGCGATCGCCGCACCAGATGCGGTTGGCGCGACCGTAGCGCTTCTCCATCGTCGTGACAATTTCCTGCCACGTCGTCATGTCGTTGCGGTTGCCGGCGAAGACTTCGTAGCCAAGCGGGATGCCGTCCCGCGTGACGACCAGACCGATGCAGACTTGTTTACAATCACCCCGTTTGTCGCGAGAGTAACCGCGTTGGGCTTGTGGGTTTCCTTCACAAAGGCCCTCGAAGTAGGTGCTCGTCACATCGTACAGCAGCAGATCATAATCGAGCTCAAACAGCGTGCCGAGCCTGTTTTTTAGGTGTTTTTCCAGAGCCTCCTTGTGCGGTAGCAGCTTGTCCAGCGCCCGGTAAAGCCTTTCGTCATAGATCTTTTCCGCCGGAACACCCAGCAACTCGGGCAGCGCCGTGCTCTTGTAATAATGCTCGGCAATATGCAGTTCGCTCGACGGGTTGCAGAGTCGGCAGATGACGAGAATCATCGCGACCTTCGCCCACGGGATATCTTCCTTGCCGCGTGGGATGATGTTTTCAAACAGTTTGTCGAGTTGCAGTTGGCGGATCAACTCCAGCGCGAGCCATGCTCCGCCGAACTCGAGTTGGTTTTCGACACGCACATTCGCCGTATCGATCTCGACCCACTCGGGCTCGAGCTGGCCTTGATCATCGAAGAGTTGCAGCTGTGCGGAATCCGGTTTCTTCTCGCCTGCCGCTGCTCGCCTGACGCCGGCCCGTTCGGACTCCTTGAGCTTGCCAAGCCAGGCAACCGTCCGCTGTCGCGGCCCCCGTTCGGTTCGATACGACTCGACCAGCGCCCAATACGCCTGACGTTTTCCCTTGATCTTGCGGTAGCACGGCCTGATGAACATGCCCGAATTATCGGCAATCAAAGTGTCTCGTCAAACGCAGATCTTTCCACGACAACGCGATTTGCCTTCGTCGCGACCGAAGAGGAACCATTTTTCGTAAAGCCAGGAAAGATACACCCGTCAGGGCATATGATTTCAGGTCAAAATATTTTTCAAAAAAGCACTTCCGCAGCACAACTGTGGAACTTGGGCTAGTATCTTGCCTCCTACTCGCTGTAGCCAAACCTGGGCAATGCTCATCAAGCGGGTCTACGAGATTGACCCCATGGCTTGTCCTCAGTGCGGCGGTGAAATGAAAATAATCAGTTTTATTGATCCACCCCAAAACGAAGTGATTGAGAAAATTTTGCGTCACTGCGGATTGTGGAAAGCGTTGGCACCGAGGGGACCACCCGATCCGAATGATTTGGGCCATGACCTGGACTCCGGATATATGGACCAGAACCCGGAACTGACATACGTGGACATGGATACGTTCCTGGCTGCCTTCTAAGGGCCGCCCGATAAATAACATCCCTTTTTTTTCTCGAATTGGCTAGACTTCCAGGGTGAGCGGTCCCCCATTCTCTTGGCGAAGGAGAAAGCCATGGTTCCCTATCTGTCGGTAGTTTGTGGACACATGAAGGCGTTTTATGATTCATTGTCCGAGAAAGACCGCCGCCGTTACGCTGCGGTAGAATCGGAAAAGCTGGGGCATGGGGGCGTCGAGTACGTTGCGTCTGTGCTGGGCTGTGACGAGAAAACGATTCGGAATGGCCGCCATGAGGTGAGCCAATTGCCGGTGGATGACGCCGAAGGACGGGTTCGAAAAAAAGGGGGGTCGAAAAAAAGCTAGCTTTGCTGCACCTGACCTGGAGAACAACCTTCGCCAGGTCGTTGCTGACCATACGGCAGGCGATCCAATGCGTGAAGACGTGGTGTGGACCTATTTGTCGAGCACGGAGATTGCCCACGAGCTCGATCGGCTGGGAACGCCCGTTTGTCCAGACACTGTGCGAAGCTTGCTCGATGAGTTCGGCTTCCACAAGCGGCAGGCCGAGAAAACCAAAGCGATGGGAAATACCCCTTTCCGCAACGAGCAGTTCGAGAACATTGCCCAACTGAGGCAACAATACCTCGACTCTCCCAACCCAATCATTAGCATGGACACCAAGAAAAAGGAGCTTTTGGGCGAGTTTTTCCGTACCGGGCAGTCGTGGTCCGATGGTGCGAATGCCGTATTTGATCACGACTTTCCCAGTTACGCGGACGGCAAGGTCATCCCGCACGGGCTGTACGACCTGAAGCGTAACACAGGGCACCTCACTCTCGGAGTCAGTCACGACACGAGTCAATTTGCTTGCGACAGCTTCCGTGTGTGGTGGCAACGCCACGGCGAGCGGACGTACGCCGACGCCAAGTCGATTCTGTTGCTGTGCGATGGCGGAGGAAGCAATAACTGTCGTCACCACATTTTCAAGGAAGACCTGCAACGATTGGTCAACCGGATTGACATTCCAATTCGCGTCGCCCATTATCCACCGCATTGCTCGAAGTATAACCCGATTGAACACCGTCTTTTTTCTCATGTCACTCGCGCCTGGTCCGGTGTGGTGTTTCGCACGCTTGACGTCGTCACAACATGCCTTCGACGAGTGTGGACTCGCACCGGGCTGAAAGTCACCTACGCGGTACTCAACAAGGATTATCAACTCAAACGGAAAGCGAGCGAACGTTTCCTTGACTTGGATCCCATACAGTTCGAAGACGTATTGCCCGATTGGAATTACACCGTAATTCCTACCGCCTACTGAAAACCGGGAAGTTATTTATCGGCCACTCCTAAGTCACCGATGAATGTCAGCACGAGACCGGTGCGCATAAGCCGATAGATTAAACAGAGGTTCCCTCGCTCATGGGCTACATTTGCTCTACAATCCCCAATTAATTGCCAAGCCAGTAGTGAAAAGGGATCCAGAAAGTGGCCATGGCCACTTTCTGGATCCCTTTTCACTTGACTCACCAGTTCCTCTTGGTAAACTCATCCATGGTAGGGTAAAAATCATTTTTCCTATCATTGACTTTTTCCTTGGTACTTCTTCAGATATGGATAATTATCCTACTCCTGATATTTCATATAATGGCTCATTGGATGATTTTAGGATCTATAACCGTTCTCTTTCTTCTGATCAGATTTCTAGCGTATATGAGTTTTCAAAATAATTTTAGTTACTACTGCTAGATTGTATCTACGTAGGAATAGTAACATTTAAGTAGTCTTTTTTATTTTATTAATTTATGAAAAAAGTAAGTGGTTTAACTAAAATTGTAGGAACTGCAGGAATTGTTGTAGGAAGTGTACTTGGAAGTTTAGATTCACCAAATAAATCAAATGCAGGAATTATTCAATTGCAATTAAACTCAGATATTCCAGCCTCGTATGTTGCTACAAAAGAAATGAGAGATGATGTGGGCGCAACTAATAATTATGACTCTGGTCTTGATGTTTTACTTGATACAAGTATAGTACCTGGAGCAGATGTTAAATTTCCTGTTATTTATGCTATTCCAAGTGGACAAAAAGTTGAATATGACTTTGTTCCAAAACCTAGTGGGGGAAAAATTTATGATTTTCAGTTTTCTGTTGAAAATAGAGATTTAAGTCCATTATTGACTAATTTAAGTTTAAAGGTATTGCAATTTGATACATTTGATAATCCGGCAATTAGTGATTTTGAGTATTTTATTAATGTTGATATTGATGCAAATGGAAGCTATAATGACGCTTGGGACTTTAGCGAATCAGGAATTTTAAGTGATTTATATAGTTCACCAACGCAGTCGTCTCAAACGTGGACCCAGTTTACGCCAGGTACCTTTGATCATCGAAATGGAGATTATAATGGGACACTTACACTTCTTTCACTTGCAAATCAACAATCTGATGATGCAGACTTCGACAATGACAACGACGTCGACGGTTCAGATTTCTTAGCATGGCAAAGAGGATTTGGAACTTCTAGTGGTGCAACACTTGCCGACGGAGATGCTAATTATGATGGAAATGTTGACTCTGATGACTTAGACATATGGGAAAATCAATATGGAACTATTAGTTCACCATTATCTAATTTAAGCGGATATGTAAATGGTGTTGGTGGAATACCAGAGCCAAGTTCAATTGCTCTTGCAGGTCTTGGAGCACTCACACTGCTTGGTGCGGGCAGAAGGAAAAACAAAGGGTCTTAATGAGTTTGAGGGGCTTAAAAGAGAATCTATATATAGAAGGATTTTTATTATTATGTTAGTTTTTTTTTGTTATTTATTAGTTTATTTACTCCTCCTTTGATTAATGAGTTTTAAGGTGGCGATAACTTTAAATATCTAGTGATACTTTAGAGTATCAAATGAAAAGAAAGAATATCAAGGAGAGAATCAAAGAGTATTTTTTTGAAAATCCAAATAATAAACTTAGGATAAGAGAAATTGAAAGATAAGGTAGGTGTTCCTTTACCTTCAGCAATAAGATATGCTAAGGAATTAAAAGATGAAGGAATTTTAATTACTCTTGAGATAGGTAATGTTGTATTTTATACCTCAAACAAAACTGGTGCGAGCTTTTTACTCGAAAAAAAGCTTTATAATCTTCGGGAAATCTATTTGTCGGGTTTAATTGATTATTTTAAAAAGACTTTAAGTAATCCTGGAATCGTTTTATTTGGTTCTTATTCAATGGGTGAAGATATTGAATCAAGTGATATTGATTTGTATGTTGAGACTTTTTCAAAAAAAACTCTTGAATTAAAGAAATTTACCACCACGATGTGGTTCAACCGCAGCGTGTTGAGCAACGCCGTGGTGCGAACGGGCGAGCGTCTGCTGCCGGTGTGGGATCTGATTCGCACCCAAGTACTGGATAGTTTTTATGTACGGGCCGACGAGACCACGGCCCGTGTCCTGCGTCCCGGGGCTGGGGCGACCAAGCTGGTTTATCTCTGGGTCTACGTTGGCGATGACCAGCATCCGTACCAACTATTTGACTATCGACTTGATCGATCCCGCGCAGGTCCGCGGGAAATACTTGATGATTTTCAAGGCGGATTATTAACCGACGGTTACAGTGTCTACACGTCCCTAGTCAAGGAATCGGATGGCCGACTTCTGGATCTGGGTTGTTGGGCCCATGCGCGGCGGAAGTTCGACGAAGCGTGCGCCGTCTCAACGCAGCCACTTGCGCACGAGGCGCTCGCTTGGATCTGGCAACTGTACGACATCGAGGATCGCCTGGCCGATGCCGATGTGGAAACGCGACGACAAGTGCGCATGCGCGAGTCGGTTCCCATTCTTGCCCTTCTGCACGATCGTCTCACCGAAGTGCAGCCGACGGTACGGCCTTCGACCAAGTTGGCCGAAGCGATCGGCTACCTGCTCAATCGTTGGAACGCGATGACGCGATTTGCAACCGACGGGCGCTATGCGATCGATAACAACATGGCAGAAAGAGTCATTCGCCCCTCGGTTATTGGAAGAAAAAATTACCAATTTTTTGGGAGCGATGCGGGTGGTCGCGCGGCATGCGTCTGGTACACGCTTATCCAGAGTGCTCGTTCTAATCATGTCCACGTCACCCCGTATCTCAACGATGTTCTCGTCCGGCTTCCTCAGATCGTTCCCGAGTACTTGCGGGTGGGCGACGCCCAAACCCCGTTCGAATCGCTTTCAAGGGACCAGCGTGAACAGCTCTCCGAGCTGCTACCTGACCGATGGCTCAAGGCACACCCTGAGCATCGCAGCGAAGATCGCCAGCGCGAACTTGATCAGGCCAACCAGCGCCGCCGCCAGAGGCGTGCTTCACGACGTCGGCTTGTCAAGATCTGAATTACGCTCCTGGCATGACGGGGTTCACAGAGCGCTAACTTTTTTAGAGATTTTCTTAGCGTTCTCCGCGTACTCCGCGGTTCAATTCCTTGAAAAGCATACTTGATCTTGATCTATCTCTTTTCACTCATGGGACTTACATTCACGGCTCTGTATAAATTTGCGCAAGGCGCGAAGATTTGAATCGTTAGTAACACGAAAGGAGCCCGTTGATGCTGTTGCTTTGTTTGAGGTTGTGTCTCGCACTTGGCGGGTTGTCAGTGCAGGCTGGCGCGTGGGAAGTGGCGCCACAGCCAAAGCTCGAGAAGGCGCTAACCGACGCACCGCTGCTTGAGCCGGAGCAGTTGGGCGTGGTTGTGAAAAGCGTGCAGAGCTACAAGTGGCGTGCGTTTGTGCCGAATCCCGATGGCAAAACTTACGACGTGTTGCAGTGGTATTACAGGGAATATGATGGTCCGACTTGGTTGTATGCGATCGATCTGGGGACCGGGCGGGCGAAGCGGCAGCGGTTCCCGGACAAACGCTCGATCCATATGGTCGGCCAGACGCTTGGGCCGGACGGCAAGTACTACATCGCGACGCCCTACTGGTACTACGGCGCACAGCGCGAAGCGGCCAAGCTCGGCATTCCCACGGGAATGGAACTGTTCGTCTATGATCCCGCGACCAATGAACTGGAGAACAGAGGGGTTATCGTGCCAGGGCTGACTGGCGAACGCCGGCCTTTGACCCGCGGACCGGATGGCAAGCTGTATGGAGTAGGCACCTACTTAAAACAAGGCAAGGTAGGAGTCTATTCGTACGACACGAAGACAGGCAAGGTGAGAGAGTACAGCGCCGTCGGGCCGAAACACCGAGGCGGGGCTTGGGCAGGCCATCGTCTTGTGGCGGACGAAACGCATATCTACACCCTCAGCGGATTCACGCCGTACTATCTGGTGGCGGTGAACATCAAGACCGGCGAGGACAAGGTGCTGCTGGAGACGGAGCCGGGCGGCGAGATGCGCATGCGTGACGGCCCGTCGGTGGATGTTAAGGAATCCATCGGCGCGGAAGTCGTGAAGAAATACTGGCTGCACGAGGGCGCGGCGATCCCGAAGACGAACAACGCGCGGCCATGGACGCGCAAGAAAACTCCGTACCAGCCTCCCAAGCCAGATGTGTATGGGGGCGAGGTAGTTCCAGACGCCCAAGGAAGGGCAAAGCTATGGTATCGCCCGCCCAGGGACGCCAGTGCCGGCGCGCGGTCGAAGCAGCGCAAATGGAAGTCCGTCGGACTCAAAGGGATCGAATCCTATCCGCTACGAATCAAACTCCTGGCTGCGTTGCCCGACGGGCGCATCTTCTGCAAAGCGGAAGGACACTATGGCGGAGCACTGTTCGATCCGAAAACCGGCGAGGTAACCGCATCGGGTGATTGTGACACAGAGGCCTATTCCTGCCTCGTTCACGCGGGAAAAATTTATTGGACCGGATACTCGAGCGGGCAGACCTATGTGTATGACCCGAACCGGCCTTGGAACCTCTTGAAAGGGGTGCCGCCCGGCCGCAAGGCGATCCCGCGAAGCAGCGCGGAAAGCAACCCGCGAGAACTCGCGTTGATGAGCAAGTATCGTGTATCCCAGATGCTCAGTTCGGTTGTTGGCGCCGATGGCAAGCTGTATCTGTGCGGCTGGGACGTGCGTGCCTACAAGGGAGGCGCCTTCTGTTGGGTAAACCTTGAGACGGAGGAGAAAGGGGGCATGTGGCGCCCGTTCATCGGCTACAGGACTTATTGGCTGACGACTGCGCTGGACCGGCGTTTCGTCGTTGTCTCCACTGCGACAACAGGGGACACGCTGAACGATTGGAAGAAGCCGTCGCAGGCTAAGCTTTTCGTGTGGGATACGCAAACGGGTAAGTTTGTGCGTGAGATCGAGCCGGTGCTCCGATCGGAGAGGACCGGCCCGGTCCTCGAAGTTCAGCCTGGCCGGCTGATTGGAATCGCTGACGACCCCGATAACAAGGGGGGCGGCATCTTGTACGGAGTGGATGTACGAATCGGTGAGGTCCTGTTCCGCAAGAAGCTGCCGTTCATCGCACCGATTGTAACCTCGCACACCACGCACCAGTGCGGCTACCAGGTCGGCCCGGACGGGCACATCTGGACGATCCTCGGGCGCTACGACTCTAATCCCGGCACACTAAAGACGCTCGTGCGCATTGACCCCAAGGACGGGCGCGTTGAGCCGGTCGGCAGAGTGAGGGATATGGGCAATTTTATTTTCGTTGGCAAATATATCTATCTGACCGGCACCGATCAGCTCCGACGAATTCACCTCCAACGATCTCGTAGGTGAATCGACTCGGCTAGTCTACGTAGGACCGACTCATCAATAACTGTCGTAGGGACAGGTTTTCAACCTGTTTGGACAGGATGCAATCCTGTCCTACGGTACGACACTTAATAACGAGTTGGCCCTTAAGGCGAGCGGCAATAGAGAATTTACCAGAATACTAGCACGACGCGCAAGCGAGTGTGTGTGCTAGACCCACTTGCTTGCGCAGCGTGCTGGTAATTTTCATTCTGCCGCCCACTTAGTACTTGGTAAATACTCATCTGCCGCTCGCCAAACAGCCCCACCCTGCCATGAAATAATTCTTTGCCCGCACAATGGGAGTAAAAAGCCTGAGAAATCCTCCATGACCCCCTGATTTACTGAGCTATCTTTGCGATAATGGGGCTTTGCGATAATGGGGGTTCTCGGTCCCCTTCCCTTGGTGCCCCATTTTTCTTCCAAAAACCGCCCCCCATTCTCAAGGAATACCATGTCAGAAACTGCACCTTGGATTACGTATCGCCCTGAGCTGAAGGTTTTGGATTGTACGATCCGCGATGGCGGCTTGATCAACAATCATCAATTTACCGATGAATTGGTTCGGGCCGTGTATGAAACATGCGTCGCAGCAGGCCTCGACTACATGGAAGTTGGCTACAAAAATTCGTCTCGACAATTCCCCAAGGAGGAGTTCGGCCCATGGCGGCATTGCGATGAAGCGGACCTAAACCGAGTCTTTGCAGGCCACGACGCCGAGCCAACGGGCCTGAAACTATGTGCCATGGCCGATGCCGGCAAGAGCGATTACCGCGAGCAAATTGTTCCTCGCGATCAGAGCGTGCTCGACATGATTCGCGTCGCCTTTTACGCCCATCAAGTTTCCGAAGCGGTCGAGATGATCCACCATTGCGACTCGCTCGGATACGAAACATGCGCGAATCTGATGGCGGTGTCGAACATCGAAGATGTGGAGATCGACACGGTGCTGGCTGCCATTGCGCCAACGCCTGTCGACGTGATGGTGATTGTCGATAGCTTCGGCTACCTCTACCGCGAACAGATCGATCGGCTCTATAAAAAATACTCGGCCGTGATGAACGATGTGGGCAAAGAGGTCGGCATTCATGCCCACAACAATCAGCAGTTGGCATTTGCCAACACGATCGAGGCGATTATCCTCGGCTCGAATCGGGCCGACGCCACGATGGCCGGTCTGGGTCGCGGGGCGGGCAACTGCCCGATGGAATTGCTGCTGGGCTTCCTGCGCAACCCGAAATTCCGACTCCGTCCAATTATCGAACTGCTGCAAGACCATATCATCCCCCTTCGCGAGACGGTCGAATGGGGGCCCTTGGTGCCCTACAACATCACCGGCCAGATGAACCTGCACCCTCGCGATGCGATGCAATTCCGCGCGGGCGACGATCCCGATAACTTTGTCAAGTTTTACGATCAGATTCTTAGTGATATCTGAATCGATAATCGGGCGACCGAATGCCCCAACAAAATTGCCCGGCAGAAGGCAAGTGATAAGGTGTCCGGGAATTACGAATGAAAGCCCCCGGCTTTGCCGGGGGGTTGCCTTCGGGGAAATGCTCTTGAGAAAATGCCCTGCTTACTGGAGAGCCCTGCTTGCTGGAGATGGAAAACGTTCCGCGACCCCCCGGCAAAGCCGGGGGCTTAAATTGCGACGTCATAGTTCTCCTTTTCACACCAAAATCTAGCCACTATAATTCCTAAAGAATCAGGAGTATCAAGAAGTCTCTATGAAATTCTTACCCATCGTTCTCTTTTGGACGTCTATCTCTTCCCTCTGCGCCGAGGAGTCCGATCGCAAGCTCTTTGAGGAGCAGCTCTCCCGCGGCTGGCAAATCGCCTTCACGGATGACTGCCGCGGAAAGTGGCAGGATCAGTGGTTTCTCGATGGCATCCGGGCCAAAGTCGTGAACAGCGACGAGGGCATGACCATCGATGCCGCCAAAGGCTACGCCGTATTGTGGACACAACGCGAATTTGAGGGCGATCAGAAAATTGAATATGACTTTCAGCGCGTTGACAACAGAGATCATGGCGTCAACATCCTTTACATCCAGGCCCGCGGCAAGGGTACGTTGGGCTATGACCTGGATATCCGCAAGTGGTCTGAGAAACGCGAACTGGCGGCGATGAAGAACTACTTCGACAACATGGACACCTACCACATCAGCTACGCCGCTTTTCCCACCAGCAAAACCCCCTTGCCCAAAGATTACATTCGTGGGCGTCGCTACATGCCACGGAAGAAAAAAGGGCTGAGTGGCACCGAGTTGGAAGGCTCAGCCATGGATACCGGAATGTTTAACAGCGGGCAGTGGCTGCATGTCACCGTCGTTAAGCGCGAAAAAGAACTTCTGGTCGAGTATAAGGGAGAGGAGAAACCGTTGCTCTGCCGCCTCGTGAATAGCAACAAGCCTGGTATCGTCGTCGGTCGTATCGGCCTACGTCTCATGCCAGGCCGAGAATCTCTCTTCAAGAACTTCAGCGTCTCAACGGCTGAAAACGGTTCCTCGGTGAGAGAATAACGACGGCGCGGTAATGTACGCAACGACTTCATGCCAAATCAACTGGGGCAATCATGGCTCGAGACTGGGCAGAGCTTATTCCAGCCTACAGCTTGCCCGCTGGCATATTTGCCATGGAACAGTATCGTAGCCGATGCTTGTGTGCCGATCTTGCGTCGGTAATAATGGCAGGCATCGTAGACTGCACCCGATCACGGAATGAAAAGTTTGAGCCACGAAGGGCACGAAGAGCACGAAGGATTCATCGGACAAATCGCTTACTTCCAAAATGTCAGCTTCTTTTTTATCACCGCAGAGGACACAGAGAGCGCAGAGGTCTCTTTTTAGTGATTTTCTCTGCGCTCTCCGCGTACTCTGCGGTTCAATTTCTTAGAAAGCATACTTGATCGATCGAATTCTATTCTTCGTGCTCTTTGTGGTTCATTTTTCATCTATCCTGTGAACAGTTACCATATTCTTAACTTCAATATCCGACAGGAGTGCCCCAATGCCCCAATCAATAGACCGCCGTGGCTTCTTGCTTCACAGTGCGACGGCAACCGCCGCTACAAGCGGAATGTGGATACTAGGAAACTCTGCCCCTGCCATCGAACCGATTGAGCGGAACGGAACGGCAAAGTTCAAGTTCAGCCTTTCGGCTTACAGCTATCGCGATTTGCTGGCGGGAAAATCACCCCAATTGATCTTAGAAGATTTCATTAGCGACTGTGCCAAGATGAACTTGGAAGGCACCGAACTGACGTCGTACTATTTTCCGAATCCTGTGACCGACAATTATTTGCGGGCGATCAAGCAGCAATGTTTTCATCTTGGCTTGGATATTTCGGGCACGGCAATCCACAACGACTTCGCGCATCCTCCTGGCAAGGCGAGAGAGAAAGAGATTGCCTTGACAAAACAGTGGATCGACTATGCCGAGATCCTTGGTGCGCCGGTCATTCGTATCTTTTCTGGTCATCAGAAAGAGGGCATCTCGCCGGCACGAACCCATGCGCTGATGGTCGAAGGGATTGAGGAGTGTTGCGACTATGCTGGCCAGCATGGAGTTCATTTGGCTTTAGAGAACCATGGCGGTCCGACGGCGACGCCTGCAGGAATGCTTGCCTTGATTCGCGACGTTCAAAGCCCGTGGTTCGGCGTCAACCTCGATAGCGGAAACTTCCGCAGCGAAGATCCCTACGGCGATTTAGCACAGATCGCACCCTACGCGCTGAACGTGCAAGTCAAGGTCGTCACTTCGGACAGCAAGCATCAGAACAAGAAGCCGACCGACTTCCCGCGCCTGGCGCGAATCCTTCGCGAGGCCCACTACCGCGGCTACATCGTGCTGGAGTACGAAGAAACTGGCGATCCACGCGTAGAAAGTCCCAAATACATCGCACGAATACGCGAAGCATTTGCGTAGGCGGTGGGCTAATTGGGGGTGTTCGGGAATTGTTTTCATGGAAGCCCCCGGCTTTGCCGTGGGGTTGCCGAGAAGCTAGAGTCCACACTGCTACCACCCCCCGGCAAAGCCGGGGGCTTTCATTCGTAAATCCCGGACGCCTCAACTAATTTGCAGTTGGTGATTTGCTTTCAACAATCAACATTCAGGTCTATAGGATTCCATCCACTGGTACTACAGCAGGAGAATAAAGTGATCGCAGAAAACAAGCCGAATCGACGTGAGTTCCTGAGCACCACCGCAGCGACGGCGGCGGCAACCGGCTGGGCCGGAGCGGAGTTGTATGCCGCCCAAGCAGCAGCCAAGCCCGGCCCCAATGGGACGATCAACATGGCCCTGATCGGCTGCGGCGCTCGAGGCAGAAGGCAAGTGATGCCAAGTTTTATGAGGTTGCCCGGAGTTCGGATGGTTGCCGTCTGCGACGTGAACTCAGCGCATCTGGCCCAAGGTCGAGACAAAGCCGGCGGAGAGAAGGTCGCCGTCTATCATGACTATCGCAAGTTGCTCGATGACAAGAGCATCGACGCGGTGATCGTCGCCACGCAAGCGCACTGGCACGTGCCAATCGCCGTCGCCGCGTGCCAGGCAGGCAAGGATGTCTACTTGGAAAAGCCGCTAGCCAACTCGATTGGCGAAGGGCGCACCCTGATCGAGGCTGCGAAAAAGTATGACCGCATTGTCCAAGTCGGCACGCAGCAGCATAGCATGGAGCATTATCGCAAGGCGGTTGAAATGGTCCATTCGGGCAGGCTGGGCGACATCTCCGAGGTCAAGGTGTGGGACCATACCTATCGGGCTCCCGGGCGTGGCTTTCCAGCCAACTGCGATCCGCCGGCGAACTCGATTGGGACTTCTACGTCGGCCCGGCGCCGATGCGGCCGTACAACCCCAATATCTACTCCAACAAAGGCTACGACTGGTTCAAACTCTCCGGTGCGGGCCATCAAGTCGCTTGGGGCGTGCATCATTTCGACATCATTGCCTGGGCGATGGGAGTCAAGTATCCCATTTCCGTATCGGCAATGGGTGGCCAATTTGCCTACCAAGACAATTCCGAATGGCCCAATACGCTCGACGCGATGCTCGAGTTCGGTCCCGGTCCGGTTGCCAAGAACGGTTTCATTTTGCAATACAGCATGCGTCTTGGAGCGCGGCGCGTGCGTCGATCGCACGCCAAGTGTTTCTATGGCACCGAGGCAAGCATGGTGATGGACCGCAGCCGCATCTCCATCGCTGCGGAAGCCAAAAGAAAAAAATCGCAGAAAAAAGCTGGCTACCTGCTCAGCGAAGAGGAAGAAATCCTTTCCGCGAATGACCCGTTCTACCACTCCGAGGTATTCCTGCAAAACATCCGCGAGCGCAAGCAGCCTGAAACGGATGTCCAGACAGGCCATTACGCAACCAATTTCGGTCACTTGATGAATATCTCGTTGGAAGTCGGCCGCAGTATCCGCTGGGATGGCGAGAAGGAGCAGGTGCTCGGCGACGAAGAAGCGAACGCCCTGGTCACCAAGACGTACCGATCGCCGTGGAAGCTTGAGGTTTGATTTCAACGTCAAGGAAGACGGACACCGGTTAATGCGTTTCTTCCCATGGAAGTTTTCACGGTTTATCGCAGCAGCACACACTTGCCAGGGTAAAGGAAAATGACAAGAAACCTTATCATCGCGATAACGCTCTTGCTCGGAGTTATACCGACAGCGATAGCCGACGCCGAGCATCCCATTCGTTTTGACATCAAATTACTGGCGGTCGACTCGAACGAAGGTTGTGACATCGCCGACTTTGACGGCGACGGAAAGCTGGACATCGTTGCGGGACGCAACTGGTATCGGAACGGCGAGTGGCTCCCGCTGCCAGTTCGGGTCATCGCTCGATCCAATGGCGAGTGGGCCTACGACATCAACGGCGATGGCCGACCGGACATCATCTCGATGGATTTTACCGAGGGCCCGGTCTACTGGTACGAGAACCCCGGCGGGGAAGAACTTTTGCAAGGACGCCTCTGGCCGAAACACTTGTTGGTTGACACCAAGTTCAAGAAAAACGAAACCAGCTACTTGATCGACCTCAACGATGACAACAAACCCGAATGGTTTACGAATCAATGGGAGAGGAAAAACCCCACGGTGATTTGGACCTTCTCGACAGAGCAGCGTAAGGTCGAAGTCCGAAAGGAAGGCGAGACCAAAACCGTACGGCAGCAGATGCCGACGTTAGTCGGTCATACCATCGGGCCGATCAACGGTCACGGGGTCGGATTCGGAGACATCAACCACGACGGTCGTGACGATATCCTCTTTGCTCAGGGATGGTATGAGCGACCGGAGGGCGACCCGCTTTCGCAAACGTGGATTTATCATGCCGACTGGGATCGGAAGCATGCCGCCTGCCCCATGCTCGTAGGCGATATCGACGGCGATGGGACGAACGATGTCTTGAACAGTAACGCCCACGAGTATGGGATTTATTTCTGGCGTGGCCTCGGCCCAGACGCCGAGGGCAAGCTGCAATTCGACGAGCAATTGATCGACGACTCGTTCTCGCAACCGCATTGCTTGCATCTTGTCGACTTGGATGGGGACGGAACCGACGAACTGATAACCGGCAAGAGAGTTCGTGCGCACAACGGGCGCGATCCGGGAGGCAACGAGCCGGCCATCATCCGTTATTATGTGTGGAACGCGGAGAAGAAAGCCTTCGACGCCTACTCGATCAACGAAGGCCATGTCGGTATCGGCCTGCAAATTCGCACCGCCGATCTCGATGCCGATGGCGATACGGACATCGTCGTTGCCGGTAAAGATGGTACTCAGATTCTGTTTAACATGCGAGATTGAGGAGATGGCCATGTTCAGCACCGTCCGCCAGAGATTCATCCAGCGCATGCGACCAGTGGCGAGCGTGTTGGCTCCCCTGGCGCTGCTCTGTTTTGTCCATGCGACGCCGGCTGCCGAACGACCGAACGTCGTGTTGATTATGACCGACGACCAGGGCTGGGGCGACGTGCGATCTCACGGCAATGAGCGAATCGACACGCCCACCATGGATCGGTTTGCCGCGATGGGTGCTCGGTTCGACCGGTTTTTCGTCTGCCCTATGTGCGGCCCGACGCGGGCCAGTCTGCTGTCCGGTCGGTGGAACCTCCGCTCGGGGGCATCATGGGTTTCGCATGGCAAGGAGATCATGCGGCTGGATGAAGTCACGATCGGCGATGCAATGGCCGGCGCGGGTTACGCCACCGGCTGTTTCGGCAAGTGGCATAACGGCGAGTACGGACCGTATCACCCCAACGATCGTGGTTTTCAAGAGTTCTTCGGGTTCTGCCGCGGCGCTTGGGAAAACTACTTCGACGCGGTCATCGAGCGGAACCGAGAGCCGGTTCGCACGCAGGGCTATATCACCGATGTGCTGACCGATGCCGCGATGGCCTTCATCGACCGAAATCGCGATCGACCGTTTTTCTGCTATGTGCCGTACAACGCCCCGCATCATCCGCTTCAAGTTCCCGAGAGGTATTTAGCAAAGTACCTTGAGCGAGGCCTGGATGAAGAAACCGCCTGCGTTTACGGCATGGTCGAGAATATCGACGACAACCTGGCGAGGATTCTCGCGAAGTTGGACCAACTGGAATTGGCAGACAACACAATTGTGATTTTTACCAGTGATAACGGGCCTGCGAGTGTACGGTACAACGGCGGCATGCGAGGCATCAAGAGGAGCGTGGACGAAGGTGGCGTGCGCGTGCCGTTTTTCATCCGCTGGCCCGGACATATTCAGCCCCATACCACGGTGACTCAGATCGCGGCCCACGTCGATCTCTTCCCGACGATCCTCAATCTGTGCGATGTACCAATGCCGAGAACGTTGCCGCTAGACGGCCGAAGCCTTGCTGCGCTGCTCACCGGCCAAACGGAGAAGTGGCCGGATCGCATGATCTTCGCGCACCAGAACCGCTACGGTGAAACCCACAAGACACCCGGTTCTGTGCGCACGCAACAATACCGGCTGGTCAACCGGGGCGATGGCTCCGAGCTGTATGACATGCCCGCAGACCCGGGCCAGAAACAGGACGTCAGCGACTCGCATCCGGAAGTGACAGAACGTTTGGCGGCAGCTTACGAGGCGTGGTACCGCGACGTCACGTCGGCAGGGCTAGCTCCGCCTCCTCTGCCCGTCGGATATGAGGCGACGGACGTGGTGGCGCTTCAGGCGGAGGACTCGCAGTTGCACGGCCGCCTGAAATTCCGGCGAGGGCGAGGCTGGGCGCACGATTCTGCACTGAACTGGAAGTCGAACGACGACTCGCTTGCATGGGGCCTCGATGTGCTGCGCCCAGGTCGCTATGAAGTCACGCTGATGATCGGATGCCGACAAGAGGATGTTGGCGCGAAGGTTCGGATCGAAGTCGGCGACCAGCATATGGAGGCCGCGCTTCGCCACGCCCACGATCCGATGCCGGTCGAGAGAAAGGCGCGCAATCGAAACAGGGTATGGACGTCTGGGCCGGTTCCGACCATGACGTGGGTCCCACTGGTCTTCGAGCCGATCATGCTCGATAAAGGAATAGCCCGATTGGTTGTTCGTGCGGTCGATCTCCCCGCCGAAGGGGCCTTCGAGCTCAAGGAAGCACGCGTTCAGCGCGTGGAGTAGTCGTTCAGCAGAACCTCTTGCGAGGTGGTTCTTCAAGGATTTTAGTGGCTAGAATGGCTTCATGAATACTAGGCCCGGCATAAATGCCGGGCCTAATAACATTGCTGCTCTTCGCTAAGCCCAGCAGAGCAGGCCACTATAATCCTTCCCTGAAGAACCCGAAAAACTCACAGTCCCACGGTAGGTCAACGAATCAACGCTTCATCGAATTCTGTGAACAGGCTGTCGAGAATCTCTTCCCGATCTTGGGCGGTTGGCTCCAAGCCGCGACTGCTCTCGCCGGATAGTCTCAAGGCAGGCGCTGCGGGGCCAGTGCGATGGTTGATGGCAAACCGCTCGGCCAATTCGGCTGAGGGCTCCAAGTCGAACGATCGTAACGGGCGTGGTGCCGAAAGTTGCAGTTGCGTCGACAACTCATCACGACTCGCCCCGATCAACTCACCCAGTGCCACATCAAATAGCTCGCCTTGGGTCGCCGGAGAAACTTCGCCAGTCTCTTCGCCTCCCGGTGCAAGCAGGGCTGCGGGAGGAACAAACTCGAACGCCCCGATGTCATGCTGGGCGCCCTGGGGACGGGCGACTCCATTGTAGTCCACGGATGGTGCGAAGACGGTGATGGGGGCGCCATTGGAATCGAGGCCGGCAACATTGGGAATACCTGCGCCAACGGCAAGAGAACTGGATAGCAATTCGTAAGTAGAAACCACGGAAGGTACTGGATTTCCATTCAGCAGCGTAGCTAAAGTTGCCCCTGCAACCCCAGGATCTGCATCTAGGATATTGGTGGCTGTTCCTGTAATCTCAACGGGCCTAGTGTCATTAGGGTTATTAAATCCCCACAAATTTGGCACGTTCGTTAAATTATTGTGAAGTCCGAGTCCTTGTATGCCGTTCGACTCAGACGGAAAAACTTCTATGGCATGCGTGTTTAGTTCGGTACTAATGATTATATTGTTAGCAACCGTGACATTATTCGCCCGAATCAATATCCCTCCATCATGTGTCGGGTTCGTTGAAACTACTGTGTTGTTTATAATCCTAGTTCCAGGTGACCCAGATATTTTGCCATTGAAATCTGCAGGCGCAGTGCCTATGGCCCAGCCAGACGCAGCATTTACGACGACATTATTAATAATTAGTGAATCAAGGGGTATTTTTCCTATCCCGTGATCGTGATTATGGTCAGAGTTTTTAAACGCTGGGCCTGAGTCTGTCCTTCCGAATGTGTCTAGAAAAGAAGAGTCCACCGTGTAGTTTGAGCCTAGGGTTGACAGGTTCATCGCAGACCGATCTCCACATCCTGAGCCCGAGAGAGTACATGGTGTTCTTGCAATGTCATGGATGTAGAGTCCGTAGAAGTAGACATGGGAACTGTTGTTCTGCGCGCCACCCGGATTGCTGACTTTGCCCGAGACGCCATTAAGTGCCATGTCTTTTATTTCCAACCCTTCGATTCGGATGTAACTTGCACTGTTGAATATCCTTATGCCAAATTTAGTCGCATTCTCCCCGTCCAGCTTGGCCCCCCATTGATTTTCTGACTTAAAAGTAATCCAAGCTCCTGCCGTTCCACTTCGAGTTAAGCTTACGACTGCATCTTCCGGGTCCTGATCCACATCCGTATAAATCCCATCCTTGATTATTACCGTGTCGCCCGGCTGGACGATATTAGCCGCTGCCTGGATGGTTGTGAAATCGATTCCGGGACCACTAACAGGGCCGACGAAATAAGTCGTGCCAATCGCCTCAAACGCACCGATGTCGTAACCGGCGCCCTGGGGACGGGCGATTCCATCGAAGTCCACGGACGGTGCGTTGGTGGCGATGCCGGCGTCTATGGCGGGGGAGGTAACCGAGGTGGTTGAAGTGAGATGAAAATCGGCATTGGCTGCATCAACGAAGAGAGGATCTGCCGTCAGGTTATTGGTTAAGGCTGCCTGTGCTCCCGCAGTCGCACTTGACGTATATCCAATCTCTCCACCGTCGTTACTCCAGATGACGTTGTTAAACAAGACATTGTCAAATGACCTTGTTGCATGAAACCTGACGCCCTTGTCGACGGCATTGTAAATGGTGTTATTGACGATCGTATTCGTATCGGCCGCAATAATTAAATTATCGGAAAATCCATCTCCGTCTGAAAGAGGATCGTTTTTGTAATCCTCGGTGTAATAGAAGATATTGTTTTGAAAGGTGTTGCCGGTCCCATTCCAGAGTATCGCATTGCTTCCGCCGACTTTTTTGTTTGGAACGCCACTGCTGACAAAGAGCCATGCCTCTCCCCCGTTATCATAAATAACGTTATTTTCGATGATGCTATCAACTAAAGGCGTCGTTGTCGAGTGCAGGTGCAAGCCATGACCGGTGTTATTATAGATCGTGTTTCCTTTAATCGTATTGTCGGGACCTTTGAGATAAACGCCGTAAGAGGAGAGCGATTTGATGCCTGTATGTATTATATTATTGAGAACACTGTTGCTATGTGTCGGGTTGGGGTTGTTACTTGTCACCTTGCCGGTGGTCAGCACACCGTGCGAACCGGTATGAAATATCTCCGAGTTCTGAATCGTCATGTGATCGGACTCGTGAAACTTCATTCCATTTCCAGTCACATCCTTGATTTCGGTCAGGCGGCTAAAGTCGGCGATAGGGTCTTTGCCCACAAGTTCACTAACCTGAGGGTCCGAATCTGTAAGTTTCAGCCCATCAATAATCACATAAGAGGAATTGTCGAAATTCATCGCGTGCCTGGCAACCGCACCATTCTTAAAAGCATCAACCGTAACCACATCATTTTGAAAATTCTTAATAGTAATCGGGTTTGCGGCAGTTCCATTGAGGCCGTTAACGTTGACAGGCCCATACGTCCCGGCCTTGATTAGCAGTGTATCTCCGGCGTTGAGTTGCTCTATCCCAAAATCGAGTGTCTTGAACGGCGAGGATTCACTTGTTCCTGAATTAGAATTGGAGGCATTGGGGGCATTGGTGTCGACATAATATGTCGTGCCAGTTGTTGTCGGTAGTACGTTTCCAAGCCAGATGTTATCGAAGTAGGCTGTCTGCTGATGGCTATCCACCTCGAAGCTACCGACAACGATTGACGTGCTGTCGGCGGCGAGCGTCAATTGCTCGTCAAAGGCGTTGACGGTGGTCTCCGTCGGACTGAAGTCGACCGTGATCGTGTAGTGGTTGTTTTGACTATAGTCGCCAACGAAATCTACGGATTGCACCTCGACGCCATCGACGAATTTGCTGACCGCTCCTTGATTGTAGCCATCGGTGTTGTAGATTTCGTAGTAGTTATTCGCGTCCTGGCGCAGACGAATCCATAGCTCGCCGCCCGCGGGAAACTTTTGGGTCGGGTTGAATTCGAGCTGAAATATGTTGCTGTCCGTTTGAAGGACCGCCTGTGAGAACTGCAACCCGACGTTGTCTCCCGTGGTGACCTGGGCCCGTTGACCGGCAGCGTACGAGAAGGTCCCAATCGTCCCTCTGGTATCGACCACCGTGTAGTTGCCGGTCGTGTCGGTACTAAAATCGTCCGAGAAATCTGGGCTCAGGTCCCCGGTGAATTGTCGTTGCCAGGCGAGGAAGTCGGCGCCGTCGCTGTCGCCATCGCTATCGGCATCGGCGTTGGCGTCTGCTCCGAAATTGTCTTCCCATTGCGCAAGATCGTTGCCGTCGACGTCGCCATCGTTGTCAAAGTCGGCGGGCGCGGCAACTACAGCAGCAGGCGCATATTCTTGGCTGACAACGGCTTGACTGGCAATTGCCTGGCTGAGAACGGTCGCGGCGAGCAGCATTCGCGGCTCGAGCGTTTCGATGCTTAGCCGATGTTCGCCGTTTTTCCGATTTCGGTTTTTCGTGCCATGATTGAGCCTGTCACTTGCCAATCTTAAAACCTTTGCCAGTCGAGTAAGCATAAGTTCCCTTTTATATTAAGTGAGACTTGTATTACCCTCCCCGCATCAATTGTAGCTGACGAGCGCTGCGATTGATATACATGCTCGACAAAAAACAGGTCGCTCGGCTGAAGGAGGAGACGAACGGGGTTCCCAACGGGGACCGATAAGCTATGCTGTCAGACAATCTCGGATCGAGTCCAAGACAGAAGAGGAGAAACACACGATGAATCATTATTTCATAACGAGTATTGTTGCGCTGAGCACTCTGCTCTCTGTTCTCCCGGCATGGGCGGAAAAAGCCGGGACAAGCCGGCCCAATGTCCTTTTCATCGCCATCGATGATCTGAACGATTGGGTGGGGTGTCTCGGAGGACATCCACAAGTGAGGACGCCGAATATCGACCGCTTGGCGAGCCGGGGGGTGTTGTTCACGAATGCCCATTGCCAGGCGCCGATTTGCATGCCGTCTCGGGCCAGCTTGCTGACCGGCACCTACCCCTGGCAGAACGGTGTTTACGTCATTGAACAAGAGCTTCGCACGGTGCTGAAGTTGAAAGACCTGGTGACACTGCCAAGATATTTCCGAAATCACGGCTTCCGTACAATGGGCGCAGGCAAGATCTACCACCGCCACCAAGATACGGCGGACGAGTGGGATCAGTGGGGAGGCCGACACAGTCGGAAATGGATGCACGACCTCGTAGGGCCGGAAGGGGTCAGCGGTCTGCCCAATCCACGTGTTTTCGACTTCGGACCGTTGCCGGTCCGCGATGCTCAGATGAACGACATGAAGGTGACCGAGTGGGGCGTGGAAAGGCTGGGTGAGCATCACGACAAACCGTTCTTTCTAGCCGTGGGATTGAAGACGCCACACCTGCCGCTGTTCACTCCGGCGAAGTACTACGACATGTATCCGCTGGATACGGTTGAGCTGCCACCCGTCCTGCCGGGTGACTTGGACGATCTGCCGCCTTTGGGCCGCAAATTCACGCGCTACTTCGACACCACACCCATGAGTCACCACAACATTACCCGCCACGGCCTGTGGCACAAAGCGGTGGCATCCTACTTGGCTTGCGTTTCGTTCACCGACATGTGCGTCGGGAGATTACTTGATGCCCTAGACAAGAGTCCGCACACGCAGAGCACGGTGATCGTGCTCTGGTCCGACCACGGCTTTCACCTGGGTGAAAAGATGCATTGGGAAAAGCGGTCGCTATGGGAGGAATCAACGCACGTTCCGCTCATCTTCGTCACACCGAACGAGATGAGCGCCGGGGCTCAATGCTCGCGGTCGGTGCAACTGATCGACATCTACTCGACGCTGGTCGAACTGTGCGGCCTTCCTGCCAATGGAGATCTTCAGGGTCATAGTCTCGTCCCGCTGTTAAAAGATCCGGCTCAGCCGTGGGACCATCCCGCGCTCACCACACACCACCCCGGCAACCACGCAGTTCGCACCGACCGGTGGCGCTACATTCATTACGTCAACGGCGATGAGGAACTTTACGATCACGATAGCGATCCACACGAATGGAAGAACCTTGCCAACGATCCGAAATATGCCGACGTGATTAAGCGATTGGCCGCACACGTACCCAAGACGAACGCTCCCTACGCCCCACGTCTTCCCCGCGGGAGGTTCACGCAGGAGTTCGACTGGAGCAAACCGTAGCCATGAAATTGCGACTTTGTAGTTCTCTTGATTTTGGCTGCAAATAGCTTGATGCTCCCCGTGAAGTCGATTACACTGAACTCTACTTTCCCACCCCCCCTGCCGATCGACGAGAAGAGGTTCCGCGCGTCGGCAGCACACGCATCAGCGTCAGCTTTGCGGCACGCGCCTGTCGTCCCACAGCGGTTGCGAGCAACGGAACGAGACGAATCCAGAATCGATGCCGATTTTGGAATCTCCGAATGCCCCGTCATGCGGGGTGATCTCGCACCTGAAATCCCTTAAGCAGGAGAGGCTTTCATGAAAATATCAAAATTTTCTTTTATTATTTCCCTAACGCTCCTTCTTTTGTCTGGAGTTGTTTCCGTTTCACATGCACAGCTCCAGCCCTATTCCGCCAATAATTATTACTGGGAATACAACGGGGAGCCGGTTTTGCTGTTGGGCGCCTTCAATGGTGCACACAATGTGTTTGTTGATCCGGACGAGACCAGTTCGCAGTTCAATCTTACGGCCCAGATGGACGAGATGGTCACCGCCGGAGGCAACGTGATGCGTACGGTCTTTGATCCTGGTTGGGCGATCCGCGATGGATTCGCGGCATCCCATCAAACGGTGGCTGGCGGAAAGTTCGACTTGAATCTACTCTCCTCGGGGAGCGACTCGTATTGGGGTAAGTTTGAGACGATGCTCAGTGAGGCGCACTCGCGAGATATCGTCGTCCAACTCGAGGTTTGGGACCGTTTTGATATGCAGAATACCAAGTGGGAAAGCAGTCCATTTCGGCCGTCTAACAATGTCAATTACACGACGTCACAATCCGGTCTTAACGACTCTTATTCATCATTTAAAAACAGTCCTTTTGCCCACGGAGTGCCGGGCCACCCAGTCTATGACTCGGCCTCAGCCAGCCAGAAGGCAAAATTCGATCTCGTCCGTGGATTCCAGGAGCAGTATATCGATGAAATGTTGTCGATTAGCCTGGGATTTGACAACGTTCTGTACACCATGAACAACGAGACGCATGAGGACCCAGCCTGGGGACACTATTGGATGAACCACATCCAAAATGCCGCGGGTGCGCTAGAAAAGACGGTGTACGTCACGGATATGTTTGACAACGGATGGGAGCTTCAGAAATCTGCTGAATACGATCAGGTGTTTTCTGGCCCCGACTCCGGTCGCTACACGTTCATTGATCTCTCTCAAAACAACGCCATGAAAAACACTGGGGGACCGGAAGGCCACTGGGCCAATCTCATGTTTGCACGCGAACAGACTTCGTCTAACATTCGCCCCATTAACAATACCAAGATCTACGGTGCAGACGAGCAGTCTGTCTCTGCCTTTAGGAGGAGAGTGAACACACGGTTTGGCGACTTTGCTGCACAGAATAGTTTCTGGATGAATGTTATTGGAGGTAGCGCTTCGGCGCGATTTCACCGGCCAACGTCTGGCCAGGGGCTCAGCGACCTTGCCAAGGCCAGCATCAGCGCGGTTCGCAAGTTGGAAACAAAGGTCAAATTGTGGGAACTCGAGCCGCATAACGATCTGATGACCAACCGTGGCACATTTACGGTCGATTTTCCAGGCATCGATTTTGATAACGAACCGTTTGTTTATGGTGAAGCGTATCTGACGGCCGACCCCGGAGAGAAGTATGCACTGTACTTCACTCAAGGCGGTTCGGTTGGACTCGATTTGACAGCCTACGCAAACGTCGACTTCAATCTTGATTGGATCAATATCGGAAACGGCCAGTGGGGTTCGTCGTCCACAATTTCGGGTGGCGGCACGACAACCATCGCACCGCCAGACAGTGGGGCCTGGGTTGCCGCAATTGTTCGTAAAAACGACGCCGACTTCGATGACGATGGCAGCGTGAATGGAGACGATCTCCTCTCCTGGCAGGCCTCGTTTGGCATGAACCCCGGTGGCGATGCGGACGGTGACGGCGACACCGACGGTGCCGACTTCCTCGCCTGGCAACAACAGTTCAGCGGTAGCAGCGGGGGAGGAACTGCCGTCCCCGAGCCAGGCAGCTTGATGCTATTGCAGATACTTTTTGCTTGCTGCCCGCGATGGCGGACGAGTCGAAAGGGAGTCGAAGCAGGGCAGAAACACGTTGTCGAAAATTTCTGAGAAAGTGAAAAGTGAAAGAGTGAAAAGGGGAGAGTGAAAAAGGGACATTCTACTTTTTCAAGAGCACTTCGTCTGATAGAATGCTTTGGTGCCCAGAACAGCACGAGCGTCGGTCGGTGGAATGGCCTATCACGTCCTCAACCGGGGTCATTGATCGGTACACCGCCCAAGAAAATCGAACGCCCGCAGTAAAGATAGGATGGGGTGCTCGCACCCATCTTTTTCGAGCGGGAACGTTGATGCCATTCTCCTCGGGCCCCCTTTTCAGTAAAAAGATGGGTGGCGAGCACCCATCTATGAAGCGATCGTTGTCAACCAGTTCTTTTAGTTTTAGCGATGTCTCGCGGACCTGTCTTTAGGAGCTGTTCTCACGAACGCTCAACCATCTATTGTTAGCGCTCTGTGAACTCCGTCATGCCAGGAGCGTAATTCAGATCTTGACAAGCCGACGTCGTGAAGCACGCCTCTGGCGGCGGCGCTGGTTGGCCTGATCAAGTTCGCGCTGGCGATCTTCGCTGCGATGCTCAGGGTGTGCCTTGAGCCATCGGTCAGGTAGCAGCTCGGAGAGCTGTTCACGCTGGTCCCTTGAAAGCGATTCGAACGGGGTTTGGGCGTCGCCCACCCGCAAGTACTCGGGAACGATCTGAGGAAGCCGGACGAGAACATCGTTGAGATACGGGGTGACGTGGACATGATTAGAACGAGCACTCTGGATAAGCGTGTACCAGACGCATGCCGCGCGACCACCCGCATCGCTCCCAAAAAATTGGTAATTTTTTCTTCCAATAACCGAGGGGCGAATGACTCTTTCTGCCATGTTGTTATCGATCGCATAGCGCCCGTCGGTTGCAAATCGCGTCATCGCGTTCCAACGATTGAGCAGGTAGCCGATCGCTTCGGCCAACTTGGTCGAAGGCCGTACCGTCGGCTGCACTTCGGTGAGACGATCGTGCAGAAGGGCAAGAATGGGAACCGACTCGCGCATGCGCACTTGTCGTCGCGTTTCCACATCGGCATCGGCCAGGCGATCCTCGATGTCGTACAGTTGCCAGATCCAAGCGAGCGCCTCGTGCGCAAGTGGCTGCGTTGAGACGGCGCACGCTTCGTCGAACTTCCGCCGCGCATGGGCCCAACAACCCAGATCCAGAAGTCGGCCATCCGATTCCTTGACTAGGGACGTGTAGACACTGTAACCGTCGGTTAATAATCCGCCTTGAAAATCATCAAGTATTTCCCGCGGACCTGCGCGGGATCGATCAAGTCGATAGTCAAATAGTTGGTACGGATGCTGGTCATCGCCAACGTAGACCCAGAGATAAACCAGCTTGGTCGCCCCAGCCCCGGGACGCAGGACACGGGCCGTGGTCTCGTCGGCCCGTACATAAAAACTATCCAGTACTTGGGTGCGAATCAGATCCCACACCGGCAGCAGACGCTCGCCCGTTCGCACCACGGCGTTGCTCAACACGCTGCGGTTGAACCACATCGTGGTGGTGGAACGAAGCTCTTCCTGGAGACGATACAGGGGCAGGTGACGCTCGAACTTGGCGTGTGCCAGCCAGGCTAACGTGCTGGCCCCAAATATCCCTTTTTCGTTGATATTGGGTGGCTTTTCGCTGGTGACGATCTGCTGGCCATCCCGGCTAACAGGGCAACCGTAGGTAAACCGAACGTGCTCGGCGATGTAGGCGCTAGACTCAACATATTCTAGTTGCCGTGAGATCTGCTCGGAGATCACCGTCCGCTTGCCGCCACATCCACAAGGACAATCGAGTTCTTCCGGCGGCAGTGGGTGTTCAAAACGCTGGACCGGCAAGCACTCGGGGAATTCAAAACGTTTGCGCTTCTTACGGCGTTTCTTGCGTTTCGAAGACGATTCATCGTCTGGCTCTTCTTCGTCGGTCGCCTCGTCATCCTCGCTAATCTCGTTGCCCTCGATCGACTCGGGATCAAAAAGAAGCTTTTGATCGGGAGAAGGGATAAACCGTTCACGCCGTGGAGAAAAGAGTGCCTTACGGAGTAAGGTGATTTGCTCTTGCATCACCTCGATGTGATTCTGCAACGATTCAAGAGTTGCCTGTTGCTCGCTATTAACCCTTTTGAGATGTGCGATCTCGGCGCGCTGCACTTCGATCTCTTTTCGGAGTTTGTCGGATTCCATCGACAACGTTTCGGTCCTTGAAGGTGCGTCACGAAATGGCAAATGATCACACACCGTTGGTGTAGAACACACATGTTTATTTATCGACAATTCACGTTGCGCGTCAAGGTGGTTTCCAAGGCGATTGAGTAATTTGTTTTGCCTGCTCACGACGCCACCACTTGCGACGTTTGACACTCGATAGCTCGATGCCTTCCAGCAACAATCGCAGGTCGTCCACATGCAGTGTCAAGTAATCACCGGGGGATGCAATCGCCCCTCCATGGTCGGCGCCACGTAGTGTCTCGAACGTTCCTCGTTCAAGATGCTTGTAGAGGATGATCGTGCCGTCACCCGTGAAATAGAGTACCTTCAACCGGTTGCGGCGTCGGTTGAAAAACAAGAAAAGATCTCCGTCTTCAATCTGTTTGCCAAGCTCCTTTTCGACGATACCGATTAATCCACAAAAACTTTTACGCATGTCCGTGGGAGCCAACGCGGCGAAGACTTTTATTTGGGATGGCACAATCAACATGACGCCACCTCACGCAACGCCTGCAATACGTCCTTCACTGTCTCACAATCGGTGCCGTGAGGCACATCCACAAAGACTCCCTGCTGCGGCAAGTGAATACGCAGCGTGGACGCAGGTGTCGTCCCCTCGATCCGCACAGGCACCAGTTGGGTGCCCTGGACGGCGTTACGACTGGTTTTAAGAGACTTGGTCGAACGGCTCCCCTGCTCTGGGGAGGCTTGCTGCTCACGGAACTTACGCTGCCAGGCATAATAGCTGGTTTGTGTAATCGAGTTCTGGTGGCAAAACGCCGCGATGCTCAAGCCGCTTGAGGACTGCTGTTTCAGTAGGCCACGCCAGTGGGACTCTTGGGATTTGTTTCGATTGGACATTGTGCTCGTTCCTGGAATAAAGGGAATGGTTCACCTCTATTAGGATAGCGCGCAATTTTGGGACGCTGTTCACAGAACGCTTACTTACCAACGGCAGGTAATCTGCGAGGTCAGATAAACCTCTACCTGCGACTCGTAGAGTCGCGGCTACCTTTACACGCTCGCTGTTTAATTCTCTGCTGGCCAGAGGCGAACAAATTGTACTCCATGCCGGGGGACATTAGCATTATAACGACCCTCAGTTTGACCAAGTTCCTTTTGTCGCCAGAGATCGCGGATGCGTCGTGGTCCCGTGATTGACAACGCTTCCCAGGTGACACTCAATGAATTTTCTTTCTCAGCAAGGTTGAACAATCCGACAGCGAGTGATCCATCCTCCATTGGTTTTGCCAGGATAAGTTCAGTGTCTGTTTGCCTGACGATGCGTGCCTGTTTGCCAAGAGGGTCTTGGTTGACGTCGATCACTTCCGCATTGCACAGAACGTTGAGCGTGAAATCGTCGAGTTTGGCCATGTCACCCGAAAAGATCAGCGGGGCAGCCATCAGAGACCACATCGACATGTAGGAATACTGCTCATGCCCGGTGAGTGATGTTGGTTTCCCGGCGCCATGTCCCCGTGCTTTGCCAACCCAGCCAATGAGAATGTAATCGGGATCATTCCACTGGCCCGGTTTCGCCTGCTTCCAATGAGCAGCATTGGAGAAGCCGATGTGGTAAAACCCCGGAAGGCTAGAGCTCTTTTCGCGTCCCAAATCGTAAGTTGTTCGCCAGCAATTACCCCCCACTTTACCACCCCAGTTCCAGACGTCCCCCAAACCATATTGACATAGATTGTAAACGATGTCTCGGTCGAGTGTTTTAAGAATATCCCCCATTTGTTGATACGGTTTTTTCAACTCCGGCAGTGAGCGATTTTTGGCAACTTTTTTGCAGGTACACCAGTCATGCTTGAGGAAATCGAAACCCCATGCTGCGTACTGTTTGGCGTCCTGAAGCTCGTACTGATAGCTTCCAATATACAGCTGGCAAGTGAGTGGTCCAGGAGATGTGTAGATACCCGCTCGCAGTCCTTTGGAATGAATGTAATCGGTCATCGCCTTCATATCGGGAAAATTGTCGTTGGGGAGCACGTTTCCCTGGTGATCGCGCGTTTGACCAATGACACTCTGCCA
Organism: Lacipirellulaceae bacterium; assembly: GCA_965249435.1. GTDB lineage: Bacteria > Planctomycetota > Planctomycetia > Pirellulales > Lacipirellulaceae > JAJRWS01. Next base: position 249,120 of record CBDFMC010000020.1, on the reverse strand, counting down.
ATCAAAATCGGATTCCTGGACACGTTTTTTCCATCGATTAAAATGTTCCTGTTCAATTCGCATCCAGCAGTCGTCGATATTCACATACATATATCCAAAGTCGGCCATGCCGGAGTCAACCATCTGATCGGCAGCTTTTCGCATCACTTTGTCGGTCACGCGATGGTAATGAATGTACCAACTGTTCCAACCCATCGGCGGAGTGAGAGCAATTTTGTCGCCGACCTGGATCGTGAATTCTTTTGAGTCGGAGCCGTGAAGGTTTTTTGCACGAAGTGTGACAACGTACGCGCCCGTTCTTGTGAGAGCGTGACCGGTGATGATGCCGGTTTCAGGATGGAGTTGGAACCCGCTTGGAAGATTTTCGACAGAAAAAAGGAGGGGCCGTTTTCCCGTACAGGGAATCCGATACAGAAACGGCCGGCCGGGACGAACGCCAAACAGACGCGGCCCATTGATTTTCGGCTGCGGGCCGGGCTTGGGGGTAAGAATCACTTTTCCATCCTTGACCACTTCCCCCATGCAGGGTCTATCTTCCACTCCATAACTGGACTTTTGCAAAGTTGGACTTCAAGGCCAATCGGACCTAGAAAACAAGTGTTTTTTGAGTTTTTTCGAGATCAATTCGTATGGCTCACAGCGAGGTGTCATCGTGCTTGCACGGATCATTGCCCCTCAATCCTCGACAAATAGCAGTGTTTTTCAATGCTGTAGGGTAGAAATACCATACTACGAGCCATGCTCATTTCGACCTCGAAAAATCGCGAGTTCTTGAAGATCGCAAGGTACACCATCCATTGTGCCGTTAACGATCTCCCCGACACAAAATCAAGGAACCGAATGCTAGCGGCCGGAAAACTGATCTTGAAATCTCAAAATGCAAAAGTCCAGTCCATAAGTGACAATGATTATCACCAGGAGTATCAATACTCTTTTTTTCAGAAGCTTCATGCTAAACCTTTCTTCAGGGAATTTAGTGGCTATTGCTGACTGTGGCGATGAAGAAGCCTCATTTCAGCCCCCGGCTTTGCCGGGGGGGTTGCCGAGAAGTTCGAGTTCGCTCTGCTACCACCCCCCGGCAAAGCCGGGGGCTTTCATTTATAATGCCCGGACACTCTCAATTATTTCCCTTTCGTATCGTCATCGTAAGGAGTCCTCCCATCCAGGTAACGCCAGTTCTTGAGAAACGAAATCAGGTCGGCCATGTCTTGGTGTGAAATGTTTTCCTCCAGTCCGTCGGGCATAAGCGAGATGCCTGTCGGACGTATCTCCTCGACCTCTCCCATGGTGAGCGTGACCGTCTTGTCTTCTTCCTGCTGGAGTGTAATCGAGGAGGCGCTTTCCGCAACGAGCAGCCCGCTGAGTATGCGGCCATCCTCGGTAAGCACCGAATACCCCATGTAGTTGGCATCGATTGCCCGATTTGGCTGGAGAATGTCGGTGAGCAATTGTTCGCGTTTTTTTGAGTAGGTGTCTCCGATGTCGGGACCAACACGCACACCGATGCCTGCAATTTTGTGGCAGGTTGCGCATTGTTTGCTGAAAACCTCTTGCCCATGGTTCGGATCGGATGCCAACTCGAGGGCCGCCTGATAATCGGTCAAAACCGACTGGCGATCCTTTGGAATGGCAGCGGAAAGGATTTGTGCTGCCCGTTTGCGAATTGCCGAATCACGATGCTGAACCAGACGGTCCGCAGTCATGCGATCGATCCCGCCCGGCTCAATCTCGCCGCTCTCCATCGCGTCGAGCAGCAATGCCGCACGGCTAGAAGGCGCAACCGCGTCGAGAATCGCTCGGCGAACGACGGGCGTTTCGTAAGGAAATTGTGCAAGCAGGGCTTTCCATGGCTCGATTTCGTTTCGTATTGCCAAGGCACCGATGGCTCCCAGTCGCACAGGCTGCTCTGGTTCGTCCAATGCAAGTCGAACTAATAAATCCAAGCTTTGCAGGTCGCTGCTGAGCAGCGTCACCGCTTCACATCTGTCCGATGCTGCGGCATCCGCCCGTTCGGCAAGCTGCCGAGCCGATTCAAAAACTTTGTTCAAGTCGGCGCGCAACGACTCATGCTTACCATCATCGAAGAGCGAAGCCACGGTTTTTCTGTGACGTTTTCCTGCCTGAAACATCGCGTGAAGTGCCATTTGTTGCAGACGCTCGCCGTCGTTTTGCTTTGACAGGGCGACCAATGCCCGCACCACATCCCGTGACTGAGTGTCGTCGGCCGAACTGCCTACGAGCTTGGCCAAATCGACGAGCAACATCTGCTCAGCCGTCGAGAATCCATCGCGTTGCCAAGTGGAATCGCCGAGCATGGCCTGGATCAGATCGCTTACCGAACTGGCTGCAGAAATGGCAACCGCGCGACGCATCCATGGATCCTCCGCCCCAGCCAGAGCGATCTGTTTCAGCGCATCGATCTCGGCGTGACCGGTCATCGGAGCCAGACTGAGCACCACTTGGAATCGTACCTGCGGGTCGGCGTCATCGGTCAGTTTTAGAACCGCGTTTCGCACCGAATCGTCAGGCCAAGCTTCCCCCATCACCACCGCTTGTCGCCGCACCCCTGGATGTGAGTCGCCAAGAGCCCCAAGCACATCCTCGCGAGACAACATTTCAAAGTTCGACAGCAGACGCAACGCAGCGACTCTTGATGCCGGCAGTTCGGCATCGCGGGCCAGAGTTCGTAGCGACTCACCGACGGTGCGGTCCCCACGCTCCAGCAGCAGGCGGGCGGCCGTGTCGCGCCTCCAACCATTGCGGTGCGCCAACATTGCCACAAGCTGCTCGCCGGTGGCCGATGACATCTTAGGCCGAGCTATCGAATTCTCCCGATTGGCTGCTTCGGATTTTGCGTTGTCTTTTGCGTTGTCTTTTGCAATAACACGGTAAATGCGGCCAAGGTCGTCGCCGTCTCGCAGATCGGGGCGTTTGCGTAATTCGTCAGGCATCCACCGGGGATGTTCGATCACGGCACGGTACATGTCGACCACATACAAAGCCCCGTCGGGGCCTGTTGCCAGATCAACCGGTCGAAACCACTCGTCCCGCGATGCTAAAAACTCGACCCCTTCGCGCGCTGGCCGTGAACGAAACGTGGCGCCCTTGGGCTGCAGAATTTCACGATGTACCAAGCTTCCGGTCGGCTCGCAAACAAAGGCATTGCCAACCATCTCCGGCAGCAGTCGATCGCCCCGAAAGATGATTGAACCGCAAGCTGCGGTGAACTGGCCCGCGTGTTGCAAGGATGTGGTCCACGAACGACAGATAGGAAACACACGAGAATCCCCACCCGCGAGGGCCACATCCTCTATAACTGCCGGTAGAGCAAAGTTTGGATTGCGCCTAGCGTAGTCGTTTTCGAGCACCACGTGCATGAGCGGATTTCGATTGCTGCAAAGAAACCGAAGTCCGAAATCGTCCAACGTCATTCCGAATTGTGAACAGCCAGCGACCGTTTCATAGCTTTGCGTGAGTGGATCGAAGCGGAAATCATGGCCACGGAGTTCAAGCGGCTCTCGATCAGGGGTTCGCGACGACACCACTGCCCCGCCGCGCAATCCATTGGCCACATAGACGCGCCCATCGAGCCCCAAGGTTGGGTGGTTGGCACGTAACTGGGTGTTCATCTCAGCGAATCCAGAGAACCATACTTGTTTCAAGTCGGCCCGATGGTCACCGTCGGTGTCCTTCATATAAACGATTTGACCAGCGAGCGTTACGAACACACCTCCACGCCATGGTTGCAGCCCGGTGGGGAATAGCAACTGGTCGGCGAAGATGTGCGAAGTTTCATACCGACCATCGCCATCGCGGTCTTCTAAGATACGAATACGGGAGGTGGGCCTTTTGCCTTTCGGGGGGCCCTCGGGATAGTCGCCCATTTCGACCACCCACATGCGCCCCTCTTCGTCAAAGCGAATGGCGACCGGGTCGACCACGTCAGGTTCGCTGGCAACCAGCTCGATCCGCAGCCCCGCAGCGAGCTGGAAAGATGAGAGCGCCTGGTCGGGTTCGAGCGGTAACGACGCGGACGAGGTTTCCTGTTGCCGCGCGGTTTCCTGCTGCTGTGCGGCTAGCGAGGAGACTCCGAGTAGGGCATTTGCCCAGAGCAGCATAAAGATAATAAGAGTCGTTGATTTGTCGACATAGAACTTTGCACATAGCATCTTGAGAATCACTCCCACACACAGGTTGACTGTAGAATGTTTACAAACTCGGATTGGAAGACAGAAGGAAAAGGATAGGGCGATAGGTGCCGTGTACGAATGGCACCCTTTCCCTCCTCTGCTTGATTATACATCGGAGAGTCTAGCGAACTACAGGATAGATGACCATTGCATGGCCTTTGACGTGCAGGAAAGCTACGTCATTATCAGCCCCCGGCTTTGCCCGGGAGTAGGGATATTGTGGAGTTTTTTTAGGAGAATACCACTGCGATTCTTTCCATTTCGGCAACCCCCCGGCAAAGCCGGGGACTGAAATTGCAACTTCCCGGTCCTTCTGATGGCCCACCTAAGTTCTAGTTTTGCACTTGCTGCTAACAGAAGGTGCAAAACCCGAACTTAGGGGTCTCTATTCAGGAACAGGTCGACGTTCTCATTCGTGATGGTGTAGGCTCCGGTATTGTAAACAGCGGGAACCGGATAGATGCCGGCGGCTTGATCGTTTGAGGTGAACTTAATCGGAGAGTGGTTGATCGCAAAAAGTGCCTGGACGCCCAGGTAGGTGAACAGCTCGCGTTTCTGGCCCACACACGTGTGGAGCACCCCCTCTTTGAGCAGTCGAAGGTGTTGCTCCTGATCGTCAACGCAGGTAGCAACGATCCGACCTGCTTTGCCCGCCTCTTTGATCGCCTGACCCATTCCAGGGCCGCTTTGGGAGTCGAATCCCGCCATGCCAACCAGCTTGGGATGCGCTTGAATGATCGACGCGGTGACCCGAGCCGCTTCGACCTGATTGGCTTTGTCTTGCTGGGGCGGCAACAGGGTCAAACCGGCCGGCTCTGCTACCGAGCGGAAACCGGCAACAGCGTGGTGCGTGTTCGGCAATTCGATCATCCCCAACAGGGCAACCTCCCCCTTGCGGCCCTGGAGCCCTGCGAGCATTCCCCGGGCCTGTCGTGCTCCCAGTTCGTGCCAGTCGGTGCCAATGAACGTGATTCGATTGCTCGCAGAAACATCGACATCAATGCAAACTACCGGGACACCTGCTTTCATCGCCCGGTTGATGGGGGCAACCAGTGCGGAAGGATCAAAGCCGACGACCATGATGCCCGCCGGCTTGCGAACGATGGTCTGTTCGATGGCGGCAACCAATGCTGGAATGTCGATCGTATTGGGGCCCGCGGTCGTTACCCGAACGCCCAGCTCCTTCCCAGCCATTCGCAGGGCTGGATGGTCCCGTTTTGCAAAGAGGGGAAGATTCGCAAGGGCTGCAATCCAGACATACTCCTCATGGGCGTAGGACTGGTGCTGGTCTCCGGTCGCTTGTCCACGTGGGTGGGTTGCCGACTGTGGCGGCTCTTCACAGCCAGTGAGCCCAGCCATCATGCCTGCTCCCGCAAATGCTCCTACGCTGCTAAGCAGGTCGCGTCGATTCAGGGGTTGGTTGTTCATGAATGATCTGATGGGTGTGTGGGAATTACGAATGAAAGCCCCCGGCTTTGCCGGGGGGTGATAGTAGTGTGGACTCGAATACTTGGCAACCCCCCGGCAAAGCCGGGGGCTTCTATGGAATCAATTCCCGCACACCCTCAATTGCCTCGGTGGAGGTTGGTGGTTAGCGGTGGGGCATGCGTATCGAAAAGCCCCATTCTCATTCTTGCCGTCTCGACATGAAAGAATCAAGTGCCACGGCAAAGACCAGCACAGCCCCGAGAACAATCCCTTGCCATTCGGAAGAGATTCTGGCGATGATCAGCACGTTTTTGATCAGCGCCATAAAAAAGACGCCAATCATCGCTCCCCAGATCGTGCCCTTGCCGCCCGACAGGCTTGCACCGCCGAGAATCACTGCGGCAATGGCTTGCAGTTCTGCTCCCATGCCGACGGTTGCCGTGGCGGTGGCAATACGCGAGGCGTAAACAATTCCCGCCAATCCAGCGATCGCCCCCATCATCGCAAAGGCGAATATCTGCATGCGGTCCACATGGATTCCCGAGAGCCTCGCGGCTTTGGGATTGCTTCCGACATAGAAAAGTTGACGGAAAAAACGAGAGTGCGTAAGCAGCACGTGTATTGTCACGGCCAGGAATCCCAGCAACCAGACGGGCAACTGTAAACCGAGCAACTCAGCCTGTCCGACGCGCGAAAAAGACTCAGGCAGAAAAGTAATTCCAGGGCCGCCTACAAGCAGTGCGATTCCCTGAAGGATGCCCATCATTCCCAGGGTGGTAATCAGCGCGTTGACACGCAACTTGGCTACGAAAACTCCATTGATGGCACCCATCAGCGTTGCGGTGACAAGTCCCGTGAGCACGGCCAAAGGGACAGGCCAAGCGGCAACTTTCATCAGCCAAGCCGTAAGGACGCCGGTCATCGAGGCCATGGCGCCGACCGAAAGATCAAATTCGCCGGAGACCAGCAAGACCATCATTCCAACGGCAATAATTCCTTCGAAGGCCAGATTTCGCAAGATCGCATTGAAGTTATCCCAGGAACAAAACGAATAGGGATAGAGAATCGAAAACAAAGCCACGACCGCCAACGTCAATCCAATGAGCGCCAACTCACGCGAATAGGGTGCCAGGTGTGAGAAGCGGTGCGATGGAGCCTGCTTGTTGTCCGTTGATTCGTTCATGATTCCGGATTATTCACCAACACTTGAGAATGAGAATAGGTATAGCGCCATCGCGTGAGCTCCTGCTATTTTAAGGGTAGAAAAAACATTTCCCCTAACACCGAAGGATCACGCGATGGGTGAAACACAGAATACTCTTTTTGAGCCGGAATTCAACCGTTCAATCAAGGTTCAAACGTTCTCGCAAAAACTCGCCTCGCATGCCGGTACCGTACTGCTGCGGGAACGCCTCTATGCCATGGCGCTGTCCTATCTTAGGAGGCGCGAGTTGAGTTGCACCAGCGACCCATCTAACCCCTACAATTCATGCAACGCACTGTACGAACACAGGACAACAGCACAATGCGAGACATTCTGTCGCTTTTTCGGCTTGCATGTCGAGCATACTAAAGGGAGTCCCCGGGCGATTCCCCTCACGTCTTTCTGGAGTATGTATCGATGTCTGTTTGGTATGCCCAAAAGAGAGACCGTTCGCAGGATACCGGCAAGTTCCACCATTGGGCTCACTCCGGCACGAAAAGAACAGCGGGTGGCAGGCACCGTGGTTGGTCGTACCACTTTGTGCTCCATCAGACCGGCACAAGCGTACGCCGCGAGACTTGCAGCGTGGCCATCTGCGATACCTATGGTAACCGGGTCGAATATATCCGCGGGTTTACCGGTCCCGAGCAAGCCGGCAATGCGGCCCGGAAGTGGATTGATAAAATGCTGGCGAAGATGTTACACAAAAGCGGAAAGCCCCAAGCCGACGACTTGTCGTCGAGATAGCCGATAGTCCCATTTCACTGGAAATATCGCACGGCATTTCTGAATAGCTGCAAGCCATCGCCCTCTTCTCTGAGGGGCAATCTTGTCCAGCTTGGGTGCTGCGTGGGATCGATGAAACGTTCGGGGTGAGGCATCATGCCCAGCACTCGGCCCGTCGTGTCGCAGAGGCCTGCCACATCGCCCATGGCCCCGTTGGGATTTTGCTCAGGATGATACCGCAGCACCAGTTGCCCCGCTTGCTGCAATCGGTCGAGCGATTGCTGATCGCGGGTGACAAATTTTCCCTCGGCATGGGCAATCGGCAGGAACAACCGCTCTAGGCCGGCAAGAAAAACAGATTGGCAAGCGGTCCTCTCCACGCTCAGGTCAACCCAACGGTCGATGAAACGCCCCGAGTCGTTCCAGGCCAATGTCGCGATGGGAGCATCCCTTTTATCTGAGGCAACCTTGTCTGAGGCAACCTTGTCATCCGTGTCGAGCAAGCCACTCTTGACGAGCACTTGAAAGCCGTTGCAGATGCCGAGAACCAGCTTGCCCGCGTCGCGAAACGCTTGCAATGTGTCGGCCAAATGGTGGCGGATTTGATTCGCGAAAATACGGCCTGCCGCCACGTCGTCGCCGTAGCTAAAGCCGCCGGGGATACAGAGGATTTGAAACTGCTCGGCCAAGCGGGGCTGCTCCAGCAACCGGTTCAGATGCACGCGCTCGGCCATGCCGCCCACCTGCTCGAAAGCAAAGGCTGTTTCCACGTCGCAATTGGTTCCTGGAGCGCGAAGGATAAGTATTCTGGGGCAAGACATGTTCAAATTCGGATTGCGGATTGCGGAATAGCCGTGTCGCAACGCGACACACGGAGAATTATCAATAAACACTGCCTACCAGCGAAACGGTCGCTGCCAGCTCTCTTTCAGTTCGGCCAGGGAAGCATCCACTAGCGCTGGCGTGCTCGCTGCTTCGTCGCCCTCGGTTTCGAGAATTATCAGCCGAGGCTCAGCCACCACCTCACCAAGGCAGGCGCAAGGCACCCCGGCCATTTGCTCCTCGAATGGGGCCGCACTCTCGGGCGTTACCTCACACAAAAAACGACTGTTTGATTCGCTGAAACAGCGGACCGTGGCGGCGAGCGAATGGCCCGTCACCCGCAATCCAGCCACAGGCAGTTTGTCGAGCCGGATTTTGGCACCCAGTCCACCGGCGAAGGCCATCTCGGCCGCTGCCGTGGCGAGGCCCCCTTCGCTCAGGTCGTGGCAGGAGCGGACGAGGCCCGCCCCGATTGCCGCATGAATGGCAGCGAAAGTGGCTTTGGCCCGAGGCGGATCGACCGTCGGTACATTGCCCCCTTCCAAACCGCGTACCAGCGCCAAATGCGAACCTCCCAGCTCGTCTTTCGTTTCGCCGACGAGGTAGAGCCGATTGCCAGCCTGTTTGAGATCCATCGTCACCGCCCGACGGGCATCGTCGATTTGCCCCATCGCACTGATCAAGAGCGATGCGGGAATGGCGATGGTTTGTTTTTTGCCTTGCTTATCAACATAACTGTATTCGTTATTGAGGCTATCTTTGCCGCTGATGAAGGGGGTTTCCAGGACGAGCGAAAGGTCGTGGCAGGCGAGTGCCGCTCGGACCAGCGAACCGAGCGTCGCGCTGTTTTCGCAATCGCCCCAGCAGAAATTGTCGAGAATGGCGATCCGCTTGGGATCGGCCCCGACGGCCACGCAGTTGCGCACCGCTTCGTCGATGGCGCTGGCGGCCATGTGGTACGGATCGAGGTCGCCGTAGCGGGGGTTCATGCCGCAGGAAATCACCAGACCTCGCCGGGAATCGAGTATGGGGCGGACGATGGCCGCGTCGCTCGGGCCGTCGTGGGCGATGCCGACAAGCGGCTTGACGACGCTGCCCCCTTGCACTTCGTGGTCGTACTGGCGGATGATCCACTCTTTGCTGGCGACGTTATGCGAGCCAAGAATCTGCTTCAACGTGGCGGTGTGGTCCAATTGCTGAGGTAGTTTGAGTGGTTGGACAGCGAGCGGCTGGAACTGGGCTTCGCGTACTACCGGCGGCCGGCCGTTGTGCAGAAAATCCATCGTCAACTCGCCGACGACCGCCTCCCCGTACTTCAGCGTCAACCGGCCGGTCGGCGTGAATCGGCCAATCACCGACGCCTCGACCCCTTCGCTGGTGCAGAGCGCCCGCAGTTCTTCCCAGTTCGATTCCGGCACGCTGAGGACCATTCGTTCCTGGGCTTCGGAAATCCATATCTCGGTGTACGACAGGCCGGCATATTTTACCGGGGCTTTTTCCAGATGAACCTCGGCTCCAATCTGTTCGCCCATTTCGCCGACAGCACTGCTAAACCCGCCCGCACCGCAATCGGTTATCGCGGTATACAGCCCCCGATCGCGCGCTTCGAGCAGCACATCGAGCACCATTTTCTCCTCGATCGCATTGCCAATCTGCACGGCCCCGCCGGAGAGGGTTTCGCTTTCGCTGGTCAGTTCGGAACTAGAAAAGGTGGCGCCATGAATCCCGTCGCGACCCGTGCGCCCGCCGACCGAAACAATGAGGTCGCCCGGCTGCGGCTCTTTGAACGACATCTCCTGCGGAATCAGGCCGACATTGCCGCAATAAACCAGCGGATTGCCAAGGTAGCGCGGGTCGAAATAAACGGCCCCGTTCACCGTGGGGATGCCCATGCGGTTGCCATAGTCGCGCACCCCTCCGACGACGCCCTGCATCACTCGCTTGGGATGCAGCACACCCGAGGGTAGCGCGTCGGCGGGCGTCTCGGGCGGGGCGAAGCAGAAGACATCAGTATTGCAAACCGGCTTGGCACCCATGCCGGTGCCCATTGTGTCGCGGATCACGCCGCCGATGCCCGTGTTGGCTCCGCCGTACGGTTCCAGGGCGGAGGGGTGATTGTGCGTTTCGACTTTGAAGGCGACGTTGTACTGCTCGTCGAACCGCACGATGCCGGCGTTGTCCTTAAACACACTGACGCACCAGTCATCCTCGCCCCACGTTTCACGCAGCTTCATCGTAGCGGCAAAGATAGTCTCTTTCAGCATATTGTCGAACTGACGCTCGCCATCGGCGTCGCGGTATGCAATCCGCCCGGCAAGCGTTTTGTGGCTGCAATGCTCGCTCCAGGTTTGGGCGATTGTCTCCAGCTCGATATCGGTCGGTTCCCGCTGCATCGCCGCAAAGTGCTGCTGGATCGTTTGCATTTCGGCCAGTTGCAGATAAAGCTGCCCCTCGCGGCTGAGCCGCATGAGGCCCTCATCATCCAAATCGCCCATCGATACAGTGCGAAGCTCAAACGGATACTCGGCCCCCAGGTCGAGACTCTCCAAATCCAACGGGCCAACGATCACCTGCTCAATCGCGTCGTTGGCCAGCAATCGCTCTCCCAGGGCATGGATCTGGTCGGGCGAGGCGCCGGCAATCCAATACTTGCGAAGCGTGCGAATCGCCCGAACCGGGATTTTGAAATCTGCTACCGCCGACTCAGCACTCTGCGCCACCGGATCCATCACCCCCGCCTTGGGCAACACATGCAACAAAACGGCCGCTTGCGGCTTAGCGACCGGCTCCACCAACCGCGCATCCCCCACCGGCGCAACCACGCACCGCTCAACCACCCCGTCGGCAAACAGCTCATCGGCCAGCCGCTCAACCTCTTCGGCTGACAACGCATCGGCCTCCAGCAAAAACCCACGCGCGCTCGCCACTTGCAACTGCTCGGCTGAGCCTGTCTCTTGCGTCTTCGCCAAGCCGCAAGCGGCCGCCTCGCGGATAATGCGTTCGGCCTCCCGGTCGGGCATTCCTTCGCGGGGATGAACGTCAATCTCCCAAATCATCTCGAATCCGTTTCGCTTCGTTGAGGTAGGTTTGCAGAGTTTCGTGCTGATTGGCTTCTAGCGCCGTTCGCATTTGCGCTAGTTGCTGGAGAAACCGGTCGAGCGACTCCAGCAGGCTCGATTTGTTTTCAGTAAAAATTTGTTGCCACAATTTGGGGTCCGCCGCGGCGATGCGTGTGGTATCTCCCCAGCCCGACGCGGTCAGTTCCAGCCACCCTTCAGGCGTTGCACTAGCCAGTGCCGAGGCGATCAGATGGGGCAGATGGCTTGTGGCAGCCAAAGCGCGGTCGTGCTCCGCAGGGCTAAGCCGCAAAGTGGTGGCGCCCAGCGACTCCCAAAACTGGGTGGCCCGCTCCACGGCGTCGGCCGGTGTTGCTTCGGTTGGGGTGATCACGACCTTCTTATCAACGAATAAATCGGCACGCGCATTGGCCGGGCCGCTGCGATGGTCGCCAGCCAGCGGATGGCTGCCAACGAAATGGCCAACCGGTGCCAATTCCAAGCAAATGGCCCCCTTCACACTGCCCGCGTCGGTAATCAGTGCATCCGTCGGGCATGCACCGGCCACTTGCCTCACATGATCGACAATCAAGCCAACCGGCGTCGACACAACGACCCAATCAGCCTCGGCCACGCCCGCTGCCAGATCGGTTGTCACCCGATCGACGACCCCGCAGTCGAGTCCTTTTTGCAAACTCGATTCCCGCCGCCCGATGCCAACCACTTCGCCCGCCAAGCCGCGCTGCCGCAGAGCAAGCCCGATCGACCCGCCGATTAGGCCAACGCCAACAATCGCGACACGGCGGTACAGGTTTGGCACTGGTTTGGGTGGCATAGGCCCCATTCTAGCAATTTTGCCCGTGGACCGGTATGGGGCAGTAAGAAAGTGGCGTAGAATGGGTGCTCGCACCCATAATCCATTGAAGCACGGATTGGTTGAACGGGTTTGCGATTGGCCCTGGTCAGCATTTTAGGCGCGTCGGCAGTTAAGAACTTACCTTGATAACCCGATGCGTAAGCGAGGGACGGAGGATAACGTGGTAGGTCCCTCGCTTACGCGTCGGGTTAGGATTGGTAAATTCTCATCTGCCGCTCGCCTTATCGCTACGTTCATCTTGGTGAATACGCACAAGTTAAAGATGGGTGCGAGCACTACTAGTGGTGCGTCAACATTGAGTTTACTAATCGTTCAACCTAGAGAAGTTTGGTTTTCGCCTCCACAACATGTGTCGTCGCGAATAAGTCAACCAGTAAACTCTACATTGACAGGCCACTAGTGCTATGTCAAGCTTAACTTTTGGGGTTGGCAGTATTGGTTACCGCTGCAAATCAAGCACAAATGTGAATCAGCAACCCCAATTCTTAAGATTGACGCAGCACTAGGCCCGTAACAACCAAGCCCAAAGATCAACCTGCCGCTTGAAGTGCGGTATCTCGTTCCTGACGCCATGCCGACCCCGGCACTCGTTTGGTGACAAGAATCAAATGGCAAAGGCAGAAGCACGTGCGTAACAAGATGATCTCCCAGTAGTCCCGAAGGGACGGCACTAATTCAGCCCAGGGTGAAGCGAATGGGAGCGACAGCGAGCATTCGCGCAACCCTGGGAACGAATCGCATCAATCACAAAAACCCCCGCAGGGGTGATCCTAGGTTTCGCCGATTCGTTAGGGTCACCCCCTGCGGGGTTTTTGATGGCGTTTCAATCATGTCCCAGGGTTGCGCGACGCTCGCTTAGGCTCGCATCACTCCACCCTGGGCTGACATAGGATTACCCCTTCGGGGTTCGTTGCGGGTATCTTCTCGCCATGGCAACACCGATACTCGTCCAGCGTCTGGGCATCGAGCTTGTCGGTCTTCCGTTTGCTTTGGGCAATCACCCGCAGATGGCCTGGATGGGCCAAAACTACCCGATCGGCGGTGGATTCGACCAACTGGACGAACCACTCGTAGCTGGCGGTCGCCTCAACCACCAGCTGATATTCATCCAGGCTTGCAAAGTAATCTGCCATCCGTTCTTCTTCGTCACAGCGAAATCGCCGCCGCTCGATAATTTTACGTTCTCGTCCTGCTAGTTCCACGACGCACAGGCTGATAGAATGTTTGTGAAGGTCGACGCCGACGTAAAGCATGGCTTGCTCCTTGTGTGAAAACCAAGTGATTGTCAAAAACACCGGTTTATCACGAATTCCAAGGAAAGCCAGCCCCCGGCTCGGCCTTCGCCTTTTTCATAGTTTCATCCTACGTGACTACATCAAGGTGTCGTCGTTTTGTGTCGATCCGTCTCCGATGACTTTCACATCGAGCGGCCCTTGCTCCTGATCCTGTTTCCAATAGGAGTGCCGGAATGGCAAAGAGAACTGAATTCCCTGCTCTTCGAACGCTCGGAATATCTCAAAATTCAATCTTTCGCCAAACGCCTTAAAATCCCAGTAATCGGGGGGCGTATACCAATAGAAAAACCGAATGCTGAAAGCGTTCGCGTTGAATTCGTCGAAAAAAACTCGTGGAGGGAAAGCTGGGTCCATTCCTTCATGATCGACGAGCTTCTCTCGGATAATTGCCAAGGCCTTCTCTACCTTCTCACTAGCTGTATCCAGCGGGAAGTGAATTTCGGCTTTCCTGCGGATGTATTTTCGACGCCCAATGTTTTCGATATCGCTGCCGGCCAGTTGATCGTTGGGAATCGTGACCAGGTGACCTGTCAGCAGACGAATTCTTGTGGATCGCAGGCCTATGTCTTCTATCACGCCATCGTATGTCTTGAATTGGATTCGATCGCCGACACGGAATGGTTTGTCCGCCATGAGCGCAAGTGTCCCAAAGAGGGTCTTCAGTGTGTCTTGTGCCCCCAGTGCGAGGGCAATACCACCGATTCCTGCACTTGCCAGGAGAGTCCCGATGTTGATACCGAGGTATTGTCCCCCGACGAGAAAGAGGATCACCGTGACGACGACGCTCATCAATTGGGATGTGATGCGTATTAGCTGTGCGTTAAGTCCCTGAGGATTGATCCGTGGTGATGCAATGATGCTCTCGGCGATCCTGCGACTGGCGGCAAAGATCACAATGACTGCCGCCAGTAATGCCGTCAGATTGGCAGCGAAACCTAGGAGATACAGTGGGTTGCCCCGCACGGTCAGATAATGCTGAATGACATACTTGAATCCCAATGGAGCCAACATGGCGACAATGGGCAGCACGATCGTCAGGCAGTATTTGAAAGCACTTTTGCCTCGAACACGATTGGTGAGCGCTCGTTGCACTCGATATGCGACCGCCATGACCGTAATTGCAATGGTCAGTGCGATGAGAAGCCCAGGCCATTTCCAGGTTGCTAGTCCCAGAGTTCGGCTACGCTGCATGCGCTCCGGAAGCCTTTGAACGATCGCTGCTAATGCCGGATGGCCTGGCGCGGACATATACCATCGAAAGAGGCCCTCAGAGGTCGCAGGACCCTCGGTGCGATACGGTTTGGACTCAATGCTCTGGAAATACTCGACTGCTCGATCTACGGTGCCAGGAGAAAAGAGATACTCATGTTTTTGTGGTCCTTGCTCCACTCGGGCAATCGTAATTCGGGTTCCTGGAACTCTCCAGGCTGACAGTTTTTCTAGGCCACCGGCGGATTCAATTTGCTCCGTGTCGGGGATTTGGTCCCAAGCGGGCAGCTCGACGCGATCGAGTATCTCCTTAATGCACGTGGCAACCTCACCGGCCCGGTCCTCGCGAGCGAAGGCTGGGAGTTCGCTCATGTCGATGCAATCTATGATTCGTAAGCCAACGCCGCCATGCTCCGAATCCGCTCGATTGAAAAATTTCTCGCGGTGGATGAGTTCGTTGAGCTCATTGCAGGCGTCTATGAAACTCTTTAGCGTGTCCCGAGGACTTGATGTGTCAACCACCTTGAGTGCGTCATACTTTTGCGCGGCTAAAAGAGTGGGTCGAGACGTAACCGCAGAGAATGCGAGCAAGAGAGTCGCGGTGGTGGCAAAGCAGTTGCAGTTCGCTAATCGCATTGTCTGTTCTCTCACAAGTTCTTCGGGAGATCTGCACTTCGTGCCTATCGGCATCTTAGGCGAGCGGCAGTTGATAATTTACCAGAATACAAGCACGACGCGTAAGCGAGTGTGTGCATGGGACCCACTTGCTTGCGCTGCGTGCTGGTAAGTCCTTATCTGCCGTTCGCCTTAATGGGCAGCGTTGTAACGCGACTGTCATGGTTTAGATCGATCACGCGGATAACATGGTTGTTGGTATCAGCAACATACAACTTGCCGTTGGCGGCCGAGAGACCTGCCGGCTCGTCGAAGGTGGCTTTTAATGGGTCTTCCGCGTCGTCCTTGCCCGGTTTGCCTGAACCGGCCAAGGTGCGGCAGCTTGGCTCGGTTGGGTCGATCACTTTGATTTTGTTGTTGTATGTGTCGGCCACGTAAACGAGGCCGTCGAGATATGCGACGCCCAGCGGGTGCTGCAACCGCACCTGCCGTCCCTGGCCATCGACATCGCCAAAATCGAACAGCGACCCAACCGGTCCCACCAGCGTCGAGACTTCTCCCGCCAGATCGAACGGCACGGCACGAATCGAGCTTCCTTCGCTATCGGCGACAAACAGTTGCGTGCCGTCGCTGGCCAAACCGCTGGGTTGGGCGAACGAACTGTAGCCAAGCTGATAGGGTGTCGGCGACAGCAAAGGCCCGTCGACAATGTCTTCGCGGCCGTTGCCCGCATAGGGGCCGATGGAACCGCTTTCGGCAGTTTCGTTGTTAGCAAGTGACATCCGCCAAATCTGGTGCGGGCCTGCCATCGCGATGTAGAGTATTCCGTTATCAGCCAACAAGTCCCAAGGACTATTCAGCGCGGTCTTGTCAGACTCTTGCCCGGGCCGACTTTGCCAGCCCGTTCCAGCCACGGTGCTGACTTGCCGCGTCAGCAAGTCAACACGGCGGATAAGATGGTTTTCCGTATCGGCGACGTACAGCCTGTTTTCCACCAGCGCCATTCCCTGTGGGTGGTGAAACGATGCACTCCGGTATTCGCCGTCCTTCGAACCGATAGCGCCGGAACCGACAACCGTCAACTGTTTACCTTCCAAATCGGTCACAACGATCCGATTGTGATTGCTATCGGCAATAAACAAACGCCCTGTCGCGGCGTCGGCGAGCACCTTGCCGGGGTATCGCAAGGGTGCGTCCGCCAGTTTACCGGCCTCCAATGGGAACTCGAGCGGCGAGCTGTCCAGCTTGCCCAGTTTGCGATAATACGGCAGGCCCTTTTCAAGCAGCGCCTTCAAATCTTCGAACCGTTGTTCGCCCGAGCCGAGCCAAACGGCCTCGCCGACCGGGTCAATGAGCACCATCGAAGGCCAACTGCGAATGCCATAGCGACGCCAAATGAGCATTTTCGCGTCGTTGACGACCGGGTGTTCCAACTCATACCGCATCACGGCATCGCGGATGTTGTCAGTTTGCCGTTCGCCATCGAACTTGGCCGAGTGGACGCCGATCACCACCAGCTCGTTGGGATAGGCGTGTTCCAGCTTTTTTAGCTCGGGCAACACATGAATGCAGTTGATGCAGCAATAAGTCCAAAAATCGAGCAGCACGAACTTGCCGCGAAGTTTCTCCAGCGATAGCGGCTCGGCCGTATTGAGCCAGCCGACGCCCCCTGCGAGCGACGGGGCGGGGACGTGAACCCGATAGGGGTGTTCCAAGGGTTCCGTTTCTCCGGTAGCGCCAGCCTGAGCAGGCCCCTTTTGCTCCCCGACCGTAGCAGCGAGATCACAACTGCTCGCAAGCAAGGAAACGAGAGCCATCATGCCTCTCAGAATACTAGCAATAGGACTTCGAGGGTAGTTGGAGTTACGGAATTTGCACATTTTCGGCCATCTCACAATGATCTCAAGCAGCCTGTTGAAAAGCGGAATTTGTAGGCTGGAACAAGTTGCAAACCGGCCGTGGCGGGCTCCGCGCAGTTCCAGCCTACTTGCACTTTGTCACAGTCTAATTTTCGGATTAGCCGTTTTGGCGCTAGCCACGGTTAATGCGGAAAAAACCGTGGCTAGCGCCAAAACGGCTGATTTGCTCAAACCTAATCCTAAGCTTGCTGCGGGGGGACAACGGCTTGCCTCCGCTGCCCGACGCTAGCGCGTTGCGGCTCACATGGTTCATAGGCCTCGGCCCGAAAAACCGGTTTCTTCCACCGGGCTTCTCCCACTGCACTATCTTCGCCAAACCTAACTGCTATTCCCTATTTAACCCGATTTAGGCATTATTAACGAATCAGAAAAAAACTCTTGCCTCGGAACCCCATTTTAGGGATACAATTAAAAGATGGTACCGTTGAAATTGCTAAGTGGCAAAGGAACGATTTCGTTGCCAACCACACAGGGCCTTTCTGTAAGGGGCCTGTCTTTGCAGGGAACCTCGCAATCATGCCGTAAAGTTTTCCGGAAAGGCACTGCGATGTTACGATCCATGAGCTTCCCAGCGCAGCAAAGCCGCAACCAAAGAAAAATAGCCGCAAAAAACACGAAAACCACAAAAATCATGGCCCGCGAATCACGCGAATTGGCGCGAATGAATCGGGAGGATGACAATCATTTACATCCACGTGATTCGCTAGCAATGCTATTCCTTTTCGTGCCTTTTTGTGTTTTTTGTGGCTATTGTAAATCTTTACGCCAAACAAAGAATTTGACCGTTAGCAGCACGGATTCTGCAGGGACCATGGGCAACTGCTCGATGTTTTTCGCGGCGATTCTCTTCGCCGTCAGTTTTCTCATGCCTTCAGCCACGGCTCAAGACTGGGCTGAGAAAATGTTCAACACGCAGGAACATGACTTTGGCGTTGTAGCTCGCGGTGCCGACACCGTCTATCGATTCGAGATCACCAATCTCTACAAGCAAACAATGCACATCTCGGGTGTCCGATCCAGTTGTGGTTGCACGACGCCGACGATCGAAAACGCGACGATCAAAACACACGAAAAGGCATATATCGTCGCAAAATTCAATACACGCTCATTCGTCGGGCGCCATGGGGCGACTTTGACCATCCATTTCGATCCGCCATTTGCGGCCGAAGTGCAAGTGCGTGTCCATGGGAACATCCGCGGCGATGTGGTGTTCCAGCCCGGGGCAATCCAGTTCGGCAGCGTCGACCAGGGAATCGTAAAAGAGCAACGCGTCTCGGTCAGCTACGCCGGCCGGTCGAACTGGAAAATACTCGATATTACCAACGACAATGACCACTTCGAAGTGGAACTGAGTGAAACGGGCCGTGGCGGGGGTCGGATTACCTACAGCCTGCTCGTGCGGCTCAAAGACAATTTGCCACCAGGCTATGTCAAGGACCGGCTGACGATCGTGACGAATGACCGCCGTGCTGAAAACCAGCGGATCCCTCTCTTTGTCGAAGGCCGAGTGGTCCCCGAGATTTCCGTAACCCCGGAAACGCTCGTTTTGGGCGAAATGAAGCCAGGTGATGTGATTACCAAGAAAATTGTCGTGCGCGGCAAAAAGCCGTTCAAAATTCTCGACATCGGTTGTGGAGACGATTGCTTTCAGTTTAAGTCGGACAATACTTCGAGGCTGATCCATCTGGTGGAAATCACCTATCGTGCCAACGAAAATCCCGGCAAGATGAATCGCTTGGTCCATATCCAAACCGACCGGGGCGACAATCGGTTCGCTACTTGCGCGGTTTCTGCCACGATTGCTGCACCTAAGCAGCAAGTCGACATCGACGGCAGTACGGACGAAGCCATCGAAAACACCCGCAGTGCTACTACTGCCAGCAGGTAGTTTTTTGATCTTTGCGGCGAAATGGCACGAACTCTTCCATTGACACCGCCTAGCTTGGTAAGCATAATCCCCGCCTATTTTCACGCTCGCAACCGGGACGGTGTGACCTTGGACCGCGAGTGGATCTCTTCACTTTTTCTTATCTCTTGTCGCGACAATCTATGTGCGCAAATCGGGTACCAGTGGCTACCATTGATCGGTTGGGGTCTGCTGCGCGGATATTGTTGGGACTAGCACTAGGCATCGTATTGATATGCCCTGCCCCGCCAATTGCTGCGGCAGAAGAATCTCCGATTGGCCTTTCGATTGAAAGCCTTCTGGATGGCCATGTTGAGGATAATGATAAGGATGAAGATGGGGTCCGCGATGATTGTGCCTCGTGCGGTCCCGATGCTGCCAAGTTCGATACTTGGGAGCCCATTGCTGGTGTAGAAGAGCATCGATTCGGCGGGGATGCCCCTGCTTGGGAATCCCGAAACTGGTTCTACGACCTAGGCTTTCGTCACTCCTCGATGCACGGTCGCAATGTGGGACGAGGCAAACCTTTGAAAAACTCCAGTTGGAGCAATCGCCCCTACCATGTCGACTGGTTTGTCGGACAGCTTTTGAGCGACGATCTAATCAATAACCGCATTGGCCAGGAAAACGCGATTTTTAGTGGGGTACGCATTGGGTGGGATTTTGATCACTACTGGGGCATGGAATGGCGGTTTGGCTGGGCTGATCCCGATGTGGAATTCAACACGCCGCTTGCCGAACCCAACAACGGCAGCTTTTTTCTCAGTGATCTCGATCTGGTGTACTATCCCTGGGGCGACAGCAAAATTCGCCCCTACTGCCTGCTCGGCACGGGCTTTACGCGGCTAAAATTTCGTGACGAGAACAGTGTGAACCAAGATTCTACACTCTTTACGATACCCTATGGAGCGGGAATCCGGTTTTCGCAATGGCCATGGCTCAACTGGCGGCTTGAACTGCTCAACAATCTCGCTTTCGGCTCCGATAGCCTCTCGACAATGAGCAATATCTCGCTCACCGTAGGAATGGAGTGGCGACTTGGCGCCAAACCTTCTTCCTATTGGCCCTGGAGGTCGAGTAGGTATATCTGGTAGATTTGGGGGACAATCTCTCAGCCCTCGGCTTTGCCGGGGGGTATGCCAGGGCCTGCCGTAGCACCACGGCGCAGGGTTGAACCACGAAGGCAGAAAGGACACAAAGAAAAGGAATAAAAAAGCAGAGGAAAAACAGCTCGACAATCGCAAACATGCTACCTCAGCCGTTTGGACGTTGTTGGACTTACATGGCTTTCTTCCTTTTGCAACATTCTCCTGCCTTTCTTCGTGTCTTTGTGGTTAATTGACTCTGCGCTGTAGCAGTCGGGTGGATGTGGCAGACCGATTCTTACCCCCCGGCAAAGCCGAGGGCTGAAATTGTTGGTTTTGCGAGACGACTGTCCAACCCGGAGAAACCGTTGCCCACCACTTCATCAAATCCTCCCACGAACTACGCCGTTGTCGGCGGCGGCATCAGTGGCTTAGCCGCTGCTTACCGTCTATCGAAGCTTGCGCCCAACGCACGGCTGACCTTGCTCGAAGGCTCTGATCGGCTTGGAGGCGTGCTCGATACGCACCGCGCCGATGGAATACTTTTCGAGCGCGGTGCCGATAGCTTCATCACCCGTTTTCCTTGGGGTGTCGAACTTTGCCGTGAGATTGGCTTCGACGATCAGTTGCTCTCGACCAACGAGGCCTACCGCCGTGCCCTGGTGGTGCGATCGGGCAAGCTACATCCGGTGCCCGAGGGTTTTGTGATCATGCGTCCGGAGCGACTCGTCCCGCTGGTCCTCTCGCCAATACTCAGCCTGCGAGGCAAACTCCGTGTGCTGACCGAGCCATGGCGGCGTCGCCCCAACGAAATCCATGAGCCAGATTTCGACGAAAGCGTCGCATCGTTTGCCCGACGCCGATTGGGCAACGAGGCGTTCGAGCGACTGGTGCAACCGCTGCTCGCTGGCATCTACACAGCCGATCCGGAAAAACTCAGCCTCGCGGCGACGATGCCCCAATTCCTGAAGTCAGAACGCGAGCATGGCAGCCTGCTCCGCTCGGTTTGGAATGCGCGAAAAGAAAACCGGGGAGGCCCTGCTGCCGCGGACAGGAAGGCCCTAGGTGCGAAGCACGGTAAGGCCCTTGATGCGAAGCACAGTAAGGCCCTTGATGCGAAGCTCAGTAAGGACAGCGGAGCGAGTTATAGCTTGTTTGTCACGCCGCGCGATGGCTTGAGTAGCATGATCGGTGCCCTGGCGGATCAATTGCCGAAAGATACGGTGAAGCTCAATTGCCAAGTCTCGTCGATTGCAAAGCAAGCCGATGGAAAGTGGATGATTCACACTGAAAAGAACGAACCGATCGGTCCGCAGGATGGGGTGATTGTCGCGACGCCGGCGCCTCATACCGCACGAATCATTGCCAACCTCGATACCGAGTTGAGCCGCTTGCTTGGAAAAATTCAGTACGCAGGCGCATCGGTGGTGAGCTTGATCTATCGGCGTGAGCAAATCTCCAACCCGCTCGACAGTTTTGGTTTTGTCGTGCCATCGGTCGAAGGTCGACAAATTGTCGCGGCAAGCTTTCCAAGCGTTAAATTTCCCGGCCGAATCCCTGAAGACAAGGTGGTAATCCGCGTTTTCCTTGGCGGAGCGATCCAGCCGGAGCTAATCGACTTGCCCGACGATCAGTTGCAAGCCGTTGCAACGGGTGAGCTTGACGCACTGCTGGGCATTCGAGGCAAGCCGCTGCTGGTCGACATTGCCCGTTGGGATGCGAAGATGCCCCAGTATCATGTGGGCCATGTGCAACGGATCAATGAGGTGGACCGTCTGGTTGCCGCACATCAAGGGTTGGAACTTGCCGGCAACGCGTATCGAGGGGTGGGCATTCCACAGTGTATCCACAGTGGCCAATCGGCAGCGGAACGATTGATGCGTCAATGAACGACTGTAAGCTGAAGTCGGCAGACTACCGAAGTGGTGCTTCACGGAACTCACTTTCTTGGGGTGTTGAAGCAAGTCTACAGCTCACTCTAGGCGAGTCGATCCGGTACCACTTGGCTGAAGTGTTACGCGTTTGTGTTCGCCACCGAATGCACTTTGCGAATTGCCGTTTCCTGCGGCGGGCGTGAACCCTGCCGCAAGTTAGGAATATGCATCTGGCTGTGAATCTTACACCCTTTTTGAGATACTCGGCACTTTATGCGACCATACTTTTACCTCAGTGTGGAATGAGTTGCCAACCGAGTGATGTCCAGTTACATGTGGACTGTATTGCACTAACTCGCTTACCACATTGGCAGATTGCACCTATGTCTATTTTGTTGATAATGAGAATGTCTGCATTCCAATATTTCACTACTTCTGGTTGCCGTAAAAATGAAATTACGACATAGGACTACTCTATTTCTTTTGCTTTTGATTTGCCAAGGTAACACATCGTGCCAATCCGCAGAAGCTGAAGTGATCGAAAAGTTTCAATCAAAGCCGGTTCTGATCAAAGATCGATTTCTTTCAGACACTCGTAAGCGTTCTGTGAACAGCGTCCCAAAATTGCGCGCTATCCTAATAGAGGTGAACCATTCCCTTTATTCCAGGAACGAGCACAATGACCAATCGAAACAAATCCCAAGAGTCCCACTGGCGTGGCCTACTGAAACAGCAGTCCTCAAGCGGCTTGAGCATCGCGGCGTTTTGCCACCAGAACTCGATTACACAAACCAGCTATTATGCCTGGCAGCGTAAGTTCCGTGAGCAGCAAGCCTCCCCAGAGCAGGGGAGCCGTTCGACCAAGTCTCTTAAAACCAGTCGTAACGCCGTCCAGGGCACCCAACTGGTGCCTGTGCGGATCGAGGGGACGACACCTGCGTCCACGCTGCGTATTCACTTGCCGCAGCAGGGAGTCTTTGTGGATGTGCCTCACGGCACCGATTGTGAGACAGTGAAGGACGTATTGCAGGCGTTGCGTGAGGTGGCGTCATGTTGATTGTGCCATCCCAAATAAAAGTCTTCGCCGCGTTGGCTCCCACGGACATGCGTAAAAGTTTTTGTGGATTAATCGGTATCGTCGAAAAGGAGCTTGGCAAACAGATTGAAGACGGAGATCTTTTCTTGTTTTTCAACCGACGCCGCAACCGGTTGAAGGTACTCTATTTCACGGGTGACGGCACGATCATCCTCTACAAGCATCTTGAACGAGGAACGTCCGAGACACTACGTGGCGCCGACCATGGAGGGGCGATTGCATCCCCCGGTGATTACTTGACACTGCATGTGGACGACCTGCGATTGTTGCTGGAAGGCATCGAGCTATCGAGTGTCAAACGTCGCAAGTGGTGGCGTCGTGAGCAGGCAAAACAAATTACTCAATCGCCTTGGAAACCACCTTGACGCGCAACGTGAATTGTCGATAAATAAACATGTGTGTTCTACACCAACGGTGTGTGATCATTTGCCATTTCGTGACGCACCTTCAAGGACCGAAACGTTGTCGATGGAATCCGACAAACTCCGAAAAGAGATCGAAGTGCAGCGCGCCGAGATCGCACATCTCAAAAGGGTTAATAGCGAGCAACAGGCAACTCTTGAATCGTTGCAGAATCACATCGAGGTGATGCAAGAGCAAATCACCTTACTCCGTAAGGCACTCTTTTCTCCACGGCGTGAACGGTTTATCCCTTCTCCCGATCAAAAGCTTCTTTTTGATCCCGAGTCGATCGAGGGCAACGAGATTAGCGAGGATGACGAGGCGACCGACGAAGAAGAGCCAGACGATGAATCGTCTTCGAAACGCAAGAAACGCCGTAAGAAGCGCAAACGTTTTGAATTCCCCGAGTGCTTGCCGGTCCAGCGTTTTGAACACCCACTGCCGCCGGAAGAACTCGATTGTCCTTGTGGATGTGGCGGCAAGCGGACGGTGATCTCCGAGCAGATCTCACGGCAACTAGAATATGTTGAGTCTAGCGCCTACATCGCCGAGCACGTTCGGTTTACCTACGGTTGCCCTGTTAGCCGGGATGGCCAGCAGATCGTCACCAGCGAAAAGCCACCCAATATCAACGAAAAAGGGATATTTGGGGCCAGCACGTTAGCCTGGCTGGCACACGCCAAGTTCGAGCGTCACCTGCCCCTGTATCGTCTCCAGGAAGAGCTTCGTTCCACCACCACGATGTGGTTCAACCGCAGCGTGTTGAGCAACGCCGTGGTGCGAACGGGCGAGCGTCTGCTGCCGGTGTGGGATCTGATTCGCACCCAAGTACTGGATAGTTTTTATGTACGGGCCGACGAGACCACGGCCCGTGTCCTGCGTCCCGGGGCTGGGGCGACCAAGCTGGTTTATCTCTGGGCCTACGTTGGCGATGACCAGCATCCGTACCAACTATTTGACTATCGACTTGATCGATCCCGCGCAGGTCCGCGGGAAATACTTGATGATTTTCAAGGCGGATTATTAACCGACGGTTACAGTGTCTACACGTCCCTAGTCAAGGAATCGGATGGCCGACTTCTGGATCTGGGTTGTTGGGCCCATGCGCGGCGGAAGTTCGACGAAGCGTGCGCCGTCTCAACGCAGCCACTTGCGCACGAGGCGCTCGCTTGGATCTGGCAACTGTACGACATCGAGGATCGCCTGGCCGATGCCGATGTGGAAACGCGACGACAAGTGCGCATGCGCGAGTCGGTTCCCATTCTTGCCCTTCTGCACGATCGTCTCACCGAAGTGCAGCCGACGGTACGGCCTTCGACCAAGTTGGCCGAAGCGATCGGCTACCTGCTCAATCGTTGGAACGCGATGACGCGATTTGCAACCGACGGGCGCTATGCGATCGATAACAACATGGCAGAAAGAGTCATTCGCCCCTCGGTTATTGGAAGAAAAAATTACCAATTTTTTGGGAGCGATGCGGGTGGTCGCGCGGCATGCGTCTGGTACACGCTTATCCAGAGTGCTCGTTCTAATCATGTCCACGTCACCCCGTATCTCAACGATGTTCTCGTCCGGCTTCCTCAGATCGTTCCCGAGTACTTGCGGGTGGGCGACGCCCAAACCCCGTTCGAATCGCTTTCAAGGGACCAGCGTGAACAGCTCTCCGAGCTGCTACCTGACCGATGGCTCAAGGTACACCCTGAGCATCGCAGCGAAGATCGCCAGCGCGAACTTGATCAGGCCAACCAGCGCCGCCGCCAGAGGCGTGCTTCACGACGTCGGCTTGTCAAGATCTGAATTACGCTCCTGGCATGACGGAGTTCACAGAGCGCTAACGCTGGTGCAGACATCGAAGATCCATGGCGTCAGCGCCTACGCCTGCCTCCGCGACCGGATCAGTCGTCGATTCGAACTCCCGCCTCTAGCCCAGGCCATTCAAAACGCTGCTGCTAGCGGTTGAGAAGATACGTATTTTCCGGGAAGCTCCGAGGAACATGGAGGTTTCCTATGAACAAGAAGTATATTGTACGCCTCACGGATGAGGAACGTCAGACTTGCACCGATGTCATCAAGAAGCTCAAGGGCACTTAGCAGAAAGTTCGTCGAGCCCAAATCTTACTGAAAGCCGATGCCGATGGTCCGGCGTGGATCGATACGAGAATTGCCGAAGCGTTCAACTGTCGAATTCAAACGATTGAGAGTCTACGCAAGCGTTTGGTCACCGAGAGTTTTGAACTCTCCCTGAACGGAAAAAACGCCAGACGCCCCCCACGCAACCGCTTCTTGATGGCAGAGGCGAAGCGAAGTTAATCTCCATGCGGCTTGGCAAACCCCCAGTGGGCTACGGAACCTGGACGCTTCAACTGCTGGCCGACGAACTGGTAGCCCTCGAAGTGGTCGATTCCATCAGCCATGAGACGGTGCGCCAGACGCTAAAAAAAACGGGATGACCAAGCGGATGATCCAGTACTGGGTCATCCCGCCAGAAGCGGATGCCGAATTTGTTGCCCACATGGAAGAAGTGCTCGAAACCTACGAAAAACCGTACGATTCGGCCCATCCGGTGCTCTGCATGGATGAGCAGCCCGTTCAGTTGCTCAAAGAAACGCGAACGCCAATCGAAGCAACTCAAGGCCATGGTAAGCGTGTCGACTACGAATACGAGCGCAATGGCACTGCGAGCATTTTTATGTTCGCCGAACCGCTTGCCGGTTTTCGTCAAGCAACAGCCCGTCCCCAACGAACGAAAGTTGATTGGGCGTTGGAGGTGGCCGGCTTGCTCGACACGCGGTACACCGATTGCGAGCGGGTCACGTTGGTGATGGACAACCTGAACACGCACACCCAGGGGGCGTTCTACGAAGCTTTCGAGCCCGACAAAGCGAGAGGGTATCTCGGACGCCTTGAGTTCTGCTTCACGCCGAAGCATGGCAGTTGGTTAAACATTGCCGAGTGCGAACTCAGTTGCATGACAAGCCAATGCCTACGAGGCCGCCGTATCGGCGAGATGGAGGTTTTGCAATCCGAGATCGCAGCTTGGTCCGAGAAGACCACGGCCAAACAGCGAGGTGTCGATTGGCAGTTCAAAATCGACGATGCTCGTCAGAAACTCACTCGCCTCTACCCAAAGATTAAGACTTGATGACGCACTAGGGGGGAAACCAGGACGAGTTATTCTATCCTTATGTCAACTTCTTCTCTCTTGACAAGACCCATGCCTGCTGATGCTTTTCCATGCCGATGTGCGGGTAATAATCAATAGCATCCGGGGCGGAGAGAAGAATGATCTTGCAGTGAGGGCCGAGCTCAGTCTGGGTCCGACAGATCAACTCCCGTCCAATCCCCTTCTTCTGGAAAATCCGGTCGACTGCAAGGTCCGAGAGATAGCAACAATACGCGTAGTCTGTGACCGAACGGGCAACGCCGACAAGAACGTCATCAGCCCACGCGGTCACGGTGAGAGTGGCATTGGCAACCATGTCGGCAATGCACATCGAGTCTTCAACTGGGCGTCTTTCCGACAGACCGGACCGCTGGAGGATGTCGATAAATTGCGCGGGGGAAATGGCTTTGTTTACCTCGTATTGCATGGTCCTCTGAACCTAACTTGTTATTCATCGTGCCGTGTAAAAAGTTTGTGCGTATAAAAAGTGCGATAGCCCTCTATGAAGACTCGTTATGTAAACACCGGTCGAATACTGCAGCGCGCGTCGGTCAGAAAGTGCAGCGCTCGGGGTTGAAGGTTTCCATTGTAGTTTGAGTTTGGATTGATTGAAAGAACGTAGGTGCTCCCCCATGGGGGAGGCCGATTATGACAGTTGTTTTACTTGTCTGATTTGGTGCTAATCGGCAGCTATTTCTTTTTGGAGGAGCGTTTTTTGGCGTCTTTGAGTCGGTAGCTTTCGCCGGTCGCCTCCAGGATATGGCAGTGGTGTGTTGGCCGGTCGAGGACGGCACCGGTTAGTCGCTGGCTTCCGAGTACTTCGGTCCATTGCTCAAAGGGCAGGTTTGTAGTGACGATCACGCTGCCGCCCTCGATTCCCCAGGACATGCCGGACTCTTTGAAGCGCTGCGTGAAGACCCTTTTGCAGGCGGCTTCGGTGATGCCGCTGCCGATCGGCAATCCCAGGCGACGATACTCCTTGTAGTCCATGTACGATTTTTGGTTATTGAGATATTGATACGCTTTCCGGTAAGCCTCTTCTTCTTGGTCGGTTAGCCTGAGTTCGCTGCGATGTTTGGCCGCCGAATGCAGGATGCGGAAGACGGCGTTCGGCTTGTGCTTCAACCCATGGGTGCATCCGTCGCTGCCAAGCGTGCGCGGCACGAGGATCGTCAAACAACACCGCAGCCAACTTGGCCAAGTATTCGGTGGCATGGTAGAAGTCGACAACGCGAGTCCACTCCAGCAACCGACTGGGGTGACGCGGGTGTTCCATTGGCGAGAGCACGTTGTCGAAATATTCGGTGGGGTGATAGCTGGCGTCGGTGATGTAGGCCAAACGCGGCCAACGCCCGTCCCATTCTTCCAGCAGTTCTGTCACCAGTCGAGTCAGTTCTTCCGACAGCGTCGTCTGATAAGCTTCCGGCATTTGGCCCAGATAGATCGTGCCCAAGCGACGACCGCGACGGTCGTAAACCGTGACGGTCGCCACGGCTCCTTCTTGGTAAGTCTTCTCCTTTCGAATCGGCGACATAATGCCGTCGCGTCCCACAGCCAGCGTGATTTTGTGGCGGCCTTTCGGACGGTCGGCCGCCCGCAACCAGGCCAATAGTTGCTTTTTCTGAGCCCGATGCAGATGTTCAGCCACGCCCTGGCTGACTGCGGCGGTCACTCGACGAAGGACTTTGGCCGACCAGTGAACCCGGTGTTCGCGCTGGAGTAACTCCAGCAACTCTCGTTGCGTGTGGCCGGCTGCGGCACGCCCCACGCGTTCTGCCAGCGCGGGCGAAGCGTTTCCCGCGACAATGCCCAAGGACAATTCCAGGGGCGAGAACGATTTCTGTTGCTGGTCGCGGGCCTCGCCCAGCGGTTCGTAAGAAAAACGGACGAGTGGAATCTTGCCGAACACCGTACCGATGCCATTGCGGTTGTTGGTCTTCTCGTTCTTGCGACTGTACTCATGCCCCTCGAACTGAACATGCTTGGGCATCTCGTCGGGGTTGTCGGCTTCGAGCTGATTGTAGATCACCTCCAGCATCCCTCGTCCGAGTTCGTTAAGCCGATCCTTGACGGCATTCTCGAACTCCCACGTGGCTTCTGGTGTGATCGGCTGAAGCAGGAACGCCTGCGCGAGTTGGTCGATCTCCTCCAACTGCGACTCGGCCGCGGATCGCGTTTCTTCCAAAATGCGATGCACATCCTGAGCAATCAGACTTACCAAAAAAGCGAATATAGATTACGATCATGCATGGAGGCGTCCTTTTCTGAATATCTGTTTGTGTCCTCACTCAAACCGGCGTATTCTCGCAGAAGGCGCCTCTTTTTCGTGAGACCAATTTCGCACTCCCCACTCACTAAACCGAAGAATCATGAAAATAATTCGATTTGAACGGTTTTTTCATCGAGTGAAGGAATTGCACCCCTTGACGATGTGTAATGCCATTGAGATAGCCCGATAGAAATATGAACACCTCGGCCATGTCTGAGAAGCCAAGACATATGGGCATAAAGTCTCTGACAGGGTTAGAAGAAATGTGATCGCTAAAACTAAACTACTACCGGCTGAAGCCGGTAGGTTGAAGGATTTCGTGAGCTACGGACTGAAGTCCTTCGCTCACGATGGGGTTATCTGAAAATTGTCGTCACCATCGCTTGGTTCCGTACCGCCTTGGCCCCGGATGTACTCCGCAATCGCTTCGTCAGTTACATTGCCACTAGACGCCACGAAGTAGCCACACGCCCAAAAGTGTCGACCCCAGTACTGTTTTTGAATGTGTTTGAACTCCATCATCAGCTTCCTTGAACTCTTACCCTTGATATATCGCATGATCTTACTGGGCGACATGATTGGCGGGCACGACAGCAGCACATGCACGTGGTCCCCGGAAACGGCTCCTTGCAGGATCTCGATCTCGTGCGTTCGACAAACCTCGCGCACCAGATCGCGGACCCGTATGCCGACCGCACCGGTCAACACCTTCCGACGATACTTGGTCACCCACACAAAGTGATACTTGAGGTCATAGCGACTGTGCGAACTCGTTCGGTAGTTTTCCATCACCCCAGTATAAGAACCTAAAGGATTCGCCTGAAGGCGAGGGTTTTAGACCCATCGTTGTGACAATAATCAGCAATGCTAATCCTCGCACAATATCTATGCGCAAGTCGCGGGTTATACGTTTGGCTAGCATAGTCGCCCCTGATAAATTCGTTTTTCGCATCAACGTAATTCGACTGTTTGATTTCGATTGACGTGATGTAAGTGATTTTGTACTACAACTTCCGTTGCCTGTAACAAGGGAGAAAAGAGGGGAGCAAAGAGAAAGGCGCTGCATTCGCGCGCAGGGACAAGCCCGGCGGCTAACAAGCCGATTCCACCCGTGGCCACCTTACCCCTTCTTCTTCCCTTCTTCCTCGCCCGTTTCCAGTACGGCCAGGAATGCCTTTTGGGGGATGTCGACCGAGCCGATCGACTTCATTCGTTTTTTACCTGCTTTTTGTTTTTCCCACAGCTTTCGTTTGCGGCTGATGTCGCCGCCGTAGCATTTGGCGGTGACGTTTTTGCGCATGGCGGAAATGGTCTCACGGGCGATAATTCGCGTGCCGATGCCGGCCTGCAGAGAGACCTCGAACATGTGCCGAGGGATTTCCTTTTTCAGTTTTTTGATGACCGCCCGTCCGCGGACCTCGGCGTCGCGTTTGTCGCAGACGATCGACAGCGCATCGACCCGCTCGCCCTTGACCATAATATCAAGCCGCACCAAGTCGCCCGGCCGATAGCCCAGCAGTTCATAATCCATCGTTCCATAGCCGCGCGTGGTACTCTTGAGCTTATCGTGCATGTCGTAAATCACATCGGCCAGGGCCAAATCGTAGACGAGCATCGCTCGGGTGGGCGACAGGTACTCGGTACGCACGTACGTGCCACGCCGGTCGGTGCATAGCTTCATGGTGCCGCCGATGTACTCAGTTGGCAGTACGAAATTCACGCGGACAATCGGCTGGCGGAATTCCTCGATGTCGCCCTGGTCGGGAACGTTTTGCGGCGTATGGACTTCGAGCGTTTCGCCCGTCTTAGTGACGACCTCGTAGGTAACATTCGGGGCTGTTTGAATGAGGTCGACGTCTGCCTCTTGTTCCAGTCGTTGCTGAATGATTTCCATGTGCAACAGGCCCAAGAAACCGCAGCGAAAGCCGAAGCCCAACGCATCGCTTGTCTCAGGCGCGAATTCAAAGCTGGGGTCGTTCATTGCCAGCTTGTCGAGCGCGTCGCGAAGCTGCTTGAAGTCTTGGCCATCGGATGGATACAGCCCGCAGAAAACCATTCGCATCGGCTCTTGATACCCGGGCAGCGGCTCGGCCGGGTTGTCGACCGTGCTGACCGTATCGCCCACATGCACATGGCCCAGCGACTTGATGTTGCAGATCAGATATCCGACCTGACCCGCATGGAGCTTCTCGGCCGGTTTGCGTTGTGGGGCGAAGTGCCCCAGTTCGACCACTTCGTGGGTGGTGCCCTGCTGCACAAAGCGGATTTTTTGGCCCTTGCGCACCGTGCCGTTCATCATGCGGATGTAGGTGACCGCGCCGCGATAATCGTCGTAATGGGCGTCGAACACCATCGCCTGCAGCGCCGCTTTCGGGTCGCCGGTGGGAGCAGGGACTCGGTCGATGATCGCGGCGAGCACTTCTTCGCAGCCCACGCCCGTCTTCGCGCTGCAGCCGAGCACCTCGTCGGCATCCACCGCAAGCGATTGCTCCATTTCCTCGCGGACTTCGTCGGGACGGGCATGCACCAGATCGACTTTGTTCATGACCGGCACGACGGTTAGCCCGTGTTCCATCGCCGCATAGGCATTGGCCACCGTTTGTGCCTCGACGCCCTGAAACGCATCGACCAGCAGCACAGCCCCTTCGCAGCAGGCGAGCGAACGAGAAACTTCATACTGGAAATCGACATGCCCAGGTGTGTCGATCAAATTCAATTCGTAGGTGTGGCCCTTGTAATGGTAATGCATCGTCACGGCGCGAGCCTTGATGGTGATGCCCCGCTGCCGCTCGATATCCATGTCATCGAGCAGTTGCTTCTTCATCTCGCGCTCGCTGACGGTGCCAGTCCGTTCCATCAGCCGGTCGGCCAGGGTGCTTTTGCCGTGATCGATATGAGCAATGATCGAGAAGTTACGGATATATTTTGGGGAAATCATGGGGAAGTGCGGAAATCGGATTGCGGAATGCGGAAGTGGGGAATAGTAAGGAGTAAGAGGTAAGGCGAGCGGCAATAGAGAATTTACCAGAATACTAGCACGACGCGCAAGCGAGTGTGTGCTAGACCCACTTGCTTGCGCTGCGTGCTAGTATTTTTAGTCTGCCGCCCACCTAGTGCTTGGTAAATACTCATCTGCCGCTCGCCTAAGAGTAACACTACTCTCCGAGTCATGCCACGCTTACATTCCGTAGCCGTTCACGGAATGAAAAACATTGAACCACAAAGGACACGAAGAGCACGAAGCAGCCAGGGGACAAATCGCTTGCTCCCGCTTCTAAGCGAACTCAAACGGAAAACCCATTCGGAGGAAAACCACGAAGCCGAGGGGATTTTGAGGGGCTAGGGTTTAGGGGCTAGCCCCTAAACCCTAGTCCCTTTCGTGTGTTTCGTCTGTTTCGTGGTTTTCTTCTATTCACCTTAAATAGGCTAAATTTGCATCCTCATCGACTTGATTGGATAGCCTCACGAAAAATAGAATTCTATTCTTTGTGGCCTTTCTTTGTGTCCTTCGTGCTCTTCGTGGTTCATTTTTCTTCCATCCCGTGAACGGTTACTACATTCCGCATTCCGCATTCCGCACTCCGAATTCCTTTCGGGCCAAACCGGCCGCACCAATGTACCCGGCGTCGCCGCCGAGTCGGGCGAAGCCGATCGTCACTTGATCCTGGAGCGAAACAAATATTCGCGGTCGGACTTCGTCGCGGATGCGCTGGAGATATCGCTCGCCCAAAGGATGGCCTGCGCCGCCATAGGTCATCGCCCCAGCCAGCACGACGCAGTCGGGGTCGATCGTGTGGATTAGCGACACGATGCCTAAGGCCATGTAGCGGGCTGTCTCCATGATGATTTCCAGTGCGAATTCGTCCCCGGCTTCGGCTGCTTTGGCGATGGCTAGCGGCGTGATTTTTTCGGGGGCCGACAAGTCGGCGGCTTGGGAATTTTCCGCTTTCAGGATACTTTTCCGGCCTGCGGCCAGGGCATCCTCGCAACGGCCTACCACGCCGTACGCGCCGCAGTAGGCTTCCAACGAACCGGTGTGATTCATCGAATCGAGACGCGCATCGTCGCCGAGGTCGATCAAAATATGGCCGCACTCGCTACCGCAGCTATGGGCTCCTTCGACGAGCACGTCATTGGTGATAATTCCCCCGCCAATGCCGGTACCCAAGGTGAGCAAAACCATGCTGTGAATTTCTTTGCCTGCACCAGCCCAATATTCGCCATAGGCCGCCGCGTTGGCGTCGTTGGCATAGCGGACCGGCAGACCACACGCCCTGCTGACGCGATCACGGATTGGCGTATTGTGCCAAGCCTGTAAATTGCCCGGGTCGAGCAGCATTCCGTTGGGGATGTCCATCGGTCCAGGCGTAGCCAATCCGGCGTAAACAACGTCCGACCTAGCCACGCCGGCCTGCCGGATTACCTGCCGGGTCCCCTCGCCCATACGTCGGGCAGCGTCTTCTGCCCCTTTTTCTTGCTCGGTCGGCACGGCGAGATAGGCCAATGTTCGGCCCAAGTCGTCCACCAATCCAATCTTGATATTCGTACCTCCCACGTCAATCCCAACAAAAAAGGGGCTACGGGCATTGCCGGCGGTAGTAAAATCGGAAGGATCGGGCATGATATCGAGGCAATGGGTACTAATTTGGGGATGCTAGCTCCTGCACGCGGTTCCTCCCCAAAGCTCGCTGAAGGAAAGCGGTAGCCACCAATATACGAAGTTGATCCCTGAGCAGGAAAGGGCAGCACTTCAAATGAATGCCAAAATCTGCTATTCTAACCGCGGATCGGTTGCCACGCCCGGGAACCACATTTTACCTGAATTTATTGGTCGTACTGTTAGCCGCCGGGCTCGTCCCGGCGCGCCGCCAGTCCGTCCGTGCCGGGACAAGCCCGGCGGCTAAGACCACAATCGGAGGATATCCTTGATGACCATTTCAACCCTCTTTCAACAAATCGCCCCCAGCGTGCAGGATGCCCGTGTGATGCTCGCTCAGTTTGATCCTGCGGCAGGAGATAACTCTAAAATGATGTACTACATCATCTCAGGATTTGTTCTTTTTTTTCTGCTGATCATGGTTGTCATAGTTTTCAACTTCGGATCAATTTGGCTGCAGGCTTATATGTCGAACGCCCGCGTCAGTTTTGTCACCCTTCTTGGCATGAAGCTGAGGCAAGTCAATTTGCGCACCATTGTCGATGCCAAGATCATGGCAATGCAAGCAGGCGTGGGGACAGACCCCCATACGGGCATTACGACCAAGCGGCTCGAAGCACACTTCCTGGCGAACGGCGATGTCCCGCGGGTGATCAGCGCGATAGTCGCGGCGCAACGTGCCGATATCGACTTGGATTTCGACAAGGCGGCAGCCATCGATCTAGCCGGACGCGATGTCCTGGAAGCGGTGAGGACAAGCGTTTACCCCAAAGTGATCGACTGCCCCGATCCTAGCAAGTCAACCAAGACAACCCTTAGCGCCGTGGCCAAGAATGGGGTGGAGTTGAAAATACGCGCACGGGTAACCGTCCGCACCAACCTGGCACAACTGATCGGTGGTGCGACCGAGGAAACAATCATCGCACGTGTCGGCGAAGGCATCATCACGTCGATTGGCTCGGCCAAGGATCACCTCGAAGTGATGGAAAACCCCGATCGCATCTCCAAGGCAGTGCTAGAACGGGGTCTCGACGCCCATACGGCATTTGAGATCGTGTCGATCGATATTGCAGATATCGACATCGGAGAAAATATCGGTGCCCGATTGCAGGCGGACCAGGCCGAGGCCGACACCCGCAAGGCTCAAGCGCTCGCCGAAAAACGCCGGGCCGATGCGATCGCACGCGAGCAAGAGATGAAAGCCCATGTGGCGGAAAACCGAGCGGCGGTGGTACTCGCCCAGGCGGAAGTCCCCCTGGCGATGGCCCAAGCATTCCGAGAGGGCAACCTGGAAGTTACCACTCACAATGGACCTGCATGATAAGCGGTCAGCTATCTGGCGCGTTATTGAGTGTCGTACTGTAGGACAGGATTGCTCCCTTTCTGGGCAAGTGGCATACCTGCCTGTCTTACAACGAGAATTGCCAACATGTACTGCTGCCGTGAAGGTTACAGAATGACAAACTATCGCATGGCCCCTATCATGAGTTCGAGTCTCGCAAGGCAAGCATAGCACGGCAATTCACATGGGGAACTGGAGACCTTGAATCTGCCCGCAACTCCACCGAATGCATTGACACGATCTCGTCAGGGACTGCTCAGATCGAGTTCCCTGTTCCTCGTCGTGCTCATGTCGCTTGCGGTTATCGGAAGCGGCTACTGGTGGTGGCTGTCGCCACAGGGCGACGGCGGAACCACCAACGCCATCTTGCACACCGTCACGAGTAGTAATTTCATTCTTGAAGTTATCGAACGGGGTGAGATTCAATCCGCGGGGCTCAACGAAGTGCGTTCGCGGGTGAAATCCAAAAACACCTCGGGAATTGCCATCTTGCGGATCGTGCCCGAGGGAACGGTGGTGCAGCAAGGCGACTTCCTGGTGGAACTCGATTCGTCGACATTGCAGGAAGAGTTCACCGCGAAACAAATCGTGGTCAGGCAGGTAGACGCCCTGGTAGTCGAGGCTCGAAATCTCTACGAGACCGCCCAAATTTCCAAGCGGGAGTATCTCGAGGGGACTTACGTCCAAGAGCGTCAGACCATCGAGAGCGAAGTCTTTGTCGCCGAGGAAAATCTCAATCGGGCCAAGGAATATTTGGTCTACAGCAAGAAACTGGCGGCCAAGGGCTACTTGAACGAGCTACAGCTTGAGGCCGATCAGTTTGCCGTAGAAAAGTCGGCCAAAGAACTCGAAGCGGCCATTACCAAGCTAACCGTGTTAGATGAATACACCCAAGCCAAGATGATCAAACAACTTGAGAGCGATATTGCTATCACCAAGGCTAAATGGGAAGCCGAGAAATATAGTTACGAATTGGAGTTGACGAGGCAGCGGGAAATCGAAGAGCAGATCGCCTTGTGCACGATCACCGCACCGCGGGACGGGACAGTGCTCTATGCTCATGTGCAAGACCGCCGCGGTGATAATAGTTTCATCGTGGAAGAAGGGGCGTTGGTGCGTGAGCGGCAAGCAATCATTCGACTTCCCAATCCCGCGTTGATGGAAGTGGAACTTACCATCAATGAGTCGCTCATTCAATTCGTGAAACCAGGTTTGCCCGCCAAGATAAAACCGGTCGGTCTGGGGGATTTAGTGTTGCGAGGAACCGTGGAAAGAGTGAATCAGTACGCCGAGCCCTCCGGCTGGAGAAAGGCGAATGTAAAGGAATACAGAGCATACCTCAGCATCGACAATCCGTCGTCCGAACTGCGAGCAGGCCTGACCGCCTCGGTTAATATCCGCTGTGCCCAGTTTTCCGATGTGCTCCAGGTGCCCGTGCAGGCGGTCTATTCTCATGGCAATCGGTTTTACTGTTTCGTGTTTGCTGCCGGAGTCTGGGAAGCACGAGAAACCCGGTGCGGTCCCACGAACGATCGCTTCTTTGTGATCGAAAGTGGACTGGACGAAGGTGATCGAGTCGCACTGAATCCCCGTCGCTATGTCGACCAAGTCGAGCTACCCGAACTAGACTCCGGAACAGCAACAACACGCGATGCGGCATCCGCGGAAGGCGTTTGAGAACCCAGAAACGAACGATTCTAAGAGGCTATCTCAGAACGTCTTCAGCGTTCGAGTCGCTAGCACTCAGCACTGATATTGGAATAGGCTTTAACTCACTCAGCATCAACGCGACTCAAACCAACCCCCACCGTTTGCGCAGGTACCATTCGACACCGAGTAATGCAACCAGAGAGAGCATCACGGGCCACCGGTCCCAGAGCGAAATTTTTTTGACGATTTCTTCCTCGAAATCTTTCTTGCGTGATTCGAGTTGTTCTAGCAGCGTGGAGAATTCTTCCGGGGCAAGCGCCATGCCGCCCGCTTCGGCCGTTAGATTGGCAAGCGATGCCATCAGCGTGGGATCGGCGGCGGGTTGGTCGAGTTCCATGTCTTGGTCGGGGATCGTGAATCGCGCCTTGGCGGTGCCGAGTGTTTGGCCCGCTTCGGTGGAGGTGACCGTGATGGTGTAATCGCCCGGCTGAGTTGTCGACGAAAAACTACCCGCCAAAGATTTTTCCACCGTGCTTGCTCTTCGCGAGGGACGAACAGCACTGACCGTGCCATCGGGCTGTGCGACTTCGACCTGATAGGTAGCCGAGGTAGCCAGTTCACCCTGCGCGTTTTTCGCACCGAACGAAAAGCCGATGCGGCTGCCGCGCTGATAGCGGCGCTGATCGAGCCGCAGCCAAACGCGCTGGCCGGCGGCATCGTCCTTTTGTGCGAGCCACAAAACAACCTGCCGCCAAAAGCGGCGATGCAGCTGGCCATGCCCTTCCATCTGCCAATGCCAGGTCGAGTCGGCTGCAAAAGCAAGCGTCCGGCCACTCCCCCAGGCACCGGTTACCAAAAGCGGCCATGGCTGCTGGCCGTCGGATTGGGCGATGACTCGTGCATTGGGTTTCAGCCCACTCGGTGGCAACCGATTCGCTCCGTCGAGCGGTGGCAGTTCCTGCCAGGCTGCGATATTGGCCTGGGGATCGTCCTTGATTTGCAGTATGGAATGGATGCCTAATCCCGACTGGACTGGTAGCATGGTGAGCGGCCCGGGCAGATGCATGTCTTGCCGCAACGGCTCGCCAAAATTTTGTCGTTCCGCGCGACCCAGTTGGACAGGCAGCACGTCTTCGAGCGCTGTGCCACGGTATCCGCCCGGGCCAAAGCTATGAAACCCGCCCGTCATGGCCAAGCCCGCCCCGCGATCGACCCTCTCGGCCATCCGCCGCCATGAGCCATTGCCCATCGCCGAGGCATCGACATCGGCTAGTAGAAAGACATCATATTTATTTTCACGCAGTCGATCTTGGTAATCGAGCCGTGGCCTGCGGTAGTCGACCAGCTCGTAGTCGACGTGAATGTCGGCATGGGCGGCGAGCGCACCGCGAACAAACCGAGGCTCGATCTCTGGCCCACCGCCAATGCGTGTTGCCCCGGTAAGATAGAGGACTCGGATGCCCCCTTTTAGCACCGTAACAAACGTGCTCTGCTCGTTGTTGGTGGTGACCAATTCGCCCTCGGGCGACTCGATGCGCAGCGAGACTTTGTACTCGCCCGGTTGCAGGGGCGTGTGCGTGAGTGTGACAGGCGTTTGCCGGTGGTTGCTGCTGGCAAGCAGCTTGCGAGTGTCGACCACTTCCATCGTGCCGTCGGCTTGTTCCCAGAGTAGTTGCACCTTGAAGTTCCGGTTGGCATAGCCATCGAAACTGGCCATGCCTTGTACTCGGACAGGTGTTTCGGCAAACACCACGTTGGCGACCAGCAAATCGCTCACCCGCACATCGGCTTGTTGACCCAGCGCCGGTTTGCCAAACGTGAATGGGTAGAGTGGTATTCGGTCGATAGCCAATCGGCGGACGGCCGTTTGCGGGGGTAAATCACGCGGTGCGAAAGCCCGTTGCGCCCCGTCGCCCAGCAGCAGCACCGCGGCAATTTGCTGGCGCGACTCACGTTGCAATACCTCGTCGAGCGCAGCGCCCATCGCCGACTGCGAGCCGAGAGGCTCTTCGGGTAAGGAAAGTCGGCCTGCCTCAATGGGCACCTCGGTTACCCCTTCGTCGAAACGGTAAAGCCTGATGTCCCATGTTTCGGCCAACTCGGCCAGTTTTTCGCCGGCCGATTCGAGCACCTCGCGCATTGCATCCCAGCGTGGTTGGTTTCCCAACGAGTCGGCCACCTGCATGCTACGCGAGCTGTCGACCAAGATCACCAACGAACCAGGCAACCGGCGCGTTTCGGTCGTCACACGCGACGGTCGCAGCATGGCAAACAAGAGGACGAGCACGGTAAGCCCGCGCAGTGCAAGCAACGCCAACCGACGCCCCCGCGGCTGCAGGCGGCCACGGGGGCCAACGAGCAGCAGCAGCCCAAGGGTAACCGTCACTCCGACGACCAGCCAAAGTCCGCCAACCGGGTTGATGCTCCAGGCTTGCATTGAGTTCACGCACTCTCGCGATAAAAACGATTCGACAACACATGCTCCGCACCCCATACGAATGCGACAAACATAATGGCCCATGAAAACAATTCGCGCCCGCTACGGCCGATGTCGACATACCGCTCGACGTCGTCCAAGCTTCGGGCGATATGAACACGATCGGCTGGCAAGGCTTCCGTTATTCGCTCAATTGGAACGCGTTCCAATGTGCTTGCTTCTTCGCGGCAGTTAACACTAAAACCACGGTCGAGCGTGCGCGACTTGCCCCCCGCGGCCAGTCGATAATTGCCGAGTGCTTCGGCCGTGCTGATCAGGATCGAATCTTGCCCGGGTGGCAACGTTTGACGCAAGGCTTCCCCGTCGGGCTGGTGGATGACAAAGCTGGAGAGTTGCTGTCGCGGGTCAAGACGAATGTCGACCGTTTCGCCGGCAAGGAAATTTGCCCGAACTTCGGCGTCTTGTGTTAAAAATGTGAACAGCTCATTGCAAAGGGCAACAAAGGGCCAAGGTTCCGGCCCGGTGGGGAGCAGGTTCCACGGATCGCGGCCGGCCGGCTGCATCGCATCGGAAAATGGAGTCGCCATCGTCAGCACACGGCCCCTTGCCGAGGTGCGGTCCAGCAGGGCCGGCTGGTTGTTGGCAAACCGAGCGATCACATGCGTGTTGTCTGCAAGCTGGCCAAACTCCCAAAATTGCAGCACCGGATAAATCTGCCAGGGGATATCCTCGGCATAGTCACGCAGGCCCGTGAGCGCTGGATGGTCGAAAAAAGTTGGCCGAAAATAAGTGGCGTCGCGTGAACGCCGGCGGAGCTTGCCCGGCAGCAATCGCCTCGCCGCTCCTTCGTTGAGCGATTGGGGAGGGCTCGCGTTGTGACCAAGAAAT
Source organism: Lacipirellulaceae bacterium (assembly GCA_965249435.1). GTDB lineage: Bacteria > Planctomycetota > Planctomycetia > Pirellulales > Lacipirellulaceae > JAJRWS01. Next base: position 209,010 of record CBDFMC010000020.1, on the reverse strand, counting down.
AGGCCCACGCCCCCGCCCGCATCAGCATAGTCGGCCAGTTGGTTCCAAGCGGCGTCGGGCAACTGCGTCGGGTCGAGCAGTCCGATTGCCCCGTAGTCGTCCAGTGGTGTATTGGATAGCTCTTCAAACGAAATGGAATCACAGCGAAACCGCGTCGAGGCATGCTCTTGCAGAATCGAAGGACTGAGAGCCTCGCGGACAAAGAGCGTCACTTTGCGCGTTTCGCCCGCCAAGAGCACCTTGGCCGGCTGGCGTACCTCGACGGTGAAGTATCGCCGGTTGTCGACCGACAACGGATCGGCGTCCCCCAATTGCACATAGCCCTGGTGCGTGCCCAACGGCAATTCGGCAAGCTCGAATCTTGCACGAGCGGAGTCTGGCTCGCCACTGCCGTATTCAACCAGAGGGACCAACTGCTGGCCCCGTTTGACCATCTCCCTCAATCCCCCAGACGCATCTTGCATAAACAATTCCGCGAGCGTTTCGGAGGCTGGTCCTATCGACTGGACATCAACCTCCATTCGCAGCGGCTCGCCTGGCGTTAGCACCGTAGCAGATATCTGCAACTGGCCAAGCGACACATTCCGCGGGTTGTCGGTGCCCACATCGACCAGATAGATACGAACCTCCTCGGCCTCCGCAAGTGATTCGGCAATCTGTTGGAGACCCGTTTCGGTGAGCGAGGCAGTGCTCAGATCGCTAAACAGAAAAACTTCTTGGCGGCAATCGGTGCGCTGAGCGACCAGTTCGATCGCTTCGCAAACCTTGTCCTCAAGCGGTTGAGGATGGCTGGTGGGCGTCAGGCTAACGAGCCGAGACTTGGCGGTGCGGGCATCGGTCACAAAACCGCCTAACGAGCGGCCACGGTCGAACACTGCGACGGAGCTTTCCTCCGGCAATTTCCCCACAAGCCACGTGGCCATCTCGACCGCCTGCTCGAGCCGGGTTTGGTTTCCTAGGACGTATTGCATCCGTAGCGAGTTGTCGATTACCAACGAAACGGCCAGCGGAGCGCCCTCTTTGCCATGCAGGCCGCTCCCTTTGAGCGTCGGCCGGGCCAACGCAAAAGAAAAACCGGCAACCAGCGCACAGCGAAGCGCCAACAATAACAAATGACGCAGCCGCATGCGGCGCTGATTCGACTGCCGCCGCGCTTGCACGAATCGCAAGGCGGGAAACACGAATTGCCGAGGCTGGCGACGCATGACCAGATGCAAAATGACAGGCATGGCCACCAACGCGCTACCCGCCAACAACATCGGTGTGAGAAAGCCCATCGCCTACCCCCATGCCCTGCGGTTGACCAGATACTCGGTCAGCGCTCGGTCGAATGGCATGCTGGTATCCAGCGGCACATAGTCAAAGCGACTCCGTACGCTCTCTTGCTGGTAGAGCGATTGGAACTCGGCGATCGCTTGCAAGTAATCGCTTCGATAGCCGTCGGCGTCGACCTCGATGGTTTGATCCGATTCAGGATCGCGTAGCTCGACCAACCCTTCGAACGGAAACGAGACCTCCGCTTGATCAAGAATATGAAACAGGATGACATCGTGCCCACCATGCCGCAGCCGCCTAAGAGAAGAAATTACCGGCTCAGGATCAGTCAGCAAATCGCTGAACAGCATGACCAGGCTGCTATGCTTGAGCATGGCGGTGAGCTGATCCAAACTGCGGCCAATGTCGGTTTGCTTTCGCGGATGCAGTCGGGCGAGGTGCGAAAGGATGTTGCCGATCTGTTGCCGCTTTGATTTAGGAGCCAGGCTGTCGATGATACGCTCGCCAAAAGTGATCAGCCCCACGGGATCATTTTGATGAATCATCAGATAGCATAGCGCTGCAGCTAGGCAGATGGCGTATTCGAATTTCGACAGATTCTGCTCATGGGTATAGGCCATCGAGGCACTGGTATCCATGACCAAATAGCCGGTGATGTTCGTCTCGGCCTCGAATTTTTTGACGTAGTATTTGTCGGTTTTCGCATAGACGAGCCAATCGATGTCGTGCGGATCGTCGCCAGGCGTGTATTTGCGGTGTTCGCTGAACTCAACGGAAAACCCATGAAACGGACTGGCGTGCAAGCCCTGCATGTACCCCTTGACAATAAACTCCGCCCGCAGATCGAGCCGCGAGATTTGCCGAATGACTTCGGGTTTCAGATATTTTTCGATAGAGGGCATAGGGGGAATAGTGGGTAGTAGGCAGTGGACAGGGGACAGGGGACAGGAAATTCGCAATGAGGCCCAGAGGGCCGACACAACCCTAGCCGGTGCCTACTACCTCCTGCCTACTACCCCGCATACTTCGGCACTTCCGGCACGGGGATCGCTTCCATTAGCTTGTTGATGACATCCTCGGTCGTCATTCCTTCGGCCTGGGCTTGAAAGTTGGTGCTGACGCGATGACGCAACACGGGGATGGCGACTTTTTGCACGTCTTCAATCGCGACGGTAAATCGGCCATCCATCGCCGCGAGCGCCTTGCCGCCGTGAATGAGAAACTGGCCCGCGCGAGGGCCTGCGCCCCATTCGACCAGTTCACGTATAAATTTCGGCGCCGTTTCGTCTCTGGGTCGCGTGGCTCGGACCAGCGCAGCAACATAATGGATAATGTACTCACTCACCGCCACTGAGCCGACCAGTTTTTGCAAATTCAAGATGGCTCGGGAGGACAGAACTTTTTTCACCTCCGGCTTATCATGCCTGGTGGTTGCCGCGAGTATCTGCTGCTCTTCTTCCAGCGAAGGGTAGTCGACCTTGATGTTGAACATAAACCGGTCGAGCTGCGCCTCGGGCAGTGGGTAAGTCCCTTCTTGTTCGATGGGGTTTTGCGTCGCGATCGTAAAAAACGGGTCGGGAAGTGGATAGGTTGTTTGGCCGACGGTCACATCCCGCTCTTGCATCGCTTGCAATAGGGCCGCCTGGGTTTTGGGCGGGGTGCGATTGATTTCATCGGCCAGCAAAATGTTCGTGAACACAGGCCCCTCGACAAACCGAAAAGTCCGCCGGCCATGTTCGTCTTCGTCCAGCACGTTGGTGCCGGTAATGTCCGACGGCATCAAATCGGGCGTGAACTGGATCCGCTTGAAACCAAGATCAAGAATATCCGACAGCGTGCTAACCATCAGCGTCTTGGCTAGGCCCGGGACGCCTTCGAGCAGGCAGTGTCCACGCGTAAAGATCGCGGCGAACAATTGCTCGATGACCTCGTCCTGGCCGATGATCACCTTCTGCAGTTCCTGCTGCATGAGCTGACGATGCTGACGAAATTCCTGTAGAACATCGCCCAAATTGCGTTTCTTTTCCGACAAAGTGCCATCCTTCGCTTCGGGTAGGGTAATGGGTAGAATGCAGTGCGGGGTGCATGCCTATCGCAAATTCTACCGGTCAACAGGTCTTCGGACAATGCGAAGAAATGTTTAGCCACGGATTGAACACGGATGAAACACGGATTGTGGTGACATAGGCAACATACAGACAATTCTATAGATATGCGTGTGACTAACAGTCTAAATCATCGCGTGTTACAACTGTTTGCGAAGTCGAATTTAGCAAAATAATTGATGGCAAAATGATTTCAGCAGATTAGACGCTTGTTCGAGAAGATTCAGTCTGAAATAATCCTTACATCATGATCCGAGTGAGCCACAAATAATTATCTTGCCATCAATTATTTTGCGCAACACTTTAGCCATCTGCAGTTGCTTAGAATGATTAACCACAGAGAACACGGAGGAAAACAGAGGAAAACGAATCCTAGATGCCCATCCATTGAAAGGGGTGACAGAACCTCCGTGACCTCTGTGTTACTAACGATTCAAATCCTCGCGCCCTGCGTGACTTTATCGGTGTTGTCAATGTAAATCCTTTGACTGCAAAGAGATACACTACGCAAGGCTCACAATGTATTTGAACCACAGAGGACGCAGAGATCGCAGAGAAAATCCCTTAAAAAAGATCTCTGCGATCTCTGTGGTGATAAAAAAGAATCTGACATTTTGGTTGCGGCTTTGCTGCGCTGTGTTCTCTGTGGTGATTTTCTAATTCGCTGCATTTGGCTGAAGTGTTACCATTTTGCATATATTTTTTTGATTCGTGTCTTTCAGCGCTGCCGCTCCGTGTTTCATCCGTGTTCAATCCGTGGCTAAATATCTTTTGATCAAGCTTGATACCAAATTACTTTTGCTCAAAGCGATGCTTGCCGTGGCCGTGGTCTTATTGCCGGCGCCAGTTGCGCATGCTCAGCGCGCTAGGCGAGCAGAGCCGATTACGGCAGAGCAAGTTCGTAATGCCATTCGCAGCGGTACGAAGTATTTGCTCGAGGAGCAGAGCCCGCGGGGTAATTGGGACAGTGTGATGCAGTATCCCGGGGGTGTTAGCGCCCTATGCACGCTGGCGCTTCTCAGCGCGGGCGTCGAGCCATCGCATCCTAAAATTCAAAAGGCGCTTGCCTATTTGCGCAAGTTGAATCCTGAAAAAACCTACACCGTGGCCCTTCAAACCATGGCCTTGTGTGCTGCCGAGCCGCGAAGAGATCTGGTTCGCATCCAGGAGAATGTCCGCTGGTTGGAAAAATATCAGATCACGCTGGACAATCGCGCGGGGAGTTGGTCGTACCCAGGACCGGGCGGCGATAACAGCAATTCGCAGTTCGCCGTGCTTGCGTTGCACGAAGCGGAGCGAGTCGGTGCGCATGTCGAGCCGACCACGTGGCGCCGTGCGGCGGAGTATTGGCGAAGGTGTCAGCACGCGGATGGTTCTTGGGGTTATCGACAAGGGAGTGGGCCCGGATTGGGCAGCATGACCTGCGCCGGCATTGGCGCGACGGTAATCTGTGCGAGCAAGGTGGCTCCGCCCGATGCGGTAGTCGATGGCCAGCGCCCCCGATGTTGCCAACCACAGGAAGAAGACGATTCGCTCGAGCGCGCCTTGTCATGGCTAGGGCGCAATTTTTCAGTTCGCCGCAACCCAGGTACAGGCGGCATGGGACAGAATTGGCACTACTATTATCTGTATGGCGTCGAGCGGGTTGGTCGGCTTACGGCTCGAAGGTTTATAGGAAAACACGATTGGTACCGCGAGGGGGCCGGATTTCTCGTCCAGCAGCAAGATGCCTTTACCCACCGTTGGACCGGTGGTGGCCATGCCGAGACCAATCCGCACATTGCCACCTCGATGGCACTGCTGTTTCTTTCCAAGGGCCGCCGGCCGGTGCTCGTCAGCAAGCTGAAGCATGGCTCGGGCGAAGATTGGAATCACCACCATCGCGATATCGCCAATCTGACCGCCGCCACCGAGCGACTATGGGGGCTTGACCTCACATGGCAAATTGCCGACCCGCGCTCCGCATCGGTCGAAGACTTGCTGCAATCGCCTGTGCTGTTTCTCAGCGGCAGCCGTGATCCGGAACTTGGCGGCTTGGAGCATAAACTGCGCGGCTATCTCGATCGAGGCGGATTTCTCTTTGCCGAGGCATGTTGCGACGATGGCAGTCGGTTCGAAAAAGGATTCCGAGCCTTCATTGATCGCATGTTCCCCGAGCAGGAATACAAGCTACGACGCATCGGGCCGGAGCATCCGATCTGGCGGGTTGAGCAGTTGGTAAGCCCCGAATCGACCTATGCTGGCCGATTATGGGCGGTGGAATATGGATGCCGAACGTGCGTCGTGTTTTGTGAAAGCGACCTTTCTTGTTTTTGGGAGTTGTCGGGCCGCAAGCAACGGCGTAATTTTCCTGAGATGATCGCCGAGCGGATCGACGACGCCATGGCGATTGGCGTCAACGTACTGGCCTACGCCACCAACCGCGAGCCGAAGGGCAAGGAGGCATCGTTCGTTAGCACCGCAGGCGACGTGGATCTCGAAGCGATCGGCAATCGGGGCACGATTCAAATTGCCAAGCTGCAACATGGCGGAGGTTGCAACGATGCGCCGGGAGCTTTGGTGAACCTGCTACGTGCGGCAGCCCAAGGGGATTTGAAGCTGCGGATTAGCACGTCCGAATTTCCAATTCGCATGAGTGACAAGAGCCTGCTGCGGTATCACATGGCATTCATGCATGGCCGGCACGATTTTCGGCTGACGCCCAAGGAGCGCGAGCAGCTACGCGATTTTCTGAAAAACGGCGGCACGCTTTTTGCCGACTCGATATGCGCAAGCAAACCATTCGCTGCCGCGTTCCGCCGGGAAATAAAAGCGGTTCTTCCCGGAGCAACCCTCGAGCGGATTCCCAACAGCCATCTGTTGTTCACCGACGCCTGTGGCGGCTACGACATCCGCCAGGTCGAACGGCGCGACCCCGTTCAACCCGAGCCGGGCACCCCGCTCCGTGCGCGCGTGCGCAAAGTCGAACCGGAGCTGGAAGGCATTGAACTCGACGGCCGGCTCGCGGTCATCTTTTCGCCGTACGACATCAGCTGCGCGTTGGAGCAGCACGAGTCACTCCAATGCCGCGGCTACACCCGCCAAGACGCCGCCCGCATTGGGCTGAATGTGCTGGCCTATTCGCTGAATCCCGACGTGGGGGGGAAGTAGGCAGTGGAGCAGGATATTGTGTTAGCGCCGTCGGCTACGACGAATTACCAGCAAAAAGCGAAGCAACCGCAGTCGTAAAGTATTCCTCAGCAACAGGTTACGATTCGTGCTAGCAGTCCCAAGGTGTCTTGACCCTTGGCCCAGCGCGGACCTACAATCCCCGCCCTATTTTTTCGCGGGTCTTTTTCTCGTAACTTGTTGCCGTGCATTGCGTTGCAATGCGGCTGCAGCCGTGCTGCAACGCAGCACACGGTGCTACATGGAAGGTGCGATACTGATCGGTGCGCCACGACTTTGGCGAGTCTTGCCTTTGCGCCGTCATTTACGGTTTGGCTATCGATGCGCGCGGTGGTTTGTTGCCGTGTGCTGCGTTGCAGCACGGCTCTCTTATGCCGATGATATCGCCGCGCCACCTCCCGACCTGCGGCAACCGATTACCATCGCGGCCGACGCTTGCAGCCATTGGCGTCAGGGCGAGTACGAAGTTTGGCACTTGCGTGGCAACTGTTACATCAACCAAGGGCTTACCTATGCACGTGCGCCGGAAGCGGTGCTTTGGATTGCCGATAGTCCGAGCGGCACTGGGCAGACTGGCACTGGGCCGACTGGAACGGGGCCGACCAAAGTGATTGCTTATCTCGAAGCATCGCCACAGAAGCAGGTTGTTGTCGACTATCGGCGCGATGGCGCGGAGAATTCTGGTGTGAACCGTCTGGGTCGACAGACTTTGCCAAGCTGGTTGGGACGTTTTCACACAGCAGTACCTCTGCGGATGCAATTGCCAACAGCGGTAGGGCCCTCCGAAACGAAGCCCGGTATCTATGCGCGCGGATTGGAGCAGTTTGATCCCGAGCGTCGCCGCCAGATTTTACTCGCCCAATTCTCCGAGTTCGCGCCTCCAGTTGCGGGCGCTCAGCCGTTGCCGCCCGGTATGCGGCGGTTGAGTCTGTTTCCGCGAAGTGATTCGTTGAACGAAATACTATGGCGCACGCTGCCCAGCGGCGAGCGGGTGGCAGTCGCCAGCGGGGGGATACGTCTGCTGGTCGAAGGTTTGTCCAGTTCAAGCTTGCCGGGCGCGTTTGGCCCGCTAGGTACGATTGACATCTCTACCGATCGGGCGGTCATTTGGGCGTCGGAGATCGATTCTAGTGCCGGGGACGCAGCCTTCCAATTGCACGATGCGCCGCTGGAAATCTACATGGAGGGCAATATCGAATTCCGTCAGGGGGACCGAATTGTGTATGCCGATCGGATGTTCTACGACGTGCGACGACAAATTGGCGTGGTTCTCAATGCCGAGTTGCTGACGCCGCTGCCAAATTACAAAGGGCACCGCTATCAGGGTTTGGTGCGATTGCGAGCCGCGGCGATTCGCCAGCTCGACGAGTCGCATTTTTCGGCCACCGATGCGCTGCTGACCACCAGCCGATTGGAAGAGCCGTCGTATCACATTGGGTCGGGGCAGATTGCGTTTGAAGACGTTCAGCGGCCCGCGCTCGATCCGCTCACCAGCCAGCCGCTGATCGATCCCATGACGGGCGAGGCGATTGTCGAGCATCGGCAGTTGGCCACCAGCCGTGGCAACCGGGTTTACGTCAGTGGTATTCCGCTCTTGTACTGGCCGACGATTGCGACCGACTTGAGCAAACCCTCGTTTTTTATCGACCGAGTGCGCGTTGGCAACGATAGCGTGTTTGGCACACAACTGATGGTCGATTTGGATGCCTATCAATTGTTGGGAATCCAAAATGCTCCGGCAGGAACTGATTGGGGCGTAAGTGTCGACTACCTGAGCGATCGGGGCGTCGGCTGGGGAACAACCTTTGAGTACGACCGGTCGGGGATACTGGGCAATGCCGGGCCGGTCAAAGGCATCTTTGATTTTTGGGGGATCGATGATGATGGGCTCGATAATCTGGGCTTGGGACGTCGGGCGATTGCACCCGAAGAAGATTTTCGTTTTCGGCTGTTCGGACAACATCGCCAGCGGCTTTCGAGTGGTTGGGAAGTGACCGGCGAGGTGGGATGGACGAGCGATCGCACATTTTTGGAGCAGTTTTACGAGCAGCAATGGGACGAGTGGAAGTCGCCCCGTACCGGCTTGCGTTTGAAACGGTTGGCCGACAATCGGGCCTTTTCTATCGAAGCCAACGGGCAGGTGAACGACTTTTTTACCGAGACGCAATGGTTACCCCGGGCCGATCACTACTGGTTGGGCGAGTCGCTGCTGGGCGATCGGCTCACCTGGTTTGAACATTCGCAGGCCGCCTATGCCGACGTGAACGTCGCCACGACGCCCACCAACCCGACCTTGGCCGGGCAGTTTACGACGCTACCTTGGGAGGCCGATGTGGAGGGCGAGCGACTCGTCACGCGGCAGGAAATCGATATGCCCTTTTCGCTCGGCCCGGTAAGGGTCGTGCCTTTCGCGTTGGGGGAACTGGCCCAGTGGGGCGAAGTGCTCGACGGCGATGATCTGCAACGGGCCTTTGTCCACACGGGCGTACGGGCGAGTGTGCCGTTTTGGTCGGTGTTTCCCGAGGCGTACGATCCGTTGTTCAATGTCAACGGCTTGGCCCACAAGGTGGTTTTCGACGCCGAGTTTTCCTATGCCGACGCAACGCGCAACATCGACGAACTGGTGCTGTACGACCCGCTCGACGATCTTTCGATCACCGAGTTCCGGCGACGGTTCATGAGCGGTGGATTGCCACCGACGATCCTTGGCCCAAAATTTGATCCACGATTTTATGCCTTCCGATCAGGAATTCAAGGTTGGGTCACTTCGCCAACAACCGAAATCGCCGACGACTTGCTCGCACTACGCATGGGCATGCGCCACCGATTACAAACTAAACGAGGCGCACCGGGCCAGCGGCACATCGTCGATTGGCTGACCGCCGACTTCAATGTGGCATGGTTCCCTGACCAAGACCGCGACAACTTTGGCCAAGACATCGGGCTGGTCGACTACGATATCCGCTGGCACCTGGGCGATCGGTTCACGATTCTGTCGGACGGAGCGGCCGACTTTTTTGGCGATGGACTGCGGATGGTCTCCGCTGGCGTCCTAATCAATCGGCCCACGCGAGGCAACGCCTATGCCGGTATTCGCTCGATCAGTGGCCCAATCACAAGCAACACGTTGCTGGGCAGCTACAGCTACCGCATGAGTCCGAAGTGGATTTCCACGGCCAGCGCCTCGGTCGACCTGAGCGACGCGGGCAACATTGGTCAAACATTTTCCATCACGCGCATCGGCGAATCGCTTCTGGTGACCGTCGGCATCAACGTCGACGAGGGCAAAGACAACGTCGGCGTGAATTTCATGGTCGAGCCACGGTTTTTGCCCGACCTGCGTTTGACCCAACGAACTGGCATCGAAGTGCCGCCGGCGGGGGCGTTTGGGTTGGAGTAGAACGGCGCCGTGCATCGCGGCCAGCCGTGCTGCAACGCAGCACACGGCAGCACACGGCAGATAAAAGATGAACAACCGCAACCACGTCCCACCCACCTGGCCCAACAAATTCGCCCATGCCGCGCGCGGTGTGAGAATCGCCATCCGTGGAGAAAAAAGCTTTTGCGTTCATCTGAGCATTGCAGTCGTTGTTGTGATTACCGGGTTGCTGTTCGGTATGTCGATCAACCGTTGGTGCTTGTTGGTTCTCTGTATTGCGATTGTGCTGGTGACGGAGATGCTGAACACGGCCATCGAACGCCTTGCATGTGCAATCACCAAAGAGGCCAATCCCAAGATTCGCGATGCCCTGGACATCGCCGCCGGGGCCGTGCTGATCGCGTCGATTGGTGCGGCAGTAGTTGGGCTACTGTTGCTTGGGATTCCGCTGCTTGACTGGTTTTAAGTTGGACGGAAGATAAGAAATTACCAGCACGCAGCGCAAGCAAGTGGGTCTAGCACACACTCGCTTGCGCGTCGTGCTAGTATTCTGTTAAAATTTTCAATTGCCGCTCACCCGGGGCTGATCGGTTCTCATTGTCTATCGCATGCCCAGTACAGCCCCCAATAACGGGGCTAATAGCGAAATGGCCAACAGCGCCATGGGATAAACGGCGACATAGGCTGTCGATGGAGCGGAGATGTCGGTTAGCTTGGTGACCGCCCCCAGCCCTGGTGTGCTGGTCATCGCCCCGCACATGGCACCTAGGCAGTGAAGCGCATCCCAACGAAAGGCATATCGGGCCAGAAGAAACGAACTGACAAGCGGCACAAGCGTGGCCACTACGGCGATTGTCAGCATGGGAGCGGCTTGGTTTTGCATCACCTGCCAAAACGATTCACCGGCTCGCACGCCTGCGCTACCTAAGAACAGCACCAGACCCAGTTCGTTGATAAACATCCTGGCCGCCACGGGCATGCGAAAATTGACTTGACCAATACGGCCGTAGTGTCCGGCTACGAGCCCGGCTAGCAGCGGACCGCCTGCCAATCCGAGCGAGAATGTGTGTCCAGCGGGCAGCGGGATTGACAACCTGGCAAGCAACACTCCTGCCAGCAGTCCAATCCCTAGTGGCAGAAATCGCGTTTCGTTCAATCGTTCCGCTTTGTGACCGACGATCGCAATGATCCGTTCACAATCAGACTCATCGCCCACGATGCGGATTTCATCGCCAAATTCGAGCGTTGTTTTTGCTCCCGGGACAAACTCGAAATCGTCGCGCCATATTCGTGTGATCGTCAGCCCATAGCGTTCACGAAACTGCATTTCCTCCAGCGTTTGGCCACAGATGTTATTTTCTGTGATGACGAGCGTTGTCGAGGTGATGGCTGACTTCGGTTCTTTGAATCCGCTTACCCGAGGACCGAGCATTAATTCCATGCGTTCCAAATCGATTTCCGTGCCAACTACGCGTACATGCTGCCCCTGGCAGAGGTGTGTCTCGGCGTGCGGAGGCATGGCCACGTATTTGTCGAGTACCCGCGAAATGACCGCCTTGGTCATGTGCATCGCCTCGACTTCTTGGATGGTTTTTCCATCGATCTGTGGGTTGGTAATATGAATCCAGCCGAAACTGATCTCTGGTTGTTGTTCGCTCGCCTTGGCTCGGGCGATTTCCTGGCCCCAATCAAGCCGCATCAGTCGGGGAACGAGCTGGACAAAAAGAATCACGCCAACGACGCCAATCGGGTAGGCCACGCCGAATCCGACCGAAACATTGGGGTCATTCATCGCCTGAAGCGAAGCGGCCAGTCCCGGAGTCGAGGTCAACGCACCCGAGTAAATGCCCGTGGCCAACGCGGGCTCGATCCCCAGCCACTCGGCAACCAGAAAGGTAGCAATCCAGGCGAGACAAAGCGTCAACACAGCCAGCGATAGAAACGAAGAGCCGTGTCGTCTTACGGTATTCAAAAAATGTGGGCCTGCCTGTAGTCCGACAGCGTACACGAACAACACGACGCCTAAATCCCCCAGCACGCCGGGAAGCTGAATACCCAAATGTCCCAGCGCCATCGCGACGAACAAAATCCCCGAAGTTCCCAAAGCAAATCCGAGGCAACGAATGTAGCCCAACAGTTTGCCCAGCACGATGATAATCGTCAGGGCTAACACCGGCTGATGATTCAGTAACTCGACAAACTTGTCCAAGGCAGGTGGGGGGGGCGGGGTGTGAAGCGGGAGGGATGATCGTGATTTAAGTTGTCTACTGCCGATGTACCGAGCGGTTCAGCGTACATGATACGAGTTACACACGCAATCGAGCACTGTAGCCTCTCACCCAAACAGCAACGGCGCATCCCCATTCCCATCGCGTTCTTCCCACTGCCGGCGGATTTCGCTGAGGCCGTAAACGCACAGCTCGAACTGGTCGCTTAACCGTTCGAGTACCGCAGAGGAGGCGGCCTCTTTCTCCACAGGGATTGAACTGGCAATGTGGTACGCCCGTTTGCCTTGGGCGCTATAGTCGAGCAGGCTGTCGCGCATGCCGGGACGGCGCATGTTATCGGCGACTTCGGGATAAACGCCAGTCCAGAAAAGCGTGAAATCGCCAATGTGCCGATGGACTTGTCTCTTCGCGGGACCTTGACGAGCCTGCGCTTCGGCCAACATGTCGGCCACCTGCATTAGCCGGCCTCCACGCACACCACGAACCGAATAGATATCGTCCGAGCGAACGAACCGCACGAGCAGCTCGGAAATGTAATCGACGAGCGGTGGATCGGCGACGCCCAGCTTCGACTGGAATGCGTATTCCGTTAGCCCGGCAAAGAACTGGCGAACAATTTTCCCGCGACGATCTGGACACATAGGCAGTTCCTCTCCCGCGGAGGCTGCCAGATGTTGAAGAGTCTGCTAGGCAGTCGCCGTGATTTTGTGTTGGCCCTATGCAATTTTACCTTGCGATCGAAATAGGCGTCAAATTTTCTTCCCCGGTTTTTTTCAAGAGATACTTCGATGCATCGTCATATATCGGCGTATTGCGGGCAGGAATGGCCACAAAAAAACACAAAAAGGCGCAAAAAACAGAAGAAGCAGGAAGGATGTGGCGTAGATTATTCCCCTTCTTTTCGTGCTTTTAGTGTTTTTCGTGGCGATGATCCGTTTGCTAGCGCATCGAGCAGTGTCGTCACATAGTCGCCGATGTCGTGAAGCACCTCATCGCGTGGGCGATCTGCAATGGCTGCGATGCGACGCACAATCGCCGAGCCGACAATCAGGCCATCGGCTACCGGCGCAAGTTGTCGGACATGCTCCGGCTGGCTGATTCCGAAACCGATGCAGATTGGCAGCGACGTTTGCTCGCGGAGCCAGCCGACATTCTCCAACAGTTCCGGTGGCAGCTTGCTACGCTCGCCTGTGATGCCGGCGACCGATACGTAGTACAGAAAACCGGTCGACGTTTCAGCGATCCGCACAGCCCGATCGCGTGGCGTGGTGGGCGTGACCAACTGGATCAAGCTCAAGTCGTGCCTTTGGCAAACCTTGGCCAGGGCGGCCGATTCTTCGACAGGCAAATCGGGCACAATCATCCCGGCTAAGCCGCGAGCGAGCAAGTTGTCGGCATACTTTTCCAGTCCTTGGCGAAATATAATCGCGTAGCTAACCATCGTCACTAGCGGCGCCGTGGTCTTCGACTCGACCTCACCCAGCATGTCGAGAATCTTTTCAAGTCGCACACCGCCCGTCAGTGCCCGGGTGTACGATGCCTGGATCACCGGCCCATCGGCAACCGGGTCGCTATACGGGATGCCAATTTCGCACAGATGACAGCCACGCTGATCCAGCTCATGAATGATCGCCGCGGTGAACTCCACATCGGGGTCGCCCGCCGTGACAAACGGCATCAGCGCTTTGCGGTTCTCACCTCGGAGTTTCGTGAATAGATCGTTAATGGAAGACATTGCGGGAAATTGTATGTGAGTTGTGACTAAATCAGTAAACCACGAAATACACTAAAAACACGAAAGCGACTTGAGGAGCAAGTCAAAATACGATCCGCTCGGATTCAATTTTTGGGAAATGGCCGAAGTTAATAAGTAAACCAAGCTTGTAGCCAGTTGCTCGGAGATAATTTTGAACTTGAGCTCGATGAATGGCATCAAGTTGCGCAACAGCCTTAATTTCCAAGACGATTTTACCAAAGCAAATGAAATCAGGCTGGTATTTCTTTTTGAGTGGTCGTCCCTTGTAACTCATTTCGAGAGGCTGTTGTGAAACAAAAGAGATCTCCCGAAATTCAAATTCGATCTCTAAACATTCCTGATAAACCGCCTCAAGAAATCCACAACCCTTTTCTTTATAGACTTCGAAGCATGTCCCCATAATGGAATAGCTTTCTTCTCGATAAACAAGTTCCATTTTTCTCTTTCGTGTGTTTCGCGTATTTCGTGGTTTCTCCTATTTCTCAAGCAACGACTAGCTTTCAAAATCTTCGCCTTTCAACCGCGCAATCTCCGCTGCGTCTTTGTCGCCACGACCGGAAAGACAAACGACAATCACCTCCTCCGCTTTGCGCTCAGCAGCAATTTCCATCGCTCGGGCGACGGCGTGGGAGCTTTCCAGCGCTGCCAAAATGCCTTCGCAACGGGCCAACGTATCGAACGCGGCCATCGCCTGACTGTCGCGGACGTTGCCATATTGGGCCCGGCCCGTGGTCATCCAGTAGCTATGCTCCGGCCCGACGCCCGGGTAATCGAGCCCGGCCGACATCGAATGAACGTCGCAGGTTTGGCCATCGTCGTCCTGCATTACATAGCTAAAGCTACCATGCAAAATACCGGGTTGGCCGTAGCTCAGTGGCGAGGCATGGTCGCCGGGTTGGTTGCCACGGCCGCCTGCCTCGACGCCGATGAGTTCAACCTCGGCCTGTTCGATCAGTGGGTAGAACATTCCAGCGGCGTTGCTGCCGCCGCCAACGCAGGCGACGACCGTGTTGGGTAGGCGGCCGAACCGTGAGTGGCATTGGGCGATCGTTTCTTGGCCGATGACCGATTGGAAATCGCGGACCATCTGCGGGAAGGGATGGGGGCCGACGACCGAGCCGAGGATGTAATTGGTTGTTTCGACGCTCCCCATCCAATCGCGGAATGCCTCGTTCACCGCATCGCGCAAAGTTCGCGAACCGCTGCTCACCGGTCGCACTTCCGCGCCGAGCAGTTTCATGCTGAATACGTTCGGCGCTTGCCGACGGATATCTTCTTCACCCATGTAAACGCAGCAGTCGAGGCCAAAATGGGCACAGGCAGTAGCGGTCGCCACGCCATGTTGGCCAGCCCCCGTCTCGGCAATCACCCGCTGTTTGCCCATCCGCAGGGTCAGCAGCGCTTGGCCGAGCGTGTTGTTGATTTTGTGGGCGCCGGTATGGTTGAGGTCTTCGCGTTTGAGCCAAATCTGCGCCCCGCCGCAATGCTCGGTCAACCGCTTGGCAAAATAGAGGGGCGACGGCCGGCCTACATAATGCTTCAGCAGATCGGCCAGTTGCGATTGAAACTCGGCATCTTGGCGAGCTTTCTCATATTCGACGGCAAGTTCATCCAGCGCCCGAATCAGCGTCTCGGGCACATACCGTCCGCCAAACTCGCCAAAGCGCCCCGCGGCGTCAGGGACTTGGCCGGTGGCAGTAGAATGCGAGTTGGCAGTGTTGGGTGGTTTATCCATGCGTTTGTGAGGTCTCCAAGAAGTCAATTCTCATTGCCCATGTTTACAGGGTCAAGGGGCAAGGCAGAATGATTGCAAAGACGTTTTTCCATCCAATACACCAGCGGGATGGGGTAGTTGACGATATGTCGAATATGGCATATACTTATACTCATGAGTAGCGATGATAAACCGCTTTTATGGCTGGAAGGCGAAATCAAGTCGCCGCCGTTTTCCAAAGCTGCACGCATTGAGGCTGGAACTTTGTTGCGCAGATTACAGCGGGGCGAGAATATCGGTATGCCACATTCAAGACCGATGCCGAGTATCGGTCCGAGGTGCCATGAGCTTCGTGTGCGAGACGAAAATCAGAATTGGCGAATCATCTACCGTGTAGATGCCGATGCAATTATTCTTGTCGAGACATTTTCAAAAAAGACGGGCAAGACATCGAAAACCATTATTGGCAAATGCAAATTAAGGCTGAAGGCCTATGACAAGGTTAAGTAATGTGAGGAGGAACCATGAAAAAATCTAAAAAAGATCGTCTGAAAAAAGCAGGGTGGGCGGTAGGGACACCAACCGAGTTTCTCGGTCTAACAGATGAAGAGGCGGCACTGGTTGAAATGAAGCTGGCTTTGGCAAGCAGCTTGAAAAATCGGAGACAAGAACTTCAATGGACGCAAGAGATGCTAGCCAAGCAAATTGATTCTAGCCAATCACGCGTCGCTAAAATGGAAGCAGCCGATGTGTCCGTGTCGATTGACCTGTTGGTTCGTTCGCTACTTGCTCTCGGTACAACACGGCAGGAATTGGGACGAATTATCGGTCGTCGAGATGCGCACGCTGCTTAAGGCTATCGCTGAGAGCGAAACGCAATTTACCCTCCCGTCGAAGACTGAATCGCCTGGCTGCGGAAGTTGCGTAGGGCGGTGATTAGGTCTTGCATGGTTTGAAATCTGTTTTCCGGCGCCTTTTCGAGCGCACGCAAACAAACCTCCTCGAGTGCATCCGGAATGAACCGGTCGGGAGTCCGCTGGCGAGGTGGAATCGGCGGCTTGTTGACAATCATGTCAAACGTCTCATTGATACGCTTGCCGCGTAACGGCTCTTTCAGCGTGAGGATTTCGTACAGCACGCAACCGATGCTATAGACGTCGGTCCGGGCGTCGATTTCTCCTCCGCTGCGAACTTGTTCGGGCGACATGTAGAGCGGCGTCCCAGGGCGTTGGCCTACGGCAGTAAGCTCCTCGTGCTCCATGATGGCAACGGCCTCGCTGTCGGGCATGGCCCAAACTTTGGCGACACCCCAGTCGAGCAACACCACTTCGCCGAACGCACCGATTTGAATGTTCTCCGGCTTCACATCGCGATGCACCACGCCATGGGCATGGGCGTAGGCCAGTGCGTTGCAAACTTGGATCAACATCCCAAGCAAACGGTCGAGATTGTAGACGTCGGCCGTTTGTTGGTCGCCTGCGACTTGTCGTTCGAGGATGTCGCGCAACGTTTCGCCGGCGAGCTTTTTCATGGTGAAGTAGAGATTCCCCTCGCTGTCGGGGCCCAACTCGTAGACAGGCACCGTGTTGGGATGCTGTAGCTGAGCGGTGACGCGGGCCTCGCGCAAGAATCGAGCTCGCTGGTAGTCGTGTTCGGCCAGATGCGGGTGGAGGGTTTTCATCACCACCGTACGGCCCAAGTTGTGATCCTTGCAGGTGCGCAAGATCGCAGCCCCACCTTTGGAGAGCGGTACGAAGTCGGTGTAACGCTTGTACCCGTTCGAAAAATATCGCGACAGCTTGCCATCGGTATCTTTCGAGTAGATTCGGGGTTGCGGGTCTTCTTGGGGAATATCGAGAGTGTCGTCGGGCATTTTTTAACCTATGATGGGTGTTGACGCGCAAGCCCAGGGGTTGCAACCCCTGGGCTTTGAGAGCTTTGAATCGCACCACCTTTAGTTTAGTGTTGCCAGATAAAATACCAAGGGCCGTTTGTGCGGATATCTGGGGCGGGAGATTCCTATTTGCAGATGGATACGGATTTGGTTCTAATGCACGGGTGATCCGGGAATCTTCATCCGAGGAGACATTGCCATGAGTTCTCTACGTTTTTTGCGATCGGTTTTTTTGCGATCGGATAGGTCGAGTCGAAACATCGATCGGCGAAACTTTCTTCAGGAATCGGGGCGCGTGGCCTTGGCTGCGGGGGTGGCGAGCAGCGCTGCGCAGTGGGTTGCAGCCGCTGGCGAGGCGGATGCCAAATCGCCCGAGTCGATTGTCAAATTGCTTTACGAATCGTTCACACCAGGGCAACGCGAGACGGTTTGTTTCGGTTGGGACCATGACGAGCAAGAGCGCGGCTTGTTGCGGTCGCGCGTCGCGGCGAACTGGATGATCACGCCCCCTACACTCAGCAGCGAATTTTATTCCCCCGAACAACGGGAATTGGTGCATGCGATTCTCAAGGGCATCATCCAACCCGAGTGGCATGAGCGAATTTACCAGCAACAGAAAGACGATTCCGACGGTTTTGGGCAGCACAACAGCGTTGCCATCTTTGGCCGACCCAATTCCGGTAAGTTCGAGTTCGTTCTGACCGGCAGACACATGACCCTCCGTTGCGATGGCAACTCGGCTGAGCATGTCGCCTTTGGCGGACCAATCTTTTACGGCCATGCTGCGAGCGGTTTTCACGAGGGGCCGAAACACCCAGGCAACGTTTTTTGGCCGCAGGCGGTCGAAGCGAACAAGCTGTACAAAACGCTCGATGGCCGTCAGCAAAAACTCGCGTTGGTTCGCCAAGGGTTGCCGAGTGAATCGAACGTAGCATTCCGACAAGCGGGTGGCAGTTATCAAGGGGTTCCGATATCCGAACTATCGGCCGATCAGAAAGGCCGAGTGCAGGAGGTATTGCGGTTGCTCATCGAGCCGTACCGGCAGAACGATCGTGACGAGGTGGTCGCCTGTTTGAAATCGCAGGGCGGTTTGGACGCTTGCCATTTGGCATTTTACGAGCAGAAAGATATCGGCAACGATGGCGTTTGGGACAACTGGCGGTTGGAAGGACCCACGTTTGTTTGGCACTATCGGGGTGCCCCACATGTGCATGTATGGGTCAACGTGGCCGATGATCCCAGTGTGCTGCTCAATGCGTGACGGGAACACAATAAATGCCGAGGAATAGAAGACTCCGCAAGGAAACTTTCCGGAAAAGGTTCAGAAGTGGGAGAGTTGAGAGGGTAAATTACTCAGGCTCCTCACCAGAATCTGTGGGTAGAACAGACATACATTCTGTTTCATCCGGATTGAGCGTACCTGGGCCACAGGATCACTAGAATAAGGGCGTTTTCTGACAAAGCCTACGAACGTTTTCAAACTGAAAACAAGACAAACCACGAATAGAACGAATTACACGAATAAGTAGGGAATTCAGATGGCTCCCCCACAAGAATGTTTCGTCAGGAGGAGCAACCCCAATAGGTCGCTTTCCTACTTGTTTATTCGTGTTACTAACGGTCAAATTCTTTGTTCGGTGCAAAGATTTTCAGTAGCCACAAAAAACACAAAAAGGCACGAAAGGAAATTATAAGGCTAGCGAATCACGCGAATGTAAATGATTGTCATCCTCCCGATTCATTCGCGCCAATTCGCGTGATTCGCGGGCCATGATTTTCGTGTTTTTTGTGGCTATTTTTTCTTTGGTTGCGGCTATGCTGCGCTAGGTGATTAGTGTAATTCGTGGTTCCCTCTTTTCAGTTTGAGTAACGTTTAATTTCTTTGCGCCCTACGCAAATTTCCCGGAGTCGTCTTTGTAAGTCCAATCTGCCACTTTGGTTGCGCAGGAGAATGCAAAGTCTCCAAGAACTATTTCAGCCCCCGGCATTGCCGGGGGGTTGTGGACTGGTTGTTCTACACAAGTCGACGTTTCGATTTTCGGCCGAAGGCCTGTCTTTCATCGTAGCCTAGTGCGTCATCCACACTAGATATTCGGGTTGGTGAATAGTCGGCGTTCGGGGAAATTCTCCTTAAACAAGGAGGTTTCCCATGAACAAGAAGTATATCGTCCGACTCTCGGATGCAGAACGGGGTGAGTGCGAGCAAATTGTCAAAAAGCTCAAGGGCGGTTCTCAAAAGGTTCGTCGAGCCCAAATTCTTTTGAAGTCGGATGCCGATGGTCCGGCGTGGACCGATCTCGCGATATCTGCGGCCTTCAACTGTCGTACTCGAACGATTGAGAATCTTCGCCAACGAGTGCTTGTCGAAGGTTTTGCCTTGGCGCTCCACGGCAAGCAACGCGAGAATTCACCCACGCCACCCAAGCTTGACGGACAAGGCGAAGCGAAACTGATTGCGATGCGACTGGGGACGCCACCGGTTGGCTATGGTCGATGGACGCTGCAATTGCTTGCCGAGCAAATGGTAACGTTGGACATTGTTGATAGAATCTGCGCGGAGACGGTTCGCAAAACGCTAAAAAAAACAAGATGACGAAGCGCATGATCGAGTACTGGGTGATTCCTCCAGAGCAGAATGCCGAGTTCGTCGCCTGCATGGAAGAAGTGCTGGAAACGTACGAAAAAACATATGATCCGCAGCACCCGGTCGTTTGCATGGATGAGCAGCCAGTTCAGTTGTTGCTCGAAACGCGGACGCCGATCGCCGCGACGAAGGAGCACGCCAAACGGGTTGACTACGAGTATGAGCGCAATGGCACGGCAAGCATTTTCATGTTCGCGGAGCCACTTTCAGGCTTCCGGCAAGCGACCGCTCGAGCGCAGCGAACGAAACAAGATTGGGCTCTGGAAGTTGCGCATCTGCTTGACACTCGTTATGCGAGATGTGAACAAATCACCTTGGTGCTGGACAATCTCAACACCCATACCAAAGGAGCGTTCTACGAAACGTTTGATCCCGCCACGGCCCGTGCCTATATCAAACGCATCAACTTCGTTTTCACGCCCAAGCATGGCAGTTGGCTGAACATTGCTGAGTGCGAATTGAGTTGCATGACCAGCCAGTGCATCGCGGGCCGACGAATCGGCGAACTAGAAAAACTTCAAAGCGAAATCGCGGCATGGTCACAAAACACAAACGACAAACAACGAGGCGTCGATTGGCAATTCAAAATCGACGATGCTCGCCGAAAATTGAAGCGGCTCTACCCGAAGATTAAGACTGGATGACGCACTAGGGCAAGCGTAGCGACGCCCTAAGAACCAAGCTTTCTGATGACTAATACATTGATCGGCGTCCCCACTAGGTTTTTCTGCCTCTTGGACCAAAAAAACCGAGGTGAAGCTAACTTTTTTGTAATTTTCTGCTACCTGCTGGCAAAGATTACTGTAGAGGTGGCCCGTAGCAGGCCTGTTGGGGAGTTCGTCCTGACCATGTTCAGGCGATTTCTTCCTGAAGATCCTTGATAAGTTGGGTTGCTATGAACAGCCGTGACAATTCAGCCAAATGGAATGCAGAGGCGTAGGGGGCCAACCTTGCGGACGGCGCTAACGTGCTTGCGATGATGCATAGGTTGCGCTGTTGTTAGCGCCGTCCGCGAGGGCGGACTCGTGCGAAACAGATGGAGTAAATTGAATCTAATGGAACACTCGGAGTCGAATCGCATGGCGGAATCGTTTGAAGCACGCGAAATGCGCCGCGAGTTGAATGTCCTATGGACCAATGCCCATACGGTCGTATCGGGCTACATTCGGTCGATGGTCATCGATTTTCACTTGGCCGAGGATGTCCTTCAGGAAACAGCGGCGACGGTCGCCGAGAAATTTGATACCTACGACCGGTCCAGGCCATTCCTTCCTTGGGCTTTGGGGATTGCGAAGAACAAAATTTTGCATGCCCTGCGGACATCGTCCCGCGATCGGTTAGTCTTCGACGAAAACATAGTGACACAGCTCTCGGTAACGTACGCCGAGCTTCAGCCTGATGCGAGTGACATGCAAATCGCCTTGGAGCGGTGCGTTGAGCGTGTTCAGGGCCGTTCAAAAAAACTCCTGGAAATGCGGTATGTGCGTGAGCAAACAGCCGGAGCCATTGCGGCCGCGACCGGCATGGCCGTAGGCGCCGTTACTGTCTCGCTGCACCGGATTCGTAAGGCTCTGAGTGAGTGCATGGAGCAGCAGTTGGCGACCCTCGGTAATGTGACTCGCTCGCCGAAAGGAGGTCCTGATGGATCAACGCAATGAGCACTCTCCCGACCAGATCGACCACAATCCCGCGCCGCTCGACTGGGCACGCCTCATCAGTGCCTACCTCGACGACCAGATTTCGGAGTCCGAGTTCTCGCGGCTCACACAGTGGCTAAACGACGATGAGAACCACAAGCGAGATTTTGTCCGCGCCGCGATGGTACACAACGGCCTGCGGATTATCCTCCAGAACGCTGACCTCCGTGCGTTGCACGTCGCACAAGACTCGGAAAGTGATTTGTATTTTCATGCCGATTCGGAGGGGTTTCGCTGTGTGCTCGAAGAGGTCGAGGAAGCGGGGCGGCGCAAGGAGGGAAGCGAACAACCGAAAACCGGACTCCGAGCTAAGGGACAACCGACTCGGCGAATGCTGTTTCTTGCAATCGCCACAAGTCTATTGCTCTCCTTCTCCTTCATCGGGGTCAGAAGTCTCGTGGACCGCCAAGCGGACCAAGAACCAGGGAGCGCTGGCCAGGGGGCTGTCATCGCGGTCTGTCGCGTTGCCGACGCGCTGGAGTGGTCCGACGCGCATCGACGCCTCAAGCCGGGGGATACCGTCCGGACGGGACGCTTCGCTCTGGAATCTGGTGAGCTGCGAGTGGAAACATTCGAGGGGGCATTGCTCACGCTCAACGGCCCCTGCGACGTCTTATTCGAGTCCGCGGACAAAGTGGTTTGTCACCGTGGTCGTCTCTTTGTCGACGTATTGCGAGACGACGCCAATTTAGTCATTGCCACGCCGGCAGGTGAGGTGCTTCATTATGGGACCGTATTTAGTGTGAATGTGGTCGATTCCGGCGCGACGGAGCTATCCGTTTTCGACGGATCGGTGGGGCTCTGTTCTGTCCCCGAGGCCAACATTCCGGAGTTATCGCGCCTTGTTTTCAGTGGGGATGCGATTCGTGTTGAGGCGTCCGGGAAAGTTATTAAGATCGAAGGCGGATCGCAACCGTTACCCAGCCAGTTAGTTTTCAACTCTCATGACAGCAACGAACCTTTTCATTCCCAGCCGGTTGTTATTGGCCCTGCTGGCTTCGACGTAACGTATGTGAAGTCGAAAGGGAAGAGTATCACCTGCCTACGCGAGGCGGAATTACTGCTGAAGGGAAAAATCGCCTCGTCCAAAAAGTCTCGTACCTCGGACATGCCGTGGATCGATTATCAAGATAGCACCAGGAAACCAATCTACTTGAACCTGTTCGACAAGGACGATCTGTTTCCCGGTCAGGATCCGGAGGAACCGGACGAGTACGATAACAGTTTCGCGATTCGCGCAACTGGGAAGCTGATCGTGCCCGACACTTGGCTCTATTCGTTTGCGGTGGTTGTCGACGACGGCGCGCGACTACGTATCGACGGTCAAGACGTAGTTGTCGACGACGACGGTACTCATGACCCGCTATTGTCCATCGGAACGCTGTCACTTCAGGCAGGTGTTCATGCGATTGAACTTACGGCCTACGATGCCCACGGACTCAGTCGCTTGGAACTTGGTGTTGCACCCGGCAGAGTCCGGGACATGGACGAATTTAGGCTGTTAACCAAATGAAATTGTTTGCGATACCTTGCGTGCCGGAACGAGCTATGCGCAGTTCCGGCAGCAGAGATGGAAGACGTAGGACGGGATTGTTTCCCGTCCAGACGGATTAAAAACCCGTCCTACTCCTACTTGGAATGAATTTATCTGGCCCCAAAAGACAGGAGAGCAACTGATGAAATTTGAGCACACTTACTTTGGTCGGCCGCAGCTAAGACACAGAAACAGGCCCCTCTTTAAAGAAAGCAGTCCGATGAAGAACCAAAGATTGATTACAGCACTCGTGACGTCGGCATTGTTGTGGTTCCCAGCGGCCACTGCCAAAGCCGCTTTAGTGGGCCATTACACATTTGATGACCCGATCAACCGGTTCGCCGATTCTTCTGGCGCTGGTCATAACGGCACGGTGTTAGGGGCAGCGCCAGATATTCAAGTCATTGCAGACGCCGGTGGCGCTCAAAAGAGTGCAAGCGACGTTCTCGATATGACCGGAGCTGCGCAAACTGCGGTCGATCTGGGAACCTGGGACCCTAGTGGTCCCAACTTCGGGTCGTTCTCCCTTGCCACTTGGGTCAATTGGAGTTCGGAGCCGGGAAATGTTGGCGGAAACCGTAACTCAGCAATCATGTCGAAGTCCGACAATTGGGACGGCAGCGATATGTTGTTCTTGTGGATGTTAGACTTTAACCCGAATCCAGAGAGATTCGGCGAGGCTTCAATCTTTAACGGTGTTTTTGATCAAGCGAGGACGGATAATTTCACGGACCCCTTGCCAACCGAAGAATGGGTGCATCTTGCCATGGTTAATGATGGGGACTCCCAAAACGCTACGCATTATATTAACGGCGTGGAGAAAGCGAGTGATTTTTGGTCTCCGACTGCCGGTACGAACGCAACAATTTACCTCGGCGCTCTCGGCGACACCATTTTTAATGATGAGGCTACAGAGCATCCAGGAAACAACTTCACCGGGCAGATGGATGACTTCCGTATCTTCAACCACGCCCTGACCGGAGCGGAGGTTACTACGATTTTTGAGGACGGAGCGGGCGGAATCGATGGTGATTTCGACGCTGACGGCGACGTCGACGGTGCCGACTTCCTCAAGTGGCAACGCAAATTGGGTGACGCGGCGAATCTGGTTAAATGGCAGGACAACTTCGGCACTACGACTGCGGCGGCTGCCGTGAACGCCGTACCCGAACCGGCCTCTTGGATACTGATTTGTACGATGACGTTGGCCACCACCCGTTGGCGACGTCGGTCTTGAGGCACTGCTTTTCGTTGCCCTTGGAGCTGGGGCAGGCTCCAAGGGCATTTGGTACGCATGGCCATTTTTTAACGCAATGATTTTCAGCGATGAACTGATTATTTTACCACGGAGGACGCGGAGTAGCACAGAGGAAAGGAATCCAAAAAACTCTCCGTGTTCCTCCGCGTCCTCTGTGGTGATTTTTTTTCACACTTTTTTTGGCGATTGAAATTCAGCAGACGTTCAGGTTTTTCAATCAACGACTCCCCTCAAACATTGAAAAGAAAATTTCATGTTTACTCGACTGACAAAAGCTTTCGACCTAGCAAGTGACCGGTATCCCAATAGCAGAAGAAACCGTGGCAGGAAAAACGTCGGCGGGAAGAAGCGAAGTAAGAAAAGTGGTGAGCATCGTCTAAACATCGAAACATTGGAGCCGCGGGTGATGCTTGCGGCAAACGTTCTCAATCAAGCGGTGGTCAGTCAAGATTATGCGCCGGCTGCCGTAGTTGCTGCACCTGCCGACTTTGATAACGATGGCGACGTCGACGGCAACGATCTTGCGCAATGGGAAGGCAACTTCGGCCCCAACGCCAATGCCGACGCGGATGGTGACCTGGACAGCGATGGTGCCGACTTCCTTGCATGGCAACGCCAATTCACCGGGAGCCTATACACCCTCTTCTCGGACGACTTTAGCAACGACACAATTGTCAACTGCACGACGCAGACTACCAACGGAGCGGGTGGGAGCCTCTTGTACGACGCCACCAACCAACGGGCCCAGGTCACCACAGGCGATAATAACGGGATGATTTTCTCGCAGGGTGTCACCGCAACGGATAGCGGCACGTTTTCGATCGACTTCAACCCGACCATGCTTCATCCCGCGGGCGGGGTGTTACAGGTCCGCCTGCGTCAGGACGCGAATAACTATTACGAAATCAGCAACACCGATGGCTATGCTGTCGGAGCAATCAGGAAATTCGTTAATAACGTCGAGGAAGACATCGCTTCGTTTACTTCCAACTATAGCCAAAACAACAACTACACGATCACAGTCGACTTCAGCCCAACAGAGACAACCGTCACTGCCTTTGGCGATGTCTTGATGATCAATACCGATGGCACAGCGATCAACGTCAATAGCTTCGAAGCGAATAGCTATCAGCAAGACTCCTTCTTCGATAATATCTCGCTTACTAGCGGCGTAGGGGCAACTGCCCCGGCTGCGCCGTCTAGCCTGGCGGCGTCAGCGGTCTCCAGCAGTCAGATCGGCCTGACGTGGGTTGAGCACGGACGAAACCGGCTTTGAGATTGATCAGGCGCTCAATAGCGGGTTCACCATCGGTCTGACGATGACGACCGTGGCGGCAGGCGCGACCAGTCATCAGGCCACGGGCCTTGCAGCCAACACGCCCTACTACTTCCGCGTCCGTTCGACGATCAACGGCACGAACGATTCGCCCAACAGCAACACCGCCACCGCTACTACACTTGCGGCGGATGGCAATGAGTATTATGTATCTCCGGGAGGCGGCAGCGGCGGTTCAGGTACGTCTGCGAGTCCTTGGCACAGCTTTTCCATTGCGGTAAGCACATTACAGCCTGGAGATACGTTGCTTTTGAACGACGGAACTTATCATCAGCCGCTGAACATTACACAGTCTGGTACTCCAGGCAATCCGATCACTGTCAAGGCTACGAATGACGGCGGAGCCATCGTCGATGGCCAAGGCACGCAGCAGCCCTTGAAAATCGAAGGGGTGTCCGACACTTCACATCGGTCATACATCGACATCGAAGGAATTGTCTTCGAGAACTCCAACACCAGTGTCGTTCGGATTAAGTGGGCAGACCACATCAATCTGCGCCGCGTTTCTGCGTACAATGCCGATCCGGATGGCAACCATCTTGCATTTAGTATTTGGCTTTCCGACCATATCTTGGTCGAGGATGCCGCTGCTTCGGGATCGGGCCGGAAGCAATACTCTGCCTCTGACAGTGACTTTGTCACCTTCCGGCGAGTCTGGGGACGGTGGTTCGGATACAATCCAGATCCCGTGAATGGGACTCCTTGGGGCAGTATAATATCCCTTTATGGTGCTAATGACGCCATCGTGGAGAACGCGATCGTTACGAAACGGCCCGCCAACGGCCAGGAATTCGCCAAACAATCGCTGAATGCTTCCATGGGAGCGAATTCGAATGGCCAGATCGGTGGAAACAACAACCGCTATCTTGGCAGCGTGTCTTATGACACCAATACCCTGACAGGTGATTTTAATGTTACGACCCAAAAAAAATACACAGGTGGTCCCTGGCAGCCCATCACGGGCAACGAACATCGAGACGACGTGTCGATCAATGGCGGACGCGTCGCGTTTTACCAACGAGCTGACGACAGTTGGAGCGGCAATCAGCTCACCGCCGTCAACTCGGGGCGCTTGGTACAGTACGAGCCTGAGCCATTGCCGGTCTCCCCGGATTTTGTCGTGAGCGGTGATCTGAAAAACTCCTCGCTTGTCGGTAATGGGAACTCGGCATTTGCCGATTGGGGCATCAGGCGTTTCACGGCCAATTCGCCTTCTGAACACGTCGGAACATTCACACACTCGTACAACAACTTGTTCGACATTACCAACAACTACAGTGGCACATCGCAAGGTACCGGAGAGACGTTCGTCGATCCCGGCTACGATGTAGCGACGTACGGCAAAGGCGCGTATCTGATTCGGCCAGCTGCCTTGAAGGGCCAGGGCGATGGCCGTGCGGACATCGGTGCCGAGGTGCTGTACCGATATGTGGATGGGGTACTTACGAACGAACCACTCTGGGCCGTGGATGCCGCGTCGGGAGAGCGGATGTGGCCCATGGAGGATCGGATTCAGGCGGAGACCGCGAGGCTTTTCGGCCAGAGCATCAGCATCACTTGGGAAACAGATCCCAGAGATGGTGTTGGTACAGGAGGATTGTGGAAGACATTGGCCGGGGTGTATCCTGCGACACTGCTTGCACCAGAGGGTGAATATGGATCACAGACGGCAGCCCTGGAAATGTCTGCCCAAGTTTCTCCGGCGTCCCAAAGCGAACTGTTTGACGTGGCGCTGGGCGAATTGATTGGATCGAGTCGCGATGAGGCATCGGCTCGGCTGCGATCTTCGGCACCACGTCCGCTACGCACGTTCGACCTGGAGCCCTCAGCCGAGTTGGCCGAGCGGTTTGCTATTGAGCATCTCGTTAGCCCCGCAGCGCCTGCCTTGAGGCTATCCGGCGATAACGATCGGGCATACGGCTCGGAGCCGAACGCCCAGGACCGGGAAGAAATTTTCGACAGCCTCTTCACGGAATTCGACGAAGCGCTGATCCGTTGACCCACCGAGGGAGTGTGAGTTTTTCGGGAGGCGAACCGGTAGGCTGGAACAAGCTCCGCGCAGTTCCGGCAAGTCTGTTGCGTCGGCTTGCCGGAACTGCGCAGAGCTTGTTCCAGCCTACGAAAGATAATCTGTTGCCCATGGAGCTAGGGTAGGCTCCAGGGGCATTGGGTATACGCCAAGTAATGACTCACTCCCCTTCGCGGAGCAGATTAAAAAACTCCTCGGCGTGCTCTCGACGTGCTTTGGGCAATTGCTCGGCAACCAACGGGTCGGCGGGCTGGCTGGCTAGCGAAGCCATTTCCTGCTTGATTCCCTCAGCCACGTTGCCGCGGAGATTCGGGCCATCGGCCTCGCCAACGATGACCGCCGAGCCGGGGGCTGGCTTTCCTTGGAATTCGTGATAAACCGGTATTTTTGACAATCACTTGGTTTTCACACAAGGAGCAAGCCATGCTTTACGTCGGCGTCGACCTTCACAAACATTCTATCAGCCTGTGCGTCGTGGAACTAGCAGGACGAGAACGTAAAATTATCGAGCGGCGGCGATTTCGCTGTGACGAAGAAGAACGGATGGCAGATTACTTTGCAAGCCTGGATGAATATCAGCTGGTGGTTGAGGCGACCGCCAGCTACGAGTGGTTCGTCCAGTTGGTCGAATCCACCGCCGATCGGGTAGTTTTGGCCCACCCGGGCCATCTGCGGGTGATTGCCCAAAGCAAACGAAAGACAGATAAGCTTGATGCCCAGACGCTGGCAGAATTCCTGGCGCTCGACCAGATCCCGGAGGCTTGGCGGCCCACTCCACGCGTGCGCGAGCATCGCGTGTTGGTGCGTCACCGGCACTACGTGCAGAAGCGAATCACTTCGGTCAAGAACAAGCTACGCCGAATTCTTTCACATTATAATGCGGATCAATCGAACCTTTTCACCAAGCAAGGAAGAGAATGTATGGCAGCGATTACTCTCTCAGCAGCAGATCGTTTTACGGTGAATCTCCTGTGCGAAGAACTAGACCAGCACGCTGGGCGGCTCAAGAAGGTCGACAAGCAATTGGTGACTTTCGCCAAAACGGCACCGATTGCTGAACGGGAAGCCCATGCGGTACTCGATAGCATGCCATGCGTTGGTCCCGTGACGATTGACGTCGTTCTAGCCGAGGTTGGCGACATTCGTCGTTTTGGCTCGCAGCGAAAGGCGACCGCCTAGGCAGGGCTTGCGCCTGGCATTCGTGAGAGCGCTGGGAAAGCCAAACAGTTGGGAATTACCAAGGAGGGCTCGCGGCTCTTGCGAACGATCTTGGTGGAGACCGCCTGGCGGTTGGTAAACAAGACCCGCCGCTGGGGCAACTTGTACGACAAACTGTAAGCGTTCTGTGAACAGCGTCCCAAAATTGCGCGCTATCCTAATAGAGGTGAACCATTCCCTTTATTCCAGGAACGAGCACAATGACCAATCGAAACAAATCCCAAGAGTCCCACTGGCGTGGCCTACTGAAACAGCAGTCCTCAAGCGGCTTGAGCATCGCGGCGTTTTGCCACCAGAACTCGATTACACAAACCAGCTATTATGCCTGGCAGCGTAAGTTCCGTGAGCAGCAAGCCTCCCCAGAGCAGGGGAGCCGTTCGACCAAGTCTCTTAAAACCAGTCGTAATGCCGTCCAGGGCACCCAACTGGTGCCTGTGCGGATCGAGGGGACGACACCTGCGTCCACGCTGCGTATTCACTTGCCGCAGCAGGGAGTCTTTGTGGATGTGCCTCACGGCACCGATTGTGAGACAGTGAAGGACGTATTGCAGGCGTTGCGTGAGGTGGCGTCATGTTGATTGTGCCATCCCAAATAAAAGTCTTCGCCGCGTTGGCTCCCACGGACATGCGTAAAAGTTTTTGTGGATTAATCGGTATCGTCGAAAAGGAGCTTGGCAAACAGATTGAAGACGGAGATCTTTTCTTGTTTTTCAACCGACGCCGCAACCGGTTGAAGGTACTCTATTTCACGGGTGACGGCACGATCATCCTCTACAAGCATCTTGAACGAGGAACGTTCGAGACACTACGTGGCGCCGACCATGGAGGGGCGATTGCATCCCCCGGTGATTACTTGACACTGCATGTGGACGACCTGCGATTGTTGCTGGAAGGCATCGAGCTATCGAGTGTCAAACGTCGCAAGTGGTGGCGTCGTGAGCAGGCAAAACAAATTACTCAATCGCCTTGGAAACCACCTTGACGCGCAACGTGAATTGTCGATAAATAAACATGTGTGTTCTACACCAACGGTGTGTGATCATTTGCCATTTCGTGACGCACCTTCAAGGACCGAAACGTTGTCGATGGAATCCGACAAACTCCGAAAAGAGATCGAAGTGCAGCGCGCCGAGATCGCACATCTCAAAAGGGTTAATAGCGAGCAACAGGCAACTCTTGAATCGTTGCAGAATCACATCGAGGTGATGCAAGAGCAAATCACCTTACTCCGTAAGGCACTCTTTTCTCCACGGCGTGAACGGTTTATCCCTTCTCCCGATCAAAAGCTTCTTTTTGATCCCGAGTCGATCGAGGGCAACGAGATTAGCGAGGATGACGAGGCGACCGACGAAGAAGAGCCAGACGATGAATCGTCTTCGAAACGCAAGAAACGCCGTAAGAAGCGCAAACGTTTTGAATTCCCCGAGTGCTTGCCGGTCCAGCGTTTTGAACACCCACTGCCGCCGCCGGAAGAACTCGATTGTCCTTGTGGATGTGGCGGCAAGCGGACGGTGATCTCCGAGCAGATCTCACGGCAACTAGAATATGTTGAGTCTAGCGCCTACATCGCCGAGCACGTTCGGTTTACCTACGGTTGCCCTGTTAGCCGGGATGGCCAGCAGATCGTCACCAGCGAAAAGCCACCCAATATCAACGAAAAAGGGATATTTGGGGCCAGCACGTTAGCCTGGCTGGCACACGCCAAGTTCGAGCGTCACCTGCCCCTGTATCGTCTCCAGGAAGAGCTTCGTTCCACCACCACGATGTGGTTCAACCGCAGCGTGTTGAGCAACGCCGTGGTGCGAACGGGCGAGCGTCTGCTGCCGGTGTGGGATCTGATTCGCACCCAAGTACTGGATAGTTTTTATGTACGGGCCGACGAGACCACGGCCCGTGTCCTGCGTCCCGGGGCTGGGGCGACCAAGCTGGTTTATCTCTGGGCCTACGTTGGCGATGACCAGCATCCGTACCAACTATTTGACTATCGACTTGATCGATCCCGCGCAGGTCCGCGGGAAATACTTGATGATTTTCAAGGCGGATTATTAACCGACGGTTACAGTGTCTACACGTCCCTAGTCAAGGAATCGGATGGCCGACTTCTGGATCTGGGTTGTTGGGCCCATGCGCGGCGGAAGTTCGACGAAGCGTGCGCCGTCTCAACGCAGCCACTTGCGCACGAGGCGCTCGCTTGGATCTGGCAACTGTACGACATCGAGGATCGCCTGGCCGATGCCGATGTGGAAACGCGACGACAAGTGCGCATGCGCGAGTCGGTTCCCATTCTTGCCCTTCTGCACGATCGTCTCACCGAAGTGCAGCCGACGGTACGGCCTTCGACCAAGTTGGCCGAAGCGATCGGCTACCTGCTCAATCGTTGGAACGCGATGACGCGATTTGCAACCGACGGGCGCTATGCGATCGATAACAACATGGCAGAAAGAGTCATTCGCCCCTCGGTTATTGGAAGAAAAAATTACCAATTTTTTGGGAGCGATGCGGGTGGTCGCGCGGCATGCGTCTGGTACACGCTTATCCAGAGTGCTCGTTCTAATCATGTCCACGTCACCCCGTATCTCAACGATGTTCTCGTCCGGCTTCCTCAGATCGTTCCCGAGTACTTGCGGGTGGGCGACGCCCAAACCACGTTCGAATCGCTTTCAAGGGACCAGCGTGAACAGCTCTCCGAGCTGCTACCTGACCGATGGCTCAAGGCACACCCTGAGCATCGCAGCGAAGATCGCCAGCGCGAACTTGATCAGGCCAACCAGCGCCGCCGCCAGAGGCGTGCTTCACGACGTCGGCTTGTCAAGATCTGAATTACGCTCCTGGCATGACGGAGTTCACAGAGCGCTAACGACAAACTCAAGGCTCGCTGTGGAGCAAAAAAGGCAATTGTTGCCATCGCCCGCCGTGTCTGGTGTGTGATGGTATCGATGCTTTGCAGCGGCCAGCAGTACCGAACGGCTGGCGTCGCCTAGTGCTTTGACATGACTTAGAACTGGACTTTTGCAAAGCTGGACTTCAAGGCCAATCGGACCTAGAAAACAAGTGTTTTTTGAGTTTTTTCGAGATCAATTCGTATGGCTCACAGCGAGGTGTCATCGTGCTTGCACGGATCATTGCCCCTCAATCCTCGACAAATAGCAGTGTTTTTCAATGCTGTAGGGTAGAAATACCATACTACGAGCCATGCTCATTTCGACCTCGAAAAATCGCGAGTTCTTGAAGATCGCAAGGTACACCATCCATTGTGCCGTTAACGATCTCCCCGACACAAAATCAAGGAACCGAATGCTAGCGGCCGGAAAACTGATCTTGAAATCTCAAAATGCAAAAGTCCAGTTAGAATGGTTGTCAAAGCACTCGTCCGTTCACAAATTCACCAACAACAAAATCACTTTTAGGAGAACACCAGCGACTATCGCAAAGACCTCACGACAATTTGGGACGACCCCGAGTACCACCCTGTCGGCGGCCCACCCGGCCGACCGGCGATAGGATGAATGGCGGCGTCCTTCGAAACAGCTTCATGACAGGCCCCTCATTAGGCGGCACCTCGAATAGATGGTTGAGCGTTCGTGAGAACAGCTCCTAAAGACAGGTCCGCGAGACATCGCTAAAACTAAAAGAACTGGTTGACAACGATCGCTTCATAGATGGGTGGCCTGTCGGCTGAATGCTGAATGAGCGGACCATTTTGCTAGAGGTTGCCGCCGACAGGTTCACCCACCTTTCGGTCCGCCAAAAAGGTGGGGAAACCTGCTGGCGAATCAATCTTATTTGATGTCGACCACCCAAGCGCCAGCAGAGCTACTCACCCTACGAAACTTCTGGCAAACCACCAACCACTACCAAAGCAACCGCCTGACCCGTGAGCTTGTGATTCAGCGCAAGCACGCTGGCTGCGCGGGCAGGTTGCAATTCGGTGACGACGTTCACCGGGCACTCGGGATCGGGCTGCTCGTAGTTGAGCGTCGGTGGAATCAATCCCATTCCCGACTCGCCCCTTTCTGAATCGCCCATTTCCGAATTACCCTGCTGCATGCCGATCAGGCTGATCACCAACTCGATCGCCCCGCTGCCGGCTCCCGAGTTGCCGATAAAGCTCTTCGGGGCGGTGACCGGCACGTCGCCCAGCACCTGCCGAATCGCTTGGGCCTCGATCGCATCGTCCTCCCGCGTGCCAAGGCCATGGGCGTTGACGTGGCCGATCTCTTGCGGCGCAAGACCCGCCATCGACAGCGCCGCTTCGGCGGCCAGACGCACGCCAAGTCCTGTCGGTTGCTGAGTCGCTGCACATGGCTCGCATCGTCGGCCATGACCGACAACTTTTGCGAGCACCCGCGCCCCGCGTACCTCGGCATGGACCTTGCTTTCCAGAACCAGCAGGCCTGCTCCTTCGCTCGCCACCGCGCCATCGCGGTCTGCGTCAAACGGCCGGCAAGCCTCGGCCGGATTGGTCGCCCTGGTCGACAGTCGCGCACCCGAATGCCAAGTTTGATCGAGAATGGTCACCTTCGAGCTGGTCCCCCCGGCCAGCATGATGTCGGCAGCCCCGCGGGCGATGACGTCGGCCGCCTCGATGATCGAGTGCAGCGCGGACGTGTCGCCTTGCACCATCGAATTGATCGGTCCCCGGGCGTCCAGCGAGATACCGATGTGGCAGGCCGCCATGTTCGGCAGATACTTCAGCAGCCACAGGGGCGACATTTCCCGCATGCCGACCTGCCCCCATTGCGAGAAATCGAGTTTCCTGTCGACGGCACATTTGCCATAAGCCGTGGTAACATCAGGAAGCTCGCAGCTGAACATGTTGGCAGCGCAGACCACGCCCAGCCGTTCGGGATCGGTGGAACAGCCATCGAGCCCAGCATCGGTCCAAGCCAGTTTCGCCGCGGTAAAACCGAGCTGCGTTTCCCGCGACATGACCTTCAGCGACTTCCGCGGCTTGACATATTGCTTCGGCTCGAAGTCGGGCACCAGGCCGCCAAAAGGGATGGGCATATTGCCGGCGGCGTATTCGGGGATCGTTCGGATGCCGCTGCGGCGGTTTTCGATGGCCGACCAGACAGCCTCCCGGCCGATGCCCAAGGGGCAGGCAATTCCCAATCCGGTGATGACAACATCTTGCACGAGTCGATCTCTGCGCAGGGGCTAGCATGAGGCGGCAAAGCCCCCAGTTTATCTTCGCTGGCGCAGGCCAACAAGCTCCAAAGGAATGTGGAATTCGGATTGCGGATTGCGGAATGGCAAGGTGTACGGTAAGGTGATTGCTCCAATTCTGCGATCCACATTCCGGATTCCGGATTTCTTTGGGCGATTAGCTCAGTTGGTTAGAGCACTAGCTCGACAAGCTAGGGGTCACAGGTTCGAGTCCCGTATCGCCCACTTGTACACCCGTACAGTATCGTAGCCCGCCGTAATTCTCGGTAATTACAGCGGGTGCGTTTTTTTCTGACAGTGGCTTGCTGCCCGTTACGGCGGGTTGCTGCAGCGCTTCGCTCGGCTCGTTGGCTGCCTTGGTAAAGTGCTCCTCGGTAATTTGTAGGTAGTGTTTCGCAGCGACAGCCAGACTGTTGCCGATCCACTCGCAGACCACTTGAATTGGGAATCGCTCGTGTAGCTCGGTTTCGCGGGTACTCCGAAGGTTTTGGAACAGCTTCGGCCACGGAATGATCCCTGCCCTTTCGATGATGCGTAGAAGCTGTGTGCGCAGATTGCTGTTGTGGTCGCGGTAGCGCGTTATCACGAACTCCGTGCCCTCGGCGGCTTGTTCGTACACTTCGTCCAGATAAGGGCGCAGCTCGGGGAAGATCGGAATTACTCGATACGCCTTGCCTTCGTGGTGTTCGGTCTTAGGGCTTCGGACGGTCATTCTGCTGTGCTCCCAGTCCACGTCACCCCAACGTAGTGCCAAGTGCTCAGACGGGCAGCGTAGGCCGCCGTAGCGACTCAGTGCGAACAGCAGCCGCCATTGGGCATCAGGACAAGCGTCAAGCACTTTGGCGGCTTCCTCATGGCTTACGAAGTAATCACGTTCTCGATTCGCGCGAACGGACACCCCGCCGTCAATTTCCGCGAAAGGATTTTCCGCGATGAAACGTTTGCGAACAGCGTACTTGAAAAATTGCCGGGCGATGCCGCAACGCCGGCGGACCGTGTTGGGGGCCAAGCCCTGATTCGACTTTAGCCACTTGCGCCAATCGTCTGCGTCACCGGGTGATATATCTGGCAACAGCTTTTCATCGCCAAAAAACTCGACCAGACAACGCCGGGTGTGGCCGTAGACCGTGGTGGTTGATTCTTTCACGTTTTGCAAACCAATATAGCCGTCAAGGAAAGCAGCCAACGTTGACCGTGCAACTCCCTTGCGTGTTGGCAGCAGGCCCAAACTGGCCATCTTGTCATGCAGTTTGGGATCAAGTTTCTCTATCCAAGCCGCTGTCTCGTTGTCCCAACTGGTTTGGGCAATCGTAGCTTCGATCAGCGCCTCGACCTTCACTTTGACAGCTTCGGCGTTGCGCTGCGATATCTTGCCAAGCCGGACACTCTTTCTGTAACCGCCCGCAGTAACGAATTGAATCGTTCGACAGCCGTTGAATTTTTTTGTGCTTCGGTTTTTATCTTTCAGTAGACTTGCCATCGCTCAAACTCCAGGGATAGGGGCAACTTGAGAACAGGGAGCCGCCAGCGTCCACAAGCGGCGGTTCGGTGTGATAAGAGGCGTTCCACGGAACGCACAATCGCAGATAGAATATATTCAGCCATTGGAACCTCTTTGACAGGTTTCGTGGTCAGGGTCGCTCTGGTGTTTCAGCACTTGGGCGGCCCGATCTTATTGTTGCGGACTGCCCGAAAATGTCAACGTGTTGTACAATGCACTTGCCGGCGTTCTGACCAACTCGCCGGCATGGTCCCTTGGTTCCGGTAGAACTGGGGGACCGCTTTTTTCGCTTCTATCGTCCGTAAGTTTTCCAGGTGTCAGATATCAAGCTGACCGCTCAGCGCTCGTTAGCGTCCATTCTGTGCGACCGTTTTTCCGGGTCCGGCAGTTAAAACACCGGATCGGCTAGCCCATCACCGATCCGGCGATATTCGGGCAGCCATGACGCGCGGGGCGAATCCATCCCCAGGCTACTCGTCACCATCGGAAAACTACGTTTGTAAATTCTCCAAGTCCGGCTCCCCATCGTTGGAGTTGTACGTTGCAATTCGTGCCCCGCTTTCGGTCTGGTCCACTTGCACGGTTCCCGACGCAACAGGATTCGGTCCGCGCCCATTGTCCGGAACCATGAGAACTATCTGTGCATTCTCTATCATGGCCCCAGCTAGTGGCAAGGAAACTTCGCCACTCATAGCCCGGACTTCGCGGCTTAGCTTTGCGATTTCGTCGCGTTGATTTTGTTGTTCCATGGCAACAGTTACTTTCGATAATCGGGCAAAGGTCAGTGGATCATCGGTTTCGTTGGCCCGCTGGTGGACCCGATCCAAAAGAGCCTGTCGTTGTTGGGGGGTACTCGGCCAGCGTTCTCGGATCGACCGACAGACCAAAGCGGCATCGGCTTGCAATTTTCGGATTGCAGCACGGGCGGTCCAGCGGCTTCGCGTGCTGCCCGCTCAGCCCTATTGCGTTCACGTCTTCGCGCTTTGCGTTCTCTGCCGGATTTTGCCATCGTCGCCCTTGATGGGTTTCCTGGTTTTGCTTCCTGGTTACACCCGCGATGCGTCAAGCATCTAGTGCGTCATCCACACTAGATATTCGGGTTGGTGAATAGTCGGCGTTCGGGGAAATTCTCCTTAAACAAGGAGGTTTCCCATGAACAAGAAGTATATCGTCCGACTCTCGGATGCAGAACGGGGTGAGTGCGAGCAAATTGTCAAAAAGCTCAAGGGCGGTTCTCAAAAGGTTCGTCGAGCCCAAATTCTTTTGAAGTCGGATGCCGATGGTCCGGCGTGGACCGATCTCGCGATATCTGCGGCCTTCAACTGTCGTACTCGAACGATTGAGAATCTTCGCCAACGAGTGCTTGTCGAAGGTTTTGCCTTGGCGCTCCACGGCAAGCAACGCGAGAATTCACCCACGCCACCCAAGCTTGACGGACAAGGCGAAGCGAAACTGATTGCGATGCGACTGGGGACGCCACCGGTTGGCTATGGTCGATGGACGCTGCAATTGCTTGCCGAGCAAATGGTAACGTTGGACATTGTTGATAGAATCTGCGCGGAGACGGTTCGCAAAACGCTAAAAAAAACAAGATGACGAAGCGCATGATCGAGTACTGGGTGATTCCTCCAGAGCAGAATGCCGAGTTCGTCGCCTGCATGGAAGAAGTGCTGGAAACGTACGAAAAAACATATGATCCGCAGCACCCGGTCGTTTGCATGGATGAGCAGCCAGTTCAGTTGTTGCTCGAAACGCGGACGCCGATCGCCGCGACGAAGGAGCACGCCAAACGGGTTGACTACGAGTATGAGCGCAATGGCACGGCAAGCATTTTCATGTTCGCGGAGCCACTTTCAGGCTTCCGGCAAGCGACCGCTCGAGCGCAGCGAACGAAACAAGATTGGGCTCTGGAAGTTGCGCATCTGCTTGACACTCGTTATGCGAGATGTGAACAAATCACCTTGGTGCTGGACAATCTCAACACCCATACCAAAGGAGCGTTCTACGAAACGTTTGATCCCGCCACGGCCCGTGCCTATATCAAACGCATCAACTTCGTTTTCACGCCCAAGCATGGCAGTTGGCTGAACATTGCTGAGTGCGAATTGAGTTGCATGACCAGCCAGTGCATCGCGGGCCGACGAATCGGCGAACTAGAAAAACTTCAAAGCGAAATCGCGGCATGGTCACAAAACACAAACGACAAACAACGAGGCGTCGATTGGCAATTCAAAATCGACGATGCTCGCCGAAAATTGAAGCGGCTCTACCCGAAGATTAAGACTGGATGACGCACTAGGCTGAAGTTTTGCCAATCACTCGCCGCTGGCTTCTCGGCTTGCAGCCGTTCGATTTCCAGTCGGATCGTTTTAGGTGGAAAAGGTGAGGTGGAAAAGGTGAGGTGGAAAAGGTGGAGGTGGAAAAGGTGTCAGGAACGAATGGCATTAACATTTCCGTAACACGTGATCTATCAACACTTAAGCATTGCTATCACAGCAGTGCTGCGCGAAACAAGGCGGCACCTCCTGCGTATTGGAATTGTTCAACAATTCTATTCGCACAGGAGGCACACCACCATGCGCAGTATTATGGATATCCTTGGTCACTTCAAGCAGAACTGGACAAAAGAGCTTTCGACAACCGCGATCACCCAGGCCTGCCGTGATGCCTGCATGACGTGGAACGAATCGACGCTCAATCCGATCGTCACGATCCAAATCTTCTTCCTGCAAGTCTTGCACGGCAACACGGCGATCGAGCATCTGTCGCATCTGGCCGGCATGTCGTTCACCGCGGCCGCTTATTGCAATGCACGCATGCGGGTCAAACTCGAATCGCTCTGCATGCTGCTCGAGCGGTGCGTTGGACAGTTGCAGCAAGAAACATTCGAGACGGCACGTTGGCTTGGACATCGCGTGTTTCATGTCGATGGTTCGAGTTTTTTGATGCCCGACACGCCCGAGTTGCAGGCCCACTTCGGACAACCTGGCCAACAGAAAGCAGGATGCGGTTTTCCCGTTGCGCATTGGCTGGTTCTTTTGCACGCCGGTACCGGTATGAGTACCAAGATGCTGGCCTCGCCGTTACGAACCCACGATATGTCTAAGACGGTAGAACTGCACTCGGAACTCCAAGCAAACGACCTTTTGGTCGCCGACCGGGGATTCTGCTCCTATGCCCATTTGGCGCTGCTATTACAGCGTGGAGTGCATGGGCTCCTGCGTATCCACCAGCGCACAATCGTCGACTTCGCACCGGGCCGCGCGCATGTTGATCCTGGCCGAGGCAATGCGAGGGGCAAGCAAGGAATACCTCGATCACGCTGGATCAAACAACTTGGCGTGACCGATCAGATCGTCCAGTGGTTGAAGTCGGCGAACAAACCCGATTGGATGAGTGAGAAACAGTTTGCGACGTTGCCCGATGAGATCACCGTTCGCGAGTTGCGTTACAAGATTTACGAGAAAGGCTTTCGCCCCAAAGAGATTACGCTGGTGACGACGTTACTCGACTCGGAATGTTATACGCTCTCCGATCTCGCATCACTATTTCAACAGCGATGGGCCAAGTTCCCCAAAAATACGGCGAAACAAATTTCGGGCACCTGAAGACCACGATGAAGATGGACGTACTCAAGTGCAAGACGGTTGAGGGCGTGCTGCGAGAGCTGCAAGTCTTTGCCTTGATCTACAACATGGTCCGTCAAGTGATGCTGGAGGCGGCTTGCCGTCAAAAGATGGATGTCCGACGCATCAGTTTTATTGATGCGCTGCGTTGGCTACAAACAGCTAGCCCCGGCGATGAACTACCCAAACTTGTCGTCAACCCATACCGCCCGAATCGACTCGAACCAAGGGTACGAAAGCGACGCCCCAAGCAATACCGGCTCATGAAAAAACCGAGATGCCAGCTGAAGAAAGAACTGAGTTGATAAGGACTTACGAAAATGTTAATGCCATTCGGGACAGGAACCGTTTGTTGACAGAAGGGCTCCCTGTTGATATTCTCGGGGGATGGGAAGACCAAGACGAGCCGCCGACGGGGGCCTGATTTACCACGTACTCAATCGGGCTAACGCGCGGATGACGATCTTCAAGAAGGACGAAGACTACGAGGCGTTCGAGCGGGTGCTCGAAGAGGCGGTCGAACGAACAGACATGCGGCTGTTGGCCTATTGCCTCATGCCCAACCATTGGCACTTGGTGCTCTGGCCGCGTACCGACGGGGAACTTTCGCAATTCACCGGTTGGCTGACGCTAACCCACACGCAGCGATGGCACGCACACCGCCACAGCCGAGGAAGTGGTCATGTGTACCAAGGACGATTCAAATCGTTTCCGGTGCAGGATGACGATCACTTCTATCTGGTTTGTCGCTACGTCGAACGAAATGCACAGCGAGCGAATCTGGTCAATCGAGCCGAGGATTGGCGTTGGGGAAGCCTGCATCGTTGGCATGACGGTACGGCGAAGGAAAAGTTGCTGTTGGCCGCTTGGCCTTTGCCGCGTCGTCGGCGTTGGCTGGAGTATGTGAATGCGCCGCAAACCGGGGCGGAGTTGTCGTCACTTCGTCGGAGCGTGCAGCGAGGTTGTCCGCTTGGCGAGTCGACTTGGTGCGACCGAATGGTGCGTCGACTGGGCCTAGAGAGTACACATCGCTCTCAAGGCCGACCCAAAAAGAAGAAAAACGGTTCCTGACACCTTTCCCCCCCCACGGCCGGAGTTGATTTGGCCATTGAGTAAACCGTATTCGACCGATTGTCGGTGTGCGTAGCACAGGAGGTATCACCCGATTACGTCCCGGTCAAGCCTCTTGTTGCAAGCAACATCGACACATGTCCGAGCAATGTCCAAATCAGTAGCAGAGCGCTTTGCGGACAAGTGTCGGTGCCACCCTGCGCCAATTCGTGTGACTCGCTAGCCATGCTATTTCTTTTCGTGCCTCTTGGTGTTTATTGAGGCTATTTTTCTTTGGTTGCGGCCGTCGACCGTACTAGGTGTTTGCCACGTTTGTTCGTACGGGTACGAACTCGGTCGCGGTCAGTTCAGTGGTCCTGCTGCATCTGTCGTTTCAACTCTTGGCTGAGTTCCTCAACCTTCTTCGGCCGACTCGAAGCGAGGTCGGTCTTTTCGTACGGGTCGTCGATGACGTTATACAGCTGTGGTGCCGAATTGCCGTTGCGGAGATGCCGGATGAGTTTCCAAGGCCCGATGCGAACCGCTGCTTCTCGCTTCGTATTCCAATACAGAATGCGTTGCGAGAGGTCAGAAGACGGTTTGCCGGTCAAGGCGGACCAGATGTTTCGTCCCTCCAGTTTTAGGCTGGGATTGATCTCCACGCCAATCAGATGCGCGAAGGTTGGATACCAGTCCAGAATGCTGACCGGAGCAGCGACCACTCCCGGTTTAAGATGTCCCGGCCAGTTGACCATCGCCGGAACGCGGATACCCCCTTCAAATAGGTGCGATTTCCAGTCCCGTAAAGGGAGGTTGTTTCCTTGAACCCTGGCCGGCGGAAACTTTCCCCGATATTCCGATTTGGGAGAACCCCAACTCTCTTGTCCGCCATTGTCGCTGGAATAGATGATGAGTGTGCTGTTGCGTTTTCCGGTTTGGTCTAGTGCCGCGATGATTTGTCCGATGCCGTCATCCATGTGCGTCAGACTGGCGGCATACAGTTTGCGGTCTGGATTCTGAATGCGGTCTTCGTACATCGCCAGCCACTCCGGTGGCTCCTGTAGTGGGAAATGCGGCACATTGTACGGCACGTACAGAAAGAACGGCTGGTCGCTTTTCCGCTGGATGACGCGAATCGCTTCCTTGGTGAGCAGGTCGGTCACATGCCCTTCTTCATCGATCAGCCGGTCCTGCCGATGCCATGTCCGGTCTCCATACTTGTAAAGGTGTTCATAGGGATCGATCTGACCGTGCAGATAACCGTAAGTCGAATCGAACCCGTATTGCAACGGGCCGACTTCCGGCCGCAGTCCGAGATGCCACTTCCCGCTGATCGCCGTGTAGTAACCCGCGGAATGGAGCATGTCGGCAATGGTGACCGTTTGCGGGGGCAGCGCCTTTTGGCTGCTACCGGCGATCGGTCCCCAAATATGATACCGACTCGGATTGCGACCGGCGATCAGCGCAACGCGTGTCGGCGAGCAGGTGGGGAAGACATAATTCGCATCAAGCCGGACACCGGCCTTTGCCAGGCGATCGAGATTCGGCGTGAGGACCTTCGATCCGTTGTACCCCATGTCCATCCAACCCTGGTCGTCGGAGAGGATAAACAGGATGTTCGGTCTCTGGGCCGTACGCAGTTTTGTCGCCGCAGAGGCGGTGCGTGCCATCCCCGCGAAAAATATCCCAGCAACAATCGCCGCAACGAAAATATCAATCAAGGATCGTTTCACGGTGGACCAACGGTCTGCATGTCGGTTAATTCGAGTATGACGCATTCCTATATCTTCCTCCAGCATTGTCAAAAAGTTTTTGTGGTTCTTCTGTGAGAATGAGTCCAAGGCCGCGCCCACGGTGCAAGCCAAAGACAGCAGCGATGGGATTCGCGGCCGCCGGCTGCAACCAAGAGGGAACCACTAATGAACACTAATAGCTTGGCAGCAAAGTTCCATCTACATTTTCGCCATTTGAAATTTGGTTATTCGGATTTGCATCCGAGTTGTACAAGTTATTTTTGCGCGAGCCCTCGGGGATGTCATTTATGCGTTAGCTCAAAATTGGCCTCGGTGTTGCCCTCTGAGGGAACGGTGAGTCTCAAACTGCCATTGCCATAGCGAGCAGGCCAGGGAGGGCCTTTGGGTCTTACTATTTCGTCGCTGGAGCTGTACGGTATCTTGGCATCCTGGGTGATGGTCACCCGGTGTTTGCCCAGGACAGCTC
This sequence comes from Lacipirellulaceae bacterium, assembly GCA_965249435.1. Taxonomy (GTDB): domain Bacteria; phylum Planctomycetota; class Planctomycetia; order Pirellulales; family Lacipirellulaceae; genus JAJRWS01. The sequence continues at coordinate 166,212 of CBDFMC010000020.1, read as the reverse complement.
CCGTGACTGGTGGATCGACCAATTCTAGGGAGTAATGACCCTGGGCATCCGTCTTGCCGAATGAGCCCGATCCTGGTTGGGGGTTGGAGGACGTACCGATCGGCTGGGTGTTCACGCTCGCTCCGACCAGTGGTTTACCGTCCAGCAGGACGGTTCCCGCAACGGGGGCTATCTCAAGGCCCGAACCGCATCCGGCCATTCCAAGTGCCAGTGCCGACAAAACAGATAGGGAAAGCCATTGTTGGGGCATAATTTTACTTCCATGGATTGAGTTAGGTTTTGGTAACCGTTCACGGGATGGCGTCCGGTAAACCCTCAGCGAGGCCGCTGGCCGCAACCAAAATTACCTCACGCAGAGACGCTGAGAAAATAAATTCGGTGGTTCCAAATACGCTTGGTTCGAGCGGTAGCTGGATTCGTCAGAATTCAGATTAGTTGGGACGTGTCTGTATTCTTACTAATCCAGCTACGGCTAGTGTCTAATCAAGGTCTCAAATTCGGAACTACTACTGAAATTTTTCTCAGCGATCTCTGCGCCTCTGCGTGAGATATTTCTTATAACGACTTGCGGAAATGCATCCCTAATTCACGATAATCTCTTCGCCTGCCATGGTCGCCATCGCGGCGAAAACCTCCATGTCGATGGACGTATCGAGAAATCGGACCGAGCCGTCGCCGAAGCTGAAATGGAGCCCCCCTGGGTGGAGCGATCCCCAGGCCCGCTTGCAGGGGTCGAAACCGCCCGGCCCACCCGCTTCCACGCAACGACCATAATCGGCCAGCAAAATCCTGGTCTGGGGGTAGACGCACGACTTATTGTAGGAAGTGTAAGAATAAGCCCAGAAGGTCCTCCGACGCGGCGTCGCCGCGACGAGGTCAGCATCGCTCGATTTGGTCGACATACTGGTCGCTTCGCCAGTGAAGAGCGTGTGGGAAAGCCCATCGGTGATCTGTCGAAGTTTCGGAATACTCGGCACGTTTCTATAAGTTAGACCATCGGGTGGAAAGCTGACGGCGTGGAATGGCCCCTTCCAACTGGGGTCGATATTATTAGTCGTTTTCGGGTTGTCCCAGTTACCTCCCGTAGGAGGGTCGCCGCAACGGCCCGTGTTGGCCCGGTAGGAACCGCGGGCCATCAAGATACCGCTTCCCGGGCCACTTTCAGGTTCTTCCAAAATGTCTGTGTCCTCATCGCTTGGGCAAAGGTTAGGCCGGCACGAGCGTCTGCAATACGGGCTCATTCACTGGGGCCTCGTTGAATTGATCGAAGTCGTATTGGTCGTAAAGATTTTGCAATTCCATGAAGGGGAGAATCGAGAGGGTCCAGCTTTCCTTGCTTTTGTTATTGCAGCAGCCAGCACCTTGAGGGATATCGGTGATGCCACCTGGTGGAAGTTCGTCAGCATGGGCCGAGGCGTAGTTGAGGATCGCCAAGCTGATCTGCTTCTGATTATTTTGACACTGGGCCCGTCGGGCCGCCTCGCGTGCCGCCTGGATCGCCGGCAGCAATAGTGCTACCAGAATTCCGATGATCGCAATCACCACCAACAACTCAACTAAGGTAAAACCGCGATCTCGACGGGTACCACGAGGGGCGCTATTACTTCTGGCAGCGCTCTTGCTTCTGATAACGCAATTGAAACAGCAAGACATTACTCTTCTCCTTAGTTAGGGGTCTCGATTGTCAGTCCTGAACGACGTTTGCACCGCAAGCAACCACCTGCATCGCGGGGGAATCACCTGCCATGTTTCCTCCATCATTCAGCCAATCACTATCGGGGACCTACTCGCCGGTCGGCCGACGGGAGACAACCTCCACTCCATAGGTCTCAAGGCTCGTTTTCCAATGCTCCAAGGCCTACATCACATGCCGCCGGCGCCGGGCCATTAGACCCATGACCGACATGGCTGCAGCGATCACCAAAACGACCGAGGCCGGCTCGGGCACTGCGTTGACTGCCGGCAGGCTGGCTGTCGTGCCAAAGTTATTCTGCCAATTGGTCAGGCTTCCGACACTCGTATCTCGCTGCCAGAGCAGGAAATCAGCCCCGTCCACGTCTCCGTCCTGGTCAAAATCGCCAGCCAAGCCAAGCCCCGCCAAGACGTTCACTTCCGCCTGCGACAGCTTATGATCATAAATCCTCACATCGTCCAAGCCGCCGGCAAACGACCGAGTGAATCCTTCGAGAATGTCCAACGTGCCGACGTAGACGCCAGCGGTGCCCGTCGTATCGACTGTTTCGGTGAAATCAAAATCGCCTTCATTGCCGCCGTTGACGTACAGCGTCAGGTCATTGTTGGCGCCTGCTGTCGACTCCCAGGCCACCGCAATGTGGACCCATTCATCTACCGGCAAAGTGCCGGCCTGCTGGCCATTTCCAGCGACCTCGACACGCAGTTGGAACCCATTAGTACCAGCGCCAGTGTTATTACCATCGGCACGTACATACCAAGCATTTCCATCCACTGCAGAGCCACCCCAACTGATGATCGTTTGATTACCCGACATTCCATCAGCTGTTGGGTTGGGACTGGGATTGGAAACGTCAGCATGGGCCTTAATACTGGAATCCAGAAAGATCCAGGCAGCCACGCTACGAGCCCCAGTGCCCAGGACGCCTGTGTAGGTATCCGCTGCCGCATAGTCGTTGGAATCCTCATCAACGGCGGGTTCGTTGGTATTATTCACGAACAAGTGATTGCCGATTTTCCCGCCCGTCTTGAACGTAGCGCCGAAGTCGGTGGTCGAAGTATCCCAGGCGGTCGGGTTAACGACGGTAGTCCCATTCCTCAGCGTGGCGTCATTGCCATTGACGGACGAATCGGCCGCGGCCGTACCGCCAGGTGCTTCATCAAAAGTCCAGTGGGCGACCAAGCCCGCTTTGGCGGACGAGGCTGTCACGCCAACGAGCATCGCCAACACCATAACAACATTCTTTTTCTTCATTAGATGAATCTCCAGATTTGACTCTCTGTTCGCAAAAAGTTCAGTAGAGCGGGTGGTCCTGTCGGCGGAAGGCAGGTGGCCTTTTGTTCGATCCGATGCCGACAGGTTTACCCACCTCTTTGCCGTATTGAATAAAGGTGGGTGAACCTGCCAACCGGTCGTATCACGCCACTAGCGACCCGGACGCTTTAAGCGCCTATGGCTTATAACGTCCGGGTTGCTTGGCGAACTCTTCCAACAAAGGACACTACGGCTGCTCCAAGCAGCCGTAGTGCCTGTTCGTGTTCAACTGTGTAGGCCGGAACGAGCGGTAGCGCTGTTCCGGCAAAACGGAGTCTGCTGCCGGAACTCGCGTAGCTCGTTTCGGCCTACATTACTGGCTAGCAGGAAAAGCTGCAGGCCAATTCCATACACATCTCCAGTTTAACAAACGATCTTTCGGCGACGCATCATCAAGGTTCCGAGCAGGCCACCTAGCCCGAGCACAAGGCTCGACGGCTCGGGAACCAACGCGATCACTTCCGCCTGCGACAGCTTATGATCATAAATCCTCACATCGTCCAATCCGCCGGCGAACGACCGAGTGTATCCTTCGAGAATGTTCAACGTGCCGACATAGACGGCATCGGTGCCCAACGTATTGACGGCTTTGGTAAAATCAAAGTTGCCTACATTGAGGCCGTTGATGTACAGCATCAGGTCGTTGTCAGCGCCTGCTGTCGACTCCCAGGTCGCCGCAATGTGGACCCATTCGTCTACCGGCAAAGTGCCGGCCTGCTTGCCATTCCCTTTGACCTCGACACGCAGTTGGAACCCATTAGTACCAGCGCCACTGTTCTTACCATCAGCACGTACATACCAAGCACTTCCATCCGCTGAAGAGTCCCCCCAACTGATGATCGTTTGATCCTTCGACATTCCATCAGCTGTTGGGCTGGGACTGTTAGCATGGGCCTGGATGCTGGAATCCAGAAAGATCCAGGCAGCCACGCTGCGAGCCCCAGTGCCCAGGACGCCTGTGTAGGTATCCGCTGCCGCATAGTCGTTGGAGTCCTTATCATTGGCAGGCTCGTTGGTATTATTCACGAACAAGTGATTACCGATTTTCCCGCCCGTCTTAAACGTAGCGCCGAAGTCGGTGGTCGACAGATCCCAGGAAGTCGGGTTAACGACGGTAGTCCCATTCCTCAGCGTGGCGCTATTGCCATTGCCGGACGAATCGGCCGCAGCCGTACCGCCAGGTGCTTCATCAAAAGTCCAGTGGGCGACCAACCCCGCTTGGGCGGACGAGGCCGCCGCGCCGACGAGCATCGCCATCATCATAACAACATTCTTCTTCATCAGATCAATCTCCCAGTTTTAGAAAAGAAACAAGAAACAATCGCCATCCATGTAAACATCTCCATTGAAAATCAAGTCGCTGAAATCACCGGTGTACCCTCCATACTCAAAGTGAAAAGTGAAACCACGAAAAGTCGCTAAGGAAATATATTTTGCCACGGATGAAACACGGATTGAACACGGACTATATTAAAAAGATGTCGCACGTTTCTTTCCTTTTGATCTGTGTTTCATCCGTGTTCAATCCGTGGCTAACTTCCATCTTCTTTTCACTTTGAGTTATTCCATGCGCCATTCCAATGCGTATCAAATGCCCTTGGAGCCTGCCCCAGCTCCAAGGGCAACGAAAGCAGGGTCACTATGACCAACGCCGCCGACGTGTGGCGGCCAGCGCTATCGTACAAACAAGGATCCAAGAGGCTGGCTCCGGCACGACCGCAGCGGCAGCCCCAGCCGCGGTTGTCCCAAAGTCGGCTTCCCAAAGGGCCAGATTGGTTGCGTCCCCAAGATCGCGTTGCCATTTGAGGAAGTCGGCGCCGTCGACGTCACCATCACCGTCGAAGTCGGCCGTGGCAGGCGCCACAATCGACTCCGGCGAGGCTCCACCGGCCAGCAGGGTAACTTCTGCTGCTGTCAGCGACTGGTCCCAAATCGCGACATCGTCCATGAGGCCATCGAAACCATTACCCCATCGTCGCGGCTCAGTGGTTTCAAACGGTGAGCCGATACCAAAGACTTTACCATTAGCAAAGGTAAAGGGAGTGCCGGCGATAGTCCCTTCGTCTGTACCGTCCACATAGAGGGTCACACTGTCCTGCTCCCAAACGAAGGCAAGGTGTAGCCACTGATCAACAGCCGGTAAGGCTTCATTCCCGTCGTCCCCTGGGAACTTCGCGAAGCCTCCGCCATTACCGCTCCTAAGCACTCCCAAAACGCGGGGAGTAGGGCCCCAAAGACTAATCGATCCACCGTCAGTCGAATCGACCCCGCCTGAACCCTGCGCAAAGAACCGCATACCTGGATTAAGTCTTTCACGAATGTTGACCCACATTGAAACGGTAACTTGGTCGTTCGGATCCACACTGCCCAATGGAATATCGAGACCAATGTCGCCGCCGTTGACCCAGCTTTGAACATAGGGGGCGTGAGGCTGGGGGCCCACATCGGCGTCTCTAAATTTCCAGTCAAAATCGAGCGCTCCGGTCGAATGGCTGAGGAGGGGCGGCAGGCCTGTAGTAATCCAGCCATCATGCAGGTCGAGTTGGTCCACGGTTACAAAGTTTGTCAGCACCCCCGTGTTCCCACCCGCCACGCTATTCGCCGCCGTGAGGCTCGTCGGATCGGCAACTCCATCATCAAACGGCCAGTATTGAACCAGATCGGCCTTTGCTGGCGCGCCATAAAAAAAGCTTAGAAACATTGCCAGAACGGGCAACGCACTGAGCCGGCTGAGGTAAGTGTGTCTGTGCATCATCAGCGGTTCTCCTTCGTGTCAAAATAGTTTCAAGTTTCCAGTCAATTAAATTCAGTCGTAGGCCGGAACAAGCTCCGCGCAGTTCCGGCCTACCCAACTTCAATCCCGCACGCGGCCAACTGGCAGACGAACCCTCCCAGCTGGTACAGGTCGCGCGAGCTGCCCAAGTTATCCAACCTAGTGCCTTGTCAAACCTTAGTTTTAGGGTTGAGTGCCACTGCTGGCTTGTCCAGCAGTGGCACCCTAATTCTTAGCATTGACAAAGCACTAGTTTCAGCCGACGTACCACTACTCAAACGGTCATGCCCCCAAACCTACCCTCAAAGTAACCGTCGGCTACAAGCCAGTGAACACACAATTAGGCAAAAATACCCGGACTATTACGCATTATCGAGTGGAGGCCAACGAGACAGGCCTGGAGAGGAGGCGAGAGAGTCGCCGTGCGATTTCCCCCTAGAATTCCAGATTTTTTGGCTTGTGCTTCGTCGCAGATTTATTTTGGGGTGAGCCGCACGGCGCTAGCCGCGGGTCGTAACTGGTTGCCATCGGCACCCGACGTTAGCGCGTTGCGGCTGAGTCAATAACCCCAATTCTTAGCTGTGACAAAGCACTCGATCGTTCTCAGTAGGCTTGTCTTTTTTTAGTCAGCCGCGTGTCTGCTTTCGGTATTGGCTCGGAGGGATGCCGAACTGCTTCTTGAAGGCCCTGCCCATGTAGTCTGCGTTTGAGAATCCGGCCCTGTCGGCGATCTCAGCCAAGGTAAGTTCGGTCCGGAGCATCAGATCAGTAACACGGGCCATCTGAACCCGCACAATTTCCTCGTGCGGAGTGCGATCCAGCAGTTTGAGAAATCGGTACTCTAGTCCACGACGCGATATCGGAACGACCGCCAATACGTCGTCGACTTGGATGCCCTCACATGCATACTCACGGATGTACTTCACGGCTTGGGCAACCTCTTGGTCGTCGATAGCGAACACATCGGTCGACTGGCGCAAATGAACCCCAAAAGGTTTTAGCAGTACGACGCGCGGCTCGACCAGTTTTCCAGCCATGAGCTGACTCAGAACGGAAGCAGCCTGATACCCGACACCGTGGGCGTTGAGGGTGACACTCGACATGGACGGCATGGTTAAGTCGCAAAGCACCTCGTCATCGCCAGTCGAGACGACCGCCACCTGCTCCGGCACAGCAATATCCGCTCGGCGGCATGCGTCGAGTACCTGTTGTCCGCGGTAGTCGTAGGGGACGAAAAGGCCAATCGGCTTGGGCAAGCTTTGGAGCCACCGGGCGACCTTCGTTTGCTCCTCCTCCCAGTTCATTCGGCGATCACTAGCGGATACCTCGTAAAGGTGGCAGTTGTAGTTTAACTTGCGTACTAGCTGCGAGAAGAGCCGCTCCCGAGTCGCAGCCCATCCAAACCCGGAGATGCCACAAAAGGCGAACTCTTGGTAGCCGCGTTCCAGCAAGTGATCGACAACGATGCGAGCCTTCGCCTCTTCGTCAACCACGACTACATGCATGGTTTCGATGATGTCCTCAGCACTGACATTCACAACCGGCAATTCTGTCTTGACGATTTCGCGGGCAATTTCTTCATTTTCCACACGGGCGATAATTCCGTCGCCGTCCCATCGTAGGAGCCAGCTGGGGATCGATGCACCCCGTTCGTGTTCTGCGAGATAGATCGACCAAGGTTGCTGCTCGCGAACGAAGGCCGCGACCCCCTGTAAAAGAGAACGGCAGTAGGCGTTGGACGTCTCAACCAGAAGAGCAACGTGTGGAATCTTTTTCATGTCACCAGATCGCTGTTGGCTTAGTTCTAGTTTTGCACTTTTTCGTGAAGCTAAAAGTCTGTTTTTATGGAATTTTTGGTGGAGAAAAGGTGTCAGGAACCGTTTATTGACCTGGGTGCTACGTGACTGATTTCTTGTAGAGGTTTTGCAGAGCTGAGGCCAAATCCGAAAACGCGAAATCGAATCCTTCATCTCGCAGTCGGCGCGAAACAGAGTAGCGTCCGTACAATGCCAGTTCAGGGTCTGTTCGCATGATCAATGGCGCTCCCAGACGTACCATCCAGCTTGCTGATGGAAACCCAAATGGCACTCGAAGAACTCGCCTCAGTTCGCGCATGAACTCGGCATTGGAAACTGGCCTCGGAGCGGTCGCCAGATAGGCTCCGTTCATCTTGTCGCACGAAATGGCGCGGATAAGGATCCGATTCATATCATCTTCATGGATCCAACTGATGCCCTGCTGTCCATGTCCCACTTTGCCGCCCAGACCCCAACGAGCCAATTTGGCAAGACGAGGTAACGCACCGCCGTCGCGCCCCAGTACAAAACTAGTCCGAAGAATCACTTGTCGCATGTCAGGAAGAATTGCCCTCGCATATGCTTTTTCCCACGCCTGGCCCACGAAAGGTGCCAAGCCATAGCCAAACGCCGAGTCTTCATCGCAAACAATCTCGGGTGGGTCACCATACCGGTGCGCGGTCGCCATTTGAACCCACACAGGTGGCGGCATCTGAACTCTCCGCAAAGCCTGACCAAGCACATCAGTCGACTCGACGCGCGAACGCAGAATCTCGTCACAGTGATCCGGTGTTTTGACGCAGTCAACCGATCGACCTGCCAGATTCACCAAAGCGGCAGCCCCCTCAAGATGACTAGCCCACTCACCCAGAGTGCGTCCATCCCACCGAGCATGGTTCCACCGACCGTTTTCCACAGACCGTTTTCCACAGACCGGTGGCGCGAAATCAAGGTCACCTGACAGTCAAAGTCAGCAAGATAACGCGCCAGATTCAAGCCGAGAAATCCCGTGCCCCCGGCGATCACTATTCGTCCCGTTGGAGTCGTGCTATCGGTCATGCGATTTCGTATTGGCGTGGATGGGTGCGAGCACCTGTTGTTTATACACAAGTCAAAGCGTACTCTGCTTTTCGGCCCAGAGGGCCGTCACAACCCTAGCCGGTGGTGTTAACCACCGGGACGGTATGGGTCATGTGATCCGAGGCCCGAAGGGCCGACACATCCGAAAATTGTCGTTATGTGTCGGCCCTTTAGGCCTGATGAACATTTTGCCCTATCTCCGGTGCTTACGGCACCGGCTAGGGATGTGCCAGCCCTTCGGGCCTATTTGTGTATAAACGACAGGTGCGAGCACCCATCCACGTGACGAAAACCCCAAGCCGACGACTTGTCGTCGAAAACAATGTTTCGACGACAAGTCGTCGGCTTGGATTTATTTGGCGTCGGTTTGGATTCGGTCTGCGCTAAAACTTCCCAATCCGGGCGATCAGGTCGGCCGTGCGGCAGCTATAGCCCCATTCGTTGTCGTACCAACTGACAACTTTCAGCATGTTGCCGTCGATCACCTGCGTGAAATCGGCCGCGAAGATGGAACTGTGCGGGTCGCCAATGATGTCGGTCGAAACAAGAGGGTCTTCGGCGTAGAACAGGATGCCCTTCATCGGTCCCTCGGCGGCGGCTTGGATCGCACCGTTTACCTCGGCTTCGGTGACGTTCTTTTTCAGCAAGACCGTCAGGTCGACCACGCTGGCATTGGGCACCGGCACACGCAATGCGATGCCGGTCAGCTTGCCTTGCAACTCGGGAATCACCAAGCCGACCGCTTTGGCGGCTCCGGTGCTGGTGGGAATGATATTTTGCGCGGCACTACGGGCACGATACGGGTCGCTGTGGGGCATGTCTTGCACGCGCTGGTCATTGGTGTAAGCATGCACCGTGGTCATCAATCCCTTTTCGATGCCGAAACTCTCGTGCAGCACCTTGGCCACGGGGGCGAGGCAGTTGGTCGTGCAACTGGCGTTGCTGATACATTTCTGGTCGGCTGTAAGCTTGTCGTCGTTGACACCCAGCACGCAGGTCAGGTCGGCACCATCCTTGGCCGGGGCGCTGAGCACCACTCGCTTTGCGCCAGCCTCAAGATGCGAATCGTAACCCGGCTTGCCATTGGCTGCCCGGCTGGAAAAGATGCCGGTGCTCTCAACCACCACGTCGACGCCCAAATCGCCCCAGGGCAACTCGACCGGGTTGCGAACAGCCATCGCACGGATTTTTTTGCCGTCGACGATCAAGTTCTCGTCATCATGCTCCACCTTGCCGGCAAATCGGCCATGGGTGCTGTCGTATTTCAGCAGCGTGGCGAGCATCTGGTTATCGGTCAGATCGTTGATGGCAACGACCTCGAATTCGTCGGATCGGGCGTGTAGATTGCGAAACGTCAGACGACCGATGCGTCCAAAACCGTTGATTGCGACTCGAATTGACACGTTATTTCTCCTTAAGGTCAAGTGTAGAAACCGCCTTGGTCTGAACTATCAATGGTCAGCGATTCGGCGTAATTTGGAAAATAAAGCCGGCGAGACGAGTCTTTTATTCAAGCAAACTCGTCAGTTGCAGGCCATTCAGTAGGGGGATGGAACGGGTGATTATACTGCCGACAGCCGATCTCGCCTAGCACCCTTGTTCAGCGACCTAGATGTTCAGCGATCAGGATGTTCAGCGACCTGGGACGCTTGCTCTGGTAGTTCGGCGTGGCCGCCGACGCTATCGCTTTTTTCGCCTCCACCTTTCCCCTTGGCCTCTGGTCCGGTACCTTGACGACTATGCCTGCCGATGCTCCCAAACCCGAGTCGCCACGTCGCCATGCTCGCATGACTGTGCCGAAGTTCTCGTCGCTGAAGTCGGCCGGGCAAAAGATTACGATGACCACCGCCTATGACTATTCCATGGCACGGCTGGTCGACGAGGCGGACGTCGAAGGGGTGCTGGTCGGCGATAGCATGTCGATGGTCGTCCAGGGGCACGAAAATACACTGCCGGTAACGCTCGACGAAATGATCTACCATGCCGAGATGGTTGGCCGAGCGGTACACCATGCGCTGGTTGTGGTCGACATGCCGTTTCCCAGCTACCACCTTGGCGCCCACAAAGCGATTGAAAATGCGGGACGAATTCTGAAGGAAACCCGTTGCCAAGCGGTGAAGCTCGAAGGCGGAGCCGACCAGGCCGAGACAATTGCCGCGCTGGTCTCGGCCGGCATCCCCGTGATGGCCCACTGCGGCCTGCGACCGCAGAACATTCACCAACTAGGTGGTTACCGCGTGCAGCGCGACGAGGCTGCTCTGCTTGAAGATGCCCGCGCTGCGGTCGAAGCGGGAGCCTTCGCCATGGTGCTTGAGTGCATTCCCTCAAGCATTGCCAAAACGATCTCTGCGGAGGTTCCCATTCCCACGATTGGCATCGGCGCCGGCCCCGACTGCGACGGCCAAGTGCTGGTGCTGCACGATGTCCTAGGCATCTCGACCGACTATGTTCCTCGGTTTGTGAAGGCGTATGCCAATCTGCAAGAAGAGATTACCAACGCGGTCCGCACGTATCGGGATGAAGTTCGCTCAGGAGAGTTCCCCGGAGCGGAGCATGGGTATAAGTAAAAAACGCTGGGCCATTCTGCCTCTGAGCTACTCAACGAGCAGCGTTTCAAATCCAGCCTGTCGGAAATGCTTGTCAGCGGCTAGCGCTTGTTGCAATTTTAGTTCCGTCATCACGCAGAAACTAAAGCAATCGGTGAAGGACCATTGCTTATCGTTGTGCTTCGCAAAGAAGCGGCGGACTTGACCAAATCGCCCGAAATCCATCCAGACTACATGGCAGGTGTTGGTTTGGAAAAGATCTTCAAGCCGAGGATCCGCGATATGCCCAAGACGCCGACTTTGTAACAGTGTGAGCGTCTCGCTCAAGACGTAATCTGTGGTGACATACCGAGCCGAAATGATAGTTTTCTGTTCGCTTAGATTTTTGAGTTTCTCATGCCACGGGTCTCTCGGATCGAGCATCGCGTAAAACGCGCCGGTATCGACGAAGATTTCAGAGGCCATAGACGATTCGATCGATTTCTTCGTTTGTAAGCGGCGTGGTTGGTCCTGGACCCACCCATTTCTCCCCTAGTTCGCAAAGAGATCGCACAAAGTTCGACTCTTTTGAATCTTGTGGCATATCGTCATCGATCGGTTCAAGCCGTGCGACCGGTTTGCCGCGATAGGTGAGAATCATCCGCTGCCCTTGCTGGGTCCTGCGAAGAATCGCTTCCGCGTTGCGGCGGAACTCAAACATTGAGATCGTTTCCATGGCAGACCAAACGAAATAGATTGGGGAAGAAAAGGAAGAATCGGGTAACCGAAATCTAAGTTGAACTTGAAGTTCAACTTAATTTTAGCATGGTGCGGCCACTCTGTCAAAATGCCTTCAGCGATGCAAGCGGCAGCGGTCCCCTTCGCAGTTGGCCCCTTCTCTTTCATCAAAGCCAGATAACCGATATCGATTCCGGGCGATCCAGCGGTACAACGGCCGCCAAAGCAACATGCTACCAGGAAAGTAGAGCAGCGGAGCCGCCCACCACAATCGGCGAAGGCGGCGGGTAAGATAGCGGACCGCCTCGGGACCCCAGTGACGGCGGCCTTTGTCCCCTTGGCCCCGATTTTCGACAATGCACATCTCTTCCATGAGCCGATCATGGGTCAGGTCGGGCCATCGCTCGGCTACCAGCGGATCGTGCAGCGAGACGTACGCCAATCGCCCACAGCAATCCCACCATGGCAGCTTGCGGACTTGCGACGCGCAGATTTTGCAATTGCCGTCGTAGATTACCACGTCGGCATCGGGCCGCTCGGCAGGGCTGGCAAGCGACCGGTTTTCGCTTCGGGGTTTCATGGAACTTCTGACAATTCTAGCGTGACTCGCCGTGGACAGACTGGTAGAATGAAACGCGGGGGGACTGCCGGCGCTAGCCGCTAGCCCGCAGGGGGGCGATGGCATGCCTCCACCGCCCGACGCTAGCGCGTTCGGCTCACACCCAATACCATTCTACCCCAGGAGTCTCCTCAGATGGACCAAATCTTGCGGCAGGTTGCCCTGGCTCGGCGGAGGCTCTGGTTAGAACTCTTTTTGCAGCGGCTGCTGCGCTGCTGGTTTGCGGCACTGGTCGCGGCCGTGGCGGCGATTGGGGTGCCCAAATTGATCGCCATTGAAAATTTGCCCGACCGCTGGGCACCCTGGTGGATCGTTGGCAGCTTAGCGGCGGCAACCATGATTGCCTTGGCGTGGACTTGGTGGCGAGGCCGCAGCTGGCTCGATGCCGCGATTGAAATCGACCAGCGCTATGGCCTGCGCGAACGCGTGGCGAGCAGTCTGTCGCTAGATACTCAGAATGCAAAGACGCCTGCCGGTCAGGCGCTGCTGGCCGATGCCTTGCGGGCGGTGCGGCAAATCGATGTCGACGAGCGATTCAAGATTCGGCTCGGCCGTCGGGCATGGCTGCCGTTGGTTCCGGCAATGATTGCGTTTTGTTTAATCACCATGGTCGACAATCGCGAAGCCCAAAGCAGCGCCGATTCCCCGACTCGCAAAACGACCAAGCAGGAAATCGAGAATGCCACGAAGGCGCTCCGCAAGCGGATGGTCGAGCGCCGCAAGCAAGCGGCCAAGGCAGGGTTGAAAGATGCCGAGGCACTCTTTCGTGAAGTGGAAAAAGGGATGGAGAAGCTGCAAGACAAAGCGAAGCTCGACAAGAAACGAGCGTTGGTAAAGCTCAACGACTTGGCCAAGCAATTGGCCAATCGACGGCAGAAGCTGGGTGGTGACAAGGAGCTTCGCAAGCAATTCGCCCAAATGAAAAATCTCAACCGTGGTCCGGCCGACAAGCTGGCCGAGGCGATGAAGCAGGGGCAATGGCAGAACGCGATGCAGGAACTGGAAAAACTCCGCAAACAAATCGCCGATGGCAAACTTGACGCCGCAGCCAAAAAAGAACTGGAACAACAACTCAAACAACTTCAAGAAAAATTGCAGGCCGCCGTCCAGGCGAAGAAGCAAGCAAGGGACGACCTGAAGAAGCAGATCGAAAAAGAAAAGCAACAGGGCAATCTGTCGAAGGCGGGCGAGTTGCAGCAACAACTCGACCAGATGATGCAGCAGCAAAACCGTATGAACAAGCTGGAACAACTGGCCCAGCAATTGGGCGAGTGCCAGCAGTGCATGAAGCAGGGCGACAACCAAGGCGCTGCCGGCGCCCTGCAACAGATGGCCCAGCAGATGGAGCAATTGCAACAAGAGATGGCCGAGGGCGAAATGCTCGATGCTGCGATGGACCAGCTCCAAATCGCCAAGGACGCCATGAATGGCCAGGCGTGTCAAGAATGCCAAGGTGCCGGCTGCAAAGCCTGCAATGGCACGGGTGTCAGCAATCGCTTTGGCGAGGGCGGCAACGGCATGGGCGCAGCGCGCGGCGGGCGTGGCCCAAGGCCGGATGAAAAAAATGACACAAAATTCCGCGATACTCGCGTCAGGCAAAAGCCTGGTCGCGGATCGGCGGTCGTCGTTGGCGAGGCCGACGGCCCGAATCTCCGCGGCAACGTGGCTGAGGGAATCAAGCAGGAAATGGCTTCGCTAGCCAGCCAGCCAGCCGACCCGTTGGTTGCCGAGCAATTGCCCAAAGCACGTCGAGAGCACGCCGAGGAGTTTTTTAATCTGCTCCGCGAAGGACAATAAAAAGCTATCAGCTTTCAACTCATCCATCCTATGTTCTGGCTGATCGCTGAAAACTGATTGCTCAACTCAGGCATTCATCTGATTGAGCCTGCCTGGATCGCCCGATTCAAGGTTGCCTTGAAGCTCTGACCCGCTTGCTGCATCACAATGCAAAGCCGGGGGGTGAAATAGGAGCTTCGAGACTTTGCAGTTCTCCTGCCTTGCAGTTCTCCTGCCATGGTGGAATTCCTTGCTTGTTTCCAGTTGAGTTATTCCGAGTGTCATTCTGGTGTGTACTCAATGCCCCTGGAGCCTACCCCAGCTCCATGGGCAACAGATTTTCTTTCGTAGGCTGGAACAAGCTCCGCGCAGTTCCGGCAGCCGGCGCAACACACTGAATTTCAATCGCCAAAAAATACGCAAAAAGACGGGAGTAATCACCGCAGAGGACGCAGAGGGACGCGGAGAGTTTTTTTAGAATTTTTTCTCCGCGCTACTCTGCGCCCTCCGCGGTAAAACCATTGCGTCATTTAAAATCATGGCGTCAAAAAATGGCTGTGCGTAACAAATGCCCCTGGAGCCTGCCCCAGCTCCAAGGGCAACGAAAAGTGATGCCTTAACAGCGTCGTCGCCAGCGAGCAGTGGCCAACGTCATCGTACAAATCAGTATCCAAGAGGCCGGTTCGGGTACGGAGGCAGCGGTAGCCGCAGCAGCCGTGGTGCCGAAGTTGTCTTGCCAAAGGGTCAGATTCGCCGCGTCGCCCAGTTCGCGTTGCCATTTGAGGAAGTCGGCGCCGTCAACATCTCCGTCACCATCGAAGTCGCCCGTCAACCCCGAAGAGACGCCATTATCCTTGATGGCACCAATCTGCTCTGTCGTCAGCGCGATATCGTAAAGGGCAAAATCCGCAAGCTCGCCGTCGAGGCCCTTAAATCCTTCAGCCACACTGGAGGCAATTTCCCATTCAATGTTTCCAGGGTTAGCTGTGAAAGACCCACCAAAGACGTTCGTAGTGCCGGCCACGCCATTGGCATAGACCGTGACGTCGCCCTGCGCATTCCATGTCATGGCCAAATGGATCCACTCATCGACAGGCGTATTGTCGGGACCGCCCGGATCGCCAGGTCCCCAGGTCGTGCCAGATCCACCATCGGCAACTTTCCATCCCTGGGAATATCCAAATACATCACCTCCTCCAACACTAGTGTTTTGTTTAGCTTGGAGCTCTAACTGGACTTTTGCATTTTGAGATTTCAAGATCAGTTTTCCGGCCGCTAGCATTCGGTTCCTTGATTTTGTGTCGGGGAGATCGTTAACGGCACAATGGATGGTGTACCTTGCGATCTTCAAGAACTCGCGATTTTTCGAGGTCGAAATGAGCATGGCTCGTAGTATGGTATTTCTACCCTACAGCATTGAAAAACACTGCTATTTGTCGAGGATTGAGGGGCAATGATCCGTGCAAGCACGATGACACCTCGCTGTGAGCCATACGAATTGATCTCGAAAAAACTCAAAAAACACTTGTTTTCTAGGTCCGATTGGCCTTGAAGTCCAACTTTGCAAAAGTCCAGCTCTAAGCCAGTGGTCCCTAGGAATATGTCCTGAGTAAAGACCGTATTCCATCCCAATACGTTAACCTTCATCCAAGCGACCGATGAACCAGCATTGTTGTTGGCGATCGCATCTAGGATAGGGTTTGTGACTTGAATGCCACCGTCCGCACGACTGGTCGGCCCGGGAAACATCCCCGAATCGATCGTGCCGCTCGGAAGGGTCGGCCCACCACCAGCAACTCGCGCCACGCTTGCACCTACCGTGATCGGCATGGCGTTGCTAGAGACATCCACGATGGTATCCGTAGAAAAATCGAGGTGAAACACGGGGTCTGGAACTACTGCATGAGCGAAACTAGTCGCCAGTCCAATTGCAGCGCACATCGCCACGTTTCTCGCTGCCATCACAATTGTTTGTCTCAAGATAACATCAAACATTACTCAACCTCCCTAAAAAAAGTAACCGAGAAAAAGTCGTTCATTCTAAGCTGCTCGTCTAAACTCAATATTAGGCTGAACCAGTACAAAGACCGCTAGGCCGAAATAGCCCTGCATTCATGTTTTACGGAAACCTATCGGCGATGGTCTACTCACCCTGACACAGGGATCAAAGCGATCTTGATGATGTAACTCGCGAAAACCAATCCATGCCACACTAACAACAAGTAGGGATAACCAAAACGGTACGTAAGGTATCGCCAATTAATTTCATTTGGTTAAGGCAGTAACGGTGAAATAGTGTACCCGTAGCTGCCTAACAGTCGAAAGTCGTTCGTGTCCCGGACTCTGTCAGGCGCCACTCCAAGTTCCATACGACACATCCATTTGGCATTGTAAGCCACAAGTTCAATCGTATGGACACCCGCTTGAAGCGACAACGTGCCGACGGACAACAGGCGCACTTGCCGGAACTGCGCGGAGCTTGTTCCGGCCTACAAAACTACCAATCTTTCATTCCGCACGCGTCCAGCCGGGCGGATTGGTCCGCCCGGCTGGCACGAAACGCGCGACTGCCCCAGTCACTCTACTTAACTTCGCCGACGCACCGCGCCACCGATCAGCAGACTGCCGAGGCCCAAGAGCAAAACGCTCGTCGGCTCCGGAATCACCCCAGTCGTGACATTGATATCGCTGAAGGTTGTTGTGTCGGCGCCGCTCATGAGCGAACCGTTCATCAAAAAGGCAGCGCTGTCAAAGCTCAGCGTTGTCAGATCCACCGCCAGAACAGAATACGTCGCATTCAGATCGAGGTCCCCGATGGCGCCATCGTTTAGAAACGCGGTAACATCGGCACCGGCGGCAGTCTTTGCAATTCTAAGACCAAAGTTAAATGAGGTGCTTGCGGGCAAGGAACCTAGAGGGGAGATGGAGTTAGTTCCTCCAAAGGATCCCAACAGAACAGCACCATTGCTTCCTGAGGTACTATGAACTTGCCTATCTCCCACCTAGGCCGCCAGTCTTAGAATAAACTTGCCCCGACCCCGTGCTGTTTGGGCCTGTAGCAAGGTAGCCGTCCCAGAGGGGCCCATTTGGAAGGTCTATTACGGGATTGTCCCCATCAAATAGCCCCCATCGGAACTGCTGACCTGTCGCAAGGTCGGAAAACGATACCGACCCGGTCAGCTCGATAAAGTCTCCGTCATTGGTGAGCGTCTCGGTGGTACCAGCTGTGGTGAAATTCGCCCCGATGGTAACGGCATCAGGCGCTACTTCCGGTGAATTCGTTCCTGCACCGGTAATGATTGCGGTTGATGAGGGCGGTGCCTTCAGGTCTTTCCAGCCGGTTACCGGTATGGTTGCCGCCACAGCCATGTTCGCGCCGAGCATAAGGCTCAGCATAGCCAATGCGCCTAGTGGCGCGCTTACAAGATACTTCTTCATTAGTCCAACTCCTATCAAAAGAACCCGCGAGCATAGTTGCTCAAAAAGTAAATCGAACGCCAGCTGCCATAACGCTCACAAAAAATAAATTACAAAAAACAAAAAACGTAACACTTTAGCCAAATGAAGAATCAGAAGATCACCACAGAGAACACAGAGGTTCTATCACCCCTTTCAATGGATGGGCGTCTAGGATTCATTTTCCTCTCTGTTCCTCCGTGTTCTCTGTGGTTCATCATCCTAAGTAATTGCAGATAGTCAAAGTATTTCAAAAAAGCAAATACCCCTATTGACCTCCGGTTTCATCGGTGGGCTTACGCCCACCGCTCGCCGCTTTATCGTGTTACTTGGTCAACTCCAAGGGGGCCTCGTTCGTCTCTTCTGCCTTTACCTCAAACTCAAGCCCCGATGTTTTGGCGTTTGTGTATCGCCTAGGAACGAGCGATTTCACCGGTTCCTCGCTCTCGAACGCCACTTCACCCTCGGTGGCGATGATAAAAACCTTGTGCTGGCCGATGACTGCCCCATCCTTTTTTCCGTAAGTCCCGAGCGTGTAGGAGCCATCGCTCTCGATCTTGCCTTTTGCGCCTCGCCCACCTTCCGGCACGAAATAAACGATGCCTTTGGTCAACGGCGTGCCGTCCAACGTCACGACCCCGTAGACCGACGTGGTCTCTATTTCACCACTCGATGCACCACAACCACAGAGAAAGAGCGGGCAGGTCATCGCAATTGCAATCAATTTCCACATGTGAATTGTTTTTTCCTTTACGTTTTTTCGTGTATTTAGCGTATTTCGTGGTTTCCTTTTCTGGCATTACGGTAGCTCGATGACCTCCCCGGCGTCGCGCGAGGCGAGTGCCTTATACAGGTCCATGTCGATACCCTTGCTGATAAACCGGCCCGAACCGTCGGCCATTCCAAAGTGTGCCCCGCCCGGATGCTCGCTGCCAAAGCTTCGGTTGTTGGCTACCTGGTCACCATCGCCCCAGAATTTCATGGGCCAGCGTATGTTCTTGCCGCCGTAAGACCAGATGCTACTGCCCGATTCAAGAGTGAGTCTTGTTGATCCGATGATCCACACTCGGCTTATCCCATCTTCAAACCAGGCCATCTCACCGATCAGGAAGGTATTGCTTGATCCATCGGTAATGTGCCGAAAACCAATTTCGCTTTGAGGGTACATGATCCCATTGGTCGCTATACCATCAGGGTTACCACCACCGCAACTAGTTTCTACCGTGTAAGGATCACCGACTTTGGAGGGACAATCATTCTTCGCTCCCATCACGGCAATATAATGACCCCGCACCTCGGAATCTTCGTTAAGGATTTTGGTCGCCTGAACATTGATCCATGTAGGCTGGCCACCGTCGATCGACGGGCATTTGAAGATGGGCACTGGCGTATCGGCGGCTTGCTGATTCTCAGGATCATCCCAAGAGAAGTCGTAATCGATCAAATCGTGCAGATTTTTTTCCTCGTGATAAGGAAGTATCTGCGCGAGATGACTGAAGAATTGAACGTCTGAGGATGCTGGGAAGTGACCGTTGGAGTCGGCGAAGTTTTGACTCGCCAAGACGATTTGGCGAATTTTATTCAAGCAGGACGTACGCCGAGCCGCCTCGCGGGCTGCTTGAATGGCCGGCAACAAGAGTGCGACCAAGATGCCAATGGTGGCGATCACCACCAGCAGTTCGACGAGGGTAAACGCCGTTTTGCACTTACCGAAGGCGACCCTATGATCGACCTGTTACTGCGTCCGTGAAATACCCATGTTTGTGCTCCTATTAGGTTTTCCCAAATTCCGGCCATCAATGCAGCTCACACGTGACTGCGATGACGCGATGCGAAGAGATAAGAACGCCTGTTCACGGCCGGCCAATCGACGATGGTGTGCGGGCTGCTCCCCCGCTTCTCCTCCCAATCGTAACCAGAAGCCACACTTTGACCAATGAAATATGCGTAAAAATACTATCCACATTTCACATAATTCCGACTTTTAGGGGTTCATCTGGATTAAGCGTGCTTTTCGTAAGTTGTTTCTGCCAAACAGCTTCCTTACATCACCGGTAACACCAGCGTGCTTGGCTGAGGCAAAAACGCCCTTATTCTAGTGCTCCTGAGGCCCACTACGCTTTAGTCGGATGAACCCTTCTAGTGGTTTGTCACAGCCAAGAATTAGGATTGAGCAGATTAGCCGTTTTGGCGCTAGCCACGGTTATTGCTGCATGAACCGGGGCTAGCGCCCTAACGGCTAACCCTAAAATGCAAGCTGTGACAAAGCACTAGTGCGTCATCCACACTAGATATTCGGGTTGGTGAATAGTCGGCGTTCGGGGAAATTCTCCTTAAACAAGGAGGTTTCCCATGAACAAGAAGTATATCGTCCGACTCTCGGATGCAGAACGGGGTGAGTGCGAGCAAATTGTCAAAAAGCTCAAGGGCGGTTCTCAAAAGGTTCGTCGAGCCCAAATTCTTTTGAAGTCGGATGCCGATGGTCCGGCGTGGACCGATCTCGCGATATCTGCGGCCTTCAAC
Source organism: Lacipirellulaceae bacterium (assembly GCA_965249435.1). Lineage (GTDB taxonomy): Bacteria > Planctomycetota > Planctomycetia > Pirellulales > Lacipirellulaceae > JAJRWS01. The sequence continues at coordinate 145,919 of CBDFMC010000020.1, read as the reverse complement.
TGTCGTACTCGAACGATTGAGAATCTTCGCCAACGAGTGCTTGTCGAAGGTTTTGCCTTGGCGCTCCACGGCAAGCAACGCGAGAATTCACCCACGCCACCCAAGCTTGACGGACAAGGCGAAGCGAAACTGATTGCGATGCGACTGGGGACGCCACCGGTTGGCTATGGTCGATGGACGCTGCAATTGCTTGCCGAGCAAATGGTAACGTTGGACATTGTTGATAGAATCTGCGCGGAGACGGTTCGCAAAACGCTAAAAAAAACAAGATGACGAAGCGCATGATCGAGTACTGGGTGATTCCTCCAGAGCAGAATGCCGAGTTCGTCGCCTGCATGGAAGAAGTGCTGGAAACGTACGAAAAAACATATGATCCGCAGCACCCGGTCGTTTGCATGGATGAGCAGCCAGTTCAGTTGTTGCTCGAAACGCGGACGCCGATCGCCGCGACGAAGGAGCACGCCAAACGGGTTGACTACGAGTATGAGCGCAATGGCACGGCAAGCATTTTCATGTTCGCGGAGCCACTTTCAGGCTTCCGGCAAGCGACCGCTCGAGCGCAGCGAACGAAACAAGATTGGGCTCTGGAAGTTGCGCATCTGCTTGACACTCGTTATGCGAGATGTGAACAAATCACCTTGGTGCTGGACAATCTCAACACCCATACCAAAGGAGCGTTCTACGAAACGTTTGATCCCGCCACGGCCCGTGCCTATATCAAACGCATCAACTTCGTTTTCACGCCCAAGCATGGCAGTTGGCTGAACATTGCTGAGTGCGAATTGAGTTGCATGACCAGCCAGTGCATCGCGGGCCGACGAATCGGCGAACTAGAAAAACTTCAAAGCGAAATCGCGGCATGGTCACAAAACACAAACGACAAACAACGAGGCGTCGATTGGCAATTCAAAATCGACGATGCTCGCCGAAAATTGAAGCGGCTCTACCCGAAGATTAAGACTGGATGACGCACTAGGCGTTATTTCGTAGTCCCGTGACCTAACAGGGTAGCCGCCCATTTTGCGCAAAGCAGGCATTTACGGGTTTTGCGGGTCCGTATGAGACTTGGAAACTGCACTCAGGCAGGTTCGACGTGGATCGGCGGAGCTCTTTTTGCCTGGATGGCTTCCAGTTCAAGGTCGAACAATGACTTTCCGGTATCCAGCCATCGACCGACTTCGGCAAGCAGGTTCGACAGTGTGAACCTAGCCATCCGCGTTTGAAGACTTGCCAAAACTGTCACGATGATACTTCGTCGTTTCGCACCCGAATCTGTTTTGCTCGTTCGGGCTCCCTTGCGAATCTCCGCTTCTCGCCGAGCATTGCGTTCGCTGCGATTGTTCGTCGGCTCGACTTCAGGATGCTCAACAAACACGAACAGGCAATGCACGTTGTCAGCCAACTCCCGCTGAAGAAGAATGAAGGTCTCAACATGCGATGGCGTTGGCTCGACCGGTGGCTCTGACTTCTTAGCGGATTTTTCCGTGATGATCTTTTCGTTGTGGCGACTGCACAGCGACTGGATGCGATCCTGAAGTTTGGCAACAACCGCCTTGCGCTGTGAAACCTCGTTCAGCGGCTCACCGACGACCGAAGCTGCCACGTTGTCACGCAGTTCTTTGGCGTCGTGATAGATTGCACACAACTGATCAAGAAACTCAGCATACTCCGTTTCGTCTGGATTCTGCAGCACCAGTTTAATGGCTTTGCGAATCAGATGAGCCCAGCACAACTGGTGTTCGCTGAACAGACTTTTGTAGGCTGCGTAGTCGTCCGTCACGCCGATGCCGGCAAACGATTCTCCGAGGACGCTGGTCGCTTCGGTCTTCTTTCGTGAAACTCCGCAGCGGAACAGCACGTGCTCCGCAGTCGAAAAAATCCACGTGTAACAGGCTTTTGTGCCGACTTTCCAGCCGGTTTCATCGATGTATACAATCATTTGCAGAGCGATCAGTTCGGCAATCGTGTCATGCTGCTGTTCCCAGTCGTCGGCCAGTTGATTCAACAATGAGTCGGCCTGTGACTTCGAAAGATCAAGGCCTGTGAAGAAGTTCATGGTCCTGATGGCGTTCTCCTGCGACACGCCAATCCAATAGTGCAGAAATCCCAGGATCAGAATGACTTCCATTCCGAACTCGCTGCGACTGTTCCGGACTCCCGGCGGCAGCGGCAACGATTTTGAGTCCTGCAAGTCCCGGATATCGTAGCGCAGATAGACGGCTTTCCCATCGACAATTCGCCACGCGAACTGGAAGCGATGGTGTACGCACTGGTCGCGATCAACGCTTTGCGGAAAGATTTCAATCGTATCGCTGACGAGATGTTCCTTGGCTTCCCGCGGCCTTCGACCGGTTGATTTCTTTCGTGGCTTTTTGGCGGAATCCTGCTTGCCGAGTTTGTTGCGACCGAGGCTGTAATTCTCCGTGAAGAACAGGCTCCGTGAAGACAGGTTTCTTCGAAGATTTGGCATCGAGTTGGGATGCCAGCAAGGCTTCCAGTCGCTTGATTCTCTCTTCGAGTTGTGTGTTCTGTCCTTCGAGTTGTTTGCTCTGTCCTTTCTGATGCTCAATTTCTTTGGTCAGCTCAGCAATGACATTCGCTTGCTCAGAGATCTTCAAATCCCGTGGATCGGTTTCAGTTGTTGCGCCATCAGACATGACACACGGGTAACAAATCTACCCATTCTCTGAAACCCCAATCGAAAATGGGCAGCTACCTTGCTGCCGCGAGACGAGTCCTCGAAAAAACGGAAGATACAGACGCTGGTGCCACGCAACGGGTACGGCCGACCGTTGAGCAGCGCCATGCCCGATTTCCGATCGAATCAGAAGCTGCGCATGCCAAAGCGCGTGGTTTGTGTGTCGGCACCGGTGTCGATCGTCAGTCTGTACAAGAACGGGTCTTCCGGTGACCATAGGCGGCAATCGGGAATGGGCACGGTCACGTCGACGATGCGGCTCTCACCGCCCTGCAAAGTCGTGGCCTCGGGCAGCCTGAATTTGATTGAGGTCTTGCCGGATTGTGCCTCGCGCACAGTCAGCGTCATTTTTGTCGACATTGCGGCGATGCCGGAGTTCCTCAGCGTCGCTATCACGCGGACTGCCTTGGCCTCGATATCCGGCGCCGTCTGGACGTTCACCACGTGGGGTGTGCCGGAAAGGATCAACTCCACGCTGTCGTAAATGCCCGGCAGGTAGAGCACCTTCTCGGAGTCTCGTCCATAGGGAACGTGCGACGGCAGTTGGACCGGTGCAGCCCCTACGCGAATAACCAATTCGTTTTTCTGCCCGTCGCCTCGCAGCAGGGGGCGCAGATCGAAATGGCCGGGCGTAAAGCATGGCAGATGGTTGTCGACGTGCTGACCATTAAGATAGACGCTGGTGCCGAACTTGGCCTTGCGAATCTTCAGCAGTGCCACAGACGGCACCGGCCCATCGATGGAAAAAAATCGACGGTACCAGAATGCTTCTCGTCGCGGATCGCGCAAGACGAGGTCCCGTTTGCGAGGGTCATCAGGGCGTGATCCCACTTCCTCAAAAGGTGGATCGGCCATGTCGGCCAAGCCAGGCACGGGAACGGTTTGCGCATACTTGGCCAGCGGTTGCGACAAAGAACCCTCGGCAATCTCCCAGGTGCCGTCCAGACAGACGACCCGCCGCTTTTCGGCCGGCGGTTGATCGCCGGCCGCACGAAGGTCAGCGCTGTTCTCCAACCCGAATGCCACCAATAGCGCCATGCTGAAATGAAAGTAACTCGGCATGATATGATCGCCTTCTTATGGGTACCCCGCTCACGGGTTTCAGAACTATTCGAGGAAATAGAGGGTGTTCGAAAATTCAGCCGAGTCGTGGTCCCTTTCTTTTTCTTCGCGCCTTCGCGCCTTTGCGAGAGAATCCTATCCTATCTATCTTGGTTGCGGCTCTGCCACGCTAGGCTCTCTGTGGTGAAATTTCTTGCTTGTTTTCAGTTTGAGTTATTAATGACTTAAACGTCAAGGGAATGGCCACGCTGTAGAGGAAGGCCCGAACGGATTCGTTTTGGTCATTGGTGCTTCTGATTTTGAATTAGTTTCGCCCCATCTCAAGTGTAAAGGGCGACATTCAGATTTCGGATTTTAGACATGCTAGAATTCATCAATCTATTTTTCGCGGACCCTTAGTTGGACAGCGCCACTTTGAGTAATGATAGCACTGTCAAGTGGTGAATCAGTATAGAGTTGCGACGAATCCTTCCGGCTTCACTCGCTAAGCGACGGCTCAAAAAAACTTGGGGACTTGAGGGATTTTATTACGCCGAAGGCGTTTCACTCCAAAGCCCAGGGTCGCCGCGCAGCGGCGCACCCTGGGTTCGCAAGCACCAAAATCGATCTTGTCCCAAAAGCCACATTATCCTGAAAGGATTAAACACGTCCGAAGCAACCATTACGATTATGTGTAATCCCTACGGGATAAAATGTCGTTGGGGCACATGGACCCAGGGTGCGCTGCGCGACCCTGGGCTTTGGAATGTAACACCTTCGGTGTAAAGATTGGATCATCACGTCAACCGAAATGACGAAGTTATTCTTGAGCCATTCCTGAACAATCATGTTGAACGCAAACAAATGTGTAGTAAGCACTTAGCCATGCTAGCTTAACCCTAAGTGGCGGCTGTCCAACTAGAGTCTTACCTCTGTAACATGCGCGCACCGTGCGCGCATCATTGTAAGCTCTTGTGAGTTACAGCTTTGTGTCGGGCTCAGGGTTTAGGGTTCAGGATTTCGGTGTAAGTGTTGATCCAAGGTCCTGAACCCTGAATCCTGAACCCATTCCTCTTTGGTTGCGGCTTCGCCGCGTTAGGTACATCCACATGGAACATTCCGGTTCAAGATTCGCTCCCCAGTCAGCCAGATTCGACGCTCAAAAGGGATTGGGCGGCTCGCCGCGTTGCCACGGCGACTGATGAAGATGCTTGAACAGGCGTAAATGTCTGAGAACAGGTTATTCTTTGCAAGGTCGCGCCCTCGGCAGCTACGTTAGGCCCTCGACAGCTACAGTTGGTGGTTGTAAAATTCGCGTCATCGCTTGTAGCAGTAATGTAATGGTAGCGAGGAGAATCTATGGCACTTACAGCGTCACGACGGTTGTTTCTTGGATGTTTTTTCGCGTTGGTGGCAACCGCATTTGGCTTTGCCGTTCGCGGAGCCGTGCTGGGCGATTGGGAGTCCCAGTTTGGTCTGACCGAAGAACAAAAGGGGATCATCAACGGCGTGGGCCTTTACCCGTTTGCGATCTCAATCATTCTGTTTAGTCTGATTGTCGATCGAATTGGTTATGGCACGTCGATGGCGATCGGATTTTTGGGACATGTTCTGTCGACGATCATGACGATTTTCGCACCCAGTTATGAGATGCTCTATGTCGCGACGTTTATCTTTGCGTTGTCCAACGGCATTATTGAAGCAGTCATCAACCCGGTAGTCGCCACGATCTATAAGGACAATAAGACCCATTGGCTCAATGTGCTGCACGCCGGATGGCCAGGCGGTTTGGTACTGGGAGGCCTGTTGTCGATTGCGGTTCTGAATGTGGGCGGCAGCCTCGGGGAATCATTGCCGGGCGAACTGTGGCAATGGCAAATGGCGGTCATAGGCTTGCCGATTCTGATCTACGGCACTTTGCTGTTTGGACAGCGATTCCCCACCCAAGAGCGAGTCGACGCGGGAGTTTCCTATCGTCAAATGTTGGAAGAATTTGGCTGGGGCAGCGTTTACATTGTTTCCTTCTTGATCATCATGGGCGTTAGCCAGGTGTTGACGGTGTTCGAGGTTTCGACGATCGAGTGGACGTGGGCCTTGGCCTATGCGTTGATCCCGGCTGCACTGTTCTGCTTTTTCATTCGATCGTTTGGCCGGCCCATCTTTGTCTGCTTGTTGTTGGTAATGTTTCTGTTAGCCACGACAGAATTGGGCACCGACGGTTGGATTCAGAACATCATGGGCTCGGTGCTGCAGAGCGAAACTTGGGGGACGATGTTTCTAGTTTACACTTCGGCAATCATGTTTGTGCTGCGGTTCTTCGCAGGTCCAATTGTCCATAGAATATCACCGTTGGGATTGCTGGCAGCCTCCGCCGTACTGGCAACCCTTGGCCTTGTGTGGCTTGGCAACACCGGCACCAGCGTGGGCGTGCTGTTCTTGGCGGCAACCCTGTACGGGTTTGGCAAGACGTTTTTTTGGCCTACCACCCTGGGAGTTGTTTCAGAGCGATTTCCCAAAGGCGGCGCGCTTCTGCTTAACGCGGTCAGTGGGGTCGGCATGATCGCAGCGGGTGCGCTGGGGATCCCCTACATCGGAACGATTCAGGACGCGGATTTCAATCACTCGGTTAAGCAAAACGCAGCCGAAGTTCACCATGTCGTCGCACACAAAAAAGAGGGCTTGTTCTCCGAATACGAATACATTGACAAGAGTCGCTTCGATGAATTGACCGATCCGCAACGCGAGAACCTCGCGGACATCGAACGCAATACCAAGCAACAGGCGTTGACGAAAATCGCCATTCTTCCTGCTGCCATGTGTGTTTGCTATTTGTGCCTGATCGCTTACTATCGTTCGCGCGGTGGATACCAACCCGAGGTGCTTACAAGGCATTAGGCGAGCGGCAATAGAGAATTTACCAGAATACTAGCACGATGCGCAAGCGAGTGTGTGCTAGACCCACTTGCTTGCGCCGCGTGCTAGTAATTGTTATTCTGCCGCCCACCTAGCCCCCGATTAAGCGAAGGCGAATGCGTAGCTTCCATTGAGGGTACAAAAAACTCGAAAACACCCTATGATGCTTGTGTAAAACAAACGTGGGCATCAGCCTACATTTTCAAGCCATGGAGGGTTTTCGAGTGAGCGCCAAGATACAACAACAGCACGCTAAAAGCAAGCGACGAATTGAGCGGCGTCTGGATAAAACAAAGTTCATGGACTCCAGCCCGGTTTTGTCAGGCTCGAACATTCATTATGAAGTATCAGAGCGTACACGAGCGATTTCAGCTGGTGGGCTGGGCATGATTCATAGCATGGTTGACCGGTTGGGTCTGGCAGAGTCGATCAATCGTTCGGTCAATTTATTGAAGATATATCTGCCGTATAGCGAATCGGATCATGTGCTGAACATTGCGTACAATATCGTAGCCGGTGGAACTTGCTTGGACCACCTGGAACTACGCCGCAACGACGAAGTCTATTTAGACGCATTGGGAGTTCAGCGCCCTGGATCAAAATGAAAAGGGCCCGACCCAACAACGGCTGGCGATTTCTGCCGACGATTCGCTCCAGACGACATCAACAGTCTCCAGGAAGTCTTCAATAAAACCCGCACCAAGGTCTGGAAACAGCAGCCCGATTCGTTCTTCGAGGAGGCGGTGATTGAAGCCGATGGGACCATGGTTGAGACGACAGGAGAGTGCAAACAGGGAATCGACATCAATCACAAGGGCCAATGGGGCTATCATCCATTGTTGGTGTCACTTGCCAATACGGGCGAGCCATTGTACATCGTCAACCGCAGTGGAAATCGCCCCAGCCATGAACATGCGGCAGAGTATTTCGACCGATCAGCCACTTTGTGCCGGCGTGCTGGATTTCGCCACATCAAGCTGCGCGGCGATACGGACTTTACTCAGACGGCCCATCTCGACCGCTGGGATGAGGATAACATCACGTTCATCTTCGGCATCGATGCGATGCCCAACCTCTACGAAAGAGTGGACGAACTGCAGGAATCGGACTGGAAAACGCTTCATCGCTCGCCTCGGTATCAAGTGAATACCGAACCTCGCCGTCGTCCGGAAAATGTCAAGCAACAGATTGTGGAGCAACGTGAGTACAAGGACATTCGCCTTGTCGAGGAGCACGTAGCCGAATTTTCCTATCGCCCAACAAAGTGTCACAAGGATTACCGAGTCGTCGTCGTGTGGAAGGATCTCGAAGTATACCAGGGGCAAAGCAAGCTCTTTGATGATGACCGCTGCTTTTTTTATATCACCAACGACTGGGATAGTTCACCGGAGCAGATCGTCTTTGAGGCGAACCATCGCTGCAACCAAGAGAATCTCATCGAACAACAAAAAAATGGCGTACACGCATTCACGGCACCGCTGGACAACCTGGACAGCAACTGGGCCTACATGGTCATCGCTTCACTGGCTTGGAGTCTCAAGGCATGGTCCGCACTTCTGCTACCCGTCACTGGGCGTTGGCAAGAAAAACATACCGGGGAGAAGCAACGACTACTGCGGATGGACTTCGCGACCTACCGCAACGCCATCATCAATATACCGGCCCAGATCGTGCGCACGGGCAGGAAGATTGTCTTTCGGTTCCTTGCTTGGAATCCGTGGCAGGGAGTGTTCTTCCGTCTGTTCAATCATATCAAGACGGCTGAGCACTGGTAGCCAACGTGTCACGAAGCCGGAGTTCGGACGCTCCGGTCCGCCGCCACCCTCAACCGCCACCGGCAAGAAAGACATTGCCATCGAAAAAAAGAATCTCGAACCAGCGACAATCGCTTTTACGCATGCGAGACGCTGTCGGTGCGCCGACAAAGCGGCCAAGTAAAAACACCGATATTGCTAGCGGCCTTCGCTTGATTAAGGACTAGTGCAGTCTGCTTCAAGTTGGATTGGCAATGCATTTTGCGTGCAGACTCCCGAGCCGCCTGGATGGCCGACAGCAGCAGTGCCACTAGAATGCCGATGATGGCGATCACGACCAATAGTTCAACGAGGGTGAACCCTGTGGCGGAACGAGAAGTGAGCACGTTGGACAGCTTCGTCCGTCTGATAACTCCGTGGAGAGTCAGAGAACAGACCATGGCATATACCCGCCCCTAACACTTTAATGCTACCTAGCCTCTGCCATCAACGTCCGCACGCCGATTCGAGCTAGAAACACTCCGCTTCTGCCGCAAACGAAACATTGTGAAAGCGTAGTCGCTAGTATGCCACAGTTCACGCAGAAATTCCCAAAAAAATTTGTTTTTTCACGCCAACCGAGTTCTTACCTGGCAAAAGTGGTAGTTTTCTACAGGCACTTAACTGCGGGAGGTGTGACACACCGACCGCACGAAACGATCCGTCCGAATCTGCGTCGGCTTCATCGACCGAATGCAGTGTCCGGGCCGTACGCGGCACCCTCGATGATCGTGAAAACAAGCGTTTCTACGATAAGAATCCCTCGATGGAAGAGACTGCTTGGTGGAGATGGGAACTTTTCCGCGATCCCCCGGCAAAGCCGGGGGCTGAAATGGCGACTTTGCAGTTCTCCTTCCAATCGGCCACAATAGGACAAACTAACCTTTTCGTCAGGAATTAGCCATGTCGACACAACCCATCCCTCATTTATCGCCGCAGGAGTATCTTGCGGTCGAGCGCGATTCGGAAATACGTCACGAATTCTTTGCCGGGCAGATGTTCGCCATGGGGGGGGGGGGGGCTAGTCGTGAACATAATCTGATCACGCTCAATGTCGGCGCAAAGCTCCATGCACACTTATCGGGCCATCCGTGCGAGGCGTACGTGAACGACATGCGCGTGAAAGTCGACTCGTCCGGTCTTTACACCTATCCCGACATCGTCATCGTCTGCGACAAACCACAATTTGAGGACGAAGAGGTCGACACGCTGCTCAATCCGCAGGTCATCCTTGAGGTGCTGTCCAAATCGACGGAAAGTTATGATCGAGGCAAGAAATTTGAACACTATCGCCGGCTCCCATCGCTTGAAGAGTACCTGCTTGTCTCGCAGGACGAGCCGCACATCGAGCATTTCGTCAAACAGCCGGACGATCATTGGTTGCTTGGCGAAGCGACCGGGCTCGACGCGGCGATCGAGATTTCTACGGTCGATTGCCGACTGAGTCTTGCGGATGTTTACGCGAAGGTTCAGTTTGGTGAAGAGTAGATTTTTGATAACCGTTCAAGGGATGGAAGAAAAATGAACCACGAAGAGCACGAAGGACACAAAGAATAGAATTCTATTTTTCGTGAGGCTATCCAATCAAGTCCATGAGGGTGCAAATTCAGCCTACTTTAAGGTGAATAGAAGAGAACCACGAAATAGACGAAACACACGAAAGGGACTAGGCCCTAAACCCTAGCCCCTCAAAATCCCCGCGGCTTCGTGGTTTTCGTCTCTTTCGTGGTTTTCCTCCGAATGGGTTTTCAGTTTGAGTAGATAAGTAAGGGAATGTTCTCTTTTTTCCATTTTCCAGCAGCCTTCCCCGAGGGCGCATGGAGTGTTCAAACCAGGGGAGCAGATAATGGCCGGTGCAGGGATCTCTGGTAAGCTTGACTATTTGCCGACGCTGCCGCGCGACCGCCGTGTGGGCATCGGCTGTATCGGCAGCGGTTTCATTATGGCCGACTGTCATCTCGTCTCGTATCGAGCTGCGGGGCTGAACCCGGTGGCCATCGCGTCACGCCGAATCAAGAGTGCGAAAGCCGTTGCGAAACGACACGACATCGGGTCTGTCTATCCGACCTATCAATCGCTGCTCGCCGACAAACGGGTAGAGGTCGTCGATATCGCCGTGCCGCCCGACGTCCAGTTTGAAGTGATTCGCGAGGTTGTTCGACATCGACATATTCGTGGTATTCTCGTTCAAAAACCGCTCGCCGTGGACTATGCCCAAGCGCGAAAGGTGGTCGATCTCTGTCGCAATGCGAAGAAGACACTCTGCGTCAACCAAAACATGCGTTACGATCAATCGATTCGCGCGTGCAAGTGCTTATTAGATCGCGGCAACCTGGGCGAGCCGGTGCTGGCGACGATCGATATGCGAGCGATACCTCATTGGGCGCCTTGGCAAGAGCGGCAAGGTTGGTTAACATGCCGTATCATGTCGATTCATCATCTCGATACGATGCGGTACTGGTTCGGCAATCCGACGCGCGTCTATGCCAGCTTTCGTTCCGACCCACGCACGGCAAAACATTTTTCGCATACCGACGGAATTTGTCTTACGATTCTTGAATATGCCAGGGGCCTTCGGTGCATGATTTGCGACGATGTCTGGACCGGTCCAGCCCGCGAAGGCGCGGCGTCGGATATCGGAATTCATTGGCGCGTCGAGGGGACTGAGGGTCTCGCACGTGGATCGATTGGCTGGCCCAGCTATCCTGAGTCGACGCCGAGCACAATCGATTTTACAACCACCGCGACCGGCAAATGGCATAAGCCTCGTTGGAAGAAGGTTTGGTTTCCCGACGCATTTGTCGGGCCGATGGCCGAACTCCTTTGCGCGCTGGAAGAGAACCGCCAGCCTTCCCTTAACGGTGCCGACAATCTGAAAACGATGGCGATTGTCGATGCCTGCTATCGATCTGCCCGAACGCACCGCGCCGTAACGCTACGTGAGATCACGCGAAAGAAATAATAATCTCAAAGTGAAAGGAAAAGGAAGATGAACCACAGAGAACCTAGCGCAGCCGCTGGCCGCAACCAAAGGGAAATAGCCACAAAAAACGCAATAAGGCACGAAAAGAAAGAACTAGCCACGGATGGAACACGGATGAAACACAGATCAAAAGGGAAAGAAACATACATCCTCCTTTTTGATCAATCCGTGTAAGTTCGTGTTTAATCCGTGGCAAAAAATATACTTTCTTTCCGGCTTTTTTGTGATTTTAGTGTTTTTTGTGGCTATCAAAAAGTGTGTCAAGAAAACAAGCTTTTACGGGTTTGTTTTACAAAGATCACGGAGGAAACAGCCTGGAATTTTCATCGAAAGAAAGACTTGTTTCGTTGCTTACTAGAGAAAAGAAACCATGTGTTACTAGCAGTCAAAATCTATGCGTCGAGCAAAGATTTTTTTAGATGATCGAACCTAAGAATATACTCTCGCAAAGACGCGAAGGCGCAAAGAAAAGATTAAATCGCAAATACCAATAACAAATAAATCCCAAACTCCAAATTTCAATTGGAACTTGAGATAGAGGTTTTGTTTGATATTGGTCACTTTCGATTTCTTTGCGTCTTCGCGCCTTTGCAAGAGAATCCTAACTGTTTTGGTTGCGGCCAGTGGCCACGCTAGGTTCTCCGTGCTCTCTGTGGTGAAATTTCTACTTGCTTTCATTTTGAATAATAATGCAACGCAACAACATCTTACCATCTCACTCGGAATTCCACCCATCGGAGCGTCCTTTGGACAAGTCCAACCGTGGTTTTCGCGTCTCTGTTTTCGTCTTGAACATTTATCAATAAAGGAAAATCTACCATGACGCATTTCGCTTTAACGGACCAGGAGCTTGAGGGATACCGCGAGGACGGATATGTGCTACGCAAGGGGTTCTTTGATACCGAAGAGATCGAACTATTGCATCGAGCGGCTAAGGAAGACAAGCAACTCGATGACCATTCGTTCGGCAAAGACGACGGCGAAGGGGGCACCGTCCGCCTCTCGCTTTGGAACCATCCCGGGGAAGGCGTTTATGGAGCCTTTGCGAGGTGCGATCGACTGGTCGGTGCCGTCGAGCAAATCCTGCAAGACGAGCCTTATCACTATCACTCGAAAATGATCATGAAAGATGCCCGAGTCGGCGGGGCGTGGGCTTGGCATCAAGACTATGGCTACTGGTATCAGAATGGAGTGCTCACGCCGAATCTGGTAAGTGCGTTCATTGCCGTCGATCCAGCGACGCGCGAAAACGGATGCCTTCAAATCATCAAGGGATCGCACAAGTGCGGTCGAATTCACCACGATCTGGCAGGGGATCAGGCAGGCGCCGACATGGAACGCGTGACGGCAATCCTCAACCAATTCGAGCATGAATACGTCGAAATGGAACAAGGCGACACTTTGTTGTTTCACTCGAACCTGCTGCATCGTAGCGACCAGAATAAGTCGGAGAAGCCACGTTGGTCGATGGTCTGCTGCTACAACGCCCGGCACAACGAATCCTACAAAGAATCGCACCACCCTCTCTACACGCCGCTCGATCGCGTGCCCGACACCGCCATTAAACAAATTGGCATCAAGCGGTTCGCCGAAGACTCCTCGAATGTGTCGTGGCTTGATCCGTCGAAAGACGCGAGCGCCGCTTCTCTCGATCAGCGAGAGGAAGCAGGAAAGTGATTCGCTACACGAACGATGGATCGGATCGTGCACCGGCTCTGCGCTGTTACCTGAATCCGATGACGCTCGATGGCCTGTCGAGCCATTCCTGCGGTCCACGAGGCGATTTCGACGAACGGCTCGCAGCGATTCGAGCGGCTGGCTTCGAGGGAGTAGAATTCGTCGAAGGGGGCGACGCTCAGCGCTGCCACACGCACGGACTGGGAATGTGTCGGGCGATGCGCGTGAATCAGCCCGCCGACGCCGATCGCCTTGCCGCCGAATTGGTCGATCTTGGGCACGAATGTGGTACGGTGCATGTTGGTTGGGGGATGGAAGACGATGCCCAGGCGATGCGGCTGTTGGAAGCCGTGTTGCAAGCATCCGACCGTTACGATATTCCCCTGTTCGCCGAAATTCACCGCGCCACGGTCTTTCAGGACATGTACCGCACCGTGCAGTTCGTTGAACGTTTGCCAGAGCTGCGCCTCAACGCCGACCTGGTTCATTGGTACACCGGCCTGGAAATGGTATATGGCGGTTTTGACAACAAGCTGGCCTTCATTTTGCCGGTGCTCGAAAAAATTGGCTTTGTGCATGGACGCATCGGCGACCCGGGCTGCATTCAGGTGGCGGTCGACGAAACCGACGCGAAGCGCCCTTCGTACGTCGAGCACTTCCGCCTGATGTGGACAAAATGCTTCGAGGGATTTCTGCGGCGGGCCGGAACGGGCGATTACATTGTGTTTGCTCCCGAATTGCTCGAAGCGAGCCTTTACTACTCCCGAACGATACCTGACAATCGCGGAGGTACGGTCGAAGAATGTGATCGGTGGAAGCAAGCCCTCCTCTACACGCGCATCGCCGGCGAATGCTTTGCCGAGGCAAAAGGTAATATCGAGAAACCTCAGTGACTCAAAGGAACCACCATGCAACTGGGACTGATTAATTCCGTGTTTGCCCAAGCGGAATGTGATACGAAATTCGGCATCAAGCAGACCAAAGCGATCGGCTTTGACACGATTGATATTTTCTGCGATCCGTTGGAAATCGATCAAGCAGAAAAGGAGGTGATTGCTGGCACGTGTGCCGACCTCGACCTGCCGATCAAGAGCGTCTGCTGCGTGGCGGTTGGGCTGGTCGATTTCAATCGGTCGGTTTACCGCTTTCATGTCGAGCGATGCAAGGCCTATCTCGACCTATGTAAAGAATTCAGGTGCGACAACCTGCTGCTTGTTCTTGGCGAATACATCTGGCAGCAGGAGGTAATCCCACCCGCCGAGCAATGGCAAATTGGTGTTGAGAACGTGCGAACGCTTGGCCTTTATGCTGGGGAACTTGGCCTCGAAATTGCGATTGAGCTTGAGCCTTTCAAGCTCTCGTTAATCAATAGTATCGATACGATGGAGCGATTTCTCGACGACGTTGGCTTGCCCGAGGTGATGAAAGCAAATTGCGACATTTCTCATCTGCACTTGATGGACGTCGCACCGAAAGAGGTCGAACGGCTTGCCGGGCGTATTGCGCATGTCCACCTATCGGACTGCGATGGCAAAGTGCATGGCGACCTGCCGCCGGGTCGGGGCGTTACGCCGATCATCGATTATTTGGCTGCCATCCGCGACACGGGGTTCGATCGCACGGTCAGCATCGAACTGGAATACTCGCCGCAGCCTGACAAGATTGTCGAGTGGGTGACCGAGGCGTACGAGAAGACCGACGAGATTATGCAACGGCTCGGCTGCCGCTGAGACGGTCGGTCTCTTTGGGGGTGTTGTCGCGGGAAGCCGGTTCCTCAGCGATCTGTTTTTCTTCCTCTTCTTCAATCAGTGCATTGCGTTACTGCCCCTGGGAGAAGGGGGTTCTGCGGGCACATCGAAGCCGCTATGATGAGTGTGCCTTCTCTCTGCTGATCTGCGCCTACAGAAACTGATCTCGTGAATCATCCGGGATGAGCACACTTGGTCGCACTCGCTTGGGCCGATGGAATTTCACATGATACACAACACGCTCCTGCTGGCCGCTCTACTAACTCCCGCTACGTGTTTGGCTCAGGATTTGGTCGGGCACTGGGAATTCGCCTCGAAGGCAGAGACCATTCCGAATCAGGCTGACGAAGGGAGCGTTCTCGGGCATGACCAGTGCGAGTGGACGTCGAACAAATCCGGCTCGGTGCTGCGAGTGCCGTTGAAGGGAGGTTAGCGCTCTGTGAACTCCGTCATGCCAGGAGCGTAATTCAGATCTTGACAAGCCGACGTCGTGAAGCACGCCTCTGGCGGCGGCGCTGGTTGGCCTGATCAAGTTCGCGCTGGCGATCTTCGCTGCGATGCTCAGGGTGTGCCTTGAGCCATCGGTCAGGTAGCAGCTCGGAGAGCTGTTCACGCTGGTCCCTTGAAAGCGATTCGAACGGGGTTTGGGCGTCGCCCACCCGCAAGTACTCGGGAACGATCTGAGGAAGCCGGACGAGAACATCGTTGAGATACGGGGTGACGTGGACATGATTAGAACGAGCACTCTGGATAAGCGTGTACCAGACGCATGCCGCGCGACCACCCGCATCGCTCCCAAAAAATTGGTAATTTTTTCTTCCAATAACCGAGGGGCGAATGACTCTTTCTGCCATGTTGTTATCGATCGCATAGCGCCCGTCGGTTGCAAATCGCGTCATCGCGTTCCAACGATTGAGCAGGTAGCCGATCGCTTCGGCCAACTTGGTCGAAGGCCGTACCGTCGGCTGCACTTCGGTGAGACGATCGTGCAGAAGGGCAAGAATGGGAACCGACTCGCGCATGCGCACTTGTCGTCGCGTTTCCACATCGGCATCGGCCAGGCGATCCTCGATGTCGTACAGTTGCCAGATCCAAGCGAGCGCCTCGTGCGCAAGTGGCTGCGTTGAGACGGCGCACGCTTCGTCGAACTTCCGCCGCGCATGGGCCCAACAACCCAGATCCAGAAGTCGGCCATCCGATTCCTTGACTAGGGACGTGTAGACACTGTAACCGTCGGTTAATAATCCGCCTTGAAAATCATCAAGTATTTCCCGCGGACCTGCGCGGGATCGATCAAGTCGATAGTCAAATAGTTGGTACGGATGCTGGTCATCGCCAACGTAGACCCAGAGATAAACCAGCTTGGTCGCCCCAGCCCCGGGACGCAGGACACGGGCCGTGGTCTCGTCGGCCCGTACATAAAAACTATCCAGTACTTGGGTGCGAATCAGATCCCACACCGGCAGCAGACGCTCGCCCGTTCGCACCACGGCGTTGCTCAACACGCTGCGGTTGAACCACATCGTGGTGGTGGAACGAAGCTCTTCCTGGAGACGATACAGGGGCAGGTGACGCTCGAACTTGGCGTGTGCCAGCCAGGCTAACGTGCTGGCCCCAAATATCCCTTTTTCGTTGATATTGGGTGGCTTTTCGCTGGTGACGATCTGCTGGCCATCCCGGCTAACAGGGCAACCGTAGGTAAACCGAACGTGCTCGGCGATGTAGGCGCTAGACTCAACATATTCTAGTTGCCGTGAGATCTGCTCGGAGATCACCGTCCGCTTGCCGCCACATCCACAAGGACAATCGAGTTCTTCCGGCGGCAGTGGGTGTTCAAAACGCTGGACCGGCAAGCACTCGGGGAATTCAAAACGTTTGCGCTTCTTACGGCGTTTCTTGCGTTTCGAAGACGATTCATCGTCTGGCTCTTCTTCGTCGGTCGCCTCGTCATCCTCGCTAATCTCGTTGCCCTCGATCGACTCGGGATCAAAAAGAAGCTTTTGATCGGGAGAAGGGATAAACCGTTCACGCCGTGGAGAAAAGAGTGCCTTACGGAGTAAGGTGATTTGCTCTTGCATCACCTCGATGTGATTCTGCAACGATTCAAGAGTTGCCTGTTGCTCGCTATTAACCCTTTTGAGATGTGCGATCTCGGCGCGCTGCACTTCGATCTCTTTTCGGAGTTTGTCGGATTCCATCGACAACGTTTCGGTCCTTGAAGGTGCGTCACGAAATGGCAAATGATCACACACCGTTGGTGTAGAACACACATGTTTATTTATCGACAATTCACGTTGCGCGTCAAGGTGGTTTCCAAGGCGATTGAGTAATTTGTTTTGCCTGCTCACGACGCCACCACTTGCGACGTTTGACACTCGATAGCTCGATGCCTTCCAGCAACAATCGCAGGTCGTCCACATGCAGTGTCAAGTAATCACCGGGGGATGCAATCGCCCCTCCATGGTCGGCGCCACGTAGTGTCTCGAACGTTCCTCGTTCAAGATGCTTGTAGAGGATGATCGTGCCGTCACCCGTGAAATAGAGTACCTTCAACCGGTTGCGGCGTCGGTTGAAAAACAAGAAAAGATCTCCGTCTTCAATCTGTTTGCCAAGCTCCTTTTCGACGATACCGATTAATCCACAAAAACTTTTACGCATGTCCGTGGGAGCCAACGCGGCGAAGACTTTTATTTGGGATGGCACAATCAACATGACGCCACCTCACGCAACGCCTGCAATACGTCCTTCACTGTCTCACAATCGGTGCCGTGAGGCACATCCACAAAGACTCCCTGCTGCGGCAAGTGAATACGCAGCGTGGACGCAGGTGTCGTCCCCTCGATCCGCACAGGCACCAGTTGGGTGCCCTGGACGGCGTTACGACTGGTTTTAAGAGACTTGGTCGAACGGCTCCCCTGCTCTGGGGAGGCTTGCTGCTCACGGAACTTACGCTGCCAGGCATAATAGCTGGTTTGTGTAATCGAGTTCTGGTGGCAAAACGCCGCGATGCTCAAGCCGCTTGAGGACTGCTGTTTCAGTAGGCCACGCCAGTGGGACTCTTGGGATTTGTTTCGATTGGACATTGTGCTCGTTCCTGGAATAAAGGGAATGGTTCACCTCTATTAGGATAGCGCGCAATTTTGGGACGCTGTTCACAGGACGCTTACGAAGGGAGGACGGATTTGGTGCGACCAGCCACACGAGGCGCTCGGCCCGATGGAAGCGCTGGGTATCATCGCGTGGGGGCAGGCGAAGTACAGGGGAATACTCGACCACGGCCGCGGGTGGGGCAGCAACAATCGGGGCTACCGTCTGCTGCTGTACGAGACGGGGGCTCGGTTTATGGTTCAGGGCGATGCGCCGGTGAACCTGACAGGTGGAGCGACGGTCCGCGGGCAGTGGCACCAGATTGCCGCTAGCTACGACGGAAAGAAAGCCGTGTGTTTGTCGATGGCGAGAAGGTACGGTCGCTTCCGCTTACAGGACGCATTAACTACGAGGGCGTTGAGCAGAAGTTCGAGGTTGGCGTGGTCGGAGGCAACGGGCTCGGCGGCGAGGTCGCCTCGCTGCATATCTTCGCTTGTGCTCTGACTCAGTCACAAGTTGCCGCTGATTTCGCTGCCAACAAAGCGATCCGCTTAACCCCTGGAGAGCTGGCCTCAGCCAAGCACGATCGTCTTGAGAAGTGCTCACTCCGCACAGTTCCCAACGAACCATTCACACGCGACCGCCACACGACGCTGCTGGCCCACATGGACGCTGACGACAACGCGGATGCGAACTACTCCCGGTGGGAGGGACGCGCGGGCGGTGGTCGAATGAAGCATGAAGTGCGAGGGCGCTTCGGTGGCGGCGTGGAATTGCTGGGCGAGGGGGCGCCAATTCTCTATCGCGGTGGGCCTAACTGCGACATGAACAGCGGTACGTGCGAATTCTGGATCGAAACACCGCCCGGCGACAGCATGAGATCGGATGACACCGACTCGTATCTACTGACGATCATTCCCGAGTGGCATGTTGGCTACGGTGACCGTCCGAGCCTACACCTCTGTCTGCGCAAGGGGCCGGGCCGGGCACTACAATTGGCCGCACTGACGGACCGCATCGGCTGGTACAGTCACCTGAGTGGACGCACCATTGCCGATACTGCCAAGACCGTTCTCGACATGCCGCTGGAGGCGATCTCGGCGCCGGGATGGCATCACGTGCTTTGCGCCTGGACGCTCAAGGAGTCGGGGCGCGTGTGGCTTCTCGTAGACGGCAAGGGCGTCACGGCCGAGTTGGGGGTTGAATCCCTCTCGTTGCCGGTCATCCCGTGCTACAAGATATTCCTCGGCGGCTCTTACTTTTCCGAGAAGTTCTGTCCCACTGCCGGTTAGCGCTCTGTGAACTCCGTCATGCCAGGAGCGTAATTCAGATCTTGACAAGCCGACGTCGTGAAGCACGCCTCTGGCGGCGGCGCTGGTTGGCCTGATCAAGTTCGCGCTGGCGATCTTCGCTGCGATGCTCAGGGTGTGCCTTGAGCCATCGGTCAGGTAGCAGCTCGGAGAGCTGTTCACGCTGGTCCCTTGAAAGCGATTCGAACGTGGTTTGGGCGTCGCCCACCCGCAAGTACTCGGGAACGATCTGAGGAAGCCGGACGAGAACATCGTTGAGATACGGGGTGACGTGGACATGATTAGAACGAGCACTCTGGATAAGCGTGTACCAGACGCATGCCGCGCGACCACCCGCATCGCTCCCAAAAAATTGGTAATTTTTTCTTCCAATAACCGAGGGGCGAATGACTCTTTCTGCCATGTTGTTATCGATCGCATAGCGCCCGTCGGTTGCAAATCGCGTCATCGCGTTCCAACGATTGAGCAGGTAGCCGATCGCTTCGGCCAACTTGGTCGAAGGCCGTACCGTCGGCTGCACTTCGGTGAGACGATCGTGCAGAAGGGCAAGAATGGGAACCGACTCGCGCATGCGCACTTGTCGTCGCGTTTCCACATCGGCATCGGCCAGGCGATCCTCGATGTCGTACAGTTGCCAGATCCAAGCGAGCGCCTCGTGCGCAAGTGGCTGCGTTGAGACGGCGCACGCTTCGTCGAACTTCCGCCGCGCATGGGCCCAACAACCCAGATCCAGAAGTCGGCCATCCGATTCCTTGACTAGGGACGTGTAGACACTGTAACCGTCGGTTAATAATCCGCCTTGAAAATCATCAAGTATTTCCCGCGGACCTGCGCGGGATCGATCAAGTCGATAGTCAAATAGTTGGTACGGATGCTGGTCATCGCCAACGTAGGCCCAGAGATAAACCAGCTTGGTCGCCCCAGCCCCGGGACGCAGGACACGGGCCGTGGTCTCGTCGGCCCGTACATAAAAACTATCCAGTACTTGGGTGCGAATCAGATCCCACACCGGCAGCAGACGCTCGCCCGTTCGCACCACGGCGTTGCTCAACACGCTGCGGTTGAACCACATCGTGGTGGTGGAACGAAGCTCTTCCTGGAGACGATACAGGGGCAGGTGACGCTCGAACTTGGCGTGTGCCAGCCAGGCTAACGTGCTGGCCCCAAATATCCCTTTTTCGTTGATATTGGGTGGCTTTTCGCTGGTGACGATCTGCTGGCCATCCCGGCTAACAGGGCAACCGTAGGTAAACCGAACGTGCTCGGCGATGTAGGCGCTAGACTCAACATATTCTAGTTGCCGTGAGATCTGCTCGGAGATCACCGTCCGCTTGCCGCCACATCCACAAGGACAATCGAGTTCTTCCGGCGGCAGTGGGTGTTCAAAACGCTGGACCGGCAAGCACTCGGGGAATTCAAAACGTTTGCGCTTCTTACGGCGTTTCTTGCGTTTCGAAGACGATTCATCGTCTGGCTCTTCTTCGTCGGTCGCCTCGTCATCCTCGCTAATCTCGTTGCCCTCGATCGACTCGGGATCAAAAAGAAGCTTTTGATCGGGAGAAGGGATAAACCGTTCACGCCGTGGAGAAAAGAGTGCCTTACGGAGTAAGGTGATTTGCTCTTGCATCACCTCGATGTGATTCTGCAACGATTCAAGAGTTGCCTGTTGCTCGCTATTAACCCTTTTGAGATGTGCGATCTCGGCGCGCTGCACTTCGATCTCTTTTCGGAGTTTGTCGGATTCCATCGACAACGTTTCGGTCCTTGAAGGTGCGTCACGAAATGGCAAATGATCACACACCGTTGGTGTAGAACACACATGTTTATTTATCGACAATTCACGTTGCGCGTCAAGGTGGTTTCCAAGGCGATTGAGTAATTTGTTTTGCCTGCTCACGACGCCACCACTTGCGACGTTTGACACTCGATAGCTCGATGCCTTCCAGCAACAATCGCAGGTCGTCCACATGCAGTGTCAAGTAATCACCGGGGGATGCAATCGCCCCTCCATGGTCGGCGCCACGTAGTGTCTCGAACGTTCCTCGTTCAAGATGCTTGTAGAGGATGATCGTGCCGTCACCCGTGAAATAGAGTACCTTCAACCGGTTGCGGCGTCGGTTGAAAAACAAGAAAAGATCTCCGTCTTCAATCTGTTTGCCAAGCTCCTTTTCGACGATACCGATTAATCCACAAAAACTTTTACGCATGTCCGTGGGAGCCAACGCGGCGAAGACTTTTATTTGGGATGGCACAATCAACATGACGCCACCTCACGCAACGCCTGCAATACGTCCTTCACTGTCTCACAATCGGTGCCGTGAGGCACATCCACAAAGACTCCCTGCTGCGGCAAGTGAATACGCAGCGTGGACGCAGGTGTCGTCCCCTCGATCCGCACAGGCACCAGTTGGGTGCCCTGGACGGCGTTACGACTGGTTTTAAGAGACTTGGTCGAACGGCTCCCCTGCTCTGGGGAGGCTTGCTGCTCACGGAACTTACGCTGCCAGGCATAATAGCTGGTTTGTGTAATCGAGTTCTGGTGGCAAAACGCCGCGATGCTCAAGCCGCTTGAGGACTGCTGTTTCAGTAGGCCACGCCAGTGGGACTCTTGGGATTTGTTTCGATTGGTCATTGTGCTCGTTCCTGGAATAAAGGGAATGGTTCACCTCTATTAGGATAGCGCGCAATTTTGGGACGCTGTTCACAGAACGCTTACGCAACAGCGCGGCATCGTGGTTGAGCTGACACTGTTCTGCCCGATGTACAAAGAGGAGCTATGGCAGGCCTGTCCGATGAACGCCGCAAATAATGTGAACGGCATTGGAGATTGCCCGCGCGACGACATCCTTGTCCTCAAGCACAAGGATCTGCTTGATATTCAAATAGCCTTTACCAAGAAAATAGTGAGCGAGCTGCGCGACTTTGACAATCTGTATTACGAGGTCTGTAACGAGCCTTATACTCGTCGCTCTTCGCTCGCATGGCAGTACAAGATCGTCGATGCAATTGTAGAAACAGAAAAGCAGTTCGCGAACAAGCACTTGATCTCGATGAACATTGCGAACGGACGGAAAAAGATCGAAGAAACGCATCCGGCCGTTTCGATCTTCAACTTTCACTACTGCGTGCCGCCCGACACGGTGGCGATGAACTATGGCCTGAACAAGGTGATCGGCGAGAACGAGACTGGGTTCCGCGGCTCGCATGATGTGCTCTATCGTACGGAAGGATGGGACTTTTTGCTGGCTGGCGGAGCACTGTACAACAATTTGGACTACTCGTTTACGCCAGCGCACCCACGCGGCACGTTTTTGGAGTACAAGTCGCCTGGGGGTGGGAACCCGTCACTGCGCCAGCAGCTTCGCATACTCAAACAGTTTCTTCACAGTTTCGACTTCGTCCGCATGACGCCAGACAATTCAGTGCTAGGCAAAGTGTCACCAGCGCTCACAGCGAGTGCGCTTGTTGAGCGTGGAAAAGCATACGCCGTTTATCTGCACGTGCCACTTCCGGAAAAGCCAAAAGACCTCCGTAAGCATTTGCGGAAGGCTATCGAAGCGAATCTCGAACTGAACTTGCCGGCTGGTCGTTACAAGGCTGAATGGGTTGACACGAAAGAGGGAACGGTCGCTCTCGTAACAGAGTTTTCACACGACGGCGGTAACCATACACTCAATTCACCGACATTTTCCAACGACATTGCGCTGCGTGTGATTCGCCTGCGAAATTTGTAACAAATTAACCCGTATGAAAGGAAGAGCAACCAAACTCAGACTGAAAACCGATGACAAAGAATTTCCGTTTTCGCTGATCGCAACACAATCGGCGTACCGCAACTATCAAACGTACCGACAAATGAAGGGTATCCAATGATAATAGTTCCGAGCAACCGAAACACGGAGCGTATTGCCTTGCTGCATCGGGCGCTGCTATCGCTGTTTTTGCTCGGCCTTGTTGCGCCGCATGCGATCGCGCAGGCTGCCGCCCCACGGCGTCCGAATATCGTGCTGATGATGTGCGACGACCTGGGCTGGGGCGACTTGGCTTACAATGGCCATCCGCACGTTGAGACTCCAAGTCTGGATCGCATGTCGACCGAGGGGATTCGCTTCGACCGCTGGTATAGTGGTGCGCCACTCTGCTCGCCAACACGTTTTAGCTGCCTAACGGGGCGGAACCCGTTTCGCATCGGCCTTTGGGAAGCCAATGTCAATTGTATCCGCCGTCAGGAGTCGACTCTTGCCGAGGCGCTCAAAACGCTGGGCTACACGACGGGACATTTCGGCAAATGGCACCTGGGGACGCTGCGCCGCGAGAGCCAGACAAAATACTACCAGGGTGACGCGTCAAAGAAAAACTACCAGCCGCCCGATCAGCACGGCTTTGACGAGTGGTTTAGCACCGAATATGCCGTGCCGACATGGGATCCTTATCTCGCCGCGGAGAAAAACCCCTACGTGAAAACGGGCGGCGTCATCGAGACGGAAAACCTCCAGGGCGACGACTCGCGGGTGATTCTCGATCGCGCGATTCCGTTTATTCGCAAGGCCCACAAGCAGAGCCAGCCCTTCTTTACGGTCATTTGGTTCCACACCCCCCACGGCCCGGTAAGGGGCGGCCCGCAATACCGCGCTCGCTATGCGCAATACCCCGAGCAACAGCAACACTATTACGCTTGCATTACCGCCATGGACGAACAGGTTGGTCGCCTGCGCACGGAACTCGATCAATTAGGCTGCCGGGACAACACCATGTTCTGGTTCTGCTCCGATAACGGTCCGACCGGCGTCGGCACAGCCAAACCGTTTCGTGGCTACAAGAGCACTTTGTGGGAAGGGGGCGTGCGCGTGCCGGGCATGTTGGTCTGGCCTGAGAAAATCGCGAAGCCTCGCATCGTTGACATGGCTTGTAGTACGTTGGATTACTATCCCACGATTCTCGATCTGCTGGGCCTAAACGCGCCTGGGCAGATCCATCCGTTGGACGGAATGAGTTTGCGACCCTTGATCGAAGGTGGTGAATTGGACGGACGCCCCCAGCCTTTGGCCTTTGAATGTCGTGAGGCCGTGGCGCTGATCGACAACCGTTATAAGCTATTGAGCATTCGCACGGGCGTTCGGGGCGAGGAAGTGCGACCCGAGGGGACTGGCGATGAACTAATGTTGTTCGACTTGATTGATGACCCGGGTGAGTCGAACAACATCGCAGGCGAGCACCCAGAAATCGTTCGGCGAATGGCTGCCGATTTGGATCGCCGACGAAACAGTTGGCAGCAAAGCTTCGCGGGCGTCGATTATCCGGGCACGTTCAGCGACATCCGCCCGTGGTTGGGGCTGCCTACCGACCGTGGGGTCGAGCAACTGGGCGAAATGCGACCGAGCGGCACGCAGCCCAAGAAGATCAATGCCCACCCATGAATACACCCCCCCCACATTTTTCAGACACTCGTTACATCTGGCGGCAGGAATCCTTGGCGAACTCGCCGCATTGCAGGCCAGTACCGGGACGCGGGCTCCAATGCCACCTGTGTGGTAACGGATCGTCGCACTCCGATACCCATTCCTTGTTGAAGAATCGTGAACAAGATGCCTAAGCGACAGAAGGTCGAGGGATATACGGTGATGATCGCACTTGCGACATGGCTATTGTTGCAGGCTGTCGAGGTAGTTGGGGAGAATGCACTTGGAACAGAGCATCCGAAACGATCGGCACCCGTCTGGGCCAAACCGGGCCGGGTCTCTTCCCGGCCGATCGGATGCGGCATGTGGGGATTTCACAACACGGTTGTTCTGCACCCGACCAATCCAGACATTGCTTTTACCGCCGCCGACATGGGCGCGTCCTTGGCGCGAACCACGGACGGAGGAAAAAGCTGGAAGCACGCTGGAAACAGCGGCGTCGGCCAACAAATTCCTGCTTCGGTGAATTTTTGGATTATCTTCAACCCGAAGGATCCCAATATTGTGTGGACTGGTGACGCCCTCGGCGTCTACCGAAGCACCGATGGAGGAGAAACGTGGAAAAATCTCATTGAGAATCCACATGAATTGCCGACTTCCTTTGGCAGATGTCACTTCATCCTCGATCCTTCTCATCCGAATACTCTGTATGCCCTACGAGTAGGCCAAGAAAATAGTGCTCTGCTGCAGAGGCCCGATGTGCTGTGCTATCGGTCGGCCAACGGCGGCCGGGCCTGGAAGTTACGGTCGGACTCGAAAAGTCGCAAAGGGTTCAAGAGCCTTGTCAAGAATGCCGCCATCGATCCTACGAGCCGCTCGCGTCTCTACGTCTGGGACCAGGGCGGAGTAATGTGCTCAGAAGACATGGGGAAAAATTGGAAATGGGCCAACGGCAACCTACCAGGAGGCCACGTTGTCGGCGGACAATTGACCGTGGTGAATGGCAAGGCGGTGCTCTTCACCTGCCTTGAGACACACGGTGTATATCGCTCCGACGATGGCGGTGAAACATGGCAAACCAGGAACAAGGGACTCGATTGGGTCCGAAAGAGCAAGAAGGGCGGTGATGGCCAGGACAGCAGACTGCGAGTGAGTGATAAGAAGGCAGGTGCTATCCAGTTTTGTTCGACGGATCCTCGGATCGGCTACGTCGCAGTCAACGGTCGTGGTGTCTACAAAACCGAGGATGGTGGAGAAAGCTGGTTTGCTTCTTTGGTCGCGAGGCCCCGCTACGCCAATGCAAATGATGGCTCAGGATCGGAAGCCAGGCAACTCGTCCCGGCTAAAGGGGGGAGCCGGAGAAGCCCACGTGCGGAAAGTCCCGGGTGTTGCTCAGCCATCGCCATTTCGCAGAGTAATCCGAAAATTGTCATGATGTCAACCAGCGTGGTCTTACGCAGCGAGGACGGTGGTCAGACATGGTGGGATGCGGCCGTGGAATTGGGAGATCGATTTCAACCCGCGGATCGTTTCACCGAGTTCGACATGCCCACCCGTTTCACCCACCGAATTCGGGCGCGCGGGAACTTTGACCAAGTGGCATGGGACATGGCTGCGGATCCTTTCGATCCAGACACGCTCGCCATTGCCTACCAGGAAATGGGCCTGCAGATATCGCGGGACGGCGGGGCGTGGTGGGAATGGAGCAGTTGGGGCATCGACGACAAAGCCACCCAAGACGACGGCGCATGCGTCGTCTACGACCCAGACGTGCCGGGTCGAGTCTACTATGGGCTTTGGGGAAAGTCCGCCTTTTTCAGAAACCTCAGGAGTCAAAAGTTCGTAGAACAGCACTATATCTTCCTCAGCGAGGATGGCGGACGGAACTTTCGAGGACTGACGCTGCCCGGGTTCTCCAAACTTCGTGAGCTTCCCGTTGAGCAATGGGGAAATCTCCCGTCGGTATTTGATATCGCGATTGACACCCAGTCGCCGCCGAAAGCCAGAAGGCTTTATGCGGCGACGACATTCGGCCTGTTCCGTTCCGAAGACGGCGGAAAAAACTGGCAGGACTGCGACTTCGGACTGAACCATGCCTTGGACGTCTCCCGAGTCGCTGTGGAGCTAAGTAATCACAAGATCGTCTATGCGGGCGTGCTCGGTGATTCCGGGACAAAATGGGGGGAACAAGTGAAGCAACGGCGGGGACTGGCTTACCCGCGTGGACTCTACCGATCGACCAATGGAGGCAAGCGGTTCCACCAGATCGCTAAAGACAAGATTGGCGGTGTGATTGGCATTTCCGTCTGCAAGAAGAACCCGGCAGTACTCTACATCACGGCTTTGCCTACTGGCAAACCTGCACGTACGTGGGGCCTTAGCCACGAACTATGGAAGTCCGACGATCGAGGCGAAAACTGGCGCAGGATCGACATGAGGAATCTGATTTTGACTCGCGCGGCCGTTAGCCCCGACGACCCCGACAGGGTCTACGTGACAACCCATGATGGGCGAAGGGGAGGTCTGATCGGCCTGTTTCGTTCTAGGGACTCCGGCAAGACATGGACCCAACTCGATGCCGGCCTTTTCCTGTCGCCGAGATTCATGGGATTTGGCATCCGGTTCGACCCAGTCGACCCGCGGCGACTGTTTGTTTTCGACAACGTGTCGGCCTGGGAAGTCTGGGATCGGGAAGCACCCATTCGCCGGTCTCATTGATCCTTAACTACTAAACCAAGAAAGTGAATACAATGGTTCGAACACTCGTTTTTTTGTTGGTAATGTTGCCTTCGACACTTCTGCGTGCGGACGACACGATTGATCTGTTCCGTGACGATTTCTCACGCTTTCCATCGGGAAAGCTGACCAAGCCGGTTGAATTGGCGAACCCGGCGATTCAGGAATATCATTACCTGCCACACCGAGGTGTTCCGCTTGGGCCGTGGGCCAACGCGATTTGCTATCTCGACTGCTGGGCCGTGGGCGCAGAAGAAGGCCAGCCCTACTTGGAACAATACCTGACACGTAAGGGCCTCCGTATGAAGCCGAAGCTATTTAGCCCTGTTTTCGTGACGGGCGATCCCTTGTGGTCTGATTACACGGTCGAAATCTCGGTCAAGCCTCTTTCACCGGACGACATGGCTGGCGTCGTGTTTCGCTACAAAACGAATCGTCATCATTACCTGTTCTGCTTGCAAGGCGGAAACCAAGCGCGCTTGGCATTGCGTCTGCCGCTGGAAGAGAAACTAGAAGTGATCCGCTGGAAAGAGCTGGGCACGGTCCCGTTCCCGTACGATTCGAGCCGGTATTATCGGTTGAAGGTGGAAACGAAGGGCACGAGTATTCGCGCCTCGATTGACGGCAAACTGTTATTGACCGCCGAGGATGATGGGCTGCTCCGCGGCAAGGCAGGCGTATCGGCCAACGTACCCGCGCACTTCCGCGACTTCCATGCCTACGCGTCGTCCGCAACGAAGCAGGAAATCGACACGAACATTCAGAAGCGGGAAGATGAATTGACCAAGCTGCAAGCCGGAAACCCTACCCCCAAGCTCTGGAAAAAGTTCAAAACGCCTCAGTTCGGTACGGGACGCAGCGTCCGCTTTGGCGACCTCAATGGCGACGGCGTGCCGGAAATGTTATTCGCCCAGAACCTCATCAAGAGAGAGCAGGGCAACTTTATCCAGATTACTTGCGTCACCGCCGTGACGCTCGAGGGCAAAGTGCTGTGGCAAATCGGTGACCCAAACCCTGACAATGCCTTGGCCACCTATGACTGCGCGTTTCAGATCCACGACATCGACGGCGATGGTTTGAACGAAGTCGTGATGACCAAGGACTTCACGATCCAAGTTCTCGATGGCCTAACAGGAAAGAAAAAGAAATCGGCCCCCCTGCCACAGGTCACCGAAGAAGATCGCGCATACTACGCGAAAAGGAACCATCCTAACCAGCAGTACCGCGGCGACTCGATCGCGTTCTTCAATTTTTCCGGCGGAAAAGACCGGCATGATATTTTGGTCAAAGACCGTCAACGCGTCTTTTGGATATGGGACAACGATTTGAACCCGTTGTGGTCAGGACGGGGTCATCAGACGGGCCACTATCCGTTTCCATTCCATAACAAGAGTACCGGACGCGACGATCTGTTGGTTGGCTACGCGCGATGGGACCACCAAGGCAAACAACTTTGGACTCGCGATGCCGAGGTGACGCGACATGCTGATAGCGTGGCGTTTGGAAACTTCAGTGACGACCCCAATGCGCAGCCGATGGGCTACTATGGTTGCAGCAATGAGGGTTTCGTGCTAATCGACTCGCAGGGCATTATCCGGCAGCACCATCGCATCGGTCATGCGCAGAATGCCAGTGTGGCGAAGCTTCGCGGCGAGACTCCCGGTTTGCAATATGCCTGCATCAACTTCTGGTACAACCCGGGAATCGTCACGTTGCTTGATTATTCCGGCCGAATTTTGCAGCAGGGCGAGCCGATGCATTCGGGCAGTTCGTTGCTGCCGGTCAACTGGCAAGGCGATGGGCGCGAGTTCCTGCTGCTCTCTGGCAATGTTCGGGAAGGGGGAATGATCGACGGTCAATTGCGGCGCGTCGTGATGTTCCCCGACGACGGCCACCCTGACATGTGTACGGCAGTCCTCGATCTGACAGGCGACCCGCGCGACGAAATCGTGCTGTGGGATCCGAACGAGGTTTGGATCTACACACAAGATCGGGCCTTCACGGGAAAACGCATTTATGCTCCGCAACGTAATCCAAACTATAACGAGTCAAACTATCGCGCTATCGTCTCCTTGTCAGCGTGGCAGGATGTGGCCGAGTAGGACCTCCGTATGACAGGTTGTCTCCGTGGGGAGCATGCCTTCCGTATATGGTAAGGCGAGTGGCAGATGAGTATTTACCAAGCACTAGGTGGGCGGCAGAATAAAAATACCAGCATGCAGCGCAAGCAAGTGGGTCTAGCACACACTCGCTTGCGCGTCGTGCTAGTATTCTGGTAAACTCTCTATTGCCGCTCGCTTAAGCTGAGCTTTCAGATGCCCTAGAAGTAAAGAGATGGTGAAAAATGGACCGACGCTTCGTAACCCTGTTTTGCGTTTCTGTTGCTGCAACGTCAATTTCGGTGAGAGAGCTTCATGCACAGGATCTCAAATCGAGGACCGTCGAGATCAATGCGTCTGAGTTTGAAACAGTTCAGCAAGCGATTGACGCATTGCCGGAAAGTGGAGGAGTCGTTCGATTACCACCGGGGACGTTTGAGTTAACGGAACCACTGGTTATCGAACATGGAAACCTTTTGCTGACCGGTGCTGGCAGTGCGAGTCACCTTATGAACAGGAACGAGTCCGGCAAACCGGCGATTCTTGTTCGGCACAGAGATTGGAATTCCAGTGACAACAAGTCCAAGCCTACGCGAGCGAAGTCCGTTCTTTGGCGAATTCAGTTCAGCAACTTCCGACTGACAGGCAACGAGAAAAGCGGGCATGGAATCGAAGCTCATTGCATCAATGAGATTTTCATCGACAACATGACAATCAGTTACCACGGGGGCGACGGCGTTCATCTCAACTATTGCTATGAAGATCCTCGCGTGAACGACTCGTTGTTGACGTACAACGCTGGTTCTGGAGTTTATGCGATTGGAAATCACGATCTTGTCGTCGGGACAAATCAGTTCGAGGGAAATCTCGATGCACTGCAATTCATTGATGGATTCAATCTCTGTGCTACCGGCAACAACCTTGACGATCATTTGCGACACGGGATTGTGATTGAAAACTCGATGGGAAACACCGTTTCCGGCAACATGATCGAACAGTGCGAGGGCACCGGGCTACTGCTTGACCGGAAAGTCTATGCAACGACCGTGGCATCCAATATCTTTATCCACAACAAGGGGGGGGGGGGGCGTCGACGCGCGCAACGTTCATGGAAGCACCATCACTGCTAACACATTCAGCGCTCTGCCGAAGCGAGGGCTTGTGATCAGTTCCGAGTCGAGTCGACTGACGGTTACGGGCAACACATTTGCGGATAGTTAGTTCCTGTTTCCCAAATCAGAATATTGTGAAATTCGTCTGGCGGGCCGGTTTTGGTGTAGCAAGAAAAAGACGCATCGTTATCCTATTGAAAACAGAACGAATCAAAGAGCCATTTTACCCAAGGAGAAGCGGGCGATGCGTTTGAAAGCTGAAGCGATTCTCGATTTTGGATGGGCCAACGAGAAGGCCGACAACCAAACGGTACGGGATTATCGTGACGAGTACAAAACGCTCGGCCAGTTGCTGGACAGCCGGCCCGCGATTCTCGATGTGGTCCATCGCGACCTCGAACAGCTCAGCCAGACGACGTCGGCACGCGGCCGAAAGCCGATCTTCACCAGCGAAAACCTGTTTCGCGCGATCCTCGTCTTGCAACGGGAAGGACTCGACTATCGGGAAGCGTCGATCCGGATTGCCGAAAGCGAAACCTTGCAGCGGTTTTGCCGCCTGCTGAAAAAGCCGACCATCGACTTCACGCTGCTGAACAAGGCATTTCGCGCGATTCAGCCCGAGACTTGGGAACGGATCAATCACCTATTGGCCCTCGGCGTCGTCGCCGAAGAAACGGTCTCCCTGGAACATGTGCGAACCGACACGACCGTCACCGAATGCAATATTCACTGGCCGACCGACTCCAGCCTGCTGTGGGACGTCTATCGCGTGGCTGCCCGAGAAATGTCGACTGGTCGAGAACTCGACCCACTCCGTTGTCCTTGGCGATTTCACGCGAAGAAGATCAAAAATCTGCATCTTTTCGTCACGCGTTACTCGAATAGCACGAACAAAAAGCGTCTCCGCCAGGTCCGCCAGAATATGAAGACGCTGATCGTCCGGGTCGAGGAAGCTCTGGAAAAAGCGGAACAATTCGTCGCTTGGGCCGAACGTTCGACGTGTGTCGAGTTGGCGACGATTGCCCAGTCGCTGGCGAACCGTTTGCCGGTGATGCGGCAGGTCGCCGAAGTGGCTCGGCGCCGCGCGTTCGATCGAGAGCAGGTTCCAAATGCCGACAAAGTGTTCAGCATTTTTGAATCTCATGCGGAGTTGATCATGCGTGGACGGCGTGGCAAGCCAGTCGAATTCGGTCACAAGGTGCTGCTCACACAGTCGAAGGAGAAGTTCATTACCGATTACGTTGTGTTGGAGAAGAATGTAAGCGACAGCGAACTCCTGGAGACGGTACTCGAACGACACGAAGAGAAGTACGGTAGCCGGCCCAAAACGGTCGCCGCGGACATGGGCTTCTGTCCGGACGAGGACACCTACGAGGAATTGGAAGAACAGGTCGACTACCTGGGCGTGCCTCGGCGGACGCGAGATTTCGGCGACACGATGATGGGCATTTGGCAGCAGTGGCGCGCCGGAATCGAAGGCACGATCTCGTGCTTAAAGCGAGCATTTCGCCTGGCTCGCTGTTGTTTTCGCGGCTTTAAGAATTTCACGTCCGCCGTTGGCAGCGCCGTGTTCTGTCACAACTTAACGATCCTGGCAAAAACCTCAGGAGGCTGACGCGGAACGGACGCAAAAACCGAAAACAACTCGTAAACGTAAGGCGAGGTACGCGCGCTGCGGCGCAACAACGCCGACCCACCACAGAAAACCGAACAAGCCAACTCCCTCGCCCGCTCGTCGCCCCGCGCCGTTCCCAAAGTCGGTCGGAAAGGGAGTATTATCAACGGGAACTAGTTATGTTGGGAAGGGCGAAACGAAACGCACACCCAAAAAGAACGCATCAAGCGGCATCATCCTGAATTCGACGGCTCTTCACACCATCGTAGGAAATACGTTCTCTAACCTTGTCACAAAGGCGATCACTTTGGAGGGCAAGCCAAGCCGACACATCATCTTCAGCCAGAATCTTCTGGTGAATGTTGAGAGTGATCACAAGCAACTCGTTGATTCGCAAACGACAGGAAATCTGGTTATAACAGGGCAGCGGTGAGAGACAAACAACGAAGATTGAGAACTGATAACCACGGCTAGGTTCTTGAGAACTTGCATTGCAAAAAAGCCAAGGAGATGGTATGAATTGAGTTTTTCAGCGGCGATTTACTTTGAGAGACTGTGGTTTCTCGGAGTAGACGGGTTGCAGGCTGTATCGGAATGCTGAGGCATTGACCTCGTCAAGGAGATTAGTCAGACCTGCGACTGGAGTGCCACAATGAGGCCCCTTGGGTGACCTCGGATAGGAGTTTGGTGAGCCGCCGAAAAACGATGTCTACTCCACCACGTTTTTAACCTGGAGGAGTTTGTCATGGGACGCTTTATTGGAGTCGATCTGCATCGCAATTGTTTTACCGTTTGTTTACTTGCCGAGAACGGCAGAGAGTACTTGAGCGAATATCGCCTGGAGGATATCGATCGGTTTTTACGCAAACTGCGTAAGACCGACGAAGTGGCTGTGGAAGTGACGGGCAACACGCGGTTGTTTCACAACCTAGTTGCCCCGCACGTGAAACGCGTTGTGGTCGTCAACCCGAGCCAGTTTCGCGTGATCCGCCAGTCGACCAACAAGACCGATAAGCATGATGCCCGGGCGATCGCGTTGTTTCTGTCGAAAGACCTATTGCCCGAGGTTCGTATGAAAGACAAACAACACGCGGAGCTTGCCAGCCTGACGCAGACCCGCGATGCGTTGGTCAAGCAGCGTACGGCGCTGAAGAACAAGGTGAACAACCTGCTGTCGTCCCAGGGCGTGAACCTGAAGAAGGAATCGCTGAGCAGCGAAAAAGGGTTACGCGAGGTGCTGGGCATGAAGTTTACCCCACTGATGGAGATTGAACTGGAGGTACTCGTGGAGCAAATTCGAGCGATGAACACGAGCGTTGCCAAGCTGGAAAGCACGATCAAAAAGGAAGGTGCCAAGTTGCCTGGTCACAAGAACCTCAAGAGCATCAAAGGCATCGGCGACCTGGGCGCGACGATCTTACTGTCGGTGATCGGCGACGTGAACGACTTTGCCAACGAAGGCAAGCTGGCCGCCTACTTTGGCATCGTGCCGCGGGTGAGCAACTCGAATGAGACTGAGCGAAGTGGTCGGATTACCAAACGAGGGACAAAGCTCGGACGGACGACGCTGGTGCAATGTGCGCTGATCGCCAAGCGTTACAGCCCGTACCTCGACAAGTTCTACCAGCGGATCAAGTCTCGCCGTGGAACAGGCAAAGCGATTATTGCGTTGGCGAAGAAGTTTTTGGGCATCATTTACAACACACTGAAAGAGAACTGGGTATTCGTCGACTTCCCCAATTTTGAGCTGGCAATCGAATGAATACCAATTCGCTCGAAGCTCACCACCAAGGAAGCCGTGTCTTCCTCGACAGACCCGCCCGCCGCCAGGGCAAAGTGAGCGACGAGCGGCTCCGCCGAGGAAGACACTCGCCAACCTTACTACAAACCACAAAACAACTTACAGAAAAATCCATCAGTTTTGGATGTAGACATTAATCATAGGAGATAGAAATGTCTAACATCACGCGTCGTCACTTCATCAAAGATGCGGCATTGGCCACGGCAGCCGCTTCGCTGCCATCGGCGGTAGCGGCTGAAGACATAATCGGCCGCAGTGCCAACGAGAAAATCAGCCTTGCCGTGCTCGGCTGCCGTGTTCGCGGACGGGTCCATGTGCGCGAGTTTGCCAGCCTGCCGGGATGTGAAATCGCTTATGTCTGCGATCCCGATCGGGAATTAGTCGAGGAACTGGCCGATCAGGTAGCCGACCAGCAAGGCCATCGCCCCAAAACGGTTCAGGATATGCGGCACATCTTCGACGACCCATCGGTCGACGCGGTTTCCATTGCCACGCCCAACCATTGGCACGCGCTGGCGTCGATCTGGGCGATGCAGTCGGGCAAGGATGTGTACGTCGAAAAACCGGTTAGCCACACGGTCAGCGAAGGTCGCCGGATCGTTCAGGTTGCTCGAAAAACGGGCCGCATTTGTCAGTCGGGAACCCAACGCCGCTCCGAAGGTCCCCTGGCCGCCGCCATCGAATACATGCGGCAGGGAAAGCTGGGGGAAGTCAAACTTGCTCGGGCCATCACCTACGCCGAGCGAGATTCGATCGGCGGGCTGGGCAAGTACGCGATTCCTCCAAACGTCGACTACAACCTCTGGGCCGGACCTGCTTCGATGAGCCCTCTGACCCGCCCCCAATTTCACTACGATTGGCACTGGCTCTGGGAGACCGGCGACGGCGAATCGGGAAACAAGAATATCCACACGGTGGATGTCTGCCGCTGGGGGCTGGACCTGAGCGGATTGGGCCGTAGTGTGATCAGTTACGGCGGCCGGTTTGGTTACCAAGACGCAGGCCAAACGCCCAACACACAAGTCGTCATACACGACTACGGCGACAAAACTATCGTCCAGGAGATCCGCGGGCTGAAGAGCGAGCCGTTCTTCCGCAACGAGCACCATGCCCGCTGGGTTTTCGTCGGCACCGAGGGTACCATCGCCGACAAATCATTGTTTGATCCGGAAGGAAAGCTGATCCGCAAGTTCTCCGGCGAGGGTGAGAATCATTTTGCCAACTTCCTGAAGGCGGTTCGCAGCCGCAAGATTGGCGACCTGAACGCCGACATCCTCGAAGGCCACCAGTCGAGCGCCTTGTGCCACATCGGCAATATCTCGTATCGCCTCGGCCGTTTGGCCTCACCGAACGAGATCCGCAGCGAACTGGAAGCGGTCAAAGTTTGCGACAACGTGCAGGAGACATTCGAGCGAACTCGCAAACACCTGGCCGAGAATGGCGTCGACCTGGAGAAAACCAAACTGACGCTTGGCCCCTTGCTTCGGTTGGCACCCGAGGGAGAGACGTTCCTCGACGCTCCCCAGGCCAACGCGATGTTGACGCGCACCTATCGCGAGCCGTTTGTTGTCCCCAACGAAAGTGAAGTGTGACAAATATGCAAAACCACCGTCTGTTCTCTGATGATTGAGGAGGTCCTGAAGTGTTTTCGTGGAAGCCCTCGGCTTTGCCGGGGGCTTTCATTCGTAGTTTCCTGACACCCTCAGATAATTGAGAAATTTATCAAGCATGAATTCCCTCCACCACGAAATTGTCGCACCGCAACGACTAATGTCGATCGATGCGCTGCGCGGGTTCGACATGTTCTGGATTATCGGGAGCGGATCAACCATCACGGCGTTGGCCAAGGCCTTTCCCTATCCGCCCTTCGACTGGATGGCGGCCCAAATCGGTCACCCCTGGGATCGGTTCCTGCCTTGGGATCTGATTATGCCCCTGTTTCTGTTCATCGTGGGAGTGGCGATGCCGTTCTCCCTGGGCAAACGCCTAGCCAAGGGAGACAGCAAGCGACAAATCTATTCCAAAGTCCTCCGACGAACGGTAATCTTGTTCTTCTTGGGCATGGTCGCCGGCGGGCGCCTCTTGGAATACGACCTGTCGACGCTGCGACTTTACCACGACACACTTCAGTGCATTGCTGTGGGTTACTTCTTTGCCTCGATCATGATGCTCGAACTGAGTGTTGCCTGGCAACGGATTGTTACGGCCGGGCTCTTGGTCTTGTATTGGGTCCTGATGCGGTGGGTGCCCGTGCCGGGATACGGTGCTGGGGTGTTTACACCAGATGGAAACTTGGCTGTCTACCTCGACAAGCTGCTGCTTGGCCATTTTCAGCAAGGAACGAGCTGGACCTACATGCTCTCCAGCATGACCTTTGTCTGCTCGGTCATGCTGGGCGTAGTGGGGGGGCAAATTTTGCGGTCCGACACAAGCTCGGCCAAAAAGGTGCTCAAACTCACAGGAGTCGGCGTCGGATGCGTCGCGGCGGGATGGGTGTGGGGATACTGGTTTCCGATCATCAACCAGATGTGGACCAGTTCCATGGTGCTATTTGCGGCCGGATGGAGCTTTTTGCTGTTGGCCCTGTTCTATCTGGTCATCGACGTTTGGGGCTGGAAGAAATGGGCCTTCGTGTTTGTTGTGATCGGATTGAATCCAATCACGGCGTACATGGCATCGCACCTGTTCAACTTCCGTGCGATGGGCAAAACTTTCGTGGGCGGCTTGGCTAAATGGCTAGGGCCTGGCTACGGTGCCGTCGAGGCCGCGGCGGCGCTGACTGTCCTCTGGTTGCTCCTTTATTGGATGTACCGTACGAAAACGTTCCTCCGAATCTGAGTGAAAAAGGAAACGCCCTACCGAGATTTTAGCAGTTCGATAGGAGTGTGAA
Source organism: Lacipirellulaceae bacterium (assembly GCA_965249435.1). Taxonomy (GTDB): domain Bacteria; phylum Planctomycetota; class Planctomycetia; order Pirellulales; family Lacipirellulaceae; genus JAJRWS01. The sequence continues at coordinate 109,017 of CBDFMC010000020.1, read as the reverse complement.
AGGAGAACGATCAAGTCTCAATATCAGCCCCCGGCTTTGCCGGGGGGTTGCGTAACAGTCCACCTTTCCACCAAGCAGAGCATTTCCCCGAAGGACATTTTCCCCGAAAGCAACGTTTCCTCCGAGGGCGATGTTTTCCCAAGGGCGACCCCCCGGCAAAGCCGGGGGCTGAAATGGGGATTTTTCATCGCCACGGTCAGCAATAGCCACTAATTTTTCTGAAAAACCAAAGGAAAGAAACGACATGCGAAAACACAACATGCTTCTGATGAAACGAATCCTGTTTGCCGTATTGATGGCTTGGTCCGTCGCCACGGTACTCCATGCCCAAGTGCGCGTGACACCCAATCCGCTGCCGCCACGCCCCAAGGGAAACCCCGGCTACAAGCCTATTGCCGAGCCTTGGGCGAACGTGCAACCTACGTTTCACCATGCTTACCAGTTTCCTGAATGGCAAATACCAAGTGATCTGGACCGCTGGAAAAAACATCGCCGCAAGGAAACGCTGCAAACGGTGGTCGGACTGTTGGGCGATTTGCCATCCAGGCCCTCTCCACCAATTGCGAAGATCACGCGCACGGAGGATCGGGGCGATCACGTGGCGGAGTATCTTGAAATCGATAACGGATCCGATATGATCATCACCGGCCTGCTGTTACGGCCCAAAGGCCTTATGACTCCGGCGCCAACCATCGTTGTGATGCATGGCTGGTCCGGCAACAAGGACAATGTGTTGAGCCGCGTTGGTCCGGTTTTTGATGAATTGGTCGGTCCGATGCTGGTTAAACAGGGATATGTCGTTGCGGCTATCGACACCTGTTTTCGAGGCGACCGCCATGACAACGGGCCCAACGACATTCGTGATCTGAAAACCCAACCAGGTTATACAACCGAGCGAAATGCCGTCCGCGCGTTGGTGGGAATCAATACGCTGTTCGGTCGGTCGATGATGGGCATGATGGTACGGGAGCAGCAATGCTTGATCGATTATCTCGCGACGAGGCCCGAGGTCGATGCAAAACGGATCGGGGCGACCGGCATGTCCTTCGGCAATACCACAGGGTACTGGCTCACCGCGACCGATCCGCGCGTCAAGGTGTTCGTGGGGATCGTCTGTTTCACGAGACATGAAGAGTTAATTAAGCAAGGCAATGCCTATTGCCATAACAACTGCCACTATGTGCAAGGCATGCTGCAAAACTTCGACACTGAGGGCCTGTTTTCGCTAATTGCGCCACGACCGGTGCTCCAGCTTAACGGAGACTCGGACCCGTCATGCCCAGTAACCGGCATTGAGGTTCTGGAAAAGAAACTGGCTGATGTTTACCGTATGTTTGAAAAACCTCAACACTTCCAAAGTGTCGTCTACAAGGATACCGGGCACATTTACATCCCAGATATGAAACAGCGCATGTTGGCCTGGTTCCTGAAACATCTGCCTCCGAAACGAAAATCAGCATGACAACTAAGAATACGATTTCTTCGACAGAGTCTACAACGCCACGGGGCCGCTTGGCGTCACTGGACGCCTTGCGCGGTTTGGATATGTTCTTCCTGGTTGGAATCGGGGGCATTTTCCGAGCACTGCCGGAGCTATCCGATAATCAGATATTCCAATTCCTCGCCGATCAATGCACCCATCCGAAGTGGCATGGCTTTACTTTGTGGGATCTGATCTTTCCACTGTTCATCTTCACCGTTGGCGTGTCTATCTCCTTCTCGCTTGCGAAGCGGGCCGAACGGGATGGCAAGGCGTTAGCGCTCTGTGAACTCCGTCATGCCAGGAGCGTAATTCAGATCTTGACAAGCCGACGTCGTGAAGCACGCCTCTGGCGGCGGCGCTGGTTGGCCTGATCAAGTTCGCGCTGGCGATCTTCGCTGCGATGCTCAGGGTGTGCCTTGAGCCATCGGTCAGGTAGCAGCTCGGAGAGCTGTTCACGCTGGTCCCTTGAAAGCGATTCGAACGGGGTTTGGGCGTCGCCCACCCGCAAGTACTCGGGAACGATCTGAGGAAGCCGGACGAGAACATCGTTGAGATACGGGGTGACGTGGACATGATTAGAACGAGCACTCTGGATAAGCGTGTACCAGACGCATGCCGCGCGACCACCCGCATCGCTCCCAAAAAATTGGTAATTTTTTCTTCCAATAACCGAGGGGCGAATGACTCTTTCTGCCATGTTGTTATCGATCGCATAGCGCCCGTCGGTTGCAAATCGCGTCATCGCGTTCCAACGATTGAGCAGGTAGCCGATCGCTTCGGCCAACTTGGTCGAAGGCCGTACCGTCGGCTGCACTTCGGTGAGACGATCGTGCAGAAGGGCAAGAATGGGAACCGACTCGCGCATGCGCACTTGTCGTCGCGTTTCCACATCGGTATCGGCCAGGCGATCCTCGATGTCGTACAGTTGCCAGATCCAAGCGAGCGCCTCGTGCGCAAGTGGCTGCGTTGAGACGGCGCACGCTTCGTCGAACTTCCGCCGCGCATGGGCCCAACAACCCAGATCCAGAAGTCGGCCATCCGATTCCTTGACTAGGGACGTGTAGACACTGTAACCGTCGGTTAATAATCCGCCTTGAAAATCATCAAGTATTTCCCGCGGACCTGCGCGGGATCGATCAAGTCGATAGTCAAATAGTTGGTACGGATGCTGGTCATCGCCAACGTAGACCCAGAGATAAACCAGCTTGGTCGCCCCAGCCCCGGGACGCAGGACACGGGCCGTGGTCTCGTCGGCCCGTACATAAAAACTATCCAGTACTTGGGTGCGAATCAGATCCCACACCGGCAGCAGACGCTCGCCCGTTCGCACCACGGCGTTGCTCAACACGCTGCGGTTGAACCACATCGTGGTGGTGGAACGAAGCTCTTCCTGGAGACGATACAGGGGCAGGTGACGCTCGAACTTGGCGTGTGCCAGCCAGGCTAACGTGCTGGCCCCAAATATCCCTTTTTCGTTGATATTGGGTGGCTTTTCGCTGGTGACGATCTGCTGGCCATCCCGGCTAACAGGGCAACCGTAGGTAAACCGAACGTGCTCGGCGATGTAGGCGCTAGACTCAACATATTCTAGTTGCCGTGAGATCTGCTCGGAGATCACCGTCCGCTTGCCGCCACATCCACAAGGACAATCGAGTTCTTCCGGCGGCAGTGGGTGTTCAAAACGCTGGACCGGCAAGCACTCGGGGAATTCAAAACGTTTGCGCTTCTTACGGCGTTTCTTGCGTTTCGAAGACGATTCATCGTCTGGCTCTTCTTCGTCGGTCGCCTCGTCATCCTCGCTAATCTCGTTGCCCTCGATCGACTCGGGATCAAAAAGAAGCTTTTGATCGGGAGAAGGGATAAACCGTTCACGCCGTGGAGAAAAGAGTGCCTTACGGAGTAAGGTGATTTGCTCTTGCATCACCTCGATGTGATTCTGCAACGATTCAAGAGTTGCCTGTTGCTCGCTATTAACCCTTTTGAGATGTGCGATCTCGGCGCGCTGCACTTCGATCTCTTTTCGGAGTTTGTCGGATTCCATCGACAACGTTTCGGTCCTTGAAGGTGCGTCACGAAATGGCAAATGATCACACACCGTTGGTGTAGAACACACATGTTTATTTATCGACAATTCACGTTGCGCGTCAAGGTGGTTTCCAAGGCGATTGAGTAATTTGTTTTGCCTGCTCACGACGCCACCACTTGCGACGTTTGACACTCGATAGCTCGATGCCTTCCAGCAACAATCGCAGGTCGTCCACATGCAGTGTCAAGTAATCACCGGGGGATGCAATCGCCCCTCCATGGTCGGCGCCACGTAGTGTCTCGAACGTTCCTCGTTCAAGATGCTTGTAGAGGATGATCGTGCCGTCACCCGTGAAATAGAGTACCTTCAACCGGTTGCGGCGTCGGTTGAAAAACAAGAAAAGATCTCCGTCTTCAATCTGTTTGCCAAGCTCCTTTTCGACGATACCGATTAATCCACAAAAACTTTTACGCATGTCCGTGGGAGCCAACGCGGCGAAGACTTTTATTTGGGATGGCACAATCAACATGACGCCACCTCACGCAACGCCTGCAATACGTCCTTCACTGTCTCACAATCGGTGCCGTGAGGCACATCCACAAAGACTCCCTGCTGCGGCAAGTGAATACGCAGCGTGGACGCAGGTGTCGTCCCCTCGATCCGCACAGGCACCAGTTGGGTGCCCTGGACGGCGTTACGACTGGTTTTAAGAGACTTGGTCGAACGGCTCCCCTGCTCTGGGGAGGCTTGCTGCTCACGGAACTTACGCTGCCAGGCATAATAGCTGGTTTGTGTAATCGAGTTCTGGTGGCAAAACGCCGCGATGCTCAAGCCGCTTGAGGACTGCTGTTTCAGTAGGCCACGCCAGTGGGACTCTTGGGATTTGTTTCGATTGGACATTGTGCTCGTTCCTGGAATAAAGGGAATGGTTCACCTCTATTAGGATAGCGCGCAATTTTGGGACGCTGTTCACAGAACGCTTACGGCAAGGCAGCGGTCTACAAGCATGTCGCCATTCGCGCGGTCATTCTTTTCTTTTTGGGATTTGTCCACCGAGCGACAGTGGTGCATCCACACTGGGGATACTACACCGTGCTATACCGTATCGGCTTCAGCTATTTGTTCGCTGTCCTCATCCTGCTAAACTTCAAACCCAGAGGTCAGGCGTGCTGGGCGTTTGGCCTGCTCCTTGGTTATTGGCTTGCCATGATGTTCGTTCCGGTGCCGGGCTTTGGCGCCGGCGATTTCTCTGAAGAGGGAAACCTGAGCACCTTCATTGCCAATTGGGTTGCAAGCAACATTTCTCCAACGGTTAAGTATGTGCTTTCGATCACTCTCATTCCCAGCGTGTCAACGGCACTGTTTGGTGCGCTGGCAGGCCAATGGCTCCGATCGGGTAGGAGCGCCGGCAAGAAGGCGTTCGGCTTGCTGCTGGTGGGTGGTTTGTTCGTCGCCTTCGGTCTGCTGACGCACCAGTCGTTTCCCATTTGTAAGAAGCTGTCCTCCACATCCTTCACTTTCCTGACTTGCGGGTTGAGCACGCTGCTGCTTGGCCTGTTCTACTGGATCATTGATGTGCAGGGGTATCGCAAGTGGGCATTCTTCTTCATCGTGGTGGGGATGAACTCCATCACGATCTACCTCTTCCCGACCTATTTTAGTTTCCACCGATTGTCTGGCCTCTTTCTCAGTCCGTTCTCCGATGTGTTAGGCTCGGCGAAACCGCTAGCCATGGCCACGGCATCGGCGGCACTGATGTGGCTGTTTTTGTATTGGTTGTATCGTCACAAATTGTTTCTAAAAGTTTGACATAGGATTTGTCGTTGGAACACGATGAAGAAAAAGTTCTTCAGGAATTTTAGTGGTTAGATTTTGTAGTGGAAAAGAGAATGCCCAAGTTAAAATTTCAGCCCCCGGCTTTGCCGGGGGGTTGCGTAACAGTCCACCTTTCCACCAAGCAGAGCATTTCCCCCGAATGCAACGTTTCCTCCAGGGCGACGTTTTCCCCGAGGGCAACCCCCCGGCAAAGCCGGGGGCTGAAATGCTTTGTAGCCGTTCACGGAATGAAAAATATTGAACCACAAAGGACACGAAGAGCACGAAGAAGTCAGAGGACAAATCGCTTGCTCCCGCTTCTCAGCGAATTCAAACGGAAAACCCATCCGGAGGAAAACCACGAAAGAGACGAAAACTACGAAAAAAGTGGGGGAGTAGGATCGCAGGATTTGAAGCTGAAAGACTTGCCCAACAGTATTCGCAAAACCTTCTCGTTTGTGTGTTTCGTCTATTTCGTGGTTCTCTTCTATTCACCTTAAATAGGCTAAATTTGCACCCTCATCTACTTGATTGGATAGCCTCACGAAAAATAGAATTCTATTCTTTGTATCCTTCGTGCTCTTCGTGGTTCATTTTTCTTCCATCCCGTGAACGGTTACAATGTTTTTTTGAACGACAGCCACTAAATTCCCTGAAAAGCCAAAAAAAACAGACCCAAATGCTTCTTCGCTTGCTGACAATTGGAATTGGCTTAACGCTTGTTGGAACATGCTATGCACAACAAGAGTCGCCAAAACTGCTGGAACCCGAGGAAGCCGCGCAAACGATGGTCGTGCCGGATGGGTTTTCCGTCACGCTGTTTGCCGGTGAACCAGATATCAAGCAGCCGGTAGGGTTTTGCATTGATGATCGGGGCCGTTTGTGGGTGGCCGAGGCTTACAGCTATCCCAACTTCAGCAGCACGGGGCGTGATCGCATCTTGATTTTCGAGGACACGGATGGAGATGGCCGATTTGATAAGCGCACGGTCTTCTACGACAAGCTGAACTACGTGACCGGCATCGAGGTTGGTTTCGGCGGGGCGTGGGTCATGTCGCCGCCAAACCTTTACTTTATTCCGGACCGCGATGGGGACGATATCCCCGACAGCGAACCACAGATATTGCTCGACGGGTTTGGCAACCATTCCAACGCGCACAACCTAGCCAATGGATTTTCGTGGGGCCCCGACGGCTGGCTCTATGGCACGCATGGACGAACAAACTGGTCGATGATCGGCAAGCCTGGCACACCAGATGACCAGCGCGTTCGGTTCGACGGTGGTGTCTATCGATACCACCCAGTGCGACACATCTGGGAGCCGTTCGCCGACGGCACGACGAATCCGTGGGGCATTGATTTCGACGACTACGGCCAGGCGTTCACTTCCAACTGTGTCAATCCGCACCTCTTTCACATGATCCAGGGGGCGCACTACGAACCGTGGCGAAATCGGGAGTCAAGCCGTTTTGCCTACCAACGAATCGAGACAATTGCCGATCATGTGCATTGGTACGGCGATCCTCGGCAAGACTTTTCCGAAGGACCACCGTTTCCCGACGCCCGAGATGGTCACGCGCATTGCGGCATCATGGTCTACCTCGGAGACAATTGGCCCGACCGCTACCGAAACACTGTCTTCATGTGTAACTTGCGTGGGCGGAGTCTCAACAACGATCTGCTCCGACGCAAAGGTTCTGGCTACACCGCTAGCCACGAATCGAACCTTCTTATTGCCAAGGATCCATGGTTCAAGGGCGTAACGGTACGCTACGGGCCGAGCGGCGCGGTTTACGTGATTGACTGGTCCGACACGGGCGAGTGTCACAACTACAAGAATACTCAACGCCAAACCGGTCGCATCTATCGAATCGCGTACGGTAGCGACGTAGGACGGATTTCCAATCCGTCGCAGAAGAATAACGGATTGCAAATCCATCCTACCGTCGACATTGCCAAGCTTAGCAATCAAGAACTGGTTCGGCTCCAACTGCACAAGAACGATTGGCACGTTCAGCACACCCGGCGGAATCTGCAAGAGCGATTTTCCGCCGGAGACGACATGAGTACCGTTGGCAAGGCTCTGCTGGATATGTTCAACAGCAACCCCGATGTTACTCGCAAGCTGCGCGCCCTTTGGGCGCTACATGTTATCGGTGCTACCCCTGAAGCATTTCTGGTGGAGCAACTGGAACATGACAGCCAATATGTTCGGGCATGGGCCGTGCGACTGTTGAGTGATTTGGAAAGCGTGCCTCGCACAATCGTCGACAGCTTCGCACGAATGGCGAGAGAGGATGATTCTTCTTTCGTGCGGCTGCATATCGCATCGGCACTCCAGCAGTTGCCCCTGGAGCAACGTTGGGGCATTGCTGAAGCGCTAGTCGGACATGCTGGTGATGCCAACGACGCGAACCTTCCGTTGATGATTTGGTACGGCATCGAGCCGTTGGTCCTTGCCGACACAGCGCGGGCGCTGGAACTGTTGAAGAAGACCGACATCTCGCTGCTTCGCCAGTTCATTGTGCGGCGAGTCGTGGAGCAGGACGATGGAATCACTTCCCGCTTTAACCAACTGGTCCTATCGATTTCTTCGGTGGACGACCCGCGATTTCAGCTTGATGCGCTCGAAGGGATGCAGCGGTCGCTGCGCGGCCGGCGTGGTTTGATGGTCCCTGACAGATGGCCCTTGCTGTACGAAAAACTCGCCAAAAGTGCGAACGCCGACGTACGAACCGCATCGCTGCGGATGGGAGTGTTGATGGGAGATCAACGAGCTACGAAATGGTCGCTTAAGATCATTATGGACGCGGCAGCCGCTGCCAAGTCGCGCCGCCGATCGCTCCAGGACCTGGTCGAGCAGAAAAATCCGGACCTACCGCCGCTGCTTCACAAATTGCTTGAAGATCGCGCTGTGCGCGCTGCCGCATTGCGTGGCTTGGCGACCTACAATCACCCCGACACTCCTCGGATTGTTCTAGGGTGCTACGATTCGCTAAACAGTGCCGATAAACAAGGCGCCATCGCCACGCTGACTTCTCGCCCGGCTTACGCGCTAGCGCTGCTGGAAAGTATCGAGAGGGGCAACATTCCTCGCACCGATGTCTCAACGATTACCATCCGTCAATTGCAGAACATGCACAATACTCATGTTGCCGACAAGCTGACCACCCTAACGAAGCTTTGGGGCACGATTCGAGCTCCAACGAAGGATCGAGAAGCACTCAAAGCTAAATACAGAAGAATGCTAAGCACCGAATTAAATTCACTCGATCGGGCTAATCTGTCAGGAGGCCGGGCGATCTTTCAGCGCACCTGTGCAAGCTGCCATACGCTGTTCGACGAAGGCGGGAAGATCGGGCCCGATCTTACCGGCTCCGACCGCACCAATCTCGATTATGTGCTCGATAGCGTCCTCGATCCAAGTGCGATAATCTCCAAGGATTTCCAACAGACGATCGTGGTGACTGACAGCGGTCGTATTATTTCAGGACTTGTTATCGAGTCGAATGATGCTACGGTTACCATCCAGACACCGACCGATCAGATCATCCTGCCCCGTGATGAGATCGAAGAGATGCAACTCACGGAGGTTTCGATGATGCCGGAAGACTTACTGAAGGAATTAAGCGAGACGGACGTGAGGGACTTAATCGCCTATCTGGCTAGCCCGAAACAAGTGCCACTGCTTGAGAACAAAAATGACGACACGAGCAGCCAATAGTAGAGAGAGCGCCGTACCACATACAGCACATCCAGTAGCCCCCGGCGCAAGCCGTGGGGTTGCTGAGAAGCTAGTACAACAGCGCAAAGTCAATTAACCACAAAGACACAAAGAGCACGAAGAAGACAGGGAAATGTTGCAAACGGCAAGTAAGCGATATAAGGCCAACAACCTCCCCAACAGCTATAATCGCATGTTTGAGAAATTCAATCTGTTTTTTCCTTGCTTTTTTATTTCCTTCTTTGTGTCCTTTGTGTCTTCGTGGTTCAACCCTGCTGTAATACTAGAGTCCACACTGCTACCACCCACCGGCAAAGCCGGGAGCTTTCGTTCGCAATTCGCGGACACCCTCAATCACTTAGTTTACTAAATTTCGTACCAGGAGAACTTATCATGAACATCCATCAGCACACCGTACTCGCCTTGGTGAGTGGACTCGCCTTTTGGGGCACGGCATTAACGCACGCAGCGTTTGGCACGCCGCCCGACTTCTTCAAGAGTCGCCTCTCGGATGTGGAAGCCGCCGTGAAGGAAGTTCGCAAGGGGAAAGCTCGCCAGATCGCCACGAGCCCCGGTGGGCGCCCTGTCTATCTGGTGAGCTACGGTGAAAAAGAGGAGTTGCTGTCGACAGCCAATTACAATTCCGCGTGCGCCGGACGCGACCCGGCCTCTTACCGGCGCAAGGATGGCAACCAGAAACCGGTAGTCTTTTTCCTGGGCCCGGTCCATGGTCAGGAAGTCGAAGGCGCGGCTAGTATGGTGAATCTTCTGCGGATCGCCGAGACGGGGCAAGACTGGCGTGGACGCGAGTGGCCGGAAATGGCCGAGAACCTCTCCCGCTGCCGAGTGCTCATCGTCCCCTGCGGCAATCCCGATGGCCGAGCGCGGTGCAAGTACGATTCCTGGGTCGGCGAGACGTTGGAAGCCACCCAACGCATCGGAATGGGTGTCAAGTCCAACGGAGAAAGCTTCAAATATCCCTTTTCCAAACGGCTTCATCCCCAAAAGGGGCCCACCGTCAAGGTACCGGGAGCCTACTTCAACGACGACGGCGTTAACCTGATGCATGACTATTGGTTCGACCCCATGGCGGTAGAAACACGGGCGTTTTTCAAGATCGCACGCGACGAAGCGCCCGACTATATTGTCTCACTTCACTCGCACGCCAGCAAGCCAGCCTTGCTACAATCGTCCTACGTTTCGCAAACGGTCAAGAAAACGATCGTCGACTACAACAATCGCGTTGTCCAGCGCTACATCGAGGCGGGGTTGCCACATCGAAAGAAGCCGTTGGATCATCGAGCAGAAGGACTCGGTTCTCCTCCGTCGTTTAATCTCTCCAGCGCCCTGCACCATATGTGCGGCGCGGTTTCATTTGTCCACGAATGCATGAAAGGCGTGGACGATCCTCTTTATCCAAAGATCACGCATGAGCAGGTCTTGGATATCGATCTACTGATGGCGGACGAACTGCTGAAATATGCTGTCGAACATCCGGTCGACTGGGTACAATGATTCCATGCTCATAACTAATGATTACTTCAGCCCCCGGCTTTGCCGGGGGGTTGCGTAACAGTCCGCATCTCCACCAAGCAGAGCATTTCCTCGAAGGGCATTTTCCACAAAAACAATGTTTCTCCAAAGGCACCCCCCCGGCAAAGCCGAGGGCTGAAATTCTATCTTCGACTCCCAGCCACTAAATTCTCCGAAGAACCCAACTAATCAACGAACAGACCAAGGAACTTGAACGATCATGCAACGAGCAAACAACGTTCCGAAAAAGATCACCGGCGTGATGGGCCGACGAAGTTTCCTGGGCACGGCAGCGGCTGCGATTGCAGCGCCGTACATAGTCCCTGGCTCCTCGCTTGGTTTGGCCGGCACCGTGGCCCCCAGTGAACGGATTACGCTGGGATGTATTGGCTTGGGCATCCACGGCATGGGTTGGAACTTGAATAAGGGCTTGAAGACCGGATTTCTCAAGTATGATGACGCACGAGTTTTGGCGGTCTGCGACGTGGTGACTTCACGCCGCAAGGCAGGCCGCGAAATGGTCAACGCACGGTATCAGAATCAAGATTGTGTCGCCTACGCCGACTGGCGAGACATTCTTGCTCGTGACGATATTGACGCGGTCATGATTTCGACGCCCGACCACTGGCACACGCCGATGTCCACCGCCGCCATCAAGGCGGGCAAAGATGTCTGCTGCGAGAAACCGACGCTGACCATCCAGGAGGGCCGCTCGTTGATCAACATGGTGCGTCGCCACGGGGCGGTGTTCCAAACCTCGACCGAAGATCGATCAGTTCCTGTTTACCATCGCATGGCCGAGCTAGTTCGCAACGGTCGCATAGGCAAGCTGCAAACGATTCGCGTCACGCTTGTCAGAGGAACGGTCGCTCCGGAGCCGCCCAAGCCCGCACCGGTGCCCGAAGGCTTTGACTACGATATGTGGTTAGGTCCCGCACCCGAGGCACCTTACTGTGCAAATCGTTGCGGCGCACAGCAGTGGCGCAACATTTTCGACTACTCGGGAGGCAAGTTTACCGACTGGGGCGCGCATCTGCTCGATACGGCCCAATGGGCGAACGACACTGAGCGGACTGGGCCCGTGTGGGTAGAGGGCAAGGGCGTCTTCCCGGGCAAGGAGAGCCTTTTCGATACAGCGATTGAGTATGACCTGCACTACAAGTACACCAACGGTGTCGATTTGTTGGTTTCCTCGGGAGGCACGGGAATTCGGTTCGAGGGAACCGAGGGTTGGATCGAGTGTCCAGCATGGCGGAAGCCGCTGACGGCAAGTTCGCCAAATATCCTTGAATCGGTGATTGGGCCGGAAGAAGTGCATCTGTTCACGTGTCGGGGCGGAGAACACCGAAATTTCCTCGACTCCGTTCGTTCGCGCAAGGACCCCTACTTCCCAGTCGATATCGGCCACGCAGTCAGCACACTAATGCACATTGGAAACATTTCGATGCGGTTGGGAAGGGCGCTCCAGTGGAATCCCGACAGAGAGGAATTCCCTAGCGACGACGAGGCCAACGGCATGCGGCAACGCCCCATGCGCGATCCATGGACCCTTTGAGTCAACGCCCCGTTTCGCATTATTGTTTTGGCGTTACGGTCGTTGAAGAACTAACTAGGAGCAACTGAACGATGAACTTGAAACAAACGTTTTTCTTTCTTGGTGTTTATTTGTCTTCAATCGCACTATGTTATGGCGCGGACGGTTTCACGTCGCTGTTCGACGGTAAGTCGCTCGACGGATGGAAACCGCTGCCCGGCGGGAAATGGGAAATTGTCGACGGCGCGATCGTGGGATCGCAGAATCAGGCCGAGAAGCGTCATGGTCAGTTACTCTCGGAAAAACAGCACGACGATTTCGTCGTCCGATTGAAGTTCAAGGCACTTGAAGGCAACAGCGGCTTCTATTTTCGCGTGCAGCAGGTTGACCAGGCTGTCGCCGTGAAGGGTTTTCAAGCCGAGATCAGCGCCGATGGTAGTGAAATCGGAGGTCTATACGAAACGCTTGGACGAGCCTGGGTTGTCCAGCCGACACCGGAGTTTGTCAAGACGTACTACAAAGCCAAGCAATGGAACAAGATGACCGTAACGGCTGTTGGTGGCGACATCACAGTCGAAGTCAACGGCGTGAAGACGGCCGAGCTGAAAGATGACCCCGGCGCGCGACGAGGCTTTTTCGGTTTGCAGCTTCACGGTGGCCAGAAAATGCACGTCGCGTTTAAGGACATTGAGATCAAAGAAATCGGAGGTGCGGTTGGGGAGTCTGGAACGAAGGAACAGACTCGACTATCTGGTGCGCGACCAGTGATCGACGCGGTCGAGTATCCAACGCTTCAGGCCGCGCTCGACGCGCTCCCGGCCGAAGGAGGCGTTGTGCGGCTGCCGCCGGGGACTTTTGAAATCGAGAAACCCCTTATCCTCAGCAAAGGGGATGTGCTGCTGGAAGGCGCGGGAGCGGCCAGCCACATCAAAAACGTCAACCAGACTGGCGAGCCGGCACTTGTCATCGAGTCCGGCCGGCCAAGCGCCGCTCAGAAAGACAAGCAGGAAAGCGTCTGGCGCGTGATGCTGAGCAAGTTTCGCCTGACCGGAAATGAAAAGAGCGGCCATGGAATCGTCGCCCGATTTGTGGATGAAATCCACGTCGACGCAGTGACCGTCAGTTATCATGGCGGCGACGGGATTCACTTACACCAATGTTACGAAGATCCACGGATCTCCGACTGTTTAATCACGTACAACAAGGGGACCGGGCTGCACCTTTTTGGCTGCCACGACATCGTCGTCTCGGCCAACCATTTCGAGGAAAACCTCGATGCGCTGCAGTGCCTTGACGGCTACAATCTCTGCATGAATGGTAACAATCTCGACGATCATCTCCGTGATGGCGTGGTGATAGAGAACACGTATGGCTCGGTTGTTTCGGGCAACATGATCGAAGAGTGCCAAGGCACAGGGGTTATCCTGGACCGCAACTGTTATGGCATCACACTGTCGGCGAATGTTATCGCTCATAACACTTCCGGCGGCATTGACCTGCGTGACGCCCACGGCTGTGCGGTTAGCGCCAATACCTTTACCATCGTTCCGAAGGGGGCGTTGACGATCGGTCCGAACAGCGGCAGGATCACGGTAACCGGTAATAATTTTTCGGGCAGCTATATCGGAGAGGGCACCGAGTGGCGCCGCCCGGATGATCAGGCCGCCAGTGGCATCGTGCTTCGTGGCACGAGCGACGTGACAATCTCAGGAAACATATTTTCTGGCTTGAGCACGAAGGCTTTGCAACTAGACGAACCGCCGAGTCGACGGATTCTATTCAGCAACAACGTATTGACCGACGTGCAGAGCGACCACGGTCGACTGCAGCAATCGCATGTCGGCGACAACATTCTGCCTGCCAGCCAGTGAATAGGGCGGTGAGGATCAGCACGCTGGTCACTACCCGAGTACCGAATTTAGTGGCCGGTACTTTAGATTTTTGCATGGTGAGAATGATGAATACAAAGGAATCAGAAATGAGAAGGGTACTTTTTTTATCGTTAACATTCTTATGTTTTGCAGCTATTTCGCGCAGTTCGTTGAATGCAAGCAATGAAGTAATTGCAAGCATTATTGTTCCAAAGAAAGCCTGTGAAATCGAGCAACTTGCAGCAGCGGAACTCGCAGATTATTTGCTCGGGATGTATTCCACGAGAGACCTGGATATTCGTATTGGAACTCCTGAGTCGGCTCCCGAGCTTGTGGAGTATGTTGGCGACAAGAAACTCCAGGGTCCTGAGAGTTACATTGTTACGACAGCAGAGATCAACAATAAAGAGACAGGGATTATTTTAGGACAGGATTCTGTCGGGGTGATGTATGGTGTTTATGCTCTTCTCGAGAAGCTGGGTTGCGGTTTCTACTTGAGTTATGAAACAGTTCCCACAAAGAAAAAATCCTTTTCGTTTGACGGCTGGGATATGCAGAACAAGCCGCTGGTTAAGGACAGGATTGTTTTCAACTGGCATAATTTTTTGAGTGGTTGCTCGGCCTGGGACCTTGAAGACTGGCAAAAATGGATCAACCAGTCCCAAAAAATGGGCTACAACACGATCATGGTTCATGCCTATGGTAATAACCCCATGTTTGATTTCTCATTCAATGGTGTACTCAAACCTACAGGAGTTCTTACGGACACATCCCAGGGTCACCAATGGGGAACTGCAACGGTTAGTGATGTGCGTCGCATGATCGGCGGCGACATTTATGACGGACCAGTATTCGGTGCAAAAGTGGCCGGCGTTCAAAAAGAAAAAATGCCGGAATCCGTTCAGGCTCTTATGAAGCATGTCTTTGAGCATGCCGATAGGCGCGGCATGAAAATATGTTTTGCGATGGATGTTGCCACGAAATCAGCCAATCCTGCTGAGATTATCAGTACGATGAATCCGGAAACGCTCCTTGACGGCAAGCTGGTCAATCCTGAGACGGAGGAAGGGTTTGCATACTATAAGGCGCAGATGAGTTCTCTCATGAAAAAGTATCCGCAGATAAATATTTTTGGGTTCTGGATGCGTGTTAACTCTGTCTCTGAGAATTCGATGAGGATACCAGAAGATCAATGGCCTGATGCGTGGAGAAAGGAATATCAGATAATACTAAAAGAAAAACCTTCCGTTGGCAGTATGGAGCTTGCAAAAAAAGTCTTTGTCTACAGCAGAATAGCCGGTGCCTATCGAAAGGCGCTGGACGAGTTAGGCCACTCAGATGTCCGTCTGTTTGCCGGGAGTTGGCGTTTCAATTGGTGGCCTGCGGCTAATGAATGTTTCTCTAAAGACATTGCCTTGCTAGGACTGGATACGCACGTATTGGATGGGCATTCACAATTTGAAGATGCTGCAAGGAGACAGATTATTAAGGATGTGGCTGACGATCGGGAAGCAATACCCATCGCATGGGCACATCATGATGATGGTGCTTACATTGGCGGTATGCTTACTCCGCATGAGAATTTCTACAGTAAACTATCCGGCTCAAGCGGCTTCGGAATTATTCATTGGATGATGCATCCTTTTGATCTTTATTTTAAGAACCTCGGTGAACAGGTTTGGAGTGACACAAAGAATCGGCCGCTCGATGAAACAATCAGGCAAATGGCGATACGAGTCGTTGGCGAGAAGGCGGCCGATCCGATGTCATCTTACCTGGGTGATTGGGCACGCAACGCACCGGTGTTCGGCAGGGAGACGACAAGATGTCTTGTCACCGAGCCGATCAAGAATATCCAACCGATCATTGATGGGTGTAGAAAGCGCATGCTGATGCTCAGTAGCGTTCTTGAGGTGCCGTTAACATCGAGTGCGAAGAAGAGGGTTTTGTATTTCAAAGAGCTTGAGCGGTTTATCATCGCGTTCTACCAGGACCAGGGAAAACTACAGGAAATGGCTGAATTGCTGAACGAGAGAAAATTAGAAGAAGTCCATGAAATTCTGAAAGAAACAAAAGCGGAACAAACTGTCAGGCAATACGTGAAAGCGATCACCTCGATTGATACCGACAAAGGTGAGAAGGGTTATCTTTTTCAACTTACGACAGACTGGTATCCATTCTTTTCCAGCATCCGGCAGGTTCTCGGGCAGGAGCCTGCAGCAATCAACTTTGCATCAGAAAACTTTGATCCTCTGGCTCAGGCGGCAAGCGATGTTTCATGGTTTGTTTCTGACGGAGGTGAATACTGGGTAGTTCATGGCGCAAAGAAAACGAAGGCAAAACTTTTCAGCATACCGAAAGAGAAATCGCTCTCCTTAAAGAATGGAATGCCTGCTGTTTACAAGGAAGTCTGTAGGACTGGAGTCCTGAGTGACAGACCTATTTCATTTTCGCCACGGCCGATTACTTTTCCGCGAGGATTTCCAGGTACTCGTCCGCGAAAAAACAAGCTAAAGATACATGGTTTCGCTGAAGGTTCCTACGAGTTAAAACTTCTTTTTGTTGAACCGTTCGCCCAGAAACCGGGCGAGCGCATGTTTGACGTGGAGATAGTCGGCAGCGCAAAAGATAGGAATATCAAAGACACAATTGATGTTTTTGCGCAGACCGGAGGTCGGTTTAAGGTGCTGGAGAAGATTTATCCAGTGCAGCTTGAGGATGATGGTTATGTTCAAGTGAATCTGAAGCCGCGTAAAGGCAAGGCCCTGATATGCGGCGCTATTCTTGAGCCTCGTCGCTACTCCTCCAGGCAAGACAGCTCCGCCAACCGACAGCAATCGCATATCGGCGACAACATTCTGCCTGCCAGCCAGTGAATAGGGCGGTGAGGATCAGCGTGCCCCCGTCGTGCTAACATAGCAGAGACACTCGGAGCATCCACTCATCGCAAAATCGAAATCGATCTAACAGAACTAGGAGTATCAAGCAATGAAGAAAACAATGAAGAAAACAATTCTTAAATGCGTCTGGGGGATTGTCCTAGGCGTCACCGCCGGTTCCGGTTTACCGCTGGCCGCCCAGGAGAACAACACAGATCGACCGAATATCCTCTGGATCACCTGCGAGGACATCAGCCCGAACCTGGGCTGTTACGGCGACCGTTACGCCCGCACGCCTGTGCTTGACGAGTTGGCCACGCAGGCCGTTCGGTACACCAATGCCTATGCAGTGACCGGTGTCTGTTCTCCGAATCGGTCATGTCTGATCACCGGCATCTTTCCCACAACGCTCGGTAGTCATAACATGAGAAGCGAAACACGGCTGCCTGATCGCGTCAAGTGTTTCACAGAGTATCTGCGATCTGCTGGTTACTACTGTTCGAACAACAGCAAAACAGATTACAACTTTCCCACGCCGGAAACAGCCTGGAACGAGTCGAGCAGCAGTGCTCACTGGCGCAAACGCGAAGCGGGCCAACCGTTCTTTAGCGTCTTCAACTTCGTGGTCTCCCATGAAAGCCGGATTCGTTTCCCTGATGAGAAATTCGAGGAAGAGACTGCTCGTCTCACTCCCGGCCAGCGGCATGACCCGGACAAGGCGCCAGTTCCACCATTCCATCCCAACACACCGGAAACGCGACAGGACTGGGCCCGTTATCACGATCTGATCACCGCGATGGACTATCAAGTCGGCGATGTTCTGAAACAGTTGGAGGAAGACGGTTTGGCTGACGAGACGATCGTGTTCTTTTTTTCCGACCACGGCGCCGGTATGCCAAGCTACAAGAAGTGGGTCTGGGAATCGGGCCTGCGCGTGCCAATGATGGTGCGATTCCCGGAAAAGCATCAGCACTTCTCACCAGGGAAATCAGGCAGCGTGACCGATCGTCTGGTTAGTTTTGTCGACTACCCATCGACGGTGTTGAGCCTCGCCGGAGTTGATATTCCCGAACATAGTCAGGGTCATGCGTTTCTTGGCCGGCAGGAGACCTCACCGCGCAAGACGGTCCATGCGTTTCGTGATCGCATGATCGAACGCTACGACACCGTTCGCGTGGTGCGGGACAAGCAGTATCAATACATCCGCAATTACATGCCGCACAGAAGCTGGTCGCAGTTCGTCAGCTACACCGAAGAGATGCCGACGATGAAGGTTTGGCGGCGTTTGGCCGAACAGCAAAAATTGAATCCGGTGCAGGGAAGATACTTTCTCTCCACCAAGCCGACCGAAGAACTCTACGATACGGCAGCCGACCCACACCAGATAAACAACCTAGCCACCAAGCCAAAGTATGCCAGCATCGTAAAACGGATGCGCCAGCAAAACATCGCGTGGATGAAGAAAACACACGATCTAGGGCTTCTTCCGGAATATGAAATCGACCGTCGAGCCGCCGGACGTACACCTTACGACGTGGCCCACGATCCGCAACTTAACCCGCTCGATCGTTTGCTAGAAGCGGCCGACCTGGCCAATCAGATGAACCCGGAGAATGTTTCCAGCCTTGTCGAACTGCTCCATGCCGACGATGCAGCCGTCCGCTACTGGGGTGCGGTTGGGCTGGTGGCATTACGAGAAAAAGCGGAGCCGGCGCGAGACGCTTTGCTTGAGTCGCTCGAAGATTCTGCACCGAACGTCCGTGTCGCGGCCGCTGAAGCGCTGTGTCATCTCGGCCAACTCGATCAAGCCTTGCCGATCCTGATCGCCGAACTAAAGCACGAAACAGCATTTATCCGGCTCCGCGCCATCAATGTGCTCGATCGACTCGGCAAGCGGGCCCGTCCCGCCTTGTCTGCCATTCGAGAGGCTGGAGTCGATGATGGAAGTGATGTCAGCGATTACCTCGGTCGCATGATAGGCTATCTCCCGAAAAAATTTGACCCTGTCGACAACAAATAGTGTAGACATGATTGCAACTGAACTTTTACATTTTGACGTTTCAAGATCAGTTCGAGTTGACCGCATGCATTCACATACTCGATAAGGCACTCCAGCTAAAGCTAGCAACACAACTGATTGGGGCTGTCCTGGGATTTACGAAAATCTGGTTTTCCTGCAGCTTCGCATGAGGATGGCTCGTAGTATAGTGCATTTACACCCCATGGCATCAGAAACCGTCGTTTTTCCCGACATTTACTGCAACCACGGAATGGCACGACACAAGAACGTTACCTACAAGCCATACCAAAATGCTTGCATGATTTCAGAATTACACTGTATTTCCAGGCCCAATTGGGGTTGATTTAGCAATTTGCAAACGTTCAGTAATCATGTAATGCCTACTTCAATCGCCTCGGACTCGGACGCCTCGACTCATGTTCGGCTCTGCACGGCACTGAAAAAATATTGGGGATACGACAACTTTCTGCCACTGCAAGTCGATGCGATGCAATGTGCAATGACATCCCGCGATTCGGTCGTGGTCTTACCGACCGGTGGGGGGAAGTCGCTCTGCTACCAGGCGCCGGCCATGTGTCTCGACGGCCTAACCATCGTCGTCTCGCCGCTGATTTCGCTGATGAAAGACCAGGTCGATGCGCTGACCGATTGCGGGGTGGCGGCCGCCTCGGTCCACAGCATGGTAGGCCCGCATGAAAAACGACAAATTGCGGAAGACATTCGCTCAGGCCAATTACGGCTGCTCTACTGTGCCCCGGAGCGAATGGTGCAGCCGCGGATGCTCGACTTTCTGCAATCGGTTCGCGTTTCGCAAATCGCGATTGACGAAGCCCATTGCATTAGCTCGTGGGGGCACGACTTTCGGCCCGAGTATCGGCAACTTCGCATGCTCAAAGAAGCGCTGCCCGGCGTCGGAATGCACGCCTACACCGCCACGGCCACCAAACAGGTCCGCTACGACGTGGCCGATCAACTGGGGCTTGAACAGCCCGAGATGTTGGTTGGTTCGTTCGATCGGCCGAATCTGGTTTATCGTGTGAAACGTCGGCAGAATCGGCTCGACCAAATTCGTGCGGTGGTAGACCGACACGCGGGTGCTTCGGGCATTGTCTACTGCATCAGCCGGCGCGAGGTCGAGAACACAGCCGAGGCGTTGTCGGCCGCAGGCTATCGCGTCCGCCCTTATCATGCCGGAATGTGCGATGAAGACCGGCTGCTCCATCAAGAGGAATTTTCCCGCGAGCAAATCGATATCATTGTTGCCACGGTTGCCTTTGGCATGGGCATTGACAAGTCGAACGTACGGTATGTTATCCACGCTGGCATGCCCAAGTCGCTGGAGCAATATCAACAGGAAAGTGGCCGGGCAGGGCGCGACGGGCTGGAAGCCGAATGCCTGCTCTTGTTCGGAGGGAATGACTTTGTGTTGTGGCAACGGATGATCAAGCAGCCCGACTCCAGCGGCCAGGAAGGCGCGCTGCATGCATTGCAAACGATGGCGGACTACTGCCAGGGTGCCGACTGCCGCCACAGGACCCTCGTCCGCTACTTTGGGCAAGAGCTAGAGCAATCCGATTGCGGCGCATGCGACGTATGCCTGGGCGAAATCGATCTGGTGGCGGGTGCCGTGGTGATCGGCCAAAAGATTCTCTCGTGCGTGCTCCGTTTACAGCAGCGGTTTGGTGCCGACTATACTGCTAAGGTGCTCGCTGGCTCGGGCGATCAGCGAATCATCGAACAGCATCACAACGAACTGAGCACTTGGGGACTCCTCAGCGATCAATCGATTCAAACGATTCGCAACTGGATCGAGCAACTTGTTGGGCAAGGTTATCTTGAGAAAACGGGCGATTATAATGTGTTGCAAATGACCGAAGCAGGTGGGGTGTTGCTGCGCGGCGAGGTTTCGCCTCGGTTGCTCAAGCCGGCCAAGAAAACAGCGAGGCAGAATCGAAGTGATCGGACGGACGGCGAGGGCTTTGCTGACGATTGGGAGCAAGTCGACCGGGGTCTCTTCGAGGCATTGCGCAAACTACGCCGCGATTTGGCCCAACAGCGCAGCGTGCCGGCCTACATCGTCTTTGGCGATCGTGCCTTGCGCGACATGGCTCGTCGCCGGCCAACCTCGATCGACGAGTTCCACCAGATGAGCGGTGTCGGCGAGAAGAAGCTCGCGGAATATGGCGAACTGTTCGTCGAATGCATCCGCGACTATGTGGATGAATAGTGGAGCTGGCGAATAACGGGCAACGCCGGGCTTGCAATTCGGGCTTAAATCGTTCAGGCTAGCGGTTTCCACATCCGTAACCGTTCACGGGATGGAAGAAAAATGAACCACGAAGAGCACGAAGGACACAAAGAATAGAATTCTATTTTTCGTGAGTCTATCCAATCAAGTCGATGAGGGTGCAAATTTAGCCTATTTAAGGTGAAGAGAAGGGAACCACGAAATAGACGAAACACACGAAAGGGACTAGCCCCTAGACCCTAGCCCCTCAAAATCCCCACGGCTTCGTGGTTTTCCACCGAATGGGTTTTCCGTTTGAGTTCGCTGAGAAGCGGGAGCAAGCAATTTGTCCTCTGACTTCTTCGTGCTCTTCGTGTCCTTTGTGGTTCAATATTTTTCATTCCGTGAACGGCTACCCACATCCTTATTGGAATTCTACCTAATTTGACCATGGCAAAGAAATCTGAAGCTGGCAGCAAGCGGATTTTGCTTGTTGACGATGATGCAGAAATTATCGAGTCGCTGCGGCTTGCGCTGGAAGCAAACGACTACGAAGTGCTGATCGCGCGCGACGGCAATCAAGGGCTAGCGCTGATCGAGCGCGAATCACCCGACCTGGTGATTCTCGACATGATG
The DNA here is from genome assembly GCA_965249435.1 of Lacipirellulaceae bacterium. Classification (GTDB taxonomy): domain Bacteria; phylum Planctomycetota; class Planctomycetia; order Pirellulales; family Lacipirellulaceae; genus JAJRWS01. The sequence continues at coordinate 87,269 of CBDFMC010000020.1, read as the reverse complement.
ATGCCCAAGCGGAGTGGCTTCCTGGTGCTGGAACGGCTCAAACGGATGGGCGAGAAAAAACAACGGCTCATCATGATCACCGCCAACGAAGGAAGCCGGCACAAAGCCTACGCCGAAATGCTCGGTGTCGACGACTACATCCGCAAGCCATTCCCAATGGACCGACTGATCCAAAGCGTCGAGCGGTTGTTGGGGTGAGTCGCAAGTAAGTCGCGGGTTACGTGGCGCGAGTTATTCGCATGCCAATTAAAAACTAGTGGCTCGCGTCTCGCAACTCGCGCCTCGACCCAAGCAGCCGCTTGAATTCCTCCCATGGCAACGTATTGGCGACGTCGGCTGCGGTGAGTCCGCCGCGACGGGCTTGGCGGACGCCGTGGCGCATCACCTCCATGCCCAGCGTGCTGTGGGCGTCGGTGCTGATGACGATCGGCACGCCGTGACGCTTGGCGGCGGCGCAGTGGATGTCGTGCAGGTCGAGCCGCGCCGGATTGGCATTCAGTTCCAGCATCTTGCCATGCCGTGCCGCGGCGACGAACACCTGCTCCATGTCGACCGCGTACGGATCGCGCCGGCTGATGATTCGGCCGGTCGGATGGGCGAGGATGTCGACGTGCGGATTTTCCAACGCGCCGAGAATCCGCCTTGTGATCTGCTCTTCCGGCTGCTGCTGGCCATAGTGAACGCTGGCAATGACCCAATCGGCTTCGGCTAGCACATCATCGGGTAAATCCATACCTCCCCGTTCGAGAATATCGCACTCGATGCCCTTCAGCACAACGAGATCGTCCAGTTGCTCGTTGAGCCGATCGATCTCCGCCCACTGCCCGCGCAACCGCTTGGCATCAAGTCCACGAGCCATCGCAACGCGCTGCGAATGGTCGGTAATGGCAATATATTCCCGGCCACGCGCTCGCGCCTCGGCAACCATTTCCTCAAGCGTCGCTTTGCCATCGGTTTCCGTGGTGTGCATGTGCAAATCAGCACGGATGTCGCCGAGCGTGATCAGTTCGGGCAACGTACCAGCACCAGCCCAAGCGAATTCTTCGCGAGCCTCGCGTAATTCCGGGGGGAAACAAGGCAAGTCGATCGCCGCATAAACGTCTGCCTCGGTTTTTCCCGCCAAATAGGTTTCGGTACCGTCCTCCGCAATACGAAATACACCCCACTCGTTCACCTTTAACCCAAGCCGCGTCGCAACGCGACGCACGGCAACATTGTGATCCTTCGAGCCGGTAAAATACTGCATCGCAGCCCCAAACGATTTGCTCGGCACCACGCGCAAGTCGATCTGCAAGTTGCAGTCGAGCCGGACCGTCATCTTAGTTCCACCTCGGACGATCACCTCAACCACTCGGGTAAACGCGCCAAACTGATCCATCACGCCATCAACGTCGGTCGCCTCAATCAACAAATCCAAGTCGCCGACCGTTTCAGAGCCACGGCGATAGCTGCCCGCCATTTCCATTTGCTGGATGCTCCCGGCGGCACGCATGTGCTCAAGCAATTGGGCAACCATTTCATCCGCATCCGCCCAACGAGTGCGACCGAGCGACTGCTCCACGAGATGGATGCCACTCAGAATCTTCTGCTCGGTTTTCGCGCCGAAACCTTGGAGCACTTGCACCTGTTGGTTTTGGCAGGCTGCGCGAAGCTGGTCGAGCGTGGCGACTGCTAATTCGCGGTAGAGCACGGCCGCTTTTTTGGGACCCAGGCCGGGCACCCGCATCATGTCGAGCACCGTGGAAGGCACCTCGGCCAGCAGCTCGTTGAACATCGGCAGTGTGCCGGTGGCCAGCAGCGTGACGATCTTCTCGGCCAGGTCCTTGCCGATGCCTTCGATGCCGGTCAGTTCGCGCTCGGCGTCGGAGACGATCGCCGAGAGCGGCTCGCTTAGATCAGCAATCTTTCGCGCCCCATTGCGATAGGCGCGAACGCGGAACGGATTGGCGTTTTGGAATTCTAGGAGATCGGCGATTTGCGAGAAAACAGCAGCGATTTCGCGGTTAGTCATCCGTGCAGTTTACACGCGCTAAGCCGTAAACGCCTAGCCGCTTGCGGCTTAGCGAGATACCGCCCGCCAACCATCGGCCGTGATCTCGGCTTGAGTCCGCGTGCGACCCGTAGGATGGCTGATCGGCCTAGCGGTTACCGGCTTATGGTAAACCGCCTGCCAAACATCGACGCTGGGTGAATTGTTACCAGACCTTCTTGCAGTGCGATCATTCGGCAAAAAGAGTCGCGGTGCCTCGAACGAGGTGCTGGGGTTTTCTTCCGGCAGCGCCTGCGGTTCAAGCTCGCTGCCCTCTGCTGGCGACTCCGGCTTGTTTGCCTTGAAACTATTCTCAGGCGGCGCGGCATAATCTGGCGCAAGTTGCGGCTGAGGCGTTTGAGGGCCTGCGGAAGGAGTACCCGAATAAACCGGCTCGCTCGACGCAGGGGCACAACTTGGACATGCCAACGGCGATGTGTGACTCGCCTGGCTTACGCCGCTGGAACAACAGCATGGAGAAAAATTGCATGTCGTGCAACACGGCGACGTCACGGGTCGCAAAGTTACCTGACGTTGAACGGTGGTTGGCACGGCACATGTGTTGCAACCCGTCGCAACAATCGGGCTGTAGGCTGTTTGGACCACCGGCATAAAGGCCGTGGTTCTTGCCAGCGGTGCGTAGGCCGTCACATACGGACGATACGCCACCGTGGAGGCAGGCGCGTAGGCAGCGGTGTACGGTGCGAAGTTTGTCGTGTTGGCCGGGTTGTAGTACGTCGGGGCGTAAGCAGCCGTGTAAGTCGGCGCCGCTGCACCGCCGAATCCCCAACGACTCAACCGCATCTGGTCGAATAGTTTACTCGGATACCAGCCCGTGCGCACAGGTGCTACCGCAACGGGTTGAAAAACCGTGGTTGCAACCGCTCCCGTGGGACAGGTGCTGCACTGCGCGAAACCCGAAACGACATGGAAACCAAGTGTGACAACCACTGCTAAAGCAGCGAACAAACTGCGTGCTAATATCGATTTCATGTTTTTATCTTCTCGTAAAAAGGCATCTCGTGAATGGAATGAGGCAGTTGTCCTAACTCACCCCTATAGGTACTTGTTTACTCTCCCGACTACCCAGTTGGCAACAATTTTCTGTCGCTATCGCACAAATTGGTCGTAATTTCAACCTGGGAGGACTTTGCGATCTGGGAAAAGTCGGCCGATAAAGCAGAAAGTGCTATCGCAGCCGTGCTATCGCATACTGCATTCATTTCATCAAGTGTAGCTCACAAACGGCCACCTTGTCGCATGAGAATCATAGCAGCAAGCCCGCCAAAGGCAATGTTGCGAAATTGCAACACGAAACGGCCTTGTTGACCAGAAGCAGATATCCGCGACTAGCCGTCGAGCCTGAGCCACACTACACTGAGGCGCTCATGATTGCCAAGGACGTTCTATACTGCGCCTGGACAAAGGTGACACGTGGCTGGATTCGCCCTACCAAACGCAACGTGCCAAACTTGCCAGGGCGCAGTATATTAGGAAAAGTGCATCATTGGTTGTTATGGGGATGTGGCGGAATTGGCAGACGCGCTGGATTTAGGATCCAGTTCCTTCGGGAGTGCAGGTTCGACTCCTGTCATCCCCACTGGAAGTCGGATTGTGGAATTCGGAGTGCTGAAACAAGACTCCGCAATCCGACTTCCGTATTGAATCGAAATACCGTTGAGTTAAGCACAATCTCTGACTCCTCAAAGGTGGTTCATCCGACCAACCCCGAATTATTCACAAGTAACTTGAGAATAGGCATAGCGCCATCGCGTGAGCTCCTGTATTTTAAGGGTAGAAAAAACATTTCCCCTAGCACCGAAGGATCACGCGATGGGTGAAGCTCAAGGTACTCTTTTTGAACCAGAATTCAAACGTTCAATCAAGGTTCAAACGTTCTCGCAAAAACTCACCTCGCGGGTGGCACCGACAGTCGGCCGGAGTTGATTTGGCCATTGAGTAAACCGTATTCGGCCGATTGTCGGTGTGCGTAGCACAGGAGGTATCACCCGATTACGTCCCGGTCAAGCCTCTTGTTGCAAGCAACACCGACACATGTCCGAGCAATGTCCAAATCAGTAGCAGAGCGCTTTGCGGACAAGTGTCGGTGCCACCCTGCGTAACGTCCGGTATCACCGGGTCGGGAAGGTTAATTTTCCTTTGCCAAAACGCCCGCAAGCCCGACTCCGGTGCATGTGATGGTTATCCGAATGATTGTATTACTGTTCCCCATCGGATCGCCCGATCATCTTTGCGAGCGTGAGGATATCGGTTTCTTCAGAAAGAAACGTGACCGACCCATCGGCCAACGCGACATATGCCCCGCCAGCATGGTCCGAGTAGATACCGGCGCGATTGTCATGGTTGACGCCAACATTATGGGTGTTGGTCCGCCAACTTAAGGAGTTGCTTGCTGACCATCCAACTTGGCCGCCATTATCCGCGTTAGGGTTGTCCGTTGTCACTTTGGGACGTCCATCCACCATGTGGAACGGCCGTCCGCCACGTTCGACAACCATGATGGTGTTCGATAGCCCGTCAGAAACGTCGCCGAACTTGCCCAAACGATAACGAATTATGTCTTGTTCAGTATCCCATTTATAACCTTCGTTTAAACGAAGAGTTAGCCGCCCCCAAACACCCCAGCGGATGTGGTTGTCATAGGGATTCTCCTTGGGAATGACCCCAATGCCAGCCAACCCATCGTAATCGCTACGGACGACTCTGTACTTGTATTCTTGCGATCGTTTAGATGGTTCCCGCTCTCGTGGGAACACCCATCCCATGCTCGCGGATGGCGATGCCCCGCTTGGGCAGATGTAGGGTGAGACAACGGTGGTAGCCACCGATTCGTTCACCCGATCAGTTGCAAGGGCGTGCCAGTCGATCGAATCATGGAGTGCGGATTGTTCGAGGTAGGGCAGCAAGGCGGCACGCCATGAGTGCATGTGAAACTGATCCCATACTTTGAGAGGATAAGAAAGGGACGTACCGTTGTAGTGGGAGGGCAGGTTTTTGTTGGCATTGTGAAACGCATGCAAGGCTAGCCCCCGATTAAGCGAAGGCGAATGCGTAGCTTCCATTGAGGGTACAAAAAAACTCGAAAACACCCTATGATGCTTGTGTAAAACAAACGTGGGCATCAGCCTACATTTTCAAGCCATGGAGGGTTTTCGAGTGAGCGCCAAGATACAACAACAGCACGCTAAAAGCAAGCGACGAATTGAGCGGCGTCTGGATAAAACAAAGTTCATGGACTCCAGCCCGGTTTTGTCAGGCTCGAACATTCATTATGAAGTATCAGAGCGTACACGAGCGATTTCAGCTGGTGGGCTGGGCATGATTCATAGCATGGTTGACCGGTTGGGTCTGGCAGAGTCGATCAATCGTTCGGTCAATTTATTGAAGATATATCTGCCGTATAGCGAATCGGATCATGTGCTGAACATTGCGTACAATATCGTAGCCGGTGGAACTTGCTTGGACCACCTGGAACTACGCCGCAACGACGAAGTCTATTTAGACGCATTGGGAGTTCAGCGCCCTGGATCAAAATGAAAAGGGCCCGACCCAACAACGGCTGGCGATTTCTGCCGACGATTCGCTCCAGACGACATCAACAGTCTCCAGGAAGTCTTCAATAAAACCCGCACCAAGGTCTGGAAACAGCAGCCCGATTCGTTCTTCGAGGAGGCGGTGATTGAAGCCGATGGGACCATGGTTGAGACGACAGGAGAGTGCAAACAGGGAATCGACATCAATCACAAGGGCCAATGGGGCTATCATCCATTGTTGGTGTCACTTGCCAATACGGGCGAGCCATTGTACATCGTCAACCGCAGTGGAAATCGCCCCAGCCATGAACATGCGGCAGAGTATTTCGACCGATCAGCCACTTTGTGCCGGCGTGCTGGATTTCGCCACATCAAGCTGCGCGGCGATACGGACTTTACTCAGACGGCCCATCTCGACCGCTGGGATGAGGATAACATCACGTTCATCTTCGGCATCGATGCGATGCCCAACCTCTACGAAAGAGTGGACGAACTGCAGGAATCGGACTGGAAAACGCTTCATCGCTCGCCTCGGTATCAAGTGAATACCGAACCTCGCCGTCGTCCGGAAAATGTCAAGCAACAGATTGTGGAGCAACGTGAGTACAAGGACATTCGCCTTGTCGAGGAGCACGTAGCCGAATTTTCCTATCGCCCAACAAAGTGTCACAAGGATTACCGAGTCGTCGTCGTGTGGAAGGATCTCGAAGTATACCAGGGGCAAAGCAAGCTCTTTGATGATGACCGCTGCTTTTTTTATATCACCAACGACTGGGATAGTTCACCGGAGCAGATCGTCTTTGAGGCGAACCATCGCTGCAACCAAGAGAATCTCATCGAACAACAAAAAAATGGCGTACACGCATTCACGGCACCGCTGGACAACCTGGACAGCAACTGGGCCTACATGGTCATCGCTTCACTGGCTTGGAGTCTCAAGGCATGGTCCGCACTTCTGCTACCCGTCACTGGGCGTTGGCAAGAAAAACATACCGGGGAGAAGCAACGACTACTGCGGATGGACTTCGCGACCTACCGCAACGCCATCATCAATATACCGGCCCAGATCGTGCGCACGGGCAGGAAGATTGTCTTTCGGTTCCTTGCTTGGAATCCGTGGCAGGGAGTGTTCTTCCGTCTGTTCAATCATATCAAGACGGCTGAGCACTGGTAGCCAACGTGTCACGAAGCCGGAGTTCGGACGCTCCGGTCCGCCGCCACCCTCAACCGCCACCGGCAAGAAAGACATTGCCATCGAAAAAAAGAATCTCGAACCAGCGACAATCGCTTTTACGCATGCGAGACGCTGTCGGTGCGCCGACAAAGCGGCCAAGTAAAAACACCGATATTGCTAGCGGCCTTCGCTTGATTAAGGACTAGTGCTTGCGTAAATACTCATCTGCCGCTCGCCTAAATTCACTATCCAACCCGCTGCTCGGTTATCTCAATCGCCTTGAGCAGCCCGCGAGCTTTGTTGAGCGTTTCCTCGTATTCCGCTTCGGGAACACTGTCGGCAACGATCCCTGCGCCGGCCTGCACATAGGCCGTACCGTTTTGCACGACAATCGTTCGCAAGGCGATGCAGGTATCCATGTTGCCGGCAAAGTCGAGATAGCCGACCGCACCGGCATACGGGCCTCGGCGGTGGGGTTCTATTTCGTCGATGATTTCCATCGCTCGCACTTTGGGAGCGCCCGAAACGGTACCGGCCGGCAAGCAGGCGGCCAAGGCGTCAAACGCGTCGTGCTCGTCGGTTAGCTGGCCGGTGACGTTGCTTGTGATGTGCATCACATGGCTGTAGCGCTCGATGACCATCTCGTCGGAAAGCTCGACGGTGCCATATTTTGCCACACGGCCCACGTCGTTACGGCCCAAATCAACCAGCATCACATGCTCGGCTCGCTCCTTAGGATCTGCCAAGAGTTCCTCAGCCAGTCGGAGGTCTTCTTCTTCTGTGGCACCGCGTCGGCGAGTACCGGCAAGCGGCCGGACGGTGATTTGCCCGTCGACGACTCGAACCATGATTTCCGGCGAGCTGCCAACAAGCGTGACATCGGGCGTGCGGAGATAGAACATAAAGGGGCTTGGATTGACCACGCGCAAAGTTCGGTAGAGCTCCAGCGGCGACGCCCGCAATGGCACTTCGAGTCGCTGGCTAATCACGACCTGAAAAATGTCGCCGGCACGGATGTATTCGACGCACTTTTTTACCGCATCCTCGAATGCCTGCTTGGTGAGATTCGACGTGTACTTCAACTCCGTCGATCCGCTGGTGCTGATGTCGGCCAAGTGGATTGCATCGGCGGGCGCATCGAGTTTTTCGACCAACGCATCGACTCGATCACATGCCCGTTGGTAAGCTTGTTGCAGCCGTGCTGCAACGCAGCACACGGGACCTTGTGTGCTGCGTTGTGTTTGGCCCCGTGTGTTGCGTTGCAGCACGGCTGACCGAACATCGGCCAGCGCGAGTACGATGATTGTTTTTTGCACATGATCGAACACAATCATGTGATCGTAAAATGCAAATGCCAAATCTGGCAGGCCTCGATCATCCTTGGGCGCGTTAGGCAAATGCTCCACGTAGCGGACCGTGTCGTAACCGGCATAACCAATCGCGCCGCCGACAAATGGCGGCAATTCGTCCAGGTGAATCACTCGAACCGAATGGACATGCTCGCGCAGTATGTCAAGCGGGTTGGACGACTCGAAAGTTTCTCGTTCCCACGAACCATTGCGATTGTCCTGGCGCGCGATCGAAACTTCGCGGTCATGCGCTTCGAGTAGCAGAAATGGCTCGCTGGCAAGAAAGCTATAACGGCCCACTTTTTCGCCGCCAATAACGCTCTCGAACAAGCAGGATGAAACGCCCTGGTCAATTTTTCCCAATGCCTGCACAGGCGTCAGTGCATCGCTGACGAGCTGACGGTAAACAGGCACATAATCCGCGTCGCGGGCCAACTCGGCGAATCGATCCAACGACGGGAGATAGGAAAACTCGCTGTGAGACATGAGAGATAGTCGCCTTAAAATGGAATGGCCGTTTTTATGGCCCTTGTTTTATGGCCCGTGTCGAGACATCAGCTTATCACTAGCGAGGAGACGGCTCAACGGCAACGTGGTTTGCGACTACGACGAATTGACGCTACCCAAGTGAGCCGCCGGCGCTAGCCGCGGGCAGCGGGGCGTAGCGGCACCCCTCCACGGCCCGCAGCTAGCGCCGTGCGGCTCACTTGAACACGGCTCACCTTGACACTCTAAGTGCCCAGGATAGAATCCCTTTAGGCGAGCGGCAGATGAGTATTTACGCAAGCACCACGTGGGCGGCAGAATAACAATTACTAGCACGCGGCGCAAGCAAGTGGGTCTAGCACACACTCGCTTGCGCATCGTGCTAGTATTCTGGTAAATTTTCAATTGCCGCTCGCCTTTAGTTGCAGCATAATTAGGATGACACTCCCCCAACAAAAAAGTTCGCCGAGAAAGTTCGCATGAAATGCCAAAGATGTGACCGTCCGGCATCATTTCATATCACTGATCTGGTCGATGGCAAACCGAACGAATTGCACTTGTGCGAGGAGTGCGCTCAATCGTTTCTTGCCCCGAGCGAGGAAGATGCCGCCGAAGTGATGCCTGCGATGGCTGGCTTCTTGGCCCAGCATCTGGCCGTGGGTGAAACGGCCGACGAATTGGCGCGTCTCGACCAGCGTGCCTGTCCCGTTTGTGGTATTACCTTCTTGGAATTCCGCAAGCAGGGACGCCTTGGCTGCCCGCATGATTACGTCTTTTTCTCTGAGGAACTTGAGCCCTTGCTGATGAATATCCATGATCAGGCACATCATATTGGCAAAGTGCCCAAGCGATGTTCCAGCGGAGCGGATCAGCAAACGCAGCTTATCCGCCTGCGCCGCGACATGAAGGAAGCCGTGGCCAAAGAAAAATACGAGCGAGCCTCGCAGTTGCGAGACGAAATCCATGCGATTGAAGAGAAATCTCGCATTACGGATGAAACTGATAGCCAATAGCGGTTGGCTTTTAGCTGTTCGCGGTTAGCCAGATGAGGAAAGCTCGATGTTTTCCACAGAAATCGTAGGCCGGAACTCGCAGGACTCGTTCCGGCCTACAGGAATACTTTTCTGGCTAACCGCTAATAGCTGACAACCAACGACAATTTACGGAAACAAAATATGAACCTCGATGATCTGGCAAGTGCGAGTGGAGAGTGGTTGCGAGGCTTGGGGCCTGAATCCGATATTGTCATTAGTAGCCGGGTTCGCTTGGCAAGGAATTTGGCCGATTTTCCTTTTACCTCCCACGCAACCGAGGCCGATCGCACGGAAGTAGAACGAATCCTGCACGAGCGCATCGATTCGCTAAAAAATGCGGGGGAGATGCTTGGGGAATCACTTTATTTCAATGTCGGTGAATTGCCCGACATCGACCGGCAGTTTCTCGTCGAGCGACAGCTTATCAGCCGCGAACATGCCGAAAGCAACGGTTCGCGCTCGGTGGTCTTCGATCATGCCGAACGGTATAGCGTGATGATCAATGAAGAAGATCATCTGCGAATCCAAGTCATGCAAAGCGGCTTCGACCTGGCCACCGCTTGGGAGCAGGCCAACCAACTCGACGACTTGATCGAACAGCATGTCACTTACGCTTTTAACGAACGCATCGGATATCTCACAGCCTGCCCGACCAACGTCGGCACTGGTGTGCGAGTCAGCGTCATGCTGCATTTGCCGGCACTTGCGATCACGCGACAAATCGAAAAAGTGTTCAAAAGCTTACACAAAATCAATCTCGCCGTCCGAGGCCTCTATGGCGAAGGCTCTCAGGCAATGGGTGATTTCTACCAAATTAGTAATCAAGTTACCCTTGGGCTGACCGAGGAAGAACTCACGAAAAAAGTTGCCGATGTGGTGCCGGTGCTGATCGACTACGAGCGACAGGCACGCGAGTTTCTGTTGCGCGAGAGTCGGGAAACTCTCCATGATCGAGTCAGCCGAGCGTTTGGAATACTACGAACCGCGCAGACCATCAGCTCCGAAGAAACGATGCACCTGCTCTCCAGCGTGCGTATGGGCATCAACCTGGGACTCATCAGAAGCCTGGAAATACCAGCAATCAACAAGCTCTTCGTACATACTCAGCCGGCCCATCTCCAAAAACTCTCCGGCATTGAGCTCGACGCTTCTGATCGAAACATCGAGCGAGCCAGTTTTCTGCGGCAACAGTTGGAGATCAACTCAGGCGATAACTCGAAGGGCGATCCTTCTCAGAACTGATCAAATTGCGAAATCAGCCGTGCTGCGGGCGCTGCACACGGGAAGTTGTGGATTGCAGATTGCGAATCGAGAGCCGATCATCTCTGCTCGAGCCACTTCTTAAAAGACGTTTGGCTCTCGTCAGAAGGCTTGCCTGTGAGCAGATTTTCCACGCTGATGTCTTCGTCGAGATCAGGCCAATGGATGCCTCGCCCCCCCGCGGTCAGTTGAAAGCGACTACGTTCTTCAACCGATCCATGCAATAGCCGTGGATACCAAGCGATTGGAACGGAGATATTTCGACCATCGGCGAGTTCGCAAACCAGTTGATCCTCGGTGATAAGAATCTGAACTGCTGTCGAAGATGATGTGTCAACCGTGGAAGAACTCATTCCAACTCTCCAAGAGGTGTTGTTGATTCTCTACGACCAGTTTTTCCGGTTGACGTTGAGTTCCAATAGCAAGCCAGATGCCTCTACTGAACGCGTTTCAGCAAAGCGTGAAATCTCTGTATCGATTAGCCGCCGAGCCCAATGCACCTCAGCGTAGTCGCTCATGTTGGATGTAGAACTAAGCCAGAGCTTCTTGCTCTTGAGGATTGAGAGAAATGCCGCGGACGGACAGTAGTGGAATAAGAGTGGTGGGTACTCAGACATGCTTGCGAGTTCGTGCGAGGTACAGCCATAGTTTGGTAGGGTAGTCGCTGCGCTGGCACCTACCTTTCCTTGTGACTTCACGCAGAGCATTACCCTACTTGAAGCGTTGCCATCCATCCTATAACATTTCCGGAGGAACCATCCCATGCGGGTGGGTGACCCAGCGCGATAGGCCCGAAGGGGCCGGCACAACCTTAGCCGGTGCTGTAAGGCACCGGAAGGCGTTAAACCATTCCCGCAAGCCTTGGCAGGGGCGACACATCGTCAGTCCAAAACGTATCGGGCATCGTACTCGACATCATGTTTGTCTAGCAATCGGATACGGCCGTTTTTGTAGGGATGCGAACTAGCAGGCGGGCGTGATCTACCCAGCCGCCGTTTCCAAGTTCTTAGCGATTCCGGCTATGTAAGGCGAGCGGCAATAGAGAATTTACCAGAATACTAGCACGACGCGCAAGCGAGTGTGTGCTAGACCCACTTGCTTGCGCTGCGTGCTGGTATTTTTATTCTGCCGCTCGCCTAAGCAAGAACTTTCGCACGATGGTCCTGGTTGGCTAGATACGGTTTCCGGTTCCTGGTGCTGAAGACAATGTGGCAGAGGAGTTGCTGATATGTGTGCTCGGCATTTTGTGGCCTCCCTTATGCCGCCCCTCCGGGGCTTTGGGGGCTTATTAAACGCTAACCGGTGCCTTAACCGGCTGGGGTTGTTTTGGCTCTCTGGGCCTCATGAGTGATTCCACGTTCTGCCGTGTGTCGCGCCTGCGACACGGCTATTCCGCAATCCTAATTCCGCATTCGCTGCACTCCACCACAATCCCTTCCAAGTAACCGTAGACAAAATGGTTGGACCAGTCCCGGCGTTGAGAAGGCAAAGAGCCAAATCGTACTCTTACGACTGCCCAGATTCCGAATTGAACTGCTCATGATCAGTTCTCTCCACAAACGTTCTATGACCGCTCAACAAGATCAGCCCTAGCAAGGCTGCGGCTGCCAGCGCACCGGTCGCTGGCTCTGGCACGGTTTGCGAAGATGCAAGCGAAGGCACGCCGCTGCCGAATTGTCGCTGCCATGTGAGAAAGTCCCCGCCGTCTGAGTCGCCGTCGGCGTCGGCGTCGGAGCCGCCACCCGTGCCAAAGTCGCCTTGCCATTGGGCCAAGTCATCGCCATCGACATCGCCGTCGAGATCGAAGTCGGCGGTGAATGGGGAGAACACATCCAGCCGTTCCACCGTGCCACCGCCAAAGTTTCGCAGGACGGTGCCGACCTGTACCGCGCCGCCGTTTTCAACAGTTAGTCGTCCCGTTCCGCCCGCGGTCGTGGCGCCTCCCACGGAGAGAGTCATGTTACTGGTCACCGATGATCCCGCGTCTGCCACTCGAAGTGTGCCGTCCGCCGAGCCAAAACCACCCAACCAAATCAATTCAGCAGTCACCTCGCCCTGGTTGAGAACTGAAAGTTGCCCAACGGAGCTGTCTGTGTCGCCGATGCGGAGTTGATCGCTAACGGTCCAACTCGAGCCGGGATCGGAAACCGTCACTGAACCGTTGGCTATACCAGCCTCGCCAATACTCCCTCGGAAACTCTGCACGGTACCGTCGCCAACGACAGCTAGCACTCCATTACCGAGGTCGCCAATTACAAGCGTGTTGTGGCGGACGGGATTGGCAAGCGATACGATCAAAGATTTCCCTGCGCCGACCGTGAGCGAACTGATGCCCAGATCAGCAAACGCCGAGTCGTCAATCCGTAAACGGCCGGTGGTGATATGCAGTGTCCCGCCGGTCCAGTCGAGCGTGCCGCCGTTGTTGTCGATGTCGCCGGTGGTGATCGTGCTGGTCGGGTCAAATAGCTCGAGCCTGCCATTTTGTCCAATGTTGAGGCTGACCGTTACGTCCAGGTCACCGCCGGTTTGGACCGTGAGTGTGCTGTTCACATCAGCACCGTGGATGTCGACGTCCGAACTGACACTCATCCGGCCGCCGTCCTGCAACGTCACATGTCCGAAGTTGAAACCGGTCGTGCTGGTCGGACCGATGTCAACCGATCCGACGACGGTCCACCGCGAGGACGTTCCGAACCCGATGACGGTTCCATCGACAACGACGCGACCGCTGCCAGTATCGCTGCCAACGTCGAGTGACCCCGACCAGATGTTTGCCTGATTGGTCAGCCCGATGCCGGCCGTGTTGGCAATGGTATCGCCGGAGACGAGCACTGCGACCACATCCCACTCGGATCCTTCTCCGACCACATTGAAGGTCGCCTGTCCGCCGACGGTCGTACCCCATGTGTCGAGGCAACCGCCCAGCAGGTTCAGCGTTGCCGTATCGCCGAAGCTGTTGCCAACCACCAGCGAGTTGCCAGATGTCTGGTCGAGATCGAACTGGCTTGAGGTTGTCCCATCGCCGATGGACAGGTCGACGACCGTGGCAGGGAAGCCTAAGGAATTGAAGATTTGTATATCATTGATCGCCGTGCCATCGGGTACGTTGACGGTATTGTTGCCGATGCCCGCGTTTTCCAACTGGCCATCGAACAGAGCTGTGTCACCTGCCTTAGGGGGGGCACCCGAGGCGACTGGGCGCCAATTATTCTCAAAGCTGAAATCGCTGTTGCCCGAAAAATTATCCCAGTCGAATACGGTTGCCCCGACTGGGTTGGCAGGCCAGAAAAGGCATGCGCCAAGAATTTCCAGCACGGTAAGTGTCCGCCAATAGGGTCGATCGCTTAATGATGTCATCATCTTTCAGGTCCTCTATCTCGATAAACAAAGTAGTTTGAACGCCAGGAATGACGAGCCGCTGACACACAGCGCTATCGGGGCTGTGCGAATCCGCACATAGCCCGCAACGCACGAGTTTTCAACCATCCATCTTGGTTATTCCGAATGAGAAAATGGTATCTCAAAAAGCGATTCAAATCTTGACAAAACTGTGATAGACTGATGATGAAACCGTGACAGTCATGTTCGGTCTAGCAGAGTCATGCATCGTGACGGGGGTCTGGGATGCGTTATCGATTTGGCGAATTTCAGCTCGACGCGGAAGAACGCGAGCTGATCCGTGATGGCGAGTCGGTCTATTTGCGGCCACGCCCCTTTGCGATGCTTCGCTATCTAGTCGAGCGGCCGAAGCATTTAATCGAAAAGCGAGAATTGCTTGATGCGCTTTGGCCAAAAACAATTGTCTCGGAAAGTGCGCTAACACAAAGCATCAAAGAAGTTCGCCATGCGCTGGCCGATGATGCGCATCATCCCCAATACCTGGAGATGGTCACCCGCGTGGGTTACCGTTTTCTATCGCATGTCGAGCGACTTTAGGTTGATTAGGCGAGCGGCAATTGAAAATTTACCAGAATACTAGCACGACGCGCAAGCGAGTGTGTGTTAGACCCACTTGCTTGCGCTGCGTGCTGGTAGTTTTTATTCTGCCGCCCACCTAGTACTTGGTAAATACTCATCTGCCGCTCGCCTTAGAAGCTAAGAAAGGCTGCCCAACTGCCGGTCCACGGCCGTGGCGATCCGCTGACAGCCGGCCATCATCGCGTCGAACTGGTCAAAATTGAGCGACTGGTATCCGTCGCTCAATGCCTTGTCGGGCTCAGGATGGACCTCGACGATAAGGCCATCCGCCCCGGCAGCGATGCCCGCCCGCGACATGGCGGGGACCAAATGCGTGTGGCCCGTGCCGTGGCTTGGGTCGACGACCACGGGCAAATGGGTTTTCTGCTGCACGAAGGGGACGGTCGCCAGCGGTAGCGTGAATCGGGTATGCGCTTCGAAGGTGCGGATGCCCCGTTCGCAAAGCATGACATCGGGATTGCCGCCGTCGAGAATGTACTCCGCAGCGAGCAGCCATTCGTCAATCGTTGCGCTGGGTCCCCGCTTCAGCAGCACGGCTCGACCGCAGCGACCGACCGCTTCGAGCAGGCGATAGTTTTGCATGTTGCGAGCGCCGATTTGCAAGACTTCGGCATACTCGGAGACCAGCGACACATCGTCGGGCGAGACGACTTCGGTGACAATCGCAAGGCCCGTTTCATCGCGTGCCTTGGCGAGCATCTGGAGCCCCTTTTCTTTGTGGCCTTGGAAACTATAGGGGCTGGTGCGCGGTTTGAACGCCCCGCCGCGCAGGGCCGTTGCGCCTGATTTTTTGACAGCATGGGCCGAGGCGATAATTTGCTTTTCGCTTTCCACCGAGCAAGGCCCGGCAATGACGCCGATCTGGCCATTACCAACCGAGAGGCTGCCGGCACGGACGGTCGTGCTTTCGGGTTTCACTTCGCGGCTGGCCAGTTTATACGGAGCGAGGATTGCATGGACTTCATCGACGCCCGGACCACTTTCCAGCGAGCCGATCCCGGCGATTCGTTCTTCGCCGACCGCAGCGATGACGACCCGCTCGGTGCCGTGGATTACGTTGGGTTTCAGGCCAAGTGCCTCGACATTTTTGACCATCTGGGCGATGTCGGCAGCAGTGGCGGTGGTTTTCATGACAATAATCATGGGACTAATTCTCCTGGGGTATTGGGGTTTGTGTTGGAGAGTTTTGTGGCGGTGTCAAGCCCAGGGGTTGCAACCCCTGGGCTTGACACCGGTAAGTTCCCAACAAAAAAGCCCCGAGAACCGCGTCGGGGTCTCGGGGCTGATGCTAGGTTGGGTGTTTCTGGCGACTACCTAGGCACGACCTCCGGTCCCGATGCTTCCAAAATAGAAGCCGCGGGTAAAGCTAAACCAGAAGTTGTGCCAGTAAGCAGTCATCATGTCTCCATTGTTGGCAACCGGTAGGCAAAAGGCAAGTGGTTTTGTGGAAAAATTCCGGCCTACCTTTGCTACTTCACCGTTTCCTCGACTGTTTTCAACGCTTCCGCCACGCCCGACACATGTTCCACCCCAGCAGGCACTTGGATGCTCGCCCCCTGGAAATCATCGCCAACCGGTTCCACCTCTCCCCCCAGGTGCTCGCCTAAAAAGGCCTCGGTCACCGCATTGAACGACATGCGATTCTCTTCCCCGGCAAAACCGTGCCCTTCGTCCGGAAACAGCACATAGGTCACGGGGATGCCCTTGGCCTGCATCGCTTCGACAATCTGATCCGCTTCGAGCTGTGTAACACGCGGGTCGTTGGCACCTTGACCGATGAGCAGCGGTCGCTGGATTTTATCCACCAGCGAGAGGGGCGAACGCTTCAGCAACTCGGCACGGCCTGCTTCGGTCGAAACATCGCCCACACGTTTCACCATCATCGGCATGAGCGGAATCCAATAGGGCGGGACATTTTCCAGCAGCGTGACCAGGCTCGATGGTCCGACGATGTCGACGCCGCAGGCAAACACCTCGGGCGTGAACGTCAGCCCCACCAGCGTGGCATAACCGCCGTAGCTGCCGCCCATGATCGCCACCTTGTCGCGCTGGGCAATGCCTTCTTCCACGGCCCAGTTGACCGCGTCGATCAAGTCGTCGTGCATTTTCGCCGCCCACTCGCCATCGGCCGCATTGGCAAAACCTTTGCCGAAACCGGTCGAGCCGCGATAGTTGACGTTCAGCACCGCGTAGCCACGGTTGGCAAGCCATTGGGCGGTGGGGTTGTACCCCCAATCGTCGCGTGCCCACGGGCCGCCATGCACGTCGAGCACCATCGGCAGCGGCTTTTCGGGTCGGCCGTTGCCGTCCGAATCGCAACTCGGCGGCAGCGTCAGATAGGAAACCATCTTCAACCCGTCGCGCGTGGTGATGATCGGCGTGTGCATTTTCACCAGCGCGTAATCCTCCAGATCATTCCGACTGCTGAACAAATAGTGGGCTTTCTTGCCGGTGCGATCGTAGCGATAAAACTTCACCGGACCATCGTCGAGAATATAGGCCACGGTCCATTGGGTGTCGTCGAGCGTGCGGCTGGTGACAATCAATTCACCATCTTCGACTTTGCCCAGGTAATCGAGGTCGGCACGAATCGCTTCGTCAAGAATTTGCCATTCGCGACGAGAATAGGTCACGCCCACCGCTTGGATCGTCCGCTCGGTCGGATGGATGATGATCTCGTCCACGTCGGCCCGCGCGTCTTCTGCCAACAATTTTGACTCGCCAGTCGCCAGATCAATCGCAAACAGGGCGGCCGTATCGCGGTTGCGGCTGTCGAGGAAATAAAGCGTTTTGCCCGACTTATCAAAGCCCGTCGGGCTGGTTGTCATCGCGTCTTCCGGACCGATGCGAACAAACTCTTCCCACTGAGTCACTCCTTTTTCCGCATCCGGCTCCGCATCCGCTTTGGGTTGCAGCACCAGTTGGCTTGCGTCTTCGGTAAAATGGATTGCAAACCGAACAGCGAAATCGTCGTCCGTTACATAGGCGACTGCGCCTTTATTTTGTTGAATGAGCCGGCGCTCACCCGTTTCGATGTTCACCCGATAGATGTCGTGCAGTTGGGGCACCCGGTCGTTGAGCCCGATGAGAATTTCGTTGGGAATGCGTTGGCTGACGTCTTGGATCGTGGCATGAATGTTTTCCAACGGCGTAAGGTCTTTGGTTTCGCCCGTCTCGACGTCGGTGGCGTAAACATGCCAGTTCTCGTCCCCCTCTTTGTCCTGGGTATAGAGGATATGCTTGCCCGTGTAGGCCCAACTGTGACCGCGGATGTTCCGCAGCTTGTCTTGCGTTACCGGCTTGGCAGCGTCCGGATTGTCGACCGGACCAACCCAAACATTGAGAATTCCATCGACCGGGGCCAGATAGCTGAGCCACTTGCCGTTGGGGCTGAGTCGGGCGGAGGCTTTTTGGGGGTTGCCGAATAATGCTTGACGTGGAATCAACTTGGGCTCCTTCTCTGTGAATTGAGTACGCACTGGGGAGTGGGTGGTCCGTTGGCAGCCCATGGGGTTTGCCATTAGAACCACAAGCAGACAGGGCGACACTTTTAGGCATTTTTTTGGAAACAGGGCCATTCTCTGTGATCTCCGTCCTTTGAAAAATCCATTCGCTGAGCGGGTGCCAGCAGTTGTTAATGACTGGAACTGCCGCAATTGTGACGGGAAGACCGCGAAACATCAAGCCGCTTGCGGCTTAGCGTTAAGCCGCAAGCGGCAGATGAACCTCTGGCGACTGATTTTGCTTGCGCCTGCCAGTGGGGTAGGATGACAGCCCCATGCTCCACCTGTCCGAACCACCGCCCATGATCCGCCGGGGATCACGCTATCGGCCCCTATTGGTCGTTGCTACGGCCGTCTGTGCAGGCATCTTGCTGGATCGGTTCGGCTTGGCATCGCGATCCACTCATGGACCGATTATTTGGTCGGCGGCAGCCTTCGCAGCGCTTGCCGTGGGAATCTTGCTCCTACGCCATCATGGTTGGAGGTCTGCCACATGCCTGCTGCTTGTCTCGACGATTTGCGTGGGAGGTTTGTGGCATCATCTTCGGTGGAACTATTTTCCCCACGACGATTTGGGGCGCTTTACCACCGTGGCGAATCAGCCCGTCTGCGTGCAAGCGGTTGCCATGTCGCTGCCCAAGCAGCGGCCCGCCCCGCCGATCAATCCGCTCCGAGCCATTCGACTGGGGCCGTTGAGCGAAACGGTCGTCGAGGTCGAGCAAGTGCGCGATGGACAAACGTGGCGACACGCCGCCGGACTTTGTAAGCTCCGCATTGCAGGCGAAGCGGCCGATATCCACGCCGGCGACCGGCTGCTGATCTTCGCTCAACTGGGCAGGCAACCACCACCCATGAATCCGGGCCAGTTTGATTGGGGCAACGTAGAACGAGGTGCAAGACGAAATTGCGAACTCTACTGCACCGCGCCCGAATGCGTTTCCATTCTCCAGCCCAAGACAAGTCGATTGTTGTGGCGATGGATCGACCGTTTTCGACAGGGGTGTGCTCGATGGCTGCGGTATTACGTCGGTCCCGACGAGAGTGGACTTGCTGCTGCCGTTTTGCTTGGCGCTCGCGAAGGGCTCGACTCTCGATCATCCACCGCTTTCTTGGAAACCGGTACGATACATTTACTGGTGGTTTCCGGATTGCATGTTGGCATCTTGGCGGCCGTGGTGTGGTGGATTGCTCGGCTTGGCTTGTTGACGAGTCGTAAGGTGGCGCTGATGACCATCGTGCTTGTCTTGGCCTATGCCGCGCTGGTCGGCGGCCGACCGCCGGTTGTGCGTGCCACGGTGATTGTCGTGTTGTGGCTGCTTGCAATCGTATTGGGGCGGAAGACTTCGAGGGCGAATATCCTGGCAGCCGCGGCGCTGGTGGTCTTGGCGTGGAATCCGGCCGAGCTATTTCGCGGCGGCACGCAGCTTAGCTTTTTGTCGGTCACGACGTTGGTTGTTTATAGTCGCTGGCTAAGCCGCGAGCGGACGCTTGATCCGTTGCGGCGATTGGTTCTGCGGGCAGCTCCCGTGCATCGCAAAGTGGTGCGATGGTTTTTGAGCAGAGTTTGGCACCTGACGGCGGCGTCGGCCGTGGTTTGGATGGTTGCTCTGCCGTTGGTGTTGTACCAGTATCATATCATCACGCCGATCGCCATTGCCATGAGCCCTTTGATTTGGCCCCTGATTTCTATAGCGCTAGCCGCCGGGCTGGGTGCGCTAACGATTGGCTGGCTGCTGCCGCCACTCGCCAGCGTGTTGGGTTGGCTATGCGCAACATCGCTCGGCTGCCTCCAGTCACTGGTAGAATTGGCCCAAAGCATCGAGGTCGGCCACGCCTACAGCCCCAGCCCGCCACTCTGGTGGATTCTGATTTTCTACACCGGTCTCGCATTATTCACCCTAACCCCCCGCTTGCGTCTTCACAATAAATTCCAACTCGCACTGCTCGCCATTTGGGCCGTTTGCGGTATGTGGTCCGCAACCACCCGCTCCGCGGACCAAGATCAACTCCACTGCACATTCCTCGCCATGGGCCATGGCACATGCGCCGTACTCGAACTCCCCGGCGGGCAAACGGTACTCTACGACGCCGGCAGCCTCGGCTCGCCGAAGTATTCAAGCCGCACCGTGGCTGCCTATCTTTGGTCTCGCGGTATCACCCGCATCGATGCGATGGTACTCTCTCATGCCGACGTCGATCACTACAACGCCGTGCCTGGCCTATTGGAGCGGTTTCCCGTTGGCGTGGTCTATGTTTCGCCCATGATGTTCGACCCATTGGCAACCGATGGCCAACTCACGGCACCCAACTATTTGCGATCGATCGTCGAAGGGCAAGGCGTCCCACTGCGCGAAGTTTGGATGAACGATCGGCTGCGACTGGCCGACGGTCGCGCGGAAATCGAAATACTGCATCCACCGCGCGAGGGAGTGATCGGTCGCGACAATGCGAACAGCCTCTTGCTGGCCGTCGAATTTGCCGGCAAGCGAATTTTGCTCCCAGGCGACCTGGAACCGCCCGGGCTGGAGTTGGTGATGGCCGATATGCCGTACGATTGCGATATCCTGCTCGCTCCGCATCATGGCAGTGGCGGCAGCGACCCGCCGGGGTTTGCCGCCTGGTGTCGTCCCGAATGGGTGGTTTTCAGTGGCCGTCGCCGCGAAGTGGTCGCCTCAACCGCCCAGACCTACCGAAATCATGGTGCCCAAGTGATGCACACGGCAAGCCTGGGTGCCATTGAGTTTGTGTTGAAAAATGATTCGATGGAAGTGTCGCACTATCGAGTCGATTCATCCCAACGGTAATGACATTATCTGCGTGTAACCGCTCACGGTGTAAATCCTTTGACTGCAAAGAGATACACTACGCAAGGCTCACAATGTATTTGAACCACAGAGGACGCAGAGAGCGCAGAAAAAATCCCTTAAAAAAGACCTCTGCGCCTCTGCGTGAGTTCTGTATTATTTGTGCTGCATTCTGATATTGTTTCACATTGCTGAACTGTTACCTATTTGCAAGTTCGCGACAGCTACTAAAATTCAACGTCATATTTTTTGGTCATTTGTCGACGGATCGCTGCGCTGTGATCGTCGATCAGCTTGAACCCCTCGACTCTCATATTTCTAGACTTGGCCATGGCACTCTTTCGAATGCTCGCTTTCTCCGCGGCCCTGTTTTTTGCTCCGGCGAGTCGATCCCCGCCTCTGTTGTAGTAGCCATAGCCGTTGCCGTAACCGTAGTTGCTATAACTGTTGCGTGCCGTCCCTGCGGTTTGGACTCCCGCCTGGATGCCACCGGTGCGTTTCGATAGGGCCATCGCACGGAGTGTTTCCGCCAACTGGCTGCCGTAGTCGAGCAATTCATCGTCGACGCGGAGGATCGGCATGCGGTCGATTTTGCGAGCGTAACGCTCCATGATGGCGGAAGTATCTTTATTTCCTCCCCGTAGGTCACGACGGAGATCCTTGACCAACACCTCGGTCGCTCCAAAATAGGTGAGCGAAGCCTCGCGGATTTCACTTTCCGAGACCTGTTGGGAGCCCTCTTGCGAAGCTTCTTTGAGCGTGCTGAATTTGGTCGAAGGTATTTCCACGACGCTGAAGACACGACGCTGGCCATCTTCCGACAGGGGGCCACGCATGGTGATCGCCTTCTCCTCGAGCTCAAGTTTCCACTCAGTCAAATCAGCCACATGGGCACCCAGATTGCCGAGCGCATCGAGAACCATCTCTTTGGCAATCGCCTTGATAGGGGCAACAGGCTCTGCGAAGTCGATGCGGAGTTGGCCCTGAACATCCTTGCCAACAGCGACTCGAAGCACCGCACCTTGAATACTGGCTAGAATGGTGGAGACTTCCGAGATCGAAAGGCCCTCTTTCTTGATGATGGGCGATTCTTGTAGCCGTTCCTCCAATTCATGTGGGCGGACGACGTCCTTCAGGTCAATGGCCAACAGAATGGGGACTTTCGAGTTGGCCAATTTCGCTGCCGACTTCAAGTAGTCGGAAATCAGGTTGTCGCTGTTTTTTTGCGTGAAATCGACCCACCGCGAGACGAATTGACGTTCTGCGGGAAATAGAACCCCCAATTCACGATCGCCGAGCGAGACAAAGTAGGCATCGCTTGGCGTCCAGGCGGATGGGACACCGTTAATGTCATCCACATATCCCCCTTCGCTACGTGCGATGGAACGAATCGACATTGGCTCGGAGAGTTCCATCACCGCCAATTCCCAGAGCCGGGAAAAATCATCATTGGAACGAAGCAATGCCGCCATCACAAGCTTGTTTGCTTCGGGTGGAAGGAAGATGGGACGTTCGACATAACTGAGCTCCAGCTTTTTCCCCCAACCTTTTTCTTGAGCCACAGGAGTCGCCAGGATCGTTTTGACGTCCATGAGCACAAGCGTGTTTGCGCCGGCAGGAACCCTCGTGAGTAGTTCATCAAAGGGAGCCGCATCCGCCTGGGCTGGCGAAATAAGTACCAAGGCAATCATCATCAACATTAAACGGCGAGGCTTCATCTTTATAACTCCCAAGTAAAATCAGTGCTGTCTTGCATGGAAGAACGGGTTAAAACGAATGAGCTGTTGCGATCGTGGTTCCAACGAAAAGATTTGTAGGCCGGAACGAGTCCCGCGAGTTCCGGCAGTACCAACGGTTCGCGTTTTCAGGCATTGCCGGAACTCGCGTAGCTCGTTCCGGCCTACGATTTCTGTTTTTAGTGCAGGCTGCTAGTGGTTCCCTTTGGTTGCGGCTCTGCCGTGCTGTGCAGGTCTGGTTGGGCCTTTTTCCGTCGTAGTGTGCCCAAGCTGGCCATGATACCATCAAGAGAGGCAAATGCCAACCATCGCCACAACACCTCCCAATGCGAAATTTGAGAACCGGCATTATATATGGTCCTTTTTCCCTTTCCGTCGATATCCCCGCCATCGTGTCTAGGGGAAAAACTCCAGAACTTGACTGTCAAATAATGCGAGGTTAGAATGTTGGTTGGCTATAAGACGCTTGTGCCGCACCTAATCTACTCGTGGCTGTGATCAAGCCGACCTGCACTGCGTCTGAGTCGTTTCTTAGCTGCAACTTGTGAAAAAGGTTCGTGGACATGTTTCGACCGAACACGCTTTTCTCGTCTGGTTTCTCTCGCCTTGCCGGGCTAGGTATTGTGATCGGTTTTCTTGGGGGACTGGCAACGGTCTCAGCGCAGTATCAAAACAGTTATCCCTACTCACGGCCAACAGCAACCCGCAGGCAACTGCCAACCTCTGCTCGTCACGTAGGCGGGTTCATCGGGAATCCCTATCAAACCTATCGAACCGCGCCGACGGGACTGCCTGTGAGTGGTAATCGACACTCCTACTACGGCGGAACGAGGCGACCTGCGGCTAAGCCCTTTTCCAATGTGCAACGTTCTCGATCCTTGGTGTCGTCGAGAGATGTAGCAAGAGCTGAAGTCATGCGGGGCCTTTGGCATTATTAGTTTTAACTCAAACCGAATACAAGCAAGAAATTTCACCACAGAGAACACGGAGAACACAGAGTTTCTGTCCTTTGGAAAACGACGAACCACGTCATTCACTGGATGGAATTTCAGGACTGTTTTCTCCGTGTTCTCTGTGCCCTCAATGGTTCATTTTCTTTCCACTCTGAGTTTTAAGAACACGAATCAACCTATACAATTTTCTTTAATACTTGGAATATCACGATGCAATCGACCCTCAATCACGGTTCAAGACTGCAACGCTTGGTTTTTTGCGTTCTCATGCTGTTACTCGCTCTGATCACAAGCAATGGATGGCAACCGGCCGTAGCCGGTGAACGGCTCGACCAACCGCTGCCTCGTACGGCGATTAATGGTGCAATCCACTACCAACGGGCGATTCTGTTTCTGACGGCCGTTGATCCCGCCAAGCGTGAGGTACTGGGCAAGCCCATGTGGGAGATTGTCTCTCCCAACATGGCTCAGGCAGAACTTGCCAAACTCAACGACCTTTTGATTGAGTCACGACATGCCATTCGTTCCGCCTTGGTAGGTGCCAATCAGTCGGTGGCTGATTTTGGGCTCGATCTTCGCCAGTACATGATCTCGGCCCTATTGCCCCACAACGGTGCAATGGTCGATTTGGCTCGATTGGTAACTTTGCACGGAATACAACGTGAATCGGAAGGAGAATGGAAAGAAGCGGCAGAAATCTACTTTGCTACGCTACGAATGGGTCGCCACATGACCCATCAGACGACGCTAACGGAAGCGTTTGCTGGCGTGGAAATACTCGAAACCGCTTACTTCGCCCTCGGAAATTGGGCAAGCAACTGCCCCGACGCAGCTTTGGTGGAGGAAGCGTTTGGTTTGCTTACTGCCTCGGCTCTCAACTTGGTACAACCGGCTCAAACGATGCTGTCGGAAGCCAACATCCTGAAGATGCGAATGGAAACTTTTCAAAATGCGTATCCCGAGGGAGCTTGGGCTGAGATGTTGTTAGAGGTGCTGGAAGCCGACATACCGGCAGCAGGCCCCGAAGGCTTACGGAAGGCCGCGATCGAGGCGTCGGTGAAGCGGGGGATTCCGCGAGAAGCATTCGATAACAAAGAATCGCTTGTCCGCTATACGAACAATCTCAGTTCAGTCACACTCAAAATGCTTAATGAATCGGTCTCCTGTTTATCGCGTTCAGCACCCGAGTCGATTCGATGTGGCGAGGCGGTCACCCGCAAGTATCAACAGAAGTTAATCGAGACTAAGAACAGCAATGCCTGGAAGCCAGCCCGGATTGCCTCTCTCTTTGCCGTTCATGAGGCAGAGCTGGCCGTCCTGCGGACAACCATGGCAATTTCATCTGCCCGGTCGGCCAATGGTTATCCTGCGGAGTTGGCCGACGTCGCCGATAAGTTTGGCGGGCAGTTGCCGACAAGCCCGTATGATGGTAGCGCTTTGGTTTACAAGGTACTGGAAGAGGGCAAAGGGTTTTCGCTGACAGTTTCAGAAGCAAAAGTTGGAGATGTCGAATTGCCCGCGATCAAGTTTATCCATTTGCCAAAAGACGTGAAGTAGCGATTTGTTCTCAAGATACCCGATCACCGCTTCTGTCGTGAACGCTGCAGGCGCTCGAAATCTTCTTGTACGCGATTCATCGGGCTTCTTTGGAGAGGAATCACATGAATGCGGTCACTACGAACTTATTCGACGCGCCTGCTGCTCCCCCTCTCGACTTGATCGGTTCCTGTGTAAGCCGCGCGGGAGCGATGAAAAATCCTTGAGGGTGTTCAAAACTATTGAAACGTTTTACAATCGAGTCGAGAATTCACTAAACGCTCGGGAACGAGTCCCCCCGACCAACATCAAGCCGAACACACCTCGGCAATGACGGCGCAACAACCTCCCCGCGCAGTACCCGTTTAATCCTGGCTTATCGCAATGCAAAAACCGATTCTCCTGGCAGTGATTTTCCTCTTCTGCTTCTCTTCAGCCGAAGCTGGCGAACGTCCCAATATCGTCTGCATCATGCTGGATGACATGGGATTCTCGGACCTGGGTTGTTACGGCGGTGAGATTCACACACCGAACATCGATCGGTTAGCTCAG
Source organism: Lacipirellulaceae bacterium (assembly GCA_965249435.1). Taxonomy (GTDB): domain Bacteria; phylum Planctomycetota; class Planctomycetia; order Pirellulales; family Lacipirellulaceae; genus JAJRWS01. The sequence goes on along the minus strand of CBDFMC010000020.1, from coordinate 61,321 downwards.
CGCGGTCTACGGTTTACTCAGTTCTACAATGCCGCCCGCTGCTGTCCGACTCGCGCGTCGCTGTTAACGGGCCTATATCCGCATCAGGTCGGGCTGAAGCAGAATGGATTGAGCCTGACGAGAAACGGCGTTACGATTGCCGAAGCCCTGCGACTGGCTGGCTATCAGACCGCGATGACCGGCAAGTGGCATCTGTCGAAAATGCCCATTCCGAAGCAGCGGCATCGGCAGTGGGTCAGTCACCGATACGATCCGAATCGGCCGTTTGGACCGCTCGATACATATCCTGTCCACCGCGGATTCGATCGGCACTACGGCATCATCTGGGGTGTCGTGAACTACTTTGATCCATTTTCGCTGGTTGATGGCATCAAGCCGATCAAACAGGTTCCGGACGATTACTACATTACCGATGCGATCACCGAGAAAAGTGTCAAGTACATTGAGGATTTCGCTGAGTCTGATCGACCTTTCTTCCTGTACGTCGCCCATTGCGCACCACACTGGCCGCTGCACGCACGTTCGGAAGACATTGCGCGTTACAGCGACACATATCGCGATGGTTGGCACTCGCTGCGAAAGCGTCGGTTCGAAAGGCAGATTGAGCTGGGCTTGTTTGATCCTACAAATACAGAGTTGCCGCCGGTCCAGGGCATGGGCAATGATTGGTCGCAACTTTCCGACGAGCAGAAAGCCCTTGCAGCTCGCCAGATGGCGGTCCATGCGGCGATGGTTGATCGCGTGGACCAGGGAGTTGGGCGGATCGTAGAAACACTCAAAAAGACAAACTACTTCGAAAACACGCTCATCTTTGTGCTCTCCGACAACGGTGCGGCTCCCGAATACTACCCGTATTCAGGAGATGATTGTCCGTCACACCTGCGTGACGGAGAGCCGATTCAATACGAAGGCTCTTTTGAGGCTGGGCCGCGGAACACCTGGGGCTACATCGGTCCGTGGTGGGCCAACGCCGCAAACACACCGTTTCGTTACTGGAAAAAAGCGTCGTTTGAAGGCGGTTGTCACACGCCCCTGATCGTCCACTGGCCTGCAGGATTAAAGACAGAGGCGGGTGCGGTGACAGGGGCGGGTGCGAAGACAGAGTGCGTCGGCCATGTGATCGACATCATGTCCACCTGTCTGGACGTCAGCGGAACCGACTATCCCACCGTTTTTGATGGCAACCAAATCACACCACTAGAAGGAAAGAGCCTGCTGCCGATTCTGCAGACCGGAGATCGTGAAGGTCACGAAGCCTTGTTTTTCGAACACGATGGCGGCCGTGCCGTCCAGGTGGGTGACTGGAAACTGGTCTCGCCGTTGGGAAGACAATGGTGGGAACAGTACATTCTTCGCCGCGATGGCATGAAGCCGAAGAACTTGGCCGCCAGAAAGTTGAAAAACCAGCCATGGGAACTGTACAACTTGAGCCGCGACAAAACGGAGATGAACAATTTGGCCATTGAGGAACCGCAGCGTGTGGAGCAGCTGGCGAAACTCTGGCAGCAATGGGCCAACCGCGTCGGGGCATTGGATTAAACGCACAGGGAGAAGAAACATGAGTAAACAACGAACAAGCATCTCCATCGCAGTACTTCTCTGCCTCCCCCTTCTGGGATCGAACACATTCGCGCGAGAGCGGTGGACGCCGGAGCAGGCCCGTACTTGGTACAAACACCAACCTTGGCTGGTTGGATGTAATTTTATTCCGAGTACGGCGATAAACCAACTCGAAATGTGGCAGGCCGACACGTTTGATATCACGACGATCGACCGCGAATTGGGGTGGGCTGAGAAACTCGGCTTCAACAGCATCCGCGTTTTTCTCCATAACCTACTGTGGCAGAGGGACCGAGAAGGATTCCTTCTCCGCATCGAAAAGTTTCTTTCAATCGCGGACAAACACGGTATCGGAGTCATGTTCGTGCCACTCGACGGCTGTTGGGATCCGTTTCCAGAATCGGGCAAGCAGCGGGCACCGCGGCCGCATGTCCACAATTCCGGCTGGGTACAAGCGCCCGGTGCGGAGATTCTTGGCGATCCGAAACGGCACGATGAACTTCGACCTTACATCATTGATCTGATCCACTACTTCCGAAATGATAAGCGCGTTCAGGTCTGGGACCTGTTCAACGAACCCGACAATCCCAATATGCGTTCGTACGGGAAAAATGGTGAGAACACTGAACTTTCAAACAAGGCGGAGATGGCAACGATGCTTCTAGAAAAAGTTTTCGTTTGGGCTCGCGAGGCCAATCCGTCGCAACCGCTGACTGTCAACATGAGGCATGGACCTTGGCCAAGTCACGACAATATCATGCACATGGAGAAACTGATATTGGAACAATCAGACATAATCAGCTTTCACAGCTATGGCAGCGTTCAGGAGGTCCGGTCTTACGTCGAGCAGTTACGCCGGTATAACCGTCCGATTGCCTTAACGGAATACCTGTCCCGCCCCACCGGCAGCAACTTTGATCCTGTGATGGGGTACCTCAAAAAGGAAAAAGTCGCCGCCTACAACTGGGGCTTTGTCGTGGGTAAGACGCAAACCAACTACCCCTGGGATTCATGGAACAAACCGTACACCGCCGAACCCAAGCTCTGGTTCCACGAAATCCTTCGCCCCGATGGAACAGCCTACGACACAAAGGAAGTGGACTACATCAGACGTTTGACGAAAAAGCAGCGTTGATGAACGATAACAGCTCGGACACGAACGACCCAGCGCAGCCGCTGGCCGCAACCAAGACAGGAGAGAAATTGCTATCCGTACCCGATCATGTCGTAGCGAAGGCTTTCGCCTTGCACCCTCACCAAGAGCTGACCGCCTTTTCCACGTACGATCATGATTTGTACTTGCTGAACTTGATCGAAGACAAACAACAAAGTCACTATCGGGTATCCGCCGCGACGCTCTCCTATCATTCCCGTCGGCCACGTGGTCCGACGTTACCAAATCACTCCCTTTCAAGAAAACGTGGAAGATCGACACGGCGATTTGAAGCGTTTCATTGCCGTTTTTTGGCGCCTCGCTGCGAAGGCAACGGAGAAGACAGGACCAATGAAGAGGAAGAGCAGCAGTAGTCGACAAATTACGCCCATGGTCACTGGGCGCTCGTGTTCTGTAGTCGTGCAGCTTCCGGATGGATGCTATTTTTTGTCAGAGCTGGGTACTGCCGATACACATAGCGAATGAGGTGGTTCAGCGGTCGAGAGCCATAATTCCGAACGACTCCATCCAGTTCCACGACATCGGATCCTTTCTTTCTCGCTACGCTTTCGCGCATTATTTTGGCAACCTTTCGACCATCCTCGGTAAGTGCGAACAACTTCTCGGTTGCTAGCTTGCCTTGCTCGTCGTCGGAGATCTCAAAAGCCAGCCTTTCTTCTTCTGAGACTGCCTTCGGCGATGCGTAGGTCCTTTCACTGACCTCAATTAGGTCAATACCCTCAAGGAACTCGACAGCTGCGTAGACCTCCTTTGAGAATGGTCCGAAGTTATGTGCCTCAAACGGAAAGAACTCACCGACGCCCTCAAAGCTGGTTTCTTCTTCAAGAAGAAAAATCAGTTTCTCAAGGCGCGTAACTCCACGGAAGACGGACTGGCCGAAAATCCGCTCGTTGGCTTCGAGAATCATCAACACGACGTCTTCGGCATCGAGTTCGATTTCTTCAGTTTGAATTGTGTCCCCCATCTTTTTCCTCCGATCATAAGTCTAGCAAAATCAGGGGTTTAGGCAATATTGCAGGCATTGATTATATACCTCTGCGCCGACACGTATTTTCACGCGAAGCTCGTTACTCATGGATCGGCACGGGAGCAATCCCGTATTGAGTTTTCAACAAACACGCGTTTTAGCTTACACTTGCGTACCGAGCATCCGTTTCTTCGGAATTATACGGGCTATTCCTGTCGAAAAGCGTGGCACACCGTGAGGCCAGCATTCTGAAGGTTTGTGAAGAAATCGACCGAATGGCCTCAAAAATTACGTGAATTCGCAACCACTCGTTGGCCATTCCGGGCCTGGTGGTCTCTGTCGTCGGCTCGGCTTGTTTAACCGGACTCATTGTGGCCCAATTTGAGCGAGTGGATTACGACTCAAAATCTGCCTCGGTCCGTCACGCCGAACGCAGTTTGCGTTTTTTACCCGCGACAGCGGTTGCATCATCCTCGGAGGTTGCGGATCACTCATAACTCGCAGCGGTGAACCTTCTGCGAGCGCAATGTTGCGAACCAAAACAACATAGTTGTCATCGAAGTGATGGCACCAGAAGCGAACGGCTGCCGCATGCGGATCGCGGTCGACAGCTCAACTGTCGTCTGGCAGAAAAGCTAATTTCGTGCGGTCGGTCACATCGACCGACGGCACGAACGGCAATTGGCCAACTCGCGTCGGAGTGAAACTCCGACGCAGGATAAGCTCCCAAAACCGGCTCTCCGGTAGGCCTCAAGACTGGGAGTACGGTTTTCGCCAAAAGTCCTGGCCAACGCAGCGTTTGGCACGGTTCGTTATGACGGATTGGGGTATCTTCTCAACCGCTAGCAGCAGCGTTTTGAATGGCCTGGGCTAGAGGCGGGAGTTCGAATCGACGACTGATCCGGTCGCAGAGGTAGGCGTAGGCGCTGACGCCATGGATCTTCGCAGTTTGCACCAGCGTCGTGAAGATGTCCATCGAACGAGCGCCGCGAGCACTACGGCTGTGCAGGCTCACGTCGCGACGACGCGCGCTCACACGGGCTTGAAGTTCCGACGCGTTGTTGTGCAACGGAACACTCGGCACCGACAACACGGTTAGCAACTCCGTTTTCTTCGCCGCCGTCTTGGCAATGCGCTGGTCGAGCGCATCGTAGCCCGTTCGAGTCGAAAACAATTCGTCGAATTCGAGTCGGAGTGAGGCGGCCTTCTCGGCGTTTGGACCGGCGCGATAGCGTTGCAACGAACGATAGTAGTCCCAGTAGCGGTCCAAGAACGTATCAAGAAGCTTCACGTGCCGAGGCGCCACGGGAGACAATTTCTCGTAGTGCCTGCCCGCATGGATCCAACACAGGGCCAATCGCTCTGTCAGCAACTTGAACTGACCGGCGTCGTCGCATACGATCGTCTCGACGACCGGCACGGAAGTCTGATGGCGGTAGTAAACAATCGCTGCCGCCTGTTCGATGGCGGTCCGCAACGGCCGGTTGCCCTGGCCGAACCAACCGTCGAGCAACGCCTGGAGCGGCGTTTTCTCGAACTGCGTCTCGCCAATCGCTTCGAGAGATCGTTGCCATTTGTCTGGAATGTTGAACTCGGTTCGTAACAACTCCAGCGTCTCGGTGCCGAACTGCCCATATTTCTGACTAAACTGTGCAAATCACTCGTGTTTTGCAGGACTTCCAGCACCGTCAGGCGATCTTTGCGCTCGCGTGTGAAGTAGGCTGCGTAGAACGGATTGCAAACGATGTGCGTGTGCCAGAACTGGCCGTCGACGCGTGCCGACGTGTCGTCGGTCTGCTGATACGGCGTCGAGGCGAGTCCCGCGTGGACGATGTCGTCGAACTCTTGTCTGAAGTCAACAGAATCAGCGCCCGCAAGTCCGCGCCGAAATCACCCACATCGTAGCCGCTGGGGAGCGCTCCGCGAAAATACTTCTCCTGAGCTGACGAATAGTAGACACTTCGCTGAAAGCGAATGTTGCGAGGTTTGATCTTGATGTCCTGGACGATCACCTCTTCGTCTTCCAAACGCACCGCGTCAGGAGGAAGTTCTTTTGGGTCGACTGGACACTTGATCGTCTCGTGGATCGTGAGGTCTTTGAAGGTATGGCGATCCTGGGCAGAAAGCGGTTTTTTGACTTGACATTTGCGGCGATGTTTTTCCGACGAGTGATCGGAGTTGGGCTTGGGGTCGCCATCTTTGCCGGTCGTCTTCGCTTTCTTCTTCTGGTCGAGCTGTAGTTTCAGCCGCTGGACCTCATCGACAAGCGATTGCTTATCGGAACTGAGCGCCTCGACGACGTTTAGCAACTTCTCGACCGCCAACTCCGCTTCGGGCGGAAGATCTCCCGCCGAGGCCAGAAGGTCTTCGATCTCGCTGAGTATCTCCCGAATGTCTAAACTGCTCATGCCACAATTATACGCAATAAACAGCCGCGGCTACTGCTAGCGGTTGAGAAGATACAGAATAAGCGACCCAGACGCATGGAGCGCGGGCGCTCCGTGGTCCAGGTCGCTGAAGGTATTCTGTGGGACAGGGCCTCAAACTTCAGCCAGCTCGGCAGCGCCTTGTAGCATGATCTCGCTGATGGCACCGTATGCGGTCGCCCACGCATCTTGTAGTTCATCGTTCCAAAGATCGCCTGCGATCTCCGCGAGCGACTTGAGTAACGTGGCGCCAACCGCTGGATAGTGGGCTTCCTTGGTGCCATACTGCACGTGCCGAGCGCCCATTTGCTCCAGCGCGGGGCCCAGTTTTTCCGGCTTCCGAATGTTGTCGACGACTAATTTCAACGAAGCGAGCAGCTTTTTCTGTTGCTCCGCAGGCACCGTGTTGGCGAACATCGGGATCACTTCCGGATAGTCTGCGAATAGATGCTCGTAGAAAAGCTCGACCAATTCCGCGCCTCGCGGTGCGACTGCGGCAAAGCTGGTTTCTAGCAGTTGGATTTGCTGTTCGGTAAGTTCGTTGCTACTCATTCTTCTAGTCCTTGTTTTTCTTGATCAATGTTTATACTGGCAAACAGTCGATTGCATGCCCAAGCAAACATAGGTTACAGGTCACCGGTAGTTCGACTATTTCGAGTCGGTGATTTTTCCTGAGTAGTCGATATATTTGGAACAACCAGAAAAGAGCGCGCTAGCTCTGGGTTGAAACAATCAGCCGTGTTGCAACGCAACACACGGCAATTACACAACCAGCCGAGCAAGCTTCCGGCCGGTGGTGCTCAGCGGCAACTCGGCTAGTTCCAATCGTTTTACCCATCGAACAGGGTGCGACTTCGACGTACAAACTCGTCCTGATTTGTACTGGGCGGTAAAACAGTCGAGCGTGATGCGATAGCGAGTGACGCCATGTTTGATGGTTTTGAGCCGCTCGCCCGGCTCAATCTTTATGCCCGTTTGCTTATGCACCTTGTCGGCCAATTCTATTTGTGCCAAAGAGGGATTTTGACTTTGGATAGCAACGCGAGGAAAATCCCACAACCCGGCCCAACGCTCGCCATCGGTACATTGCCGCAGGAGCACGCGGCCATTCTTGCGCACAATGACCGCGGCCTCGTGCAGGTCGGTGAACGACTGCTTTTTCTTGGCCAGTGGTATCTTGTTTTGCAATCCGGCTTCGTGGGCTGCGCAAAGCGACGCCACCGGGCACTGGTTGCAACTGGGGTCGGTCGGCGTGCAGACAAGCGAACCGAGTTCCATCAACGCCTGGTTGAATTGGGCGACGTTCTTGCGCGGGAGAATTTCCTCGGCCGTTTGCCATAGCATGTGTTGCCCGACGGCTTTGGTGGGATCGTTGCGATAGCCGACCAGCCGGCTCAACAGGCGGATGGTGTTGGCCTCGAGGATCGGCTCGCGCTGGCCATAGGCAATCGAGCAAATCGCCCCGGCCGTGTAGCGGCCGATGCCGGGCAACTTGCGCAGGCCGGCCGCATCTTGTGGCATCTGGCCGCCCAGTTCGTCAACGATCATCTGGGCTGCCGCGTGTAGCTGTCGCGCACGGCGATAGTAGCCCAGCCCTTCCCACAGTCGCATCACCTGCTGCTGGTCGGCTGCGGCCAAATCGTGCAGCGTGGGCAGTACCGCGAGAAACCGCAGGAAGTACGCTTCGACCGTGGCGACCTGGGTCTGCTGCAGCATGATCTCGCTAACCCAAACATGGTAGGGATCATGCGACCGCCGCCACGGCAAATCGCGGGCATGCTTGGCGTACCAAGTCAGTAGCCTGCGGCGTAGGCGCTGCTTCCACTTGGGGGGGAGATTGCTTCGAAGCGTAGTGATTGCTGACTTGCAGTCCATTGCGGCAAAGTATGGGTTTGCGGCATTTTTCGACCGCAAGCGGTCGGCTTGGGTTAAGGCGAGAACGGAATGTCGATCTGCACCAGTTGTTTTTCCGCTGGTCGTGCATTTGCGTTGCAACTCTTGCACGTGCCGCAGGTGCTCTGATGGCGGCCAAAGACGCGCAGCCATGCCACGCGGCCCAAGTAACCCGCGGCGACAAGAACAATCAGAATTGCGATGAAATCTTGCATGGGTGATTTTCCAGCCGCGTCGCAACGCGACGCACGGCAACGCTCCAAGTTTCTCTACAACCGAATGCCAATCTGGTAAGTCGCCAGCGCGCCAATGTAAGCCAACAGCGTCATATACGCAAATGTAAACACGGGCCAGCGCCAACTGCCCGTTTCGCGGCGGATGACGGCAAGCGTCGCGGCACACTGGGCGCACAGGGCGAAAAAGACCATGATCGATAACGCCACCGGCAGATTGTACACCGGCTCGCCCGTGTCGTCCCAACGGGCGGCGCGGAGCCGGCTGCGAAGCTGGCTCTGGTCGCCTTCCTCGCCCACATCAATATCACCACCCAAGTGGTAAATGACTCCCAGCACACCCATCACCACCTCGCGCGCCGGGAAGGATGCGATTGCTGCACAGCCGATCCGCCAATCCCAACCGAGCGGACGCACGGCCGGTTCGATCCACCTGCCCGCTTGGCCTAGGAAGCTGTGGCGTTGGTGCAGGCTTGCGGTTAGGTGGGCTTGGTGAGTGGGAGTGGTGAATTGGATTAGGTGCTGCTGGGCTGCTGCCCGGGCCGGTGAACCGGCCAACTCGCCATCGATGTTGGCTTGCAAGGTGGCTCGCTGAGTTGCAATTTCGTTGGCTACCGTTTCCTCGGCGCGAGGATAATAGGCCAGCGCCCAGATGACAATGGTTACGGCGAAAATGACTGTGCCCGCACGTCGCACAAACGCCCAGCCGCGGTCGGCCATGCGGTGCAGCACCATCGTCGGCGACGGCATTTTATAGCTAGGCAGTTCCATGACAAACGGCGGCGTCTCGCCACGAAGCAAGGTGCGCTTCAGCAGCCAAGCCACGATCACGGCGGTGGTGATGCCAATTGCATACATCGCTAGCAGCGTCAGCCCTTGCAATCCGACGATTCCGCCCAAGTAATGCTCGGCTGGGACGAATGCGCCGATCAGAATCACATAGACCGGCAAGCGGGCCGAGCAGCTCATCAACGGCGCGATGAGAATCGTCGCGAGTCGATCACGGCGGTTTTCGATCACTCTTGCCGCCATGATGCCTGGCACCGCGCAGGCAAAAGAAGACAAGAGCGGGATAAACGATCGCCCGCTAAGCCCCACGCCCGCCATGAGTCGATCCATGAGAAACGCCGCCCGGGCCATGTAGCCGCAATCCTCCAGCACGGCGATGAAGCAAAACAGAATGAGAATCTGCGGCAGAAAAACGACCACCGCACCAACGCCGCCGATCACCCCATCGACCAACAGCGAGCGGAGCGCACCGGCGGGTATCAGGCTTTCCATCAGTCCGGCAACCGAGCTGATTGCATGGTCGACCATGCCCATGAGCGGATCCGCCGCGACAAAGATCGATGAGAACAGCAAAGTCATGACGACAATTAGCGCAAGGGAACCCCAGACTTTATGCGTCAACACTGCGTCGATGCGGTCGGTTGGGGTGCGACGATTCGTTTTTGGGCGATGGACCGTATCCCGAAGCACCTCGGCAACCCAATCGTAGCGAGCAATTGCTTCGACCGCCGGCACAGGAATCCCAGCCTCGTTCAACGCCCTACGAGCTGTGCGGAGACTCTCCAACTGGTCGGGAGAGGCATCGGCCAGCAGCTCTATTACCAAGTAACCTTCGCCATCAAGGATCAACCGTTCAACCAAGTAATGTGGCAGCGGCTCGCTGCGATTGACATTAAGCTCTTCGGCAAGCTCCGCAGTTAGCTGTTGAAATTTGGAGGGGAAAGGATTTTTATGCCCGGCAGCAGTCCCAGGTTTCTTCCCTTGGGAGACCGCCCTTACTAACGCCGTTTTCAGATGTTCTAAACCAATGCCACGATTCGCTTGAACGGCAACAACCGGCACGCCCAGTTGCTCGGCGAGCGCATCGACATCCATGGCAATCTCGCGGTCTTTAGCCACGTCGACCATGTTCAGCGCAACGACGGTCGGCAGATCAAGCGAAAGGACTTGGCTGAGCAGAAAGAGATTTCGTTCCAAGTTGGATGCATCGATGATCGAGAGAACCACATCAGGCGGTCTTTCGCCACCTCGCCAGCCTAACAACACCTCGACCGCGACCATTTCGTCTGGTGAACGGGGGGCTAGACTGTAGGTGCCCGGCAGATCGATCAGATCAAACGTATGGCCATCGTGCCGAAGCTGGCCGATCTTTTTATCGATGGTGACGCCCGGATAGTTGCCGACGCGTTGCCGCACTCCCGCCAGCGCGTTGAACAGTGTCGATTTACCCGTGTTCGGATTTCCGATGAGGGCAACGTGGATTGTGGCGGGCGGAGCGCTTGCGGACATATTCGAATCGGCTGTGGCGGACCAGCAGTGGCACCCGTCAATTCAGGTTTGAAGGAACACTACGATATTTCGTAACCGTTCACGGGATGGAGGAAAAATGAACCACGAAGAGCACGAAGGACACAAAGAATAGAATTCTATTTTTCGTGAGGCTATCCAATCAAGTCGATGAGGGTGCAAATTTAGCCTATTTAAGGTGAAGAGAAGAGAACCACGAAATAGACGAAACAGACGAAGGAGAGGGGTTTGCGAATACTGTTGGGCAAGTCTTTCAGCTTCAAATCCTGCGATCATACTCCCCCACTTTTTTCGTAGTTTTTGTCTCTTTCGTAGTTTTTGTCTCTTTCGTGGTTTTCCTCCGAATGGGTTTTCCGTTTGAGTTCGCTGAGAAGCGGGAGCAAGCGATTTGTCCTCTGACTTCTTCGTGCTCTTTGTGTCCTTCGTGGTTCAATATTTTTCACTCCGTGAACGGTTACGATATTTCAACCTCGATTTTTTCCGCTTCGTTACGTCGCAGGCTGATTCGATAGCCGCGAAGCTCGAACTCCAGCGGATCACCCAGCGGGGCAGCTCGAAGTAGACGGATTTCTGCCCCGGGCGTGAACCCCATTTCCAGCAACCGCCTGCTCACCTCGTCGGTGCCTGTCACCCAGACGACGCGACCCGATTTGCCCATTGCGAGTTGGGCCAAATTAGTCCTGCTCTCTTGCGTCCTATCCGAGCGCATCACATCCAGTTCTTGGGCGAAACCATCACCTGCAGCAATTCGCCGTCGCGAAAGCAAAGCTTGCTGCCGTCGAGTTGGACAATGCAGGGCGATCCATGACGGACCATCTCGAGTTGGGCTCCATCACGAATCCCCAACTCATCGAGCCGGCGGACATGGCTAGTTTGTCCTAGCACGGTGTGAACTTCGGCTTGTTGGCCAGGAGGTAATGTGCAGAGGGGAATGAGATTGTTCATCGTGGAAAGTCCAAGGCATCAAGAAAGGTTTTTGCAACTGAGACTGATTATCAATATCTTATCCCAATTGTATCCAACTTGCACCGTCTGTTCAACAGCTGCTGGAAAAAAATTCCGTGGAACGGTCGAGTTGCCTACTCAGCCCGGTTTTTCATCTATTTTGGGTACTTTGGGAATTACCATGAAAGCCCCCGGGCTTTGCCGGGGGGTTGCCTCTGGGCAAAACTGTGCCATGGAAAAGGAGATAAATTCCCCGGCAAAGCACCCCCCGGCAAAGCCGGGGGCTTACATGGGAGTTCTTCTGCTTCCTTCAGGTGATGACTTGACATCACCCTAGGTGATGCTATGATGCCAGTATGAGAACTACCGTAAGAGTCGACGACGATCTGATGCGGGAGCTCAAAAATCTGGCTCACAAGGAAGGCATCTCGCTAGCCCAGCTCTTCAATCGAACCGTCCGCGCGGGACTCGAAGCCGTCAAAAACAAAAGCTCGAAAGCGAAGAAGCCCTATCGGGAGAAGACCTTTTCGATGGGCAAACCTAAAGTCGATCTTACCAAGGCGCTGCAACTTGCCGCGGAGCTTGAAGACGCGGAGATCATCAAGGAAATGGCGCTCGGCAAATGAAGATCGTTGATCTAAACATCTTGCTTTACGCTGTTAATAGGGATGATGCGATTCATAAGGTTGCTTGCAGGTGGTGGGAAAATGCACTGCACTCAAGCGAACCTGTCGGGCTAACATGGATCACTCTGGTTGGTTTTGTTCGAGTTGCCACGCATCGTAACGTTTTTACTAATCCTCAGACGCCTGCCCAAGCGATCGCTCGAGTCGATGCCTGGCTGAACCATCCCAATACAGAGTTGGTTTTAGAAGGCCCCAACCACTGGCTCATCTTACAGCAACTTATCCTCGATGCAGGTACTGCCGGCAACTTGACAACCGATGCCCATCTTGCGGCATTGGCTATCTCGCGCGGAGCCACGTTGGTCAGTTGCGACAACGATTTTCGTCGCTTTCGACAACTGCGATGGGAAAATCCGCTGGATTGATAGGTGGAACAACAATGCCTTGCAAGAACGGCACTACCGCTTGTTCCGTCTATGAGAGCACGTGGACTTCAGTAGAATCACTTAGCTTCAGCCGGATGAAACTTCTTAAAAGGACGACCCCTTCGCGGCGTCTCCTCCTCTCATAGATTCAGCCTACGCGCTAACCATTGACCGCTTCTCCTTTTCCGCTTTCTTCGCCGATCTCGTCTCGAAGATCTTTTGCTTGGCGACGGCGCAAGTAGAGTTTGATGGGTACTTCCTCGAAATGCAATTGATCGCGTACGGCACCGAGCAGGTACCGCTGATACGGTTTTGAGATAGACTGCGGGTTGTTGCAGAACAGCACGATCGTCGGCGGCTGGACTCCCACCTGCGTGGCATAATAAATCTTCGGGCGGCGGTTCTGGTGCATGGGCGGGGGCGAACGCCGAATCGCTTCGCGCATCAACCGATTGAGCGGACCGGTGGGAATCCGCTGGAGCGACTGCTTGAAAAGCATCTGACCATGGTTGAGCAGTGCTTTGACATTCTTGCCCGTTTCCGCTGTGATAAATGCGATCGGGGCGTAGCGCATCGTGCGAAATGTGTCGTGCAAATAACGGACCCATTTTTCGGTCGGCATGCTTCCCGCCAGTAGGTCCCATTTGTTCACGACGAAGATACATGGTTTGTATTGCTGGGCGATGTAGTCGCTGAGTTGCTTGTCGACTTTGCTCACGCGCTGCGTGGCATCGAGAAACAACATCACGACGTCGGCCCGGCGAATGCTTCGTTGGGCGCGATGGGTTCCGTAATAATCGATCGATGCACTACGGCTCCTCGCCCGACGCAAACCGGGCGTATCGATCGCGATGAACGCCTTGCCATCGAGTTCAAACCGAACGTCGACGCTGTCGCGCGTCGTGCCGGGAATTTCGCTCACAATCATTCGCTCGGCCTGGGCGAGTGTGTTGACAAAGGTGCTCTTTCCCACGTTGCGACGACCGACAATCGCTACTTTCATCGTCGGCTCGGGGTGCGATGACAAGGCTTCGGTTTGGGACGACTCGGTTGGCAAACGCTCGACGATCATGTTCAAGAGCAACGACCGATTGCGATTTTGCTTGGTGCTGACCGAAACAATCTTTCCGCGACCGAGGCGATAAAAGTCGGCGGCCTGATTGTCGAAGCTGTTATTGTCTGCTTTGTTTGCTATGCAGAGGACCGGCACATCCACGCCGCGGAGCCGATGGGCTACCTCTTCGTCCAGAGGGACCAGTCCGTCGCGTGTGTCAACCACCAGCAGAATCACCGCGGCCGACTCGATGGCCGTGGCAATCTGGTTTTCGATGTGTTGGGTGAGATTGTCGACGTCTTGGATGCCGATGCCGCCCGTGTCGACCAGCTCGAAGTAATGGTCGTCATGGCTCGTCAGATAGTCGATCCGATCGCGAGTCACGCCCGGCTGATCTTCGACGATCGCCAGACGTATTCCAGCAAGCCAGTTGAACAGGCTACTTTTGCCCACATTGGGACGGCCAACAATAACGACACGAGGGACAGCCATGGGATTGCGGATTTTGGAATTCGGATTGCGGAATAGGGACGTTCAGCCGCGTCGCAACGCGACGCACGGTAATCTGCATGATAATCAAGTGTTAGAGTAAATAGTAGTTGTCCATCTTACACTTGGCCCCCTTTCAAAATAGGGTCCTCGCCGTACACTGGAGTACCTATCAACGTACCAAACTGCGTACTTGTTCGCGATTAATGCGGAATTCGCCAGATTGGCCGTGATATTGGCTGGAGCACGGCAAAATCTCGATGAGCCATTTCAGCCCCCGGCTTTGCCGGGGGGTTGCGCTGCGAAGACGTCGAGAGTCCCGTCAATCACTGGCATTTCGCCTCAGGCAAAGTCTCCGAGCAAGGCAACCCCCCGGCAGAGCCGAGGGCTTTCATAGAAGTTCCCCCTGAACAAGTAACAAAGGAAAACCTGACCCGATGGATACTAGCCAAGCACTGCGACAGCACCTGGAAAGCCTGCAAGCGGCAGGTGTCCAGCAATTGGGCCGCTCTACCAATCCGAAATCCCAAATCCCAAATCCCAAATCCAACGAGGCCCCTTCGCTCGAAATCTTGCGAGAAGAGGTGGCCCAATGCAAACTGTGCGATGAATTAGCCAGCACACGGACGCAAACCGTTTTTGGCGTCGGCGATCCCCAAGCTCGGCTTTGCATCTTGGGCGAAGCACCCGGGGCGGATGAGGATCGGCTTGGCGAGCCTTTCGTCGGTCGGGGTGGGCAATTGCTCAATAAGATCCTCGCCGCCTGCGGGCTGAAGCGAGAAGAGGTTTACATCCTCAACGTGCTGAAATGTCGGCCTCCTGGCAACCGCAATCCGACGCCTGACGAAGCCCAAAATTGCCGGCGGTTTCTGGAGCGGCAGTTGCAACTCATCCAGCCGGAGTTCATCTGCTGCATGGGGGCGGTGGCTGCACAAAACTTGCTGGCTACCACCACGCCGATTGGCCAATTGCGAGGCGAGGTACACGACTACCAGAAAATCCGAGTCGTCTGCACCTACCACCCCGCCTATCTGCTCCGTAACCCTGCCGCCAAAGCAAAAACGTGGGATGACATGAAGCTGCTGATGGGCCTGATGGGAATCCATTGAATGCGGAGTCCGGATTGCGGAATTCGGAATGTTTTTTTGATTCCGCAATCCGAATTCCGCATTTAATTGACTTTGCGGGTCGTAACGGTTCTGCTCGGGTAATTTCACAAACTGCTCTTAGAAGGGCACAAAACGGTATGCGCACGTGTCATCGCTTGATAGAGTCAAGTTTAAGCGGTTAGCAGTTAGCGATTAGCTTCTAGCCAGACATTGTAAGAAGACAATCTTATTTTTTGGTTCTTCAGGGATTTTAGTGGCTAGATTTTCCGAGCTTGTAAGCCGGAACACGCGTCCCGTAGGGACATTTGAAAATAGCCCAGCGATTTATCGCTGGGTAAGCGGTGGGGTAAGTCGGGTAGTCCTGTAGGGACGGCTGAATATTTGTTTCATGGCCTCAGCTTGGCTTGCACCTTTTGCCGCGGTTCAGCCGTCCCTACGGGACTGGAGAAAACTTGCACCTTGGAAACCCAGCGATAAATCGCTGGGCTATTTTCAAACGTCCCTACGGGACAAAAAAACTGTTTGCTTGCCTCGATCTGCCCACTAAAATTCCGGATGAATTTATTTTGTTCACCTCTGGCTAACTGTTGATAGCCGAAAGCCTTCCCCTCATGATCAAACCTGATTCACCACATTCTAGTGATGTCGATCAACTGCTGCGAAATGCTCAGTTGCGCGATGCGCTAGAACCCTTGCTCGACGAGTCGATTAGCCGCGTGAATGCCGAGCGGATGACTACGCGTTGCGAAAACGAATTTCTTGAGTCGATGTTGGAATGGGAGCGTGCCCCGATGCTCCCCATTTGCCAGTGGTTCGACCCCAAGCTGCAAATTCCCGCTCCGGACGAGTTGAATGACGACCAGTTGGGCGAAGTGCTCACCGATACGATCGGGCAGCTATTTACCAAGCACGTGGTGCTCGACTTCACCGATCATCTCGATGATCGAGCGCTTTATTGCATCATTTATCGCGATATTCTTCCGGCCTACGAAAAGCAGATCCTACGTGAAAGCAACTATCTGCATTGGGATTGTGCGAACATCGACGGCGATCAGGAAATCTGGCTTCGGTACTATGCCTGCCAAGAAGAGCGTGAAATGTGGGCCTTTGAAACCAGGCAGACACCGCCCATGGCCGAAGAGCCGCCATGCCGTCGCCGATTGCCACGAGCAGAAATGTAAGATGATTGATTGTTGATGTCAGCTCGCTTTTCTGACTTCAACAATCAAACATCTTACATCAACCATCCCAGAGTAGTTCCGGCCAAATGGCGTCGCTGACAAAGAGGCCTTCGCGCGTGAGACGCACGCACCCGCCATCGTCGGCTAGCATTCCTAGCTCGACCATCCGCGCAATTGCATCGCCCGCCAGTGTGTCGATTTCCTGCCCGGTCTGCTTGGCGAACTCTTTCCGCTCGACCCCTTCCAGCCGTCGCAGGCCGAAAATCAGCCGCTCGTGGGCGAGTTGCTCGGCATCAAGCTTTTCACGTTCCGCCACGGGCGATTGCCCCTCTTGGATACGCCTGAGATAGGTTGTCGTGCTGTGGTGGTTCGTTTCGCGCACACCGTCGACATAGCGAGCCGCCCCGGGTCCTGCGGCGAAATAGCCCTCGCCTCGCCAACACGACTCGTTGTGTCGGCTGCGGTGGCCCGGCCGGGCAAAATTGGAGATCTCGTAATGTTCGTAGCTGGCCGCGGCGAGCCGGTCGATTGCCAGGGCGTACATTTCGCGTTCAAGCGCTTCCGGCAATGGGACAAGCTCGCCCTGCAGACGACGCCCCCAAAAGGCAGTCCCCTTTTCGATTGTCAGTCCATAGGTCGAGATATGCTCCGGCTGGAGCGCAATCGCCTGGTCCAGATCATCGCTCCACTGCTGGAGATTCTCATCGGGCGTGGCAAAGATCAGATCAAGCGACACTTGCATGTCCGCCTGCCGAGCCAAGTGGACGGCTTGACAAATCTCTGCCGCACGGTGATCCCGTTCCAGAATTTTCAGCTTCGTATCGTCAAACGACTGTGCCCCCAGACTGAGCCGATTGACGCCCAATTGGGCTAACGTGCTGATGCGGTCTTGATCAAGATCGCCCGGGTTTGCCTCGACTGTCCATTCAAAATCAGACGCCAGGGGATGCCATTGCAGCACCAGTTCACCTAACCGGCGAAGTTGCCGCGGCAAAAGAAACGTCGGCGTGCCGCCCCCAAAATAAAGCGTGTCGACTTCCTGCGGCTTTCCTAATGAGATCAACTCGATGGCAATCGCATCAAGCAGCAGTTCCACGAGGTCTTCTCGGCCCGCCACGACGGAAAAATTACAGTATCCACATTGATGCCCACAGAAGGGCACATGGATATACGCCGAACGGGGTGCAGCAGCGCTCATGGGGGCATGTTGATTACTCAAAATGGTAAGCGATGGAAGCGAAGTTTCACGCTGTTTCGCATGAAACCGTCCGCCAGGACGGATTCCTACGCTTCTGCTTGCCATTTGATTGAACGGTTAACGATTATTTTAAGCTCGCCTAAGTTCGGATTTTGCACTTTTTGCCAGCAAAAATTGGTGTCAGTAAAATGCGGCCAACCGCGCAAAATCTGGTGAAGCCACACACGATTTCCCAGACGCACGGTGGCCGTAGATGGAACTTACTTCAACATTCATGGAATTGCTAGTCTTTGTCAGAAAACAGTGAGCCGAACGCGCTAGCGTCGGGCGAACCTGCGAAAAACATCGAACCTAAACGTTCGAGGCTAGCGCCTACAGCTCACATTACGGCATCATTGAGGTTTTCTGACAAAAACTAGCAGGCTGGAACAAGGAGCGACAGCGACGCAGTTCCGGCACTTCTTTTTCGCGGCAATAGGCTATGCCGGAACTGCGCGGAGCTTGTTTCAGCCTACAAATGCTTCTTTTCAACAGGCTAATAGCAGGCCCTTTTTCCTCTCGCGGGAATGATATAGCAGCGTGTATCATGGAGGACCCTGTATGGACACGACTCTAGGACCTGGCCCGCGAAGAAGTGGGCGGAGGATATTCGCATGGATCGATGGGATATCGTGATGATCGCAGCGGCTGGCTACATTGCCGTAATTTCGCTGGTTCGGTTGATGGCGCGGCGGCGAAATCAGTTGGTCGAACAAGTTCGCCAGCAGATGGAAGGACAGCAAGGTTCCCGCCCAGCCAAAAAGAACGAGGCGGATGAGTCGGAACGTGGAGTTGCTTAGCGGTTAGACTCTTATGGGTCAAAAACGTGAATATTGTTCGCGTTTCACCTCGAAGGGATTTCAAGGGATTCGCCTTTGGCTAGTACTACAGCGCAGGGCTGAACCACGAAGAGACGAGGTTCTTCAGAGAATTTAGAGGCTATTGCTGACTGTGGCGATGAAGAAGCCTCATTTCAGCCCCCGGCTTTGCCGGGGGCTGAGATTGCGGCTTGGTAGTTCTCCTTTTCACACCAAAATCTAGCCACTAAAATTCCTGAAGAACCTTTAGTCTGCGCAAGTAGGATTTGATGATGAAAAAACTTTACATCGAAACGGTCGGCTGTCAGATGAACGTGCTCGATAGCGAGCTTATCGTGGCCAGCCTGCGCAAACAGGGATACGAACTGACCAGCAACACGGGCGACGCCGATACAGTTCTGTTCAACACGTGCAGCGTCCGTCAACATGCCGAGGACAAAATCTACAGTGCGTTGGGCCGATTGAAGGATGCAAAACGAGATGCGCCGCACAAAGTCATTGGTGTGCTGGGGTGCATGGCACAGAAAGACCAACGGTTGGTGTTCGAGCGGGCGCCATATGTCGACTTGGTTGTAGGACCGGGCCAATTGCATCAGGTTCCGCAGTTGATCGAAAAAGCGAGGACCGGTACCAAAAAGCAAATGGAAGTGAGCCTCGGCCGCAAAGAGGGCAGCCGCGATGCGATCCAGCAAAGCCACGAAAGCTTCGATCCGCTGCGCGACCCGGCAATGCGGCCGACGCCGCATCAGGCTTACGTTCGTATCATGATTGGCTGCGACAAGTTTTGCACTTACTGCATTGTACCAAGCGTCCGCGGCCCGGAGCAAAGTCGGCCTCCGCACGAAATCATGGTCGAGGCCCAGCAACTGGCCGATGAGGGCTGCAAGGAAATCATCCTGCTGGGGCAAACGGTCAACAGCTATCGCTATCGAGAAGACGTCCGCACCACGCGGCTGAGCGATCTGCTTCATGCGCTGCACGAAATCGACGGCATCGAGCGGATTCGGTTCGTCACCAATTACCCCAAAGACATGACCGACGACCTGCTCGCCGCAGTCCGCGACTTGCCCAAGTGTACCAAGTACCTGCATGTCCCCGTGCAAAGCGGTTCGAACCGCATGCTCAAGCGAATGAAACGGGGCTACACGGTCGAAGAGTATTGCGAAATGCTCGATCGGGTGCGCGACTGGATGCCCGAGGTGGCGGTGACAAGCGATTTTATTGTCGGATTCTGCGGCGAAACGGACGACGATTTTCAGCAAACGTGCGACCTGGTCCGCCAGTCGCGCTTCAAAAACAGCTACATTTTCAAATACAGCGAACGACCCGGCACCAAGGGAGCCGAGCGGTATGCGGACGATGTGCCCGAACTGGTCAAGAAATCGCGGAACAACGAGCTGTTGGCGATCCAAAATGCTATTAGCGAAGAGGACAACCAGCCGTTCCTTGGGCAAGACGTAAAAGTCCTCGTCGAAGGACCAAGCAAAACGAGTTTGAAGCGGCAGGAAGAGGGCCCGATCTTGCAATTAACCGGCCGAACGATGTGCGATCGGATCGTTGTGTTCGAGGGCAATCATCGCCAAATCGGAGAGATATTGCCGGTGACCATTTACGACGCCAACGCATTCACACTCTTTGGTTCGGTCGTCACGCAACACGCTGGGCCGGAGTTGTTTGCGATAAGCTGATCGTTTTCCAAGGAGAGAACCACGAATGGACACGAATCAACACGAATAAGAAGATTGTATTCGTGTTGATTCGTGTCCATTCGTGGTTCTTTTCCCAACGGCCAAACAGATTAACGATGCAAATTGATCACCTACGCTCCATGCTTGATTCGGCCGACCAGGCCAAGGCTTGGTTTGAACCGTTGGGGATAGCCAATCCGCGCACCGCTCATGCCAATCTGTTGCGGCTGGCCGAGCTTGGTTTGCCGTTCGATCTGCTAGGGACGATTTGCGATCAGTTTGCCGGCGTCGCGCCCCAATTGGCGGATCCCGACATGGCCTTCAACTGCCTCGAACGGTTTCTGCATGCCGCACGCAGTCCGATGTCGACTGCCGCGCTGTTTGAGCGCGATGTCAAGTCGCTGCCGCAACTGCTCCGCTTGTTCAACACAAGCCAAACTTTGAGCGACCTGCTCTGTGTTGATCCCGATGGCTACGACCTGATCCGCACGACCGAAGGCCGGCCTGTGGCTCGCGATTTATTGGTGGAAGAGTTGGTCAGCGATATTCGCATCCTCGATAGCGATGAAATGGTACTGGCCTCGTTGAGGCGATTTAAGCGACGAGAAAATTTGCGAATCGCCTATGGCGACATCGTCGGCGAGCAGCCCATTTCGCAAATCACGCGGCAGATTTCCTACGTGGCCGACGCGGTGGTCGAGGCAGCTCTGGACTTCGCACACCGGCAGATTGCGAAAAAGCTTGGCCGGCGCGGAAATAACAATGCGATACGACCACCGTTTGTTGTGTTGGCGCTTGGAAAGCTGGGTGGGTTGGAGCTGAACTACTCCAGCGACATTGATCTGCTGATGCTCTACGAATCTCTCAATGGGCAATCTTCCAACGGGCAAGCAGCGGCCAGGTCTAGCTCTCATGCTAAAATCGAAAACCAAGAGTATTGCAATCGCGTATCCCATGAACTCATCCGGTTGCTGACCGAGACGACCGAACTCGGTTTTGCCTATCGGGTCGACATGCGGCTTCGGCCCGACGGCAAGCATGGCTCGATCTGCAATAGCGTCAGTAGCGCGCTGACCTATTACGACGTCCGCGGCCGCACTTGGGAGCGACAAGCGTATGTGAAAGCACGTCCCATCGCAGGCAACCTCGATTTGGGTCGCCACTACTTGAAACAACTCGAGCCTTGGATTTACCACCGGTATCTGAGCCTGGCTGATATTACGGGCATCAAAGCGCTCAAGCGCCGCATCGAAAACCGGGCCGTGGACAAGGGCGTTTCCGATCGCAATGTGAAGACAGGCCACGGCGGTATCCGCGACATTGAATTTGTCATTCAGTTTTTACAGCTTCTCAGTGGGGGCACCTTGCCCAAAGTGCGCACTGGCAACACGTTCGACGCAATTGTTTTGCTCGAGCAGAACGGTTGTCTCTCGCGACAAGAGCGCTCGATTTTAGAAGAAAACTACAGCTATCTGCGCAAGTTGGAACACCGGCTGCAGATCATGTTCGACTTGCAAACGCATCAACTGCCGACTGACGAGTCAGAACTGACCAAACTTGCCAGACGGATGGGATTTGCCGGCACACTCCATACATCGGCGTTGACCGCCTTCAAGAAAGACTACGGCCAACGCACGCAACTAAATCGCAAGATTCTTGACCACTTGCTGCACGATGCATTTGGCGAAGATGCGGAAACCGAACCCGAAGTCGATCTGGTAAACGATCCCGATCCGCCGCCACAATTCATCGAGCAAGCCCTGGGTAAGTATGCGTTTCAAGATATCCATGCCGCGTACTTAAATCTGATGTCGCTCGCCGAGGAGCGAATCCCCTTTCTTTCCACGCGGCGAAGCCGGCTTTTTCTGGCGTCGATTGCTCCTCGGTTGCTTGCGGCGATTTCCCAAACGCCCGACCCCGATGCCACGCTGGTGACGCTGAGCCGCGTGAGCGATTCGCTAGGTGGCAAGGCGGTCCTGTGGGAACTGCTGAGCAGCAATCATCCCACGCTGAATCTGTACGTGACGCTCTGCACCGCCTGCCCGTACCTGGCAAGAATTCTCACCAGCAATCCCGGCATGATCGACGAATTGCTCGATAGTTTAGTCGTCGAAAAATTGCCCAGTTTGCCGATTCTCGCAGCGTTGCTCGCCGACTTGACACGGAGGGCAGAGGACATCGAGCCGATTTTGCACAGCTTCAAGCATGCCCAGCATTTGCGGGTCGGAGTCCGTGATATTCTGGGCAAGGACAATATCCGGGCAACGCATCGAGCGCTGTCGGATATTGCGGAAGTTTGCCTCAAAGAGGTCGTGCGGGTCGAGCAGGAAAAGCTTGTGCAAAAAATGGGGCAACCGACCATCGGCCAGTTGCCCGACGAGGCCGCTTGCGGCTTAGCAGCAGCAGACGCCTCAGCGGTTTCACCCTGGCTGCCTCGCCCAGACCGAGTCGGCCAGCCATGCGAGTTGATCGTCCTGGCGATGGGCAAACTGGGGGGCCGAGAACCGAATTATCACAGCGATTTGGACCTGGTCTTTCTCTACGAAGCAGAAGGCAGCACGCTCGCAAGTCGTCGTGCGCACAATGGCCATCGCACTCGAAATGGCACGACGAACAATCATTTTTTCAGCGAACTGGGGCAGCGGATCATCAAAAAAATGAACCACTTCGGCCCCCATGGCCAGTTGTACGAAGTCGATCCTCGATTGCGACCGACCGGGCGGAGCGGATCGTTGGCGGTACCGTTGGATGCGTTTGTACGGTACTTCCAAGAAGGGCGTGGGCAGCTTTGGGAACGGCAAGCGCTGTGCAAGGCACGCGTCATCGTCGGTTCGCCCCAACTGGCTGAGCAGACCATGGCTGCCGTGGCTCAGGTTGCGTATGGCCCGTCGTGGAAGTCGGAAAACAACGCTGAGATTTGGGAGATGCGGATGAAGTTGCAAAATGCTTCGACGCCAAGGAATTTGAAAAAAGGTTCGGGCGGCACGATGGATACCGAGTTCATCGTGCAAACGCTGCAACTAAGACATGGCAGCAAGATGCCGCAAGTTTGCGTCCCGGGAACGCTGGCTGCACTGAAGGCGCTAGAGGCGGCCGGTTGTCTCGACAACACCGATGCGCAGCTGCTGGGCGCCAGCTACCGCTTTCAACGGAAGGTAGAAGCCGGCATCCGCTTGATGGATTCGACCGGTCGGCACGATTTCCCCGAAGACCCCAAGGAACTCGCCAAGCTAGCCTATTTACTAGGCTACACCGATGGCAGCGAGCTGGCCGACGAGGTGAAAACCATGTTCCGCGAAACGCGCACGGTATTCGAGCGAATCCTTGGGCAAACACAGCAGGTTTGAGCAGTGGCGTGATTTAGACGAGCGGCAGATGAGAATTTACCAATCTTAACCCGACGCGTAAGCGAGGGAATTACCCCGTTATCCTCAGTCCCTCGCTTACGCATCGGGTTATCAAGGTAAGTCCTTAACTGCCGACGCGCCTTATACGGCGCAGCGCCGTCTTTGCAGATAGTTGCATTTCCGGAAGATCGGCTGTAAGATGTTGCCATTACAAGACTTTCAGCAACAACTGCGCATCAGAAGCAGGGATGTATACGTCTGTAAACTATACAATTCCCGCCTGTCAAGCATTATGCGGCACAGCGCCGTAGAATTCTTGTTGTGCGGCAAGACACTTCCTTCACATAGCATGTATTTTTGGCGCATCGAGAAACTTAAGACTCAAATGGCGGCCCGTCCCCTAACTGATCGGGAGGCTTTGCCATACTTGGTCGTGTCCGTCGCGCTATCTGCGGTCGTATGTTGCTTCCCGTTGGCAATCTCCAATGTCTGGGATGGCCTTGGGGGCGCGTGGACAGTTTTTCTTGCCGTTGTTGGTACTATTTACATTTATCGTCAGAACGGCGGCGCCGATGGGCAGCATTTTTTGCAGCGTTACTTGGCCGTTGGGTGGGTCGTCGCATTGCGATGGCTTGTTATAATCGTCGTTTGTGCTTTCCCTTTATTCATCGCGGTGGAGGTCGTTGGCGCAACAACGGATACCACGACTTGGTATGAATTTCTTTTCTTCGGTATTGCTGAAGCAATCATTTATTGGAGAATTGGTTATCATGTCTGCGATCTTTCACAAAGATCAACGGCGGCATGATAGCGCACCCAAACAAAATCGGCGCAGATGCTATGTTAACTGAAACCTAAGGTCATACGTGAGGCCTAACAAACCGTTGCACGCGGAGCCGCGGGCCGCGCTGTTTGATGAGATCAATGTCGTTCGCCGCGGCCCGGTGACCTCAAACGTTATGCCTCAGGAGATCGATGCGTATGAATCTGCAACATTTGAACAAGGTTTGCTTCACAATCTGCATTGTATGCATCGTTCTCGGAACAGTTCTTTCATTGGCAATGATCTGGGGCGAAATCAGAGACAATGAATTCGTTTGGAAATCCTGGCTCACAATAGGGGTGTTTTTCCTTGCCTCTGCTCTAACGCTCAGCGTGAGCAAGACGCTTGGCGGGCGCTCATAATACAGCGGCGAAGAGTGAAGCCCCCAATCCCGAGTGAACCCTGGCTGGTCGGCTCTCATGCGGTGGTGTAGAATGAAGGTAGGTAGTTTCGAATCCGCAGTTATACGCCGAGGTCAATTGTAGAATGCCAACGATTCCGGACATCTCCGGGCCGTACCGATTGTTCTTTTACAGCTTCGATTGTAACGAGCCAAAACACATTCATGTGCGTCGTGAGCAATCGACGTGCAAGTTTTGGCTAGAGCCCGTGACTCTCGGCACAAACAGCGGATTCAAAGCAAAAGAACTTAACCGCATACGAAAATTGATCCTCGACAATTTGAATCGCATTAGGGAGGCCTGGGATGAACACTGTGGTGAGTAGTGAGCCGCGTATGATGACAATGAGGGTCACGGAAGATTTAATCATCGCAGAGCTTGAAGATGGACGCATTATTAGTGTCCCAATTACATGGTCTTGGCGTTTATCTGAGGCAACCCCTGCGCAGCGCAATAACTTTGAAATCATCGGCAACGGAGAGGGAACCCATTGGCCCGAAATTGATGAAGACATCAGTGTCCGAGGAATGATGTTTGGCGTGCCTGCGCGCCCTCCCAAAAAACCGGTGCCTACATCGCAGTAGGGCATAACAAATCGTTCGAGCGGACGGCGTGGTTTGTCAGTTCTGCACTCGTCGTTTTTCGCGCCGCCGCTCAACTCAGGAGAGGAAACGGTGCCAGGGAGAGGAAAAGGTGTCAGGAGAGGAAAAGGTGTCAGAGAGGAAAAGGTGTCAGGAACCGTTTATTGACTTGGGCAAGTCCATAGGCTGATTTTTGGGCACGGAACGTAAAACGGTTCCTGACACCTTTTCCTCCGCCCCGTCAGTCAGAATCTGGCCGTACATACGTCACGATGCCGCCCCGCAGAATCGCAGATAACAATGCGATGCACCGGAGCGGCGAAGCGGCGCGGTCTGAAGTGGAGAATCTTTCGTCGCCGCCCGGTGATCGCTAACGTTCGGCGGTGAAGTATCACACAAATGGAAAGGAACGGCGATGAAAACGATCGAGGTACAAAAGTTGGAAGAGGCGAACAATTTTCTGCGAGCATGGACAAAGCAACACAACAAGGCGGCTTTTTTCATGGCGATGCCGATGATTGCGGGTTTTCTCGCTGCACGAATCTTTCCGTCCGGATTAGGACTCATCGCAATGTCGGTTGGTCCGGCAATTGCGTTGAGTATCGGAGTTAGGCTGATTCCAAACGATTTCCGCAGTCGGAGCGGATCGTTAACGCCGGCAATTTGCTTGGTCGCAGCGATGTGGATCTCCGCATTGGTTTCAATTGTGTTTTCTTTGCTCGGATGACATTGAGTAAGCCGTAGTCGCCGAACAAAGCGTTGGACGCGGAACCGCGGATCGCGTCGTTTCTGAAGTCGAAGTTGGTTGGCCGCGGCCCGGTCAACGCCAACGTTATTCACCTTGAATTGCATGAACACACAATCGAAATCGGATGGCCTTGTGAAACCACGTAAATGGAAGCGACGTCTTAGCCGTTTCGCCATTGTCGTTGTCCTTTGCATTCTTCTCGGCGCTTTCCTGATTCGCAACCATGTTCGCACACTCGCATCACTCCGGCGAGTCCCGGGCACAAACGCGTTCGTGATGGATTACTATGTCGACTACAGCCTCGACGAAATCGAAACCAATGGCATGGACGTGCGCAATATCGAAGACACGTGCATCAAAACGTTCTTTCCCGACGTGATCCTGCCGATTACTCAAAACATTAAGCGTTCTTTTATCCCGGAAAAGATTGAAACGACAGAAGATTCCGGCCAGCATTGTTCTAGCGTATTCCTCAGATCGTCCGAAGGGAGTTGCTATTTTGCAAGAAATCAGGACTATCACAATGATGCCTTCTTGATACTTCGAATACACGACCACCAAGGTTTGGCGTCCATCGCGCTAATTGATTTGGCGTACCTGAACCTAAATCGAGACGACCTGGACAAAACTAATTTGATACAACGGATTCCCCTGTTGTTTGCGCCGTATTATGCGTTTGACGGAATCAACAGGCATGGTGTCGCCGTGGGAATTATGTCTGTCGATGACCGCCCAGTCGTAACGGGCTACGATGCTTCCAAGCCGGATGTCATTAATACAACCCTGATGCGGATCATCCTAGACAATGCCACTTCGACCGATGACGCATTGGCAATTGCCAAAAAATATAATGTTCATTTTGTTGCGATGCCTCAGCATGTGCTAATTGGCGACTCATCTGGCCGGTCGGGTATTTTAGAGCATGTTGATGGTGAAATTCGTTTTATAAAACCGAAGACCGAATGGCAAGTTTGCACCAACCACCAGATGTACGAAGTATCGGAACAGGCAAGTGACGAACAATGCGACCGATATTGCACCGGATCGGATGTTGCCGAACAACTCGGTAGATCGTTTAGTTTGACGGACGTAAAATCGGCGATTCGCAGCATGTCGGTAGATGGCTGGACAATGTGGACTAGCGTATATGACCTGTCCGATGGCAATGTATATGTGATTTACAAATCAATAACTGAAGACTTGTATCACGATCGGATCCCCAGAGTCGGGGAATAACAAAACGATGAACCGGAGCCGAATTGCATCGCGCGTTCTCTTCGCTCATCATACCTTTCACTCGGCCCGGTGATCGCTAACGTTAGTCAGACATGAACGGTCGGCGGTATTTGCAAAACCAGGGCATACTTCTGAGCCGCCGGTGTCGGTGTCCATGACTGCGTAATGAGGGCGTGGATCGTGCCACCAGAGACAAAACCGTTCGCGGCTCAGGACGACAACTCCTGAGGGGGGGGTGATCTGACAACTCTGTGCGTCTCTGACGAACCGACCTGTGGGATTACGTTCCGAGAGCTTTGTGCATTCGGTGGCGCAGACCGAGGAGACTTAGCCCAGCCAGCTACGACGCTTCGGACACATCGACTTATGCGGCCAACCCCATTTCGCTATCCTGCCTCGGTCGCCTCCATCAACATGTCTTGGCCAAGCCCTTGTTCCTGCTTCGGTCCGACACGCGAATGGCACTTCGCGATATTCGGTTATATTCAGTGGAGAAACCGACCACCGATCACAAGCAGTTCCAATGCGATACTTTGGTCGTCCCACGGACACGTCTCAACGTATGTCCCTGGTCGCCTCGGCGGCATCAAACGACGTAATTATTCAGCGTGAAAACTACTGCTGACCCTGAACGGTATAAAACACTATTTTCACCGGATGGGCTGTCGGCTATCGGCCGTCGGCTTTCAGCAAGAAAACCGCTGGACGAGGTGCATTTTCTGGCTGATGGCCGATAGCTGACAGCCGACAGCTTTCACGCTGAGTAACTATTCTTGGTCGTTTCCAACCGCCATCCGTTTCAGCCTTGAAATTACGTGGTAAATCGATGTGCCTAAAAAAATCCTTGCCCTTTTGTGCAGGATTTTAGTGATAAGATACTAACTGCTAGTGCAAGGTCATGCCTTGCAGGTACAATATCTGTGCGTGCAGAATTGCGATCTCCTCTATTCTAGCTGAGGGAGTTTGAACTATGTCGAAAGCGGCTATCATGCGAGAAGACTTCCTGAAAGATAGGCAGAGGAGAACGTTTGCTGATGTCCTAAATTCTCCTGAGCAGCCCTTTGACGAGGTGCTCGTGTTCTTCAGCGATGAAGGTCGGCAAAGACGGATGGAGGAGTCCGAGATACACCACAACCGTGCGCCGATGGCTGGAGTGGTGCGCGAATTTGAATCGCTTCCGGCGATCCATCAGTTCCTCTCGGAAATTCATGCTCCACGAACACAGAGATTGAGGCAAGCGATTGGTGTCCTCGTACGGATCATCATGGAGCGACGCGGTTGGAAGAAAACGGGCAAGAAAGGTTCCCTAGGCGTGCGAGCAGAGTCATCCGCTAATTCGCCAGTCCACAACACGGGCGGATTAGCGTTTTGGTTCGTCCGCGCTGAGCGGTACAAGCTTGCCGAGGGCATGCCCTACCGATCCGTCTCAGAGCGATGTCGCGAACTGCAAGACGATCAACCGTAACAACCGACGAAAAGAAGTGAAGCGGTAAAAATTGAAGCGGCTCAAGAAAGGTAACCCACGAACTTCATCTCCCAATCCACGGTCACGATTAGCGACGAGGGTTTTCAATGTCGTCTTGCCGTGGAGAGCATGGACACTGCTTGGTGGCTACTTGTTTCACTTAGCGAAGTGTTTGTGTTCAAAACTTGTGAGCCTGTGCGTGAAACAGCGCAGCCTACACAGTGCGTTTTCCGAGTGGCGTATGGCTCACAGCTTACCCACCGGAAACTAGCAAGTCTCTTGTCTGCGATTCCGGGTGTGCTGCTAAAGCTAGCCCGACTAGCGCAGACGTCGATTAAGTGTTTCTTTGTTCCGGTCGGAGCGAGGGCGGTGTGAGGAGCTTCAGTCTGCTGCGTCAGGGAAATGTCGCAGTGGAAGACGAGTTAACAATCTTTAAAACGTTGAACGTGAGTTCAGCATAGAACGGAGGAAATGGCCAATTTAGCCGACACTCAAATAACCACTGCAGTCCTTCTCGCCGCCGGTACAGGCAGCCGGCTTCAACCGCTGACGAACGATGCCCCCAAATGTCTTTCCGAAGTTAACGGCATTGCCATTCTGGAACGCCTAGTTCGTTGCTTGTGTGACCAAGGCTTCGAACGCTTGGTAGTTGTCGTCGGCTATCTGGACCACCACATCCGTGAATTTCTTGATGATTGGGCTGAGGTCCTGGCGATCGAGTATGTCCTCAATTCTCGCTACTCGACCACCAATAACTTGTACTCACTTTGGCTGGCCAGTACGGTCATTCACGAACCTTTTCTGTTGGTTGAGAGCGATGTCGTCTTCGAGGTCTCATTGTTGGACGACATGTTACAGCCCAACAAGATTGCGATTTCGACGATGGAACAATGGATGGATGGCACGACCGTTACTGTAGGTCCATTCCAACAGATTTCCGCCTTCCAGATCGGCGATTGCAAAACTTTTGGCGCAGTCCTTCATAAGACCGTCAACATGTATAGCTTTACCATCGCTTCGTGGGCTCGCGTAGCAGAACGCCTCTCGGAGCACGTTACTGCCGGTCGGGTCAATGAGTACTACGGAGACGGTGTTCGCAGAGATGATCGCGGATGGCAGCCTCGCACTCGAGGCGGTTGTCTTCGATAGCGGGCGGTGGTACGAAGTCGATACGCTAGAAGATCTCCACCAAGCCGAGCTGATCTTTCCAGGAAAACAAATCATAAGTAAGGCCATCTAGGCAAATCATTCATGCACAAGCTGAGCGACTTTCTCTACAAGAATCTAGCGAATGCCGTTTCGATCCTAGGAGTGCTCCCACTCTGCATCCTGTTTCGAGAGGGCGGGTATCAGTACTTGATCCCGCTAATGATTTACAGCAACGTCATGGACGATTTGGATGGTATTTTGGCCGGCAAGTTGAGTATCAGAAGTGAATTCGGTGCCATGATGGACAACGTCTGCGACGCGATCGCGCACAGCGTTTTTGTGATGGTCGTGGGAATGCACTTCGGTGGTGTCTGCGTTGCGGCTAGCCTGTTTGGCGTGACAGCAATTGTGTGGCGTAGCGTGTATCGGCTTGTTCCTGGGCAAGCCGCGGGCACGGGGTCAGCGACCAATGAATTGATACGTCATGTCTTGTTTGTGCTGCTGTTGGCACAAATCTTCAAATTCAACGCCGCCCCTTACCTGATTGCGGCGTTCCTGTTTCATACTGTGTCGATGCTCTTGCCCTACAAGCTGCCCTATCTGATCCGAGGCATGACGAAGTCGGCTCTGGCCATCGGCCTAGTCAATGTTGCGCTACTAGTCGCTTGGTTAGTCCCCACCGCCACACCTGTGATCGCTGCCAGCTTTATTATTTCCTACCTGGTTTCGCTCGTGGCGACTGCAACAGCATACCGGCAACCTCAGTGGCGATAACCTGTCCTTGTGCTAACACACATGAGGACATTGAATTCGCTTTTTGATGCGTCGGCTTGGTCAATCTTCTATCCCGATCACTGGCCGAATGCGTGCGGCAGTGTTCACGCCCGCTAGTAGAAACGGCAAGTTGCAAACCCGCTTTGGAGGCGCAGGCCGACAGGTGGAGACAGAGATGGGGCAGACCGAAGGGAGTTAACGATTGCGGTTCGAGGCGTCGATCGCGATCTCCTGAGCGCGCAAGGCAACTCGCACCTACTGACTCAGGACGGTTCGACCTTATGCACTCAAGTTGGTCTCGTCGAATTGCCCGCTTCGATAGTTCTCCTCCTAGCCTAAAAAGCCATTTTGTGTCATCGATTTGATGGCGGTAGGTGATTTATTGCCTAGTCTGCACATGCTTGAGGTGGGGGCAACCTCCGCGCTTTAGCCGTTTTCCTTTTCTTACTGCGGGCGATTTCAATGCCGCGCGGGAGCTTGATCGTTTTTTACTCCAATCTCCACTCAGGCTAGACTTCTCCAACCATTTTGACTTCGATAGGTTTCTCTTTGCTGTCAAGCGATGTGTGTGTAATCCGAGCTGGCAACGAAAACTGGATTTCCTGTTCTTCAAATGCGCGAAAGATGGCAAGGTTGACTTTTTCACTCATCTCTAGGAAATCCCAGTAGTTGGGTGGGTTGTACCAGTAGATCACTCGAATGTTGAATGCAGTAGGGAGGTAGTCCGTGAAAAACGCACGAGGTGGAAATTCAGGGTCCATTCCTTCGTGCTCTTCCAGTTCAGCACGAATGATCGTCAGTGCCTTCTCAATCGATTCCCGTGGTGTGTCTAAAGGAAGATGGATATCTGCAATTCTCTTTATGTGCGGTCGTCGCCCGACATTCTCCACCTCGCTGCGAGCCAGCTGATCGTTCGGTAACGTGACAAGGTGCCCAGTGAGTAGTCGAAGCTTTGTAGATCGCAAACCAATGTCTTCTACCACACCATCGTATTTACCGAGAATGATGCGCTCTCCCACGCGAAACGGTTTATCGGCCATCAAGGAGAGGGTTCCAAACAGGTCTTTCAGTGTATCTTGTGCACCCAAGGCAATTGCGAGTCCGCCAATGCCCGCACTGGCGAGGAGTGTCCCTATTGGAAAGCCTAAATATTGTCCCCCCCACAAAACTAAGACGACCGCCGCCGTAGAACCGACTAGTTTGGAGACGATCCGAATCAATTGGGCATTGAGACCCTGTGTTAGTGTACCATTGATTCTGTAAATAGCTTTAGCGTATGAGTGGCCCGGCTTCGCCTTTTGAGCGTAGCGAAAAAGGCGAAGCCGGGCCGGCCCCCTTGAAAGGGTGGGCCACAGTCGGTCTCTTAACCGTTTGTTTCACCCAAGCGAAAGGAGACCCACGTATGACCCACCGCAATGAATCTACCACCGAATCTAACCCACTCGACCAGATGATCCAAGTCCTCGACGAACACGGTTTTGACGGCATGGCACGCGCCATCCAGATCCTCGTCAATGAGGCAATGAAGATCGAACGGAGCGAAGTGCTCGGAGCAGAACCCTACGAGCGGACGAGCGAGCGGCTCGGCTACGCCAACGCCCAATAACTGGGAAACGCTGCAAGCCCAAAACGCTGAATACCCGCGTTGGCAAGGTCGAGCTACAAGTACCGCAGACCCGAGGCGTCGAGTTCTATCCGAAATCGCTCGAACGGGGCGTTCGTAGCGAACGTGCCCTCAAGTTGGCCGTTGCCGAAATGTACGTCCAGGGCGTTTCCACGCGAAAAGTTACCGAGATTACCAGAGAACTCTGCGGGCTAGACGTCTCCAGCAGCCAGGTCAGCCGAGCTGCTCAGTTGTTGGACGAAGAACTTGAGTCGTGGCGCTCGCGGCCCTTGGGCAAACTATCCTATCTGATCCTCGATGCTCGCTATGAAAAAGTCCGCCACGGTGGAAGCGTGGTCGATTGTGCCGTGCTGGTCGCCGTCGGCGTGTTGCCCAATGGAAAGCGAACGGTACTCGGCGTCAGTGCAAAACTGAGCGAGGCGGAAGTCCACTGGCGAGAGTTTTTGCAGTCGCTCGTCGAGCGAGGTCTGCATGGCGTGGAGTTGATCACCAGCGACGCCCACGAAGGTCTCAAGGCGGCTCGTAAAGGAGTCTTTCCCGGAGTGCCATGGCAACGCTGTCAATTCCACTTGCAGCAAAATGCCGTCGCCTACGTCCCCAGGATCGACATGCGTAGAGACGTCGCCGACGATATTCGCGGCGTGTTCAACGCTCAAGATGCCAACGAAGCCGACCGGCTGCTAAAGATTACCGTTGAAAAATACCGTCTCACAGCGCCAACACTGGCCGAATGGATGGAGCAGAGTCTGCCCGAAGGGCTGACTGTCTTCACCCGACTCTCGGCACATCGCCGCCGGCTGCGAACCAGCAATATGCTCGAAAGACTCAACCGAGAGATCAAGCGACGAACCCGAGTCGCCACGCTCTTTCCCAACGAAGCATCTCTTCTGAGACTCGTCAGCGCTGTGCTCGCCGAAGTCGACGAAGAATGGCAAACCGGAAAATGTTACCTTAACAACGAGACCGACTGACGATCATCACACCAAAATATTTTTACAGAAATAGGGTTGCTTTATCGACCCTGTGGGTTGACGCTTGGTGAGGCAATGATTGTTTCGGAAACCCGGTTCGTCGTCGCAAAGACCACCACGACTCCAGCTATTAAAGAGGTCAGTATCGAGAGAAAGTCGGTGAGGTACAGCGGAGCACCTCGAAGACCAAGGTTGTTCTCGACAACATTCAGGTAAACAAGAGGTACACAGGCGGTAAGCGTTCTGTGAACAGCGTCCCAAAATTGCGCGCTATCCTAATAGAGGTGAACCATTCCCTTTATTCCAGGAACGAGCACAATGTCCAATCGAAACAAATCCCAAGAGTCCCACTGGCGTGGCCTACTGAAACAGCAGTCCTCAAGCGGCTTGAGCATCGCGGCGTTTTGCCACCAGAACTCGATTACACAAACCAGCTATTATGCCTGGCAGCGTAAGTTCCGTGAGCAGCAAGCCTCCCCAGAGCAGGGGAGCCGTTCGACCAAGTCTCTTAAAACCAGTCGTAACGCCGTCCAGGGCACCCAACTGGTGCCTGTGCGGATCGAGGGGACGACACCTGCGTCCACGCTGCGTATTCACTTGCCGCAGCAGGGAGTCTTTGTGGATGTGCCTCACGGCACCGATTGTGAGACAGTGAAGGACGTATTGCAGGCGTTGCGTGAGGTGGCGTCATGTTGATTGTGCCATCCCAAATAAAAGTCTTCGCCGCGTTGGCTCCCACGGACATGCGTAAAAGTTTTTGTGGATTAATCGGTATCGTCGAAAAGGAGCTTGGCAAACAGATTGAAGACGGAGATCTTTTCTTGTTTTTCAACCGACGCCGCAACCGGTTGAAGGTACTCTATTTCACGGGTGACGGCACGATCATCCTCTACAAGCATCTTGAACGAGGAACGTTCGAGACACTACGTGGCGCCGACCATGGAGGGGCGATTGCATCCCCCGGTGATTACTTGACACTGCATGTGGACGACCTGCGATTGTTGCTGGAAGGCATCGAGCTATCGAGTGTCAAACGTCGCAAGTGGTGGCGTCGTGAGCAGGCAAAACAAATTACTCAATCGCCTTGGAAACCACCTTGACGCGCAACGTGAATTGTCGATAAATAAACATGTGTGTTCTACACCAACGGTGTGTGATCATTTGCCATTTCGTGACGCACCTTCAAGGACCGAAACGTTGTCGATGGAATCCGACAAACTCCGAAAAGAGATCGAAGTGCAGCGCGCCGAGATCGCACATCTCAAAAGGGTTAATAGCGAGCAACAGGCAACTCTTGAATCGTTGCAGAATCACATCGAGGTGATGCAAGAGCAAATCACCTTACTCCGTAAGGCACTCTTTTCTCCACGGCGTGAACGGTTTATCCCTTCTCCCGATCAAAAGCTTCTTTTTGATCCCGAGTCGATCGAGGGCAACGAGATTAGCGAGGATGACGAGGCGACCGACGAAGAAGAGCCAGACGATGAATCGTCTTCGAAACGCAAGAAACGCCGTAAGAAGCGCAAACGTTTTGAATTCCCCGAGTGCTTGCCGGTCCAGCGTTTTGAACACCCACTGCCGCCGGAAGAACTCGATTGTCCTTGTGGATGTGGCGGCAAGCGGACGGTGATCTCCGAGCAGATCTCACGGCAACTAGAATATGTTGAGTCTAGCGCCTACATCGCCGAGCACGTTCGGTTTACCTACGGTTGCCCTGTTAGCCGGGATGGCCAGCAGATCGTCACCAGCGAAAAGCCACCCAATATCAACGAAAAAGGGATATTTGGGGCCAGCACGTTAGCCTGGCTGGCACACGCCAAGTTCGAGCGTCACCTGCCCCTGTATCGTCTCCAGGAAGAGCTTCGTTCCACCACCACGATGTGGTTCAACCGCAGCGTGTTGAGCAACGCCGTGGTGCGAACGGGCGAGCGTCTGCTGCCGGTGTGGGATCTGATTCGCACCCAAGTACTGGATAGTTTTTATGTACGGGCCGACGAGACCACGGCCCGTGTCCTGCGTCCCGGGGCTGGGGCGACCAAGCTGGTTTATCTCTGGGCCTACGTTGGCGATGACCAGCATCCGTACCAACTATTTGACTATCGACTTGATCGATCCCGCGCAGGTCCGCGGGAAATACTTGATGATTTTCAAGGCGGATTATTAACCGACGGTTACAGTGTCTACACGTCCCTAGTCAAGGAATCGGATGGCCGACTTCTGGATCTGGGTTGTTGGGCCCATGCGCGGCGGAAGTTCGACGAAGCGTGCGCCGTCTCAACGCAGCCACTTGCGCACGAGGCGCTCGCTTGGATCTGGCAACTGTACGACATCGAGGATCGCCTGGCCGATGCCGATGTGGAAACGCGACGACAAGTGCGCATGCGCGAGTCGGTTCCCATTCTTGCCCTTCTGCACGATCGTCTCACCGAAGTGCAGCCGACGGTACGGCCTTCGACCAAGTTGGCCGAAGCGATCGGCTACCTGCTCAATCGTTGGAACGCGATGACGCGATTTGCAACCGACGGGCGCTATGCGATCGATAACAACATGGCAGAAAGAGTCATTCGCCCCTCGGTTATTGGAAGAAAAAATTACCAATTTTTTGGGAGCGATGCGGGTGGTCGCGCGGCATGCGTCTGGTACACGCTTATCCAGAGTGCTCGTTCTAATCATGTCCACGTCACCCCGTATCTCAACGATGTTCTCGTCCGGCTTCCTCAGATCGTTCCCGAGTACTTGCGGGTGGGCGACGCCCAAACCCCGTTCGAATCGCTTTCAAGGGACCAGCGTGAACAGCTCTCCGAGCTGCTACCTGACCGATGGCTCAAGGCACACCCTGAGCATCGCAGCGAAGATCGCCAGCGCGAACTTGATCAGGCCAACCAGCGCCGCCGCCAGAGGCGTGCTTCACGACGTCGGCTTGTCAAGATCTGAATTACGCTCCTGGCATGACGGGGTTCACAGAGCGCTAACCTTTTTTAGCACCAAAGTTAGCGCCACTGTTCTTTAGGTTTACCTAAATACGCCCAACGCGACGCTTTGGTGCCCCTTGCGGGCTAGCAAGTTGAAGTCGTGCGCGCTCATTTTGCGTTGCAAGTCCTTACTCAGAAAGTACTTCAAGAAATTTTTAAGATTCTTAGCCGGACAGTAGTGAGATTTAACAACTCTTAGAGTTTCGGTTTCAGTAATTCGGGTGTGCCGATGAAACGTAGCGCAACCAGCACAGTCGACCGCAAATCCTGTGAAAGCTTGGTGCGCCAACGCGCTGGAAGGTCGTCCCTTGCGGTACTCCTGATCGCACGGCGAGGCAAGCCAACGCCCGTTGGCCACGTTGTAGAACATCACCGCCAAATGCATGGACGACCTGCTGCCGTCCTGGAGTACACCCAAGCCAAAGAGGTCCGCTTTGCCATTCAGACTGTCTCTTCCATGCCCGCACGAGCTACCACATCAATGCATCATCGACTTAAATCATGCTTCTCGATACTCTTGCATTCAGCGGCTCTTTTACTTGGCAGGGGGTATTGAACGTAAAACCACATTCTTTCCAGACATGGAACGACTCTTGCAATCCAATACATTGAGTGCAACGGTTAGGGCGTCATCCAGTCGTGCTACAAATGCAAAACTAACTATACACAATTGAATATTTGAACACTTCCTTGTGAGACAAGAAGCGTCTTGGTGCAGTCTTCGTATACGCTGATAGTCCCACAAGGTTGTGCTTCGGATGGCTGCTCAGGACCGGGACTGGAATATGTCCCCTGCGTCCAAGTCTCGTTGCACGCAGGTGTATAAGTGCAGTACTGCATGGTACAGGCATGAAGCAAGTTCGTTCCTGCTATTGCGAGAATGCCAACGCACTGAGCAGTTCCCCCTATCCGCAAGACACTGCGTTTTCTGAAATCGACCGTATTGCGAGTACTTTTCATAATCTCGTTTCCCTTTCATATTTCTTGACATAAATTACCAATGCACTACGATGCGAGGTGCTCCATGACCTCGTACATATTCTGCATTCAGAATTACCAGTCACACAGCATAATGGGTGCTTTTAGTCGTTCATGATGTGGTCTCGAGAAACCGGTGCAGCAAGTCCGCCACCTAACTACCGATAGTAGTCACAAACCCTCTGCATATCGTTTATTTGCTGGTCCAAGGCGACATTCCTTCAAATAACACCGGACAAATACCATGGTCTGGTCATCCTAACTTACTTGCATCGTGACCGTCACTAAAACAACACGGGGAACGGTCACGGCTGTATTTTACAATTTTACACACAAACTGAATTAGATTTCAATGGGCATACTTGCGTTTCTTGACAATTAAAATAATAATCGCGACAATTATGACCAAATTGAACAAGACAAACCAAGTTCGTAAACGATTAGGTCTCTCGGCAGAAGAGGGAAAGGCCGGGTCCTCTACCACCTGCTTGTAATCCTCGGACTTGTAGAGCCGGAGATCAACCAATCGCGGCGATGGCAGCCTTGCATCACCAGTACGCCAGCTAAAACCTCCTATTCCGTCAGTTACACGGATGCCTTCTGGAATATTGAGGCTGAGAGCTTCTTTTGAGGGGGCGGCATCCACCTGAAAACTTGTATACTCAATCTCACGGACTAGAAGAAAGTCGGACTCTCTGGAGTGAATGGCTAACACCGCGTGCTTAGGAAGCCAACGGTTGCCAGGAGAGCAGCCTTCACAGTCGAGCACCCGGAGTACACACTTCGTTCGCCCATCATACGCGATTTCGTGCCTAAGCGGCATGAATCCACGTGCCGGATCAAGCCAATAAAGTCTAATCACTTCAGGATTGCTTTCGACCACCTTAATTACCCAACAATCAACTCCATCCACTTGATCAGAAGGCATCAGAAAACACTTGGGAGAGCCTTCCCTGAGAAACTGCTCAAGGAATCGGTCGAAGGTTTTATCTCCTTTGGGTCCAGTAAGCCCGAAGTTAAATGGATGGATCATAGGGTTCGCAGGAGAAGTTTCAGCACGGTCTATACTTGCCGATCGCATATCTGGAAAGAACCTAACCATTCGAAAGCCATCGAAAAGAAGTTGCGTCGAAAGAAAGGATATCTTCTTCTGGCCGGGACCAATGTTACGGCGAAATTTCTCATGTAGGTGAGAAGGATAAATAACATCGGTTCTTGCTACACTATCGTCATATGCGTAGTAGCCTTCCGCAGTTATCGGCTCCCCATCGACATACTCACGAGCCATGGCATCCTCGAAAGATCTGGCGTAGCGCATCGTCATTATACACTTTGCCACCATGTACGGAAAAGAATCTATATTCGCACGATACGCGTCACCAGCTATTCTGAGCCGTTCAATATGATTGCCGGAGGTGGTCTCCTTCGCAAATGCAGTCTCGCAAGAGCTGGCCAAAGCGACGAAGAACACAAAAACGCAGCAAAAGATCTGGTGGGTAGTCATTTGACAACAATCTCTTGGTTACGGTGAATCGAAGTGCAAAGTGCGAATGGCGCTAAAGCGGACCTCCACATTGGGCGAGTGAGGATGGTCCGTAAGAACTGTCGCGGTTCCGGATAATAATTGATCCACAAGTGGCAACGAAAGGACGAGCTTAAGCTGTCCGTGGACAATCACCCTTTTCTCGTGGTTATGCGTATACCACAACGGAGGGGAATCTGAATCGGACGATTTGGCCCTGAAAAACTCCCCGACCACGGCAAGCTCCGTGCTCTTTATCCCCAGGATATTTAAGGGGAGACCATCGCGAGAAACTATGTCCACCTGACGGACGACCGGCTCGTTCTTGTTTGACAGATCTCCAAAATACACTCGAGATGGTCTCGCATAAACTGTCGGTGCTACATGCCATCGAACATTTGCAGTTGCACGATACAAGGTATCAGCGACATCTTTAACTATTGCCCGGATCGTGTCGTGCTGAGTGCCTAGTCCGCTGCCAGTTCTACCACTTATCCGAAGGCTGTAAACCCATCTTTGAACCCCGTCCGAAAGCACCACTAGCTTCGCTGGCTCTAACATACAAACCAGGAGAGAACCAGAGGAACTGCTACACAACAACTCTGGTGGGGGACCAGCCCCCTGCCCAGAGTGGCGATGCAAATAACACCTAAACGTCCGCTCAAAAGGTACATTGGGCGGAAGATCATGAAGCTGAAGATCGCTGGACTCGAAGGTAAGCACAGAATGGCATGGCACTGTCAGCTTGTAGAACCAGTTAGGTGAATCGGGCAGATCAGTTTGGAGAATGACTGACAGCTGAGTCTTACCTGCAATGTTGGGCTGGACAGTCGCGTCAAGCGAAAGCGTTGTTTTCTGTCGAGGCTGAAGAACATTTGCACCGAGCTTAGCAGATGAACATCCACACGAGGTCTTTACCCCGAGGATATTTACAACTTGGTTAGCTGGATTCATCACCTGAAAAACGTGAGAAACTTTGTGTAGGTCGTCAACCAAGACTGGGGCAAGTATTTCGTTCGCACTCGGAGGCACATCTTCCGTGAAAGGACTTCGAAACACTCTCCACAAAGTATAGACTCTGGATTCAAAGGTGCCATCAGGGCCGAAGAATAGCACCGCCCCCCCTCCGCAGGCGGCCATAAGTCCAACCGCTACGACTAGTCGCTTGCGCTGAAAACGTTTGGCTAAGGAGTCATAAAACAATTAACTACCGCATTTCAATAAGAAAACACAAGGGAAACCAGGGTTCAACGGGATACTAATCCGGTAACTTATTTGTTCTGCAAGTACTAATCCCCCCACCCTCCACGGTTCCTCCTCTTCCATGCACGAGTTTCCTCCCATGAAGGACAGTATAGCGTGCTACAAACACTAAGCAAACCCATTATGAGTCGTCAAATCTCTGAAATCCCGAAGTAGCTGCTTTTTCATCATTTACACAATGTTGTCTGTTGTCATATCAGAACGCGTTCTATGATGGGTGCCGAAAACACCAAGCCCCCCCCCCAAGTGGAGCTAGTCAATAGCTTAGCTAAACAGGGCTTGCTGATAAAGCCACAAGATATTTTATGGCCTTGGTTTACGGATAATTCCCGAGGTTCAGCCGCGTGGGTTTTGCAAGGTTTTGGTTAGAAACTTTCCACTTGATTTAGGACCTTAGTTCGAGTTTTGCACTTTTCCAAAGGTGGATTTGCTAAAAACACTGCAAAAATAGTGGTACCGGTTATTTCAAACACCCTGAGTCAGCACCAGGCTTCGAAAAACTCAGCCGCATGTCGGGAACGTTATTGCCGAACATGCTTGCATTGCGGTGTTTGCCTCTGCTTTTCAGTAAGTGACGCTAGCGTGAAAAAGTGCAAAAGTCGAACTTAGGTCAGGCAGTGAAATAAGGGGCGATGGGCGACTGCGATCCTTTCCCAAACCTATCGTTTGTTCGCCTGCTTTGCCGTTTATGCTCCGGTTAGTCTCTACGTAGACCCAAAATACCAGATCACTGCATAACCAGTCCAACGCGTATCGCCTTTTCCTTGGAGATCAGATTCAACAAAGGCATACCATGATTGCCTGGACGGTAACCCAGCGCCCATCTTCATGGCGCTTGGCGAGACACAGTTTCCTCTGAAACTTTGTATAGACAAATAGAATAGGACACCCTAATAGATGGCGTTAGCCCGCGAAGGATCCTCAACGCGTCTGGGCCAAAACTCTTCTTCCCGCCTTCATCGCCTCCGGCAAGCCACGAGTAACCGTGGAGGAAGCTGATGCTTACAACATAGCAACCGAGATCGAAGCTCTTAACTGAGGCAGTATCTGAAACATCCGACGGCGCGATCGACTCGAGTCCTACGTTGCCCGGATCAAAGTAACCGTAGTAGGCCAGGTACAACGGCCCCGCCTCCGAATGATCCTCCAGGCACCATTTCAAATATCGCAAATCTTGCCCCCAATCGACATTGCTACCGAGTAGATGCTCAGCCCCGCTGAGCGGCCCTCCAATCGATTCGTTGAAGTAACTCAAACTATGCGGATAAATCCACATGCTGCTCGCAACAGACCACAAAAGCAAAGTCGAATACGCAAAGGATGCAACCCTGCCTTTCACGAGGTTTTCTACACTGCCACAGAACTTCGCATGGCTCTTTCCAGTTTCAAGAGAATTCCAGCTGATCTGTGGTAAACACAAAACAGCGATGCGACTGAACCAGATGAACAAGAAAGGGAAGCAGGGCAGCACGTATCGGAAATGTTCGTTGAAACCACATTTTGCACTGACGACTGCAAAAATAATTAGAGGCGGGGTGAGGAGAAAAACGGTATCGAGTGCGGAATTCGAATTGCGGATTGCGAGATGTTCGGAGTTTTGGGGGCCTCGGCCACGCCGGGACAGCCGAGAAAATACGATCAAAAGGGCAAACACTCCTAATAGCCAGAACCCGAGGGGTACTTTGATCGCGGCTGCGTACAAATAGTAGTACCACCAGCCGTGGTCTTGCCACACACCACGCAAGTACGACGGCCTGCCATAGTCTTCAAAATCCCGCTGCTGGATGTCGATGCCGAGCAAGTAGTTCTTGGGGAAAGGAACTGGCATCGCACCCAGCCAAGTATCGGCAAAACGGTTCGTGGATTTCGGAATGCTGATTTCGGGTTGCGGATTGGCGGCAGACGGCCCTCCATCAGGCTCTGGTCTCTCGTCTCTAGACTCTCGTCCTGTAAAGAGATTGCTGACGAAGTAGAACTCCTTTAGCTGCTGGCCCGAACCCTCAAAGCCATATCCCAAGTTCAGGACATACATGCCAATCGTCATTCGCAGGACGAGCATGCCAGCTTCGCGGAGCCATCTTTGCCGGTCGATGCTTTTCCGGCTGGGCCAGCGGTAAATCACCCATAGCAGCGGCCAGAGAGGATAAAACAGGATGAGTGTGGTCTTCGTCAGTTCCGCTAATCCGAGTACACATCCGGTTAGCGCAGCTTGCGTCCAAGTCGGTTTCTTTAGCCAGTACCAGAAGGTGTAGCAGGCGGCAATACCGAGCGCTGTGCCACCGACATCGGCGGTGATAATCGAAGCGTGGGCCAAGATGTTTGGCGAAAAGCACCAGAACGTGCAGGCGAGCACCCCTGAGGGTCGGCCGTACAGATCACGAGCCCAGAGATAGCAAACGAGGCCACCTACCCAGCTAAAGGGAATACAAGCCCAACGAGCGATCATGAAGAGGAAGAATGAACGGTCGCCGTTGGCCGCCACAAGGTCTTCGCCCATGGCGAACACTGGTCGAGCACCAGGACCTTCATGAAATTCGCTCCAGTCCTCCTCATACCCAGCCGCCATTACCGGAAGTGAAGCGACCATCCGCACGAGTGGCGGATTGACGCGATAAAGTTCAAACCGTCCGAACTCCCAGTGGCTTAGGCCCGCAACCAAATGCCCTGGTTCATTGAGCGTGGGGCTATGTACGTAGGCACTATAAGCCAAGAGACAAGTGTGAACGGTGACCAGCATCACCACCGAGCGGCGTGCAGCACGCGGTTTTTCTAGCAGGGCATAGACACGCCCAAAGCTAATACTGAGTCTACTGAAATAGGGTGTAACTCGCATCCCGCTCCTATGCAGCCTTCCTGTATAGCGTGTTTTGCTCATTTTGGATGCGATGTTCGTCGAATTGTTTCCAGTCGCCACTGAGGTAAATGGAACGGAGGTGGAGCATGGACTGGGCACCGTCGACAGTCCATCGCATACCGCTCAGTTCCATGCGGTCCTTAACCACGTGACGGCAAGCCCCTTCGATCACACCACTTCCAATGGGGTAACCGGCAGCCAAGTATTTATCGTAACGCATGTGCTGGCGGTTGTTTTCCAAGTAGCCGATCACCGTCAGGAGTCTCGTCCGTTTTACGCCGCACAGACTAGCCATTTTTCGACGCAAGCCGCCGATCAAGTAGCCGATTTTGCCTTCGAGCAACATGCGAAGACGGTTCGTTACAAAATCCTCCGCTTCGGCGCTCTTTTCTGCATGAAAACAATGGGCCGCCTTCCAGAGGTACTCCATCACATGGTAAAGGTCCAAAATGCCGACGGTCCGTTCGGGTAACCATTGTCGCATCGCTGCCCAGAGCGCGCGTTCGCCGTCCATCAGACAGACGACGGGCCTGTTTCCACTGCGAACGCGGCTCTCTACTTCAATTCCAAGTTGGGCAAACAGCCGCGTCTTTCCATTGGCCAGCGCATCCTCTCGCTGTCGTGTCATTTCGACCCAAACCCGTTTGTGTTTCGGCTTGGGGCGGTCTTGGGCACACTCTTTTCGGCAAACTTCGTCGATCACATCATCGGGCGTACGGCAAAAAGGGTCGATGGTGTAGGCCGCTCCGACATAAGCCATCTGTTTCTTGTTCTTCTTATCACCCTTGCCGCGACGCGCAGGACGGCCTATGCGTGCTTCGAGAGGACGTCGCATCGGCACGCCCTTGCCGTCACCGGCCACAACAATAATTTCGCCCTCTTCCCTCACAGGAGGAGATGGTTGCGACTCGCGATACGACTCGGCGTGCTGCGCCATGCGGCGATTGATCGATTCTGCGATGCGGACATTCAGCTTCACACCTAGCCAATCGTGAAGGGTCTGAACGCCCTCGTCGAAGGAATCTTTCACGCACAACTTTTGCAACCAGTCTTCCAGGACGTACGAACACTCGCCCTGAGGCAAGCCCAATTGTTCATCTACAGGGACGTGTTCGATTTTCTGTTTCGGTCGGATGGCGTAAACGAAACGCTGGATCATCAACTCTCCAAAGATCGACAAATACCGGCGTCTGTGTGGCTGGGCCGAACGACGCAACGTGCGGCCCTCTCGGCAAACCGTCTCGCCCGCATCGCCATGACCAAACTTCGCGACATACGCCGCGAGCAATTCAAAACCGATCGCCAGCAACCGCGAAAACAGCCTCGCTCGACTTGATCGATTCGCAAACCGTCCTCGTCGACTTGATTTATCCAATTCAGCATTGCTTCAAACTCTTCCCTCGCCTTGATGAAAAGCTTCTCTTTGGCGATGATCATCGTCGGACCTCCTTCGCTGGAATGGTGTGAAAAAACTTAACCATCCGTTCTACGACAGGAGGTCCACCTTTTCTCAAGCTAGCATACGACCCAACTCCTTATATCACTGCGTGCTAGCACGCGAGGGATGCGAGTTACACCCACTGAAATAAGCTTGCAGATAAGCAATCATTCGGTCTCAGCGATAGTTGGCACGGTGAATTCCGTCTTAAGGTCATTTGAAGCTCCGACATCCTGTTCGATCTGACCGTTAGTGACAACCGGACCGAATTGCCACCATGAAGACTGAGATCTGTTACCTCTAAGCCCGGATTTCAAAGTAACATCCTGATATTTGATCTTTGGCCGCCTCACGGTCTTCCTGGGCATGAATCGCCTTGAGCAGCGCCATTACTTTTTTGATCTTTGACTTCGGCACGGTCGAGCCGACGTTGCGATACCAGTGCACCATGCACCGCTG
This sequence comes from Lacipirellulaceae bacterium, assembly GCA_965249435.1. GTDB lineage: Bacteria > Planctomycetota > Planctomycetia > Pirellulales > Lacipirellulaceae > JAJRWS01. Next base: position 16,575 of record CBDFMC010000020.1, on the reverse strand, counting down.
CCAAGCGGCTGCCGGGTACAACTCGCCCAACGCCTCGACTAGGCCCAGACACTTGTCGCTCGTGACCAGTCGTACGCACCTCAGACCATGCTCTTTCAAGACTGTCGCCAGCTCTCGGCGTCTTCCTTGGCACCCTCACAAACGCCCAACACTTGGCGATAGCCTTTTTGGTCGACGCCAACCGCCACGTTCTTTATTTCGCCAGCCTTCGTCTGCAGCCTGCGGTCATAGCTGCCAGCCCGCGTATCGACGCGATCCGCCAAGCGCTCGTACTGCTTCGCCTGCCACAACTAGTCCGCCCGGTGTCCAGTAGCTCGCTGAGCGTCGACTCCACGCTGCTGCGGACCACCTCGTCAACATGACACCGAATCTTCGCCTCATCGACTTGAACTAACTTTTCGTATTCTACGCTTCCTGATACACTCGCCATCGTGGGAGTCTCCTATGCTTGGCAAGAAAATGTTCAACAAAACAATTCCTACCAGGCAGGGGCTGCCCGTTGCAATGTGCGCATAATTCAGGACATTATAGGCATGATTAATAACTCATTTCTCGCGAATGTGACTGCACTATTGTTCGTACTTTACGTTGCAGTAGCAACGCGAAACTTAATTGTTCTATTCTTTGTTACAATATGGTGCAGGCGAAAGAAATGGCGGTATAATACTCCTGTCGACGACAGAGAACGCGTTTGCATTCTTATCCCTGTGGTATACGAGCAGAAGATTATACGAGAAACCGTACAGCACTTCGCTAACCATGTAAAGTGCTTTCCACACTGCGAGGTTGTGTTTGTCACCACCGAACGCGAAGAAGTATTCGATGGCTCTACTACAAAGGATCTCATCTCGGCTGAAATCAGGGACAACAAGTTTTCGCAGATCAGCATATGTCATTATCCCCTGCGAAGTGGTGTTATGTCACATCAGCTGAACTACGCCGTGCGCAAACTAAGGGAAACACACGGTGAAGGCCGGTTTTGGTTGGCAATCTATAACGCGGATTCTCGACTTACGAAGCGCTCGTTTCACGATATACTTTGTCACATGGGACCTAGGAGAAACACCACGGACTGCATCTATCAACAGGTCAGTTGTTACAGGATTCCCCGCAACATATCTCCACGGTCACTTTCGGCGAGTGATGCCCTTTGGCAAACGCGATGGTCGCTGACTTTTGAATTGCCACGTATGGTCTTCCAACTGGCTATAGCGAGAATATTTCAAAGCCGGCAGATGAGGGATCACGAAAGGATGCCGATGTTCTCATATTGCTTGGGCTTGTTACTTGAAAAGATGATCTACTTAGTCGGCCATGGACTCATACTGCGAACTGACACACTAGAGCGACTAGGCGGATTTCCAGAAGACACAATCAACGAAGATGCTTTCCTTGGGTACATCGCAAATAACGAACGAATTCCTATTGTACCGATACCAGCATTCGAATCTTGTGACGTTCCCGGCACCACCTCAGTATTAGTTCGTCAGCAAAGCGTTTGGTTTAACGGTCCGGCGGATGCATTTCAATACGTTCGTCTTTATTCTTCGGGCGCAAATACTGCTCATCCAACTCGTCCGCGATGCAATTTCGATGCTCGGAGTAAAATACGGGCTTTTGTGCTAGGAATGAAGCTGTTTTTGCACGCAGTATATTGGGTTGTCTCACCTATGCTTTTGATGATCTGTTTGCCCGTCATGGCGGCTTTGTCATGGGGAACAATTGCAGCGGCCTATACATTCGCGCTATGGGTATTGTATCTTCCGTTGACGCACTTCGTGACAAAGAAAGTTGCGTATCATTTGGGTTTTCCACAGAGGGCACAACCTTCGACTTTTTGTTTTTTGCTATTTGTCGTGCACGGCTTGGGAGCGTCGATAAACATCTTCAAGCGTCTAACGCGAAAAAACGAAGTATCCAGAAAGTATAAGACGGAACGCACATCAGCATGAGTTTGCTATGAGAACCAATGGTAATTGCCTTACCGTAGTGACAGGTGCTTCAGGCACGCTCGGTGAGGCTGTCTGCACCAGGCTTCTTGCAGAAGATCATATCGTTATCGGCATAGGAAGAATGGGTGGCAGAACGATCCCCCGCATTCTTACCGATCAAGCAAAGTTTAAGCCCTTGTACCTTGATCTTTCGATATCGTTTGACATATCACAGTTAACTGATATATTTTCGAAGGAGGTCACCGCTAATACTCCTCGGCACATCAACCTCGTACATACTGCAGGACGTCATCTAGTTCAACAGATGAAGGAGAGCGGAGTTCTTACCGACCAGTGGGGCGAACTATTTCAGATTCATTGCGGTGCCCTTTTTTCTTTGGCCAGTGCATTACTGCCTCACTGGAAGCAACTTCAATCGGGCACGATCGTGTCCGTGTCGTCAAATCTTACTTTGCGCGTTACAAGGGATCGGTCCTTATACATCTGCACAAAAGCTGGAATGGAAGCATTAACCCGGCAGCTGGCTTTTGAGCTTGGGGAGTTTAACGTTAGTTGTAATTGCGTGGCTCCAGGTTTTTTTATTGGCGGCATGAGCGAGTACGTCACTGCTGAAAAGAGGCAAGCTATTTTAAGGAATACACCACTTAAAAGAATCGCTACTTCGGAGATGGTTTCTGATATGATATGCTTGATGTTAGAAAAAGAACACCAGTGGGTAACTGGACAGGTCATTTGCTTGGATGGAGGTAATTGCCTTGGATTCCCGATCGACTGAAGCCCATACCATACCAAACTTTCCACCGTTTATCGAGTTGCAAACAGATGGACGTTGTAACGCTGACTGTACGGTATGCCCATATCCGGATGCCGCAAGGCGATTTAAGCCGACTGCCATGCCAATAGAAATGATAAATATACTTGCCGATGAATGCTCTGAGAATCGAAGCGAAATATGCAGAGTGCTTCCATACCTGAATAACGAGCCAAGCCTGGATACACGTCTTATTGACATCCTTCGAAGGTTTAAGGCAGCTGGACATTTCATCGAACTATCGTCGAACATGTCAGGAATGACAGAACCAAAACTCAAGATAATAATTGAGGAAGGGCTTATAGATGATTTCAAGGTTAGTTTTTTTGGAGGGGACCCACAAACCTACGATAAGCTTATGCCGAAGCTCGACTTCTCTAGATCCGTCAAAGCCGTTCGCACTTTATGGAATTTAAAGCTGAATGCGAATTCGAGCATGCACACGGAGATTGTGTATGTTCTTGCTCCGTGGACGGACGTAAATAGAGAAGTGCAGCTAATTCGGGAGCTATTTCCTGAGATACCTATCCACGGTTACGGCTTCCTAGACCGTGCCGGGTCCGTTAAAGCGTTTAAAAATAGCCTCAGACACAGCAAAGATACTTCTGACCGCGTCCGTCTTGTTGGGTGCTCGCTACGACGGCCTGCTGAGCGAATCTGTATTCTTGCAAACGGAGAAGTAGTACTGTGCTCGCAAGACTGGTATCGGGAAGTCAGACTCGGTAATGTGTTCGACGAAGGAATAAAAGGAGTATGGAAAAGCGACAAGTTTGCCGAGGCGCGGGCTCAAGTGCTGAGCAAATCTGATACTGATTACAACTTCATTTGCAAGAGATGCAAGCTCGCGGTGATCGAAGAAGAATTATCAAATGGGCAGCTTCGTCAAGTTCAGAATTTCAATGGTGATCGCCATATGACTTCGAAAGATAAGAAGCAGGTAGAAGTGGACTATTAAATGGGTTCTTCAGTGATTTTAGTGGCTAATATGAAAACACACGTATTCCAGGGGTATTTGAAATTTCATCATAAGGATCCACTGAGCCCCTCCGCCGTCGCCCTCACATCAGCCCTTCGCCCCGCCGTTGAGGGCTGATGTGAGGGTGATGGCGGTGGGGCGGCCCCTCTGTTGAGCCTGAGCAGAGGTCTACACCGATACAATTGTCCACTTAAAATAGCCACTAAAATACCTGAATAACCATTAAATGAAGGGGTATCCACCCACCCTCATTAGTTCTCGTTAAACTCCCACCATCGACTGATCCATCGCTGATTGCCAACGACATCTTTTGTCGTTGCCTCAATGAAGTCGCGAAGTACTTTAGCTTGTCGGTTCAGTTCTACTGTGTCTGGCGACGCAAGGCAGTTATCGCATATTTTACAGAGTGCCTCTCCTTGATAGCCAAAACGAGCAACATGCCTTGCGAGCCATTTGTTGTATGGAAAAGGTTCGGATTTAAGTAATGAGAAAGTTTGAAGAGCGGCTTTTACCATTTCACCGCAACTAATTCGTGCTGCAGTAATCAAATCTCGTTTAGCACTGCTGCTGGCGTCTAGCCTTCGAACAGAAAACCGGACGAAATAATCCCGAATCAGATCGGGCAACTCTTGCGTGAATACAGCATAGCGTTGATTCACTAATTCAGTGATTTCGAGAGAATCTTGAATGTAAGTGCATCTCGTATATATCCATAAATACATTGGCCAGTAATCGCTGATATTTCCGCCAAGTCGAGTCTTCAACCAATCAGTGCTTCTGACCTGTACAAATACTCGTGGAACATGTTCATTGTCATCGATTGTTGAAATCCCATTAGCGGCTTCAATGAAGATATCATAATCAGTTGGGCTAAGGATCGCATGAATGTCCCAGTCAGCCATTTCATCCATGCCTTCTGGAATATCCCATCCACATGAACCAGAGAGCACAACTGAGGTTTGCCGGCGAAGTGACAAAGGGAATCGTACGGGATCGATACCGCTCAAGAAGTAATTACGAACTTTTTCGATAACTAATGAAGATGTGGTCATCGCATCAAGTCCTTTTATCAGTATCATAGATAACTGTGGGGACTGTTATCTCATTTGCTGAGTGCGTGCTTTCGAAGAGCAACAAATCTTTCGGAGCAATTTTGCCAGAGCAGCTGACCCGTGTCAGGTTATTCGTCAATCGCCAACGGATTCTCGCTACGCTAATGTGCGGTCGAAAACTTTGCTGCTTGGCGAAGATCCCTGCTTGTTGTAGCTCTGATAGAAATCTTTTGCGAAGGCTAATCAGCCGATTGGCGTGAGCAATCTCTAATGCAAGGTATTCAGGCTCATCCTTCCAGCCAATATAGTCAAGTGTTCCGGTTAGCATCAGCTCAAGATAAGTGGCTTCTTTGCGAAACGAGGTGATGGAATTGTTGATTGCGATGGCCTCTTCATTACTGATCCAGCCGAAGTAGGCAATTGTTAGATGCAGATAGCTCCACGAATGCCACGCGCAGGGACATGAATCTATAACCGCTACGTTTTCCTTAGATGCTGATAGAATTCGTTCGCAATCAGCTTGTTCAAAAGTTACTGCTGCAAACGTACCCCAATGCATGTTACTCCTCACATTCTGCTTTAAGAGTCCTGCTTGCATTTCCGATTTCAGTCTGATTATTAACCCTAGAAAACTGCCGCCTTTGCCTGGCGGCCGGCAGAATTTGATGGTTTCGTAAATATGAACAGGCCCCCATCTCGTAAACCGCTCTATGCTCATCGAGAAAGGAGACCTCAGTGTCAGATTACAGAAGCCTAAACCACACGAAATGGGAGTGCAAGTATCACTTGGCGTGCGGGGCAAAAAGTCGCGTCAGCGAAAAAGCCGTGAATAGAAAGAGTAATAGCACAGCATCAGTCTCAAAAATTGTCGCATTGAGATCCCGATGGTAGCCATCAATCAGCCAAAACAGGCGAGATTCTGCCAACCGCACAGCGACAAACGGCGATCAAACCGTGGTCTGCATCGGCATTTCCAAGAAAGAAGCTACTCAGGCAGCAACTTGCTCATAGTGCCGCAGCAATCCACCGAGCAATTCGTGGCAGATGATCTGCTCGCCGTCAGCGAGCGGCTGATCCTCATCGGGCCACTTCCCAGTGAGTGGCCGATTATTCAAGGATTGGTGAGGACGAACTTCGTTGTAGAATTCCTGATAGGAAGAGACAATGGTGTCAAAGTGTTTCTTGCCGAAGACCAAGAAAATGTTGAGGGCCTCAAATTTCATGGATTTTATCCACCTCTCAACGTAGGCATTTTGATTTGGCACTTGCGGTACCGTTTGCTTCACTCGACATCTGATGTCCTTAAACACCTGGTCGAATTCTTGGACGTACATGCCATCGCGATCGCGAATGAGATACTCCATTCTGAGGTCTGCTTCGCGGGCTTGTTCAATGAACGCATGAGCTTGGCTAACTATCCATCTGGTGTCCGGTTTGAAACTACAGGGCGAGCAGAAGACTTTTCTCGTGCCGACATGGATAAATACCAACACAAACGCTTGGCGCAACCCACTCGGCGTCCAGGTCATCTTGCTGAAGAAATCGGCTTGCCACAGCGTATCGACATGCAGCCTGAGAAACTCATCCCAAGAGCCGCGGCCACGTTTCGGGCTCGACTTAATCCCCTCTTCCTGGAGGATGTTCTTCACCGTCGAGTGGGAACCAGAGTGAATGCGGATCTTTTTCAGTTCTCCAAGGATACAACGGTAGCCCCAGCCTGTTAAACGTGCCAGACGGATGATAATCTCCCCGATCGACTCCAGCGTGAGAGGTCTGCCCGTTTTCTTGGGAGTTTTGCCGCAGTTCTTTTCGTGGACCCAGCGTTGGTAGGTTCGCCGACGGACTATCGTAATGAGCTAATGAGCTTGGAGACGCCAGGACCAATAGCAGCGCCCAACTTGAGCAACCGCTCTCGCTCGTCCTGCTTGAGAAAGATTCGTTTCTTGGGAACTCGTCGACGGAGCATTTCGTTCTAGGCCTTCAAAAATTCAATTTGACGGCTGGTTCTACAGGATGACAATTGTGTAATCGATAATGGGGAGCAAATTGGGGGCAGTATTGCCCCTGTAAGCCCAACAAGACTACAATGCAGTCTCTACATTAATTGAGCCTATCTTATGCGAGAGCAACGACTTCCAACGCAAACAGGGCACTTTCCCAATGTGCTCCCAATAACTTGAAATCGGATTCAAAATCCAGTGATCACAAACATCAGGCCACATCGGAAAGAGTAGCGAGAATACAATCGAACACATCGACCGAAGGCGATTAAGCCGGCCCTTGGTTGCCGATCTGTGTCATCAAATTGAGTACGCGAGACGCTCGATTCTCACGCCGGTTGCGATTCTCACTAAATGCCCAAGGTCGAACCGTCCTTGGTCACGAACGACAAACCATTGACTGCCGTTTGCATGCACGACCGACGGTAGAAACGCACCCTATCGAACAAGCCTGAGGGCCGAAGGTGGTGGGCTATCGCAAATCAGAGATAAGCAAGTCTCGTTCACCGACTTGTTCATCGGTTGGTTCAGGATGCGGTCCGTAACGATATACGTTTGGCATAAAGAAATGACTAGACTTTTTCTAATCATTTGGGTGTAACCGGTCTTCCGCTCATCCAAAAACACTCGTATTCAAGGGGTTTATTTTCGTGGTGGCTAACTGAAAGGGCATGTTTTTACAGAACGTCGCCTCAACTTTTCAGTTCATGAATTGAGTGTTTTGTTTGCCACTGGATGTATTCATGAAAGCACGGTTATTATAGTGTTTCTGGGCCTTACAACATGCAAAGTGGACTGCCAGCCTTTCCTGGCTTTCCTAGATTAGGCGAGGAGCGCCGGTTACACCCTAATCATTTGAAAAAACTTTTCGTATTGTCAGCCCTTCACATTGCATCGTATTGTTTGAGTCCGCAACTCTGTGGGCTTAAGTCCACCCGATTGTGAAGGAGGAAGGTATGTAGGGATAGAAAGCTTCTAGAAAAGGAGTTTAGCGGCCGTTGCAGGGCCGCCAAAACCCGAGTGTTCAAATAGTTACGAACTGCTTTTGAACTTACAAAGCGAGTCTAGCTTTGCCTGTTCAACTGTGTCAACGATTAGAACGCCAACCGGTGGAGTTCGTTCTGTCGGTTCTTGAAGTTATCCTTACATTGCATCGATGAGAATGTATCTGCCCTTTTCGATCAGGGACTATCATTTTGTGCGTTTTGAACAAGGGGAGAGTGTGCGTAACGTTTAGCCAGAGATTCCAGGCAATAAAAACCGCCAGACGTAGAGGGGGTGACGTCGTGGCAGAGTTATAGAACAGACAGAATGTGAACAGTTCGAGTCTATTCAAACTCTTGCCAATTCGTCAATTGACAAACTGCACTGGCAGCACGAAATTCTTGCGCGCTCATTCCCAATCAAACGAATAAGGGAGACATATGCGAAGCTACCGAGAATTCTTCGGCGGGTACTGCCGAACTGAGGAAGTGTGTGCTGTAATCGAAGCAAGGAAATCTGGACAGATAGCCAAAAACGAACTGCGTTTATTTTTCGCAAAGCTAGAACACGAACAGACAGGCTTGCGGGTGCCAATCGATGTTATTCTGAATGAGCATCGCAAACAAAAAAAACGCATGACAGTTGGTCAGCAAGAAAAAGCTCAACAGCGCCTCAGCAAGGCCGTGGTGAGCCATAAGCAGAAAGGGGGGTACGGCGTCAAGTTGCCAAGAAAGTTCCTCAGAGCAGCCGCTGCTGGCTTTTTGGAGGTATCTGCGATGGTGGTCGGATTGTTTTACTACACTCAGCGGATGCCGCAACGATCAAGAAGAAAGAGCTTGGTGCGTGGAGAGCGATATGGCAGGCTTAGCATTCGGAGTATTGAAGAGGCGACAGGTCTCTGCAAGGATGTGATAGTTAAGGCACTGCGAATTCTGCGAGACATAAAGCTGATTGCCCTAGTGTGGCGTCCGATGCAGGAAATTAAACGGTTTGGGAGTTTGTTTGTGGATGGCTTGAAAGTATCGCTAAGCTTCCATAAACCAGAACAGTCAAGATCGTGTGCCCCAAGTGCCCGCCAGCCGAATACAAGAACAGTGGCTCCCAAAGAGCCGAACGAAAAGAAAGAAACTCTTACTAATAACTCTTATTTAGGATTATCGAGGAATATAGGTGATGCGATCGGGGAGTTTCACGCCAGATTCTGTCCGGATCACGTTGTGACGTAAGGGACTCCGGCTCCCTTGGGAGCCGGAGAGGAAAAAGATCGAGTAGCGAGTTGCACTCAGGTTGAGGACGTAGGTCACGCCTCAGCTACTGCTCTATCTTTTTTCAGTCCCCAGATGATCTTTGAGGCGGTCCTTTGGATGAACTGCAGGGATTCTTTCAGGACATCGGTATCGCCTCGGTAAAGAGCAATGTAGTCGCTGCTTCGGGTCTCCGATTCAAGGCCCATCGCTTTAGTGACGACAAAGGCGACTGCCTCAGCCTCGGTTTCTCGAACCTTCACTGACGTATCTTTGCGGCGATCTCCTCTGTGCAACAGCTCATGGGCCAGCTCGTGGGCTAGGACAGCAAATTTCTCAGGCGCTTCAAGGTCCGGTCTTACGGTAATGCGACCGCCCGCTGACATGCCGAGAGCCCCTTGTGCTGGATAGTCATATTCAAGTTCAATGGCGTTTTCAGCAATGAGTTCTTCCAGACGCGAAAGGCTCTCTCCTGGGTCGCCTATTATTTTGGCCGTTTCAGGAAGGGCGTCGCCGTCAGTTTGAGAGACATCGAAGACTTTGCTGATGCGAAATCCACGAAGTTTCTTTACTTCGCGCTCTTCCTTTTCGCCTTGGTCGTTTACTGTTTCAACTGTCTGCTTAGCGAGAATGGGTGAGAAAATCCCGATACCTTTTTCACCTTTTCGTACCTGACGGCCGAGCTCCTTCCACTTGTCGTATCCGGCAACATGCGTTACATGGGTAAGCGTTCTGTGAACAGCGTCCCAAAATTGCGCGCTATCCTAATAGAGGTGAACCATTCCCTTTATTCCAGGAACGAGCACAATGTCCAATCGAAACAAATCCCAAGAGTCCCACTGGCGTGGCCTACTGAAACAGCAGTCCTCAAGCGGCTTGAGCATCGCGGCGTTTTGCCACCAGAACTCGATTACACAAACCAGCTATTATGCCTGGCAGCGTAAGTTCCGTGAGCAGCAAGCCTCCCCAGAGCAGGGGAGCCGTTCGACCAAGTCTCTTAAAACCAGTCGTAACGCCGTCCAGGGCACCCAACTGGTGCCTGTGCGGATCGAGGGGACGACACCTGCGTCCACGCTGCGTATTCACTTGCCGCAGCAGGGAGTCTTTGTGGATGTGCCTCACGGCACCGATTGTGAGACAGTGAAGGACGTATTGCAGGCGTTGCGTGAGGTGGCGTCATGTTGATTGTGCCATCCCAAATAAAAGTCTTCGCCGCGTTGGCTCCCACGGACATGCGTAAAAGTTTTTGTGGATTAATCGGTATCGTCGAAAAGGAGCTTGGCAAACAGATTGAAGACGGAGATCTTTTCTTGTTTTTCAACCGACGCCGCAACCGGTTGAAGGTACTCTATTTCACGGGTGACGGCACGATCATCCTCTACAAGCATCTTGAACGAGGAACGTCCGAGACACTACGTGGCGCCGACCATGGAGGGGCGATTGCATCCCCCGGTGATTACTTGACACTGCATGTGGACGACCTGCGATTGTTGCTGGAAGGCATCGAGCTATCGAGTGTCAAACGTCGCAAGTGGTGGCGTCGTGAGCAGGCAAAACAAATTACTCAATCGCCTTGGAAACCACCTTGACGCGCAACGTGAATTGTCGATAAATAAACATGTGTGTTCTACACCAACGGTGTGTGATCATTTGCCATTTCGTGACGCACCTTCAAGGACCGAAACGTTGTCGATGGAATCCGACAAACTCCGAAAAGAGATCGAAGTGCAGCGCGCCGAGATCGCACATCTCAAAAGGGTTAATAGCGAGCAACAGGCAACTCTTGAATCGTTGCAGAATCACATCGAGGTGATGCAAGAGCAAATCACCTTACTCCGTAAGGCACTCTTTTCTCCACGGCGTGAACGGTTTATCCCTTCTCCCGATCAAAAGCTTCTTTTTGATCCCGAGTCGATCGAGGGCAACGAGATTAGCGAGGATGACGAGGCGACCGACGAAGAAGAGCCAGACGATGAATCGTCTTCGAAACGCAAGAAACGCCGTAAGAAGCGCAAACGTTTTGAATTCCCCGAGTGCTTGCCGGTCCAGCGTTTTGAACACCCACTGCCGCCGGAAGAACTCGATTGTCCTTGTGGATGTGGCGGCAAGCGGACGGTGATCTCCGAGCAGATCTCACGGCAACTAGAATATGTTGAGTCTAGCGCCTACATCGCCGAGCACGTTCGGTTTACCTACGGTTGCCCTGTTAGCCGGGATGGCCAGCAGATCGTCACCAGCGAAAAGCCACCCAATATCAACGAAAAAGGGATATTTGGGGCCAGCACGTTAGCCTGGCTGGCACACGCCAAGTTCGAGCGTCACCTGCCCCTGTATCGTCTCCAGGAAGAGCTTCGTTCCACCACCACGATGTGGTTCAACCGCAGCGTGTTGAGCAACGCCGTGGTGCGAACAGGCGAGCGTCTGCTGCCGGTGTGGGATCTGATTCGCACCCAAGTACTGGATAGTTTTTATGTACGGGCCGACGAGACCACGGCCCGTGTCCTGCGTCCCGGGGCTGGGGCGACCAAGCTGGTTTATCTCTGGGCCTACGTTGGCGATGACCAGCATCCGTACCAACTATTTGACTATCGACTTGATCGATCCCGCGCAGGTCCGCGGGAAATACTTGATGATTTTCAAGGCGGATTATTAACCGACGGTTACAGTGTCTACACGTCCCTAGTCAAGGAATCGGATGGCCGACTTCTGGATCTGGGTTGTTGGGCCCATGCGCGGCGGAAGTTCGACGAAGCGTGCGCCGTCTCAACGCAGCCACTTGCGCACGAGGCGCTCGCTTGGATCTGGCAACTGTACGACATCGAGGATCGCCTGGCCGATGCCGATGTGGAAACGCGACGACAAGTGCGCATGCGCGAGTCGGTTCCCATTCTTGCCCTTCTGCACGATCGTCTCACCGAAGTGCAGCCGACGGTACGGCCTTCGACCAAGTTGGCCGAAGCGATCGGCTACCTGCTCAATCGTTGGAACGCGATGACGCGATTTGCAACCGACGGGCGCTATGCGATCGATAACAACATGGCAGAAAGAGTCATTCGCCCCTCGGTTATTGGAAGAAAAAATTACCAATTTTTTGGGAGCGATGCGGGTGGTCGCGCGGCATGCGTCTGGTACACGCTTATCCAGAGTGCTCGTTCTAATCATGTCCACGTCACCCCCGTATCTCAACGATGTTCTCGTCCGGCTTCCTCAGATCGTTCCCGAGTACTTGCGGGTGGGCGACGCCCAAACCCCGTTCGAATCGCTTTCAAGGGACCAGCGTGAACAGCTCTCCGAGCTGCTACCTGACCGATGGCTCAAGGCACACCCTGAGCATCGCAGCGAAGATCGCCAGCGCGAACTTGATCAGGCCAACCAGCGCCGCCGCCAGAGGCGTGCTTCACGACGTCGGCTTGTCAAGATCTGAATTACGCTCCTGGCATGACGGAGTTCACAGAGCGCTAACTTACATGGGGACATTGAGCGGAAATCAGCATGGAATTGTTCATGCTGTAGTTATGAAACTTAGCCATGAACGCAAGATAATCTTGGAGCTTCTCGCTTTTTCCTTCCGAAAGAGCCTCGTTGAGATCACTGAGGCAGCGATTGGCAATTTCCAGGGCCTCCTCTTTTGGGTTGGCCGGTTCCGCAGAATTCGCATCCTGTTGACTACGGCTCTTTTCGGACTGGCGATTGACCTGGGGAAGACTCGGGTTGTCTTTCCACTCCGCTTGTCCCTGGTCTTGCTCTTGTGTTTTTGTTTGTTCTACTGCTGGCATTAGTATTCCTCCATAGATGCAAAAAATTGAGGTGGTGATACATTCTGATAACCTTCGGCGCCAATAACCCGCTCACACTTGGGAGCAAGCGGAAGATGAACCTCAAGAAAAGACCATCGAGAAAGCACCACCGGTCCTCAAGTCTCTGCGAGGGAGTCGCGGACACTTGAGGACCGGGAGGATATCCCGGCCGGGTAGCTATGCGGCTTGTTTGAGCTCCTCTTCAACACTTCCCTCAATGTACTGGTTATAAATATCCTCGACATAGCGGCCGGGATCGATCTCGTCCATGAATTGCATCCCCATGGAGAGAACCACTGCAAGAGCTTCGTCATTGTTGCGTGAGAAGTATTGGTCGTAGTTCCACTCTCCCGTTTGCCTGTTTTTATAGCAGCGAGTTAGTGCGTACTTCCAAAAGTAGCTGCCGCTGTGTTTTTTCTGCGGCTGGATGCAAATGCCCACGGAGCCCTCCCAGATTCGGTGACAGAGATCAATGTCCTTTTTATTAGCACTCTTCTTGTTCTTGCTCATGTTGCCTTCTCCCAATTTTTCTAAACAACAAAAGGGTAGGGCGCGCTACTTCTTAAGGTATTGAGGGTGGTGTCAGGGTAGAAGTAGCGCGACCCAGAGCCTTCAAAATTTCCATGTTATGTGCTCTTGCTCCGAACGCGTGACGTAATTTGAGACATAAAAGTTTTTCGGGTCATAACAACGAGGTCAGTCACGTCGTACTGACACTGTTTGGAGTCGGCGTTAACGCCCGGTAAACACGTCTTACCAACTGTGCTAAGGGACGGGGGTAGCTTCCCGTAAGTTGATGATCCGGTCGAGCTGAATTGCATCGAGAGGTGCTCGTTCAGTTTCAACGAGGTGCTTCGGTGAGTAATCCTCATATTTGCTAACTGGTTTTGTATTCCAGTAGCAAGGCTTGAGAGTAATCCATCGATTCGACTCGATACGTTCCAGTAGAACCTGGGCGACTCTGAAAAACCTTCTTTTGGTTTCATCGATTGAAGGCCGTGACAAGCAAAGCAGGTGAGTGGGTGCAAAGGATGGCACTCCGGGTATTTGACCTAATCCTGCATGTGGGACGTGAATTCTGTTTATACAGGACGGTGTTGGGAGCGAAGGCTCTCATGGTAGCAAAGGAATTGCTATCGAACGCAGCGAGCGTGGGGACTTGCCATGTGGTGACACATGGTATCGGAGCGATGATAAGCTTCGACTTCCGCAGAAATGTGGTGAGGAATAGCTCAACCATGAAAGGCCTTTTAAGGGCTTGCTCGTTAGAGATCAGAGAGACGGTGCCAAATCGCGAAAACTCTTGCTGGAGGTTACCCCGATCTTGTACGTTCGTAGGGGGAAATCTCTAAATAGTTCCTGTTTCCCAAATCAGAATATTGTGAAATTCGTCTGGCGGGCCGGTTTTGGTGTAGCAAGAAAAAGACGCATCGTTATCCTATTGAAAACAGAACGAATCAAAGAGCCATTTTACCCAAGGAGAAGCGGGCGATGCGTTTGAAAGCTGAAGCGATTCTCGATTTTGGATGGGCCAACGAGAAGGCCGACAACCAAACGGTACGGGATTATCGTGACGAGTACAAAACGCTCGGCCAGTTGCTGGACAGCCGGCCCGCGATTCTCGATGTGGTCCATCGCGACCTCGAACAGCTCAGCCAGACGACGTCGGCACGCGGCCGAAAGCCGATCTTCACCAGCGAAAACCTGTTTCGCGCGATCCTCGTCTTGCAACGGGAAGGACTCGACTATCGGGAAGCGTCGATCCGGATTGCCGAAAGCGAAACCTTGCAGCGGTTTTGCCGCCTGCTGAAAAAGCCGACCATCGACTTCACGCTGCTGAACAAGGCATTTCGCGCGATTCAGCCCGAGACTTGGGAACGGATCAATCACCTATTGGCCCTCGGCGTCGTCGCCGAAGAAACGGTCTCCCTGGAACATGTGCGAACCGACACGACCGTCACCGAATGCAATATTCACTGGCCGACCGACTCCAGCCTGCTGTGGGACGTCTATCGCGTGGCTGCCCGAGAAATGTCGACTGGTCGAGAACTCGACCCACTCCGTTGTCCTTGGCGATTTCACGCGAAGAAGATCAAAAATCTGCATCTTTTCGTCACGCGTTACTCGAATAGCACGAACAAAAAGCGTCTCCGCCAGGTCCGCCAGAATATGAAGACGCTGATCGTCCGGGTCGAGGAAGCTCTGGAAAAAGCGGAACAATTCGTCGCTTGGGCCGAACGTTCGACGTGTGTCGAGTTGGCGACGATTGCCCAGTCGCTGGCGAACCGTTTGCCGGTGATGCGGCAGGTCGCCGAAGTGGCTCGGCGCCGCGCGTTCGATCGAGAGCAGGTTCCAAATGCCGACAAAGTGTTCAGCATTTTTGAATCTCATGCGGAGTTGATCATGCGTGGACGGCGTGGCAAGCCAGTCGAATTCGGTCACAAGGTGCTGCTCACACAGTCGAAGGAGAAGTTCATTACCGATTACGTTGTGTTGGAGAAGAATGTAAGCGACAGCGAACTCCTGGAGACGGTACTCGAACGACACGAAGAGAAGTACGGTAGCCGGCCCAAAACGGTCGCCGCGGACATGGGCTTCTGTCCGGACGAGGACACCTACGAGGAATTGGAAGAACAGGTCGACTACCTGGGCGTGCCTCGGCGGACGCGAGATTTCGGCGACACGATGATGGGCATTTGGCAGCAGTGGCGCGCCGGAATCGAAGGCACGATCTCGTGCTTAAAGCGAGCATTTCGCCTGGCTCGCTGTTGTTTTCGCGGCTTTAAGAATTTCACGTCCGCCGTTGGCAGCGCCGTGTTCTGTCACAACTTAACGATCCTGGCAAAAACCTCAGGAGGCTGACGCGGAACGGACGCAAAAACCGAAAACAACTCGTAAACGTAAGGCGAGGTACGCGCGCTGCGGCGCAACAACGCCGACCCACCACAGAAAACCGAACAAGCCAACTCCCTCGCCCGCTCGTCGCCCCGCGCCGTTCCCAAAGTCGGTCGGAAAGGGAGTATTATCAACGGGAACTAAATAGCTGAAATTATTAGTAGCTAAATAGAGGAAACTGCGGCTCACCTGGCGGTGGGCACGTACTGGCAAAGAGCCGAGGCTTTAGCCTCTTAGCAACGTGAATCTGATCTTGATGTTTGTCACTAAAGAGGGAACCACTATGGATTCCGGGGGTGGCTTCCCGGTGCCTATTTCTAAGAAGTAGCGTTGTCAGCAACTTCTTAGGCGTCGAATAGGTGTTTGAAATTCCGTAGTGGGGGAGTGTGGCGCGAGAGCCTTGTTTTGCTATTCCAGCAAGGCAATGGCCGGTAGAAGTCCGCCCTTGGATAATTCCAGGAGCGGAGCGATGTTCTGGGCGAAGGCTCAGACAGGTTGGGATGAGATCCAATCTGCACGGCAAGGCAGTCGTAAGACAATGTCCAATTTCATCTCGGACGTTGCGACTCGTTGGTGTACTGGCTGGTAACCAGTACGTGATGCCACGACGAAAGCGCTGACCGGGTAACCGGTCTCCAATCAGTGTCGAGGTTTATATAGGAAGTAGCTCGCTACTTCCTTAGCCTATGGTCTTTGGTTAGACCGTACAGATGGTCAATTGCGAGGGGCTTGGTCGCCACTGGCAATTGATAGTCAGACACGGCTTTGGGCAGCTCCGCTACTCCTTAAAGGAGTAGCGGTAGCTTGCCTCAAAGGTTTATTGGGAAACGGCTTTTCGGATGATTTGGGCCAAGAAGGTAACGC